>JBEKRX010000056.1:0-44196 GCA_049518415.1 Verrucomicrobiota bacterium
GAACGGCGCGTCTTCAAGTTTTGCTTCCGGGCGGACCGGGTGCGTTCGCTCAAGCGGGAGATGACGCTCTTCCGGGTGCTCAAGGAGCGCGTGGGCGACCATCCGAACATCGTGCGCTTGCTCGACGTGTATTTCGACCAGCCGCCGTTCTACGTGGTGATGGACCACGTGGAGGGGCAGGACTTGAGGGCTTGGTGCGAGCAGCAGGGCGGCGCGGAAAAAGTTCCGCTGGCGGCGCGGCTGGAAGTCGTCGCGCAGATCGCCGATGCGCTGCAAGCCGCGCACGATGCGGGAGTCATCCATCGCGATGTGAAGCCGGCGAATATCCTGGTTCGATGTAGCAGCCGACGTAAGGAGGCTCTGATTTCATCCGCCGAGGTTGCGCCAGGAATGCAAGAGCCTCCTCACGTCGGCTGCTACAAGGTCGCGGCGAAGCTCACCGATTTCGGCATCGGCCAGGTCGTCTCGGAGGAGGCGCTCAAGGGCGTCACCAAAGCGGGCTTTACCCAAACCATCGTCGCCGAGTCTTCCTCGTCGCAAACCGGCTCGCAGATGTACATGGCGCCGGAACTGCTGGCGGGCAAACCGGCCACGACGCGCTCGGACATTTACTCCCTGGGCGTGGTGCTCTACCAAGCGCTGGTTGGGGATTTCACGCGGCCGATCACCACGGACTGGCAGCAAGAGGTCACCGAGCCGCTGCTCCGTGACGATCTCAAGCATTGTTTCGCGGGCAACCCCCAGGACCGGTTTGCCGGCGCGGGCCAATTGGCGAAGAACCTGCGGGCCTTGCCGCAGCGCCGGGCGGCCTTGGCGCAACAGCAAGCGGAGTTGGCCGCGCGGGAGCGGGCGGCGTACCGGCGCGGGATTGTCCGGACAGCGAGTTTGGCAGTGGTGGTTGTCGCCTTGGTCAGCGGCCTTGCCGTGCTCGCCTTCCGTCAATCGCGGCTCGCTAAGAACGAAGCGGCGCGCGCTGAAAAGGGGGAAGCCGAAGCGCGCCGCTTCCTATATGTGGCCAACCTGAACCTGGCCCAGCAAGCCTGGGACCTGAACAACATCGGTCGGCTGGGGCAATTACTGGAAGACACGCAGGCGTCTCC
This sequence comes from Verrucomicrobiota bacterium, assembly GCA_049518415.1. Taxonomy (GTDB): domain Bacteria; phylum Verrucomicrobiota; class Verrucomicrobiia; order Limisphaerales; family UBA8199; genus CAVQND01. The sequence goes on from JBEKRX010000056.1 coordinate 1,101, forward strand.
GGACCGCGGTTTTGAATGGTACTACTGGCAACGGCAAACCCACCTGGCCTTGAAGACGCTCCGAGGCCACTTGCGGACGGTGCTCTCTGTGGCCTTTTCCCCGGACGGCCAGCGGATTGTCACCAGCAGTGAGGATGCGACGGCCAAGGTGTGGGAGGCGACCAGCGGCCGGGAACTGCTCACGCTCAAGGGGCACAGCGGTTATGTTTTCTCTGTGGCCTTTTCCCCGGACGGCCAGCGGATTCTCACCGGCAGTTATGATCAGACGGCCAAGGTGTGGGAGGGGGCCAGCGGGCGGGAACTGCTCACGCTCAAGGGGCACAGCGCTCCGATTAGGTCTGTGGCCTTTTCCCCGGACGGCCAGCGGATTGTCACCGGCAGTGGGGATTACACGGCCAAGGTGTGGGAGGCGGCCAGTGGCCGGGAACTGCTCACGCTCAAGGGCCACAGCGATGCGGTTAGGTCTGTGGGCTTTTCCCCGGACGGCCAGCGGATTGTCACCGGGAGTTGGGATCAGACGGCCAAGGTGTGGGAGGCGGCCAGCGGCCGGGAACTGCTCACGCTCAAGGGGCACAGCGCTTCGATTGGGCCTGTGGTCTTTTCCCCGGACGGCCAGCGGATTGTCACCGGCAGTTGGGATAAGACGGCCAAGGTGTGGGAGGCGGCCAGCGGCCGGGAACTGCTCACGCTCAAGGGCCACAGCGGTCGGATTTTCTCTGTGGCCTTTTCCTCGGACGGCCAGCGGATTATCACCGGCAGCGAGGATCAGACGGCCAAGGTGTGGGAGGCAGCCAGTGGCCGGGAACTGCTCACGCTCAAGGGGCACAGCGCTCAGATTAACTCTGTGGCCTTTTCCCCGGACTGCCAGCGGATTGTCACCGGCAGTGACGATCAGACGGCCAAGGTGTGGGAGGCGGCCAGGGGCGGCGAACTGCTTCCGCTCAAGGGGCACAACGCTTGGATTGGCTCTGTGGCCTTTTCCCCGGACGGCCAGCGGATTGTCACCGGCAGTGGGGATCAGACGGCCAAGGTGTGGGAGGCGGCCAGCGACCGGGAACTGCTCACGCTCAAGGGGCACAGCGCTCCGATTACGTCCGTGGCGTTTTCCCCGGACTGCCAGCGGATTGTCACCGGCAGTGACGATCAGACGGCCAGGGTGTGGGAGCCGGCCAGCGGCCGGGAACTGCGTACGCTCAAGGGGCACAGCGCTGCGATTTGGTCTGTGGCCTTTTCCCCGGACGGCCAGCGGATTGTCACCGGCAGTGACGATCAGACGGCCAAGGTGTGGGAGGCGGCCAGCGGGCGGGAACTGCTCACGCTCAAGGGCCACAGCGCTCCGATTAGGTCTGTGGCCTTTTCCCCGGACGGCCAGCGGATTGTCACCGGCAGTGGCGATCAGACCGCCAGGGTGTGGGAGGCCGCCAGTGGCCGGGAACTGCGTACGCTCAAGGGGCACAGCAATTGGATTAGGTCTGTGGCCTTTTCCCCGGACGGCCAGCGGATTGTCACCGGCAGTGGGGACCAGACGGCCAAGGTGTGGGAGGCGGCCAGCGGCCGGGAACTGCTCACGCTCAAGGGGCACAGCGCTCCGATTTGGTCTGTGGCGTTTTCCCCGGATGGCCAGCGGATTGTCACCGGCAGTGGCGATCAGACGGCCAAGGTGTGGGAGGCGGCCAGCGGTCGGGAACTGCTCACGCTCAAGGGGCACAGCGGTCCGATTTGGTCTGTGGCCTTTTCCCCGGACAGCCGGCGGATTGTCACTGGTAGTGTGGATCATACGGCCAGGGTGTGGCTGGCGGCGGGAGCGGAACAGGTCGCCGCCTGGCAGGCGGAAGAACGGGCGGCGGCGCAATCTCTGGCCGGATTGCAGCGCGAATGGGCGGCCGAGGAGGAGCGCCAACGGATCGCTCGCGCCCGTGTCGGGGGTGCCATCAAACGGTGGCTCATCCTGGCGCCGATCGCGTTAGCCACCAATCAAAGCGGGGCGCAGGGATTGGACAGCGAGCAGGTTGAGGGCGAGGGCCGGCTCCGGCCCAAGGCGGGAGAAACGAGGTCCATTGGGAATGGCGAATTGAAGTGGCGGGAGGTGGCCTTGGAGGACTACGTGATCGACTTCAACGCGATCCTGGGGCGCGAGACAGATTTGAGCGTGGCCTACGCGGTCTGCTACATCCGGTCGGAAGCCGAGCAGCGCGGGCTCCGGATGCTGGTGGCCAGCGATGATGAGGCGAAGGTGTATCTGAATGGGAAGCAGGTCCACAAATCTCCCTTTCCGCGCGCCTTTATTGCGGACCAGGATACGGTGCCAGACATCGCTTTGAACGCGGGGCTGAACGTGCTGGTGTTCAAGGTGGTGAATGAAACCGAGGACTGGCAGGGTTCCATTCGGTTGACCGATGCCCAGGGCAATCCGGTCAAGGGGATCAAGGTGAGCCTGACACCGTAGGCTCGCGTCGAAGAACGACGACAGTGGGAACAGGGTGCGCATGGCGAATGGCGAGTGGCGAATGGCGAATGGCGAACGGAGAATGGCTAGCGAGGCTGCGCCTCAGACCACTCCTGGAATCCCGATTCGGAATCGGGATTCGGAATCGGGATTCATTGAGCATTGAGTATTGAGTATTGCTTATTGGTCATTGAGTCGGCAGTCCGAAAGTTCATTCGGCATCATCCGCGGGCATTCTTCAATAACCAACGACCGTTTTCCGATCCTCAATTTTCAATTCACCGAAAGGAAGCGCTGGCTCAGCGCAGCTTTGCAGTCGCAGCGAAACTTGACCTGATTCAAGGAGTTTTGCCGGTCAAGAGCTCTTGCGCCCCTGCCTGGGGTTCTTTTCTGCGTATTCCGCGTATTCCGCGGTTAAATTAAGGAAATCCGTTTTCTGGAAAGGCCTTGACCTGGCTTGGAGGGGGGAAGAACCTGCGGCGTGATGGCTCCGGTTTTCGTTTGGCGGAAGCGTCTGGTGTGGGGGGCGCTGCTGGCGGGTTGGGTGGTCTGCGGGCCCCAGGGGGCATTCCTGAGCGAGGCCGCTCCGGTGGCGCTGCAAGTGATTCCCCAGTTGCGCGAGGTGAAAGTGCTGGGCGGCGGTTTTGAAGCGGCTGGGGCCAGGTTCATCGGTGTGTCCGAGCAGGCAGCCGATCGGTTTGCGGCACGGCTTCTCCAGGAGGCGCTGCGCGAGACGCACGGAGTTGATTGCAGGATCGTCCCGCTGCCGCCAGAGACCGCGAATTGGCACCGGCTGTGGCTGGGCGCGAGCGCGGATTTGCCCGGTGCGGGGCCGCCGCCGCCGGTCCACGAGCGGGAGGGCTACGGCTTGCGGGTAGATGCCGCGGGTGCGCTCATCGCCGCCGAAAATGAGACCGGGCTCTTTTACGGCGCTCAAACCCTGATCCAACTGCTGGAGCAGTCGCGCCGGGAAGCGACGGCGGTGCCGGGCATGGTGGTGGCCGATTGGCCGACCTTCGCGTGGCGGGGACGTTACTTTGACGGCTCGCAATACCTGGGCACGGTCGTGACGACGCGGGCGAATCTGGAGCGGGAAATCAAACTGCTGGCGCGCTACAAACTGAACTGCCTTTGCTTCGACGCTTACAATCTGGTGCCTTTCAAGTCGTTCCCCTCTTGTGCCGACGCCAACACGCTATCGCTCAGCGACTGGGAATATTTGGTCGAATTGGCGCGCCGTTACCAGGTCACGTTTTTCCCCAGCCTGCAATCGTTCGCGCAGATGTATCAAGTCCTCTGGAATTGCGAGGAAGGCAAGCCGTATCGGGAGGAAACCGCTCCCGGCCTGGTCTGCCCCAGCCGCCCGGAAAACCTCAGGTTTTTGCAGGGCCTTTACCGGGACCTGATATCCGTGTTCAAGTACAGCCCCATCCTGGGCATCGGTTGCAGCGAGGTGGACATGCAATGGCAGAAGCGCTATTGCGCCCTGTGCCGCCGCCGGCTGGAGCAGGGAGAAACCCTGCACGACATCTATTGGAGACACGTCGGCAACTGCGTGCAAGCCGTGGAGGCGGCGGCGAAAGAGGCCGGGCGCCCGCTCCGCCCCATGATGTGGGCGGACGAATTTTACTGCGGCTACAACAACCAGCGCTGGGTGGGCCTCGAGCATATTCCCACCCGCACGCTCATGGGACACTGGCAGTACTGGAGCCGCTATCAGAATCTGGCGGCGCAGCAGACCAAAGACTACGACGGCATTGCCGGGTTGCTGGCGCGCGGTTTCGACGTGTTCTTTCTCTCGGCCAGTTTCGAATTCAACACCTACCTGCACGATCTCTCGCCCAAAGAGCCGGCGGATGGGAAATGGGAGGTCCTGCTCGACGCGGGCATCTATAATATTGCCGACCAGGCCCGTTGGGCGGAGGCGCACAATCAAAAGGGCCTGCCGGGCAGAGTCTGGGGCGGCGCCTGCGCCACCTTCTCCCAGCACGATATTCGCTGCTGGGACACGACCTGGTACGCTTACGCCTTGCAGGCGGAATATTCCTGGGGCGATCCCAAACGGCCGCTGGACGATGAATTAAGCCGTTTCACGGACTGTTTCGCGGCGACCTTTTACCGCGCGCGCGACCAGCAGACGGCGCAGGCCATCGCGGCGGCCTATCGGGAACTGGATGCCGTGAAATCCGATCTCGAACGCAACAACTATCTGATCCGGGACATCATCGGGGAATACGACATCCACGACGCGTCGTACCAGGGCAACGAGCTGGAGGCCTCGCTCAAACTGATCGCCCAGCTCGCGGCGCACCCCCAAGGTCCCGGCAAGACCCTCGCGGACATTCGGCAGCGGTGCGACCACGCCCTGAGCGTGACCGCGTTGTTCCGTCAAAAGCTGGCCGCGGCCGCCGCCCGGGTGCAGAACACTCTCAGTTTGCACTACCTGGTTTCCGCGGCGCACAAAATGGAAAACCATGCCCAACGCACCTTGTTTCTGCTTGACCTGGCGGAGGCCTTACAAAAAATGGCCTTGGCGACGAACACCGTCTCACGCCAGCCCTTGCGCCAGGTCTTTTCCGAGCTGCAGCGGCGGTGCGCGGCCCTGCAAGGGGACACGCGCCTGATTGCGGATGAGATGGACGAATTGGCGCATGGCGCGGCCGGCCGATTGATTTGGGAAGGAGCCAGCACCGAAAAGGCCGCGCTCTCGACCGCCGCCGACACGACTGGCTATCACCAGGTGCTGGCTTCTTTGGAGGGGTTCGGAAAACAGCTCGAGGCAGCGCTGGCCACGGCGACGGCGGCACGCGCGAGCTACCCGGATGGACGGCCGGAAGCGACGTTGCGGATGGAGGCAAAGGACCAGGGCGTAGTCCTCAAGCACGGGGACGGGCCAGGGGAGTGCGACAAGCTTGGGGCGCGGGATGTTTGGGTCTTCGCGGCGGATGGGAAATACTATATGCACTACGATGGCGCGGGGCCGAAAGGCTGGTTGGCGTGCCTGGCCACGAGCACTGACCTGGCGCACTGGACCAAGCAAGGGCCGGTCCTGGATTTGGGCAAACCGGGCGAGGACGATTCCGCGTCGGCCTCCTACGGCGTGACTTTTTTCGACGGTCAGACGTGGCACATGTTCTATCTGGGCACGCCGCACACCTCGCCCGCGCCGGACCTGATCCCGGCATTTCCTTACCTCACGCTCAAGGCCCGGAGCCCGGCGCCGTCCGGGCCGTGGACCAAGCAGCGGGAGGTGGTGCCGTTCCGCTGCGCGGCCAACACCTACTACGAGGCGACCGCCAGTCCGGGGCAGGTGCTCCGTCGCGGCGAGGAGTATCTGATGTTCTTCAGCGCCTCCGCCAACGACAGCCGCGGCACGCACCGCACGATCAGCATCGCGCGCACCCGGGATTTGAACGGCCCGTGGCGAATCGACCTCCAGCCGATCGTGCCGCCGGCGGAGCAAATCGAAAACACCTCGCTCTATTTCGAGCCGACCAACCAGACCTGGTTCCTGTTCAGCAACCACATCGGCCTGGAAGGCTTCGAGTACACCGACGCAGTCTGGGTCTATTGGACGAAAGACCTGGACCATTGGAACGGCGCGCACAAGGCCGTCGTCTTGGACGGGCAGAACTGCGGCTGGAGCCGGAAGTGCCTCGGCTTGCCGTCCGTGGTCCCGGTGGGACGCCGACTGGCGGTCTTCTACGACGCGCCCGGCGGGGAGAGCAAGAGTCACATGCAGCGCGACGTTGGCCTCGCCTGGCTGGACTTGCCGTTGTGGCCACCGCCCTCGGCAGACCGGGGAGCCCAATGAACATCGCCTGGGGCGGGCCGGAGAACGGCCTTCCGGCAGGGATTATTTGAAGAGTTGAAATTCGCAGATGGTCGGGCCGTCGGTGGATTCGGCGATGTTCAGGCGCACGCGCTGGGCGGTGACTGGTTCGAACTTGGCGGCGAGCTTCGCGCCGAGATTCTCACCCCGGTAACAAGGTTTCCATTGGCCGTCCTGCAGGTATTCGATGGCGAACTTGCGGACGCGGTTCAGTTCCGGAAAGGCCTGCTTGATGGCCGCGCGGCTGAACCTTACCGGCCGGCCAAGGTCAACCTCCAGCCACGCCGATTTGACTCCTGAGTCGGTGGCCCAGCGGGTGTCGCTCCGGCCATCCACGGCTTTGTCCGGGCCGTAAGCAGCCTGGTTCTGATAGACGTTCGAGGCGGAGGCTTTCGCTTTGGTGGTCAGCGACACCAGTGGGGGCACATCCACCGCGGGGAGGTCGAGCGCCGCGCCCTCCAGTTCGAGCGCCACGACCGTGTCAATCGGCTGGCGATCACGCTCGGGCACGAAAACTTCAAGGCCCGTCTCGGTCTGGCGGACTTCGGCTTGGCCGCCGCTCAGCACGCGACTGCGCGCGACCTTCGACGAAATCCCCGGCAGCTTCAGCACGTCTTCGGTCCACTCGCAGAGGTGGAGATAGACGGTGTTCCCCTTGCGCGTCGAGACGCCGTAGTCGCCCGGCTTGAACGGTCCGCCGCGCGTGCCGTAGATGCTCTCGCCGTAGCGCGCCAGCCACGCCCCCAGCTCCTTCAACCGGTTCGCCTGCTCCGGCGCTATCTCCCCCGTCGGCATCGGCCCCGCGTTGAGCAGCACGTTGCCATCGCCGCCGGCGCAGCGGATCAGCATCTCCAGGCATTCCGCGTAGGACTTGACGCCATCTTCCTGCCCGCCCCAAGCCCATTGACCCCGGCGCGAGAGCGTCATGCACGATTCCCACGGATGCTGGTCGTCAAAGCCGCCGATCCACTGCTCCGGGGTGAAGTAATCGGCCTGCGGGCCGAGGCTGCGGGCGGAGCCGGCATCCTGACCGATCCCCAGGGCCAACCGATTGTTGATGACGATCTGAGGCTGGAGTTTCTTGACCAGGGCGTAGGTCCGCTGCTGGTCCCACGGCGCCTCGCGGCCATCGCAGTCGAACCAGAGCAAATCGATCCTGCCGTAATGGCTGAGCAACTCGCGCAGTTCCTCCTGCATCTTCGCTACGAACCGGTCGTTGTCCCGCGAACGGCAGTCCGGGTCGCGCCAATCCATAGGCGAGAAATACCAGCCGATTCTCATGCCCTGGTCCTGAGCCGCGTTGGCCAGCTCGGCGCACACGTCGCGTTTGAACGGTGTGCGCATGATGTTGTAGTCGGATACCTTCGAGTCCCAGAGCAGGAACCCGTCGCAATGCTTGGCGGTCAGCACCATGTACTTGATGCCCGCGGCCTTGGCGATGCCCACCCATTCCCTGGCGTTGAAGTTCGTCGGATTGAAATTCTTGTAGAGGTGGTCGTAAACCGTGGCGGGGATGTCGCCGTTGTTCGGACACTTGGGGTTGGTGTTGGCGCGCGACCAACTGATCTCTGTGCCCTTGAGGCTCACCGGTCCCCAGTGGATAAACAGGCCGAAGCGCCCCTCGGCCCACCATTGGAGACGCTCGGGATACTGGCGCGGTGTGCCGGTGGTTGGAGTTGGTTTGGGGTCCTGGGCGTTCAGGGCCAAGCCGCTCGCCAGTGCGGCGGCAAAGCAGAGCGAGTGCGTGCGAAGCGATTTCATGGGAGTTGGCGCCTTGTGCTGGTAGTGGGCGCCTTCGCGGCAACGACCGCGAAGCCAGCGAAGCGGCGCATTATGGGCATGGTTTGTCGTCCGGTCTCTGTTTGATACGCAAGACGTGGATTAGGGTACTCGGGGCGCGGGTGATGTTCCAGCGGGAAGTAGCGTCGAGCCAGGCAGGTTTGCCGTCCCACATCAGCACTACCGGTTCTCGATTTTGGGATCGGAGCCGCAAATCGCCTTCCCGCGCTTGGGAGCCTGGGCCCGAGAGCGGGCGGGAACGCGGTCGTGGGCGGCTTGCGTCCGCGCGGGATTGAATTTCAGTCCGTCGTCAAAAACCAGAGTGCGCCGCGGGGATTGCTGCCTGCTCAAGTGGAAGGACGTGGACCTGGCCCGGCGGTTCATCACGGTGAAGACGGCGAAGGCCGAGCGTGTCCAACATGCAATTGAGAGCCAAAGGGCATCACGCCTTGAGAGCTAATTTGGCCGCCGTCGCTTGAACGACTTTCAAAAAGTGAGCTAGAACCGGAGTTTGGACCCCCTGCCAAAGCACGCCAAAGGGCACCGTGGGAAAATCGTCCAGTGGCAGAGTCCGAACTTTTGATTTGTAGAGGATTTCTGGAATTCCAACGGTTACGGCCAAACCGTAACCCTTCTCCACATAGGTTTCCGCCAGCGCCAAAGTGCTGACCTCAATGCCGCTGAACCAATCGACTTTGAGTTTGGCTAATCCTGCCTGAAAAGCCCGGCAAATGACTTGGTTCGTGGGTATGGTGATGAGGGTTTCCTCAATATGGTCCTGTTCCCAAAGTTCTTGAGCGGTCTTGATCTTGTGTCCTGTGGGCACCATAAGCACGAGAGGCAAAGGGAAAAGGGTTAGGGCGTGAATACTATTCGGGGGTTTCCCTCCCAAAAGGCCAAGGGAGACATCAATTTCATGCTGTTCCAACCATTTCAAAACCTCCGGGTGGTAGCCCTCCCGCATAGTCAATTTCAGCTTGGGAAACTGCTTTCGGGTTGTTTGGATCATTTCGGGCAGGAAATCCCGCATGATTATTTCGGACGCAGCTATGCGGAGGCGTTGCGCCACGCCACCCCGAATTTCTTCCGCCATCGGCTCTAAATTGTCGAAGAAAGGCTTTATGTAATTGTAGAGCTTTACCCCGGGGGGCGTCAGCGAGAATGGACGGCGTTGAAACAAAACCGCTCCGAGGAATTCCTCCAGTTGAGTGATTTGGCCACTGATGGCCGCCTGTTGAATTCCATACGGCATGTTGCGGGCGGCGGAGGTAATCCCTTGGTTCTTCGCCACGTAGTAGAAAAGTTCCAAATAATGAATGTTCATATTCAGGTGTTCCGGCGGAAGTGTGGCCCGCCAATCCAAGGGATGGCAAGCTAAGTTTTATCGGGCCTGTGGGAGCGAGGGAGTGGCGGCGCCATTCGCCTGCCGAAACTTACGCTGGGAAGAGGCGATCGAATTCTCCGTGGCGTGCATCATTTCAACCGATGGAAGTCAAGTTTTATCGATTAACACCCCGTGACCGGGAGGTGGTATAGGAGGGGCATGAACGCGAAACTATATCTTCCTGGAAGGATCCTCTGCCGGAGGAATCCCGCCAAAAATCGCCCCGTGGTTGCGGGGATGTCGGCGGTCGTGGTGTTGTTGCTCTGCGGCTGTGCTACTTACCAACCTGGCAGCGTGACCTGCGGGGAGGCGGGGCCTTTGCCGGAGCCGCTCAGGCGACAACTGGGGACCATCGCGGTGGTTTCGCCCGGCAAACCGGCGGAGGTCAGTTTCGACAGGGCGGCGGGGCAAATCGAGACCTTTGGCGACCGGGCCAGCGTGGCGGCGGCCAGGATGCTCGATCCGTCGGGGATAAGCGGGGATCCCGCCGGACGGGCGTTGGCCGGGGCCGTCGGTTTTGCCGCAGCGCCCGTGGCAGCGGTGGCGGCGGGCCTTTCGGCAGCACGCGAGCGGTTATCGCCGAGCCAGCTATCGGAGTGCGAATCCAACCTGTTGCGCGCGATGAAAACGATGGCGGCCCAGGAGCGCTTTCAGGGCACGCTGGTCAAGGCCGCCAACGAGAAGACCCGGCGCCGGCTCATCGTGGTCGAGCTGGTGGAAACGGCCACTGGAGCGCACGATTCCAATCGTGCCAGCGGGGCCGCTTCGTTGCCGGAGACGCACGATGCGAATCCCGCGCCCCGGGCGCTCGGTGGCTATCCGGGCGCGGAGAGCGTGCTGGAAACACAGGTGCAGCAATTGCGGCTGGAGCGGACCGGCAAGGGGGACAGCTCTTATGCTCTGATCATCAAGGCAAAGGCGCGGCTGCTGCGGGCGTCGGACGGGGCGGTTTTGTACGAGCGTCCGGTGGAGTATCGCAGCGGCACCTGCCTGTTCCTGGACTGGACGTTGAGCGACTCGTTTCAGAGGGTGGCCGAGACCGGCTACCGCGAGATGGCTGAACGCTTGGTGGACCGGCTCTTTGTGGCCACGCCGGAAGGTCCCCTACTGGCGGGGGCCGGGTACAGGAAATCGCCCGGCCACCAGAACAACGATGGCGTCGAATTGGCTGCCAATCGGGGCAGCGTCCGCCAGCCGGCGGCCCAATTCGTGAACTATCCTGCAGCAAACACCGGGTCGATCAGCATTTCTTCTGGGCCGGAGTTTTCCGGGTTCACCTTTCAGAAACCGCTGACCAAGGATGAAGCGGCAGCCGAGGCTCCCCGGGATGTGGCGTGGGCTCTCGATGGTTTATATAATCACCCAAACCCGATGATAAGCCTTCCGTCCCTTGCGGTGGCGATCCCGGTGGGCTTGTGGAAGCAAGGGGTGGCGGTCGTGCGCGGGCTGACCGAGCGGGAATTCAGGCAAGCGGACGCCAGCTTGGCGGCAGCCGCGCGCGAGACGCGTCCGCAGGAGGACTTGGCGGTCCAGGTGGCGCAACAGTTGGCGCCGCAAACCTCGCAGGCCGTTGTGCTGGTGAACAAGCCGCTGACGCCGGGCGCGGAGGAGGAAAGCGCGGTAATGCAACGCGTGGCCCGCGGCACCCCGGCCTGGTTGCCGCGGGGCCGGACGGCGGCCAGTTACCTGGTGGGGCAGGGGGCCGAAACCGCCCTGGAAATCCACGTGGTCAGCGCGAGTCTCTCCGCGAAAGATGGGGTGAATCCGCCGATGGCATTGTGCGTCGAGGCGGAGGCGCGGTTGTTGCGCGCACGGGACGGCCAGGAGATTTACTCCTGTCCTATTCGCTACCGCAGCCAGGAGCGCAAGTTTACGCAATGGGCGGCGCAGAACGCACAACTTTTCCGGCAGGAGTTGCAAAGCTGCTACCGCGAACTAGGAAAGGGCATCGTCGAGCAACTCGTCTCGCGGCGGCTCGTTGAGCCGGACCGGGTGGCCTATGCGACGCTAACGAAGAACTGATTCTTGCTCCGGGTCACTCTGGCCCCACGATCTCAGGCCGGTATGGTGCGGAAATTCGTCCGAATCGGCTGGACCCAGGCAGTTGGCCGTTGGCGCAGAAGAGGTCGGCAGCAGCCTCCCGATGCTGGAGGACGATTTATCTGGGTGTCTTGTTGCCTCGGCTCCGCCTGATTTGGGCAGCGTTCCGAAAGGCCCGGCCACTCAGCGGGAGTGTCCCAGGCCGCAATGGATCAATCGATCGGCCAAGGCCTGCTGGGCGAAACCATCAGGCAGCCTTCTTGATTGAGTAATGATTCAAGAGGCCACCCAGGCTCTCCTGGCATTCCACCTCAGCCAACTGCCCTGATTGGGAGGTTGCGCCAGTTTGCTCTTCTGCGTAACGTTATCCGATGACCACACGCGCCACGACCGAATATCGCTACGAGAAACTTACCTGGCCTGAAATCGACGACGCCATTGAGCTGAACCAGGTGTGCATCGTGCCCTGCGGCGCCATCGAACAACACGGACCGCATCTGCCGTTAGACGTCGATGTGGTCTGTCCCGTGGAAATCTCCCGCGGCGCCGGGCTGCAAGCGCCCGAGTTACTGCTGGTCCTGCCGCCGGTCTGCTACGGCTACACCGGGCACGTGCTGGATTTTCCGGGCACCATCAACAGCCATTTCGAGCATTTCATCCAACACGTGCTGGACATCACCAAGTCCCTCGCTTACCACGGCTTCAAGAAAATCCTGCTGCTCAACGGCCACGGCTCCAATATGCCCAATCTCGACCTGGTCGCCCGCCGCACCAACCTCGAGACCGACGCCGAGTGCATCGCCGCCGGGTGGTGGAGCTTTCTCACGGTGGACCCGACCTTCCTCCCGCGCTGGCGTGAGAGCAAATTCCCCGGCGGCTGCTCCCACGCCTGCGAGTTGGAAACTTCGCTCTACCTCTACCTGGATGGGGACAATGTGCGCAAAGATCTGATCCGCAACGGCACGATCAGCCTCAACGACGAAGGCAGTCCCTTTAATTGGATTGACCTGTTTGCGGCAGGACCCGCCACCTTGGTTTCCTGGACCAGCAGCTATTCAATGACCGGGACCCTGGGTGCAGCCGAACTGGCTTCCGCCGCGAAGGGCCAGCAGGCCTATGAAGAAGCGGTCAAGCAGCTCTTGCGCTTCATCCATTATTTCAAGAACCGCCCGAGGGACGTCCGCCGCGACCACCATCGCCAGCCGCCAACGATGCCCATGCCTTGGGGGCAAAAATCCATCTGATGGCTGGGAATGGCTAAGGTCCACCGGAATACTGAAAACGCGCCTGCCGGTGTGGCCGGCGTCCGGCCGACCCGCGTGCGCTACCTGGTGCTGGTCCTGCTTTGTTCGCTGGCCTGCTTGACCTACCTTGACCGCATCTGCATCATGCGCGTGCAGGGCGAGATCGAGCGTGACCTCAATTTCGATCGGCTCTCCGCTCGCGACGAGCAGACGCTGGCGGCAAAGGGTCTCGCCAACGACAGTGAGGCCCGGGCTAAACTGGCCCAGGACCGCGCCACCGAGCGGATGAGCTGGGTTTTCTCAGCTTTTGTGCTGGGGTACGTTTTGTTCGGTTTGCCCGGCGGCTGGCTGGCAGACCGGTTCCGCCCGCGCGCCATTATCCTTCTGATTGTGCTTTGGTGGTCTTTGTTCACGGCGCTGACGGGCGGGGTGAGGGCCCTGGTGGGCTTGGGATTTCCCCGCCCCGAGCCCTGGATATTTGTTGGCACGATGGTGCTGGTCCGCTTTCTTTTTGGCCTGGGCGAGGCGGGAGCGTATCCGAATATCGCGCGGGCGCTGGGCCGCTGGTTCCCCTTCCGCGAGCGTGGCGCGGCGCAGGGCGCAGTTTGGCTCTCCAGCAGGTTCGGCGGAGCCATTGCGCCAACCATCATCGGCAGCCTCGTGGTGGTGGCGGGAGGCTGGCAGCGCGCGTTCTGGATTCTGGGCGCAGCAGGCATGGTGTGGGCGCTGCTCTTCTCTCTTTGGTTCCGGGATCGGCCTGAGGAAAAGGCCTCGGCCAACCAGGCCGAATGCGCACTGATCCGCGCCGGAGCGGCAGAGCAGGAGTCCATTTACCAGGACGAGGCTCCGGCCCAGGTTCCGTGGGCCCGCCTGTTTTTCTCGCCGAACCTGCTCTGGCTGTATGTGGCTTCGTTCACCGCCAGCTTCAGTTGGTTCTTCTACGTCACCTTTCTGCCCAAGTACTTGAAGGACCAATTCCACGTGGATTATTCCGATTCGGAAATCATGACCGGCTTGCCGTTGTTGGTCGGTGGCTTGGCCTGCCTGGCGGGCGGGCGGCTGTCCGACGTGTTGATCCGCTCCACGGGCAGCAAGCGCTGGGGGCGCAGCCTGCAGGGGGCGATTGGCTTGGGCGTGGCCGCCTGTTGCGCACTGGCTGTCTGGCGCACCAATTCTCCTTGGCCGGTCATCCTCATCATCTGCATCGCTTCGGCTTTTCAGGACCTGGCCCTGCCGGCGATGTGGTCCGCCTCGGTGGACATTGGCGGACGTTGCGCTGGGACGGTGGGCGGCTGTATGAATTCGGTCGGCGCCATCGGCGCCATGCTCAGCCCGCTGCTCGCCGCCAAAGTCGCCATCCTCTGGAATTGGAAAGCGGTGTTCGTGGTATTTGCCGCCTCCTACTTTCTCGGCGCGCTGGCCTGGCTGCGGGTGGATGCAAGCCGTCCATTTCTGACACCCAGACCACCGCTAAAACCGCAGCGGCAAGAGCTTGCAAGATGACAACAGCCAATCGTCAGCGAATTGGCAAGGCGCGCCCGGTGGTCGCGCCGTAGCTGTATATCCGCTACTCGATCAGCTTCTCACCGCGCGTGTATTTCGCCAGCGCCTCCGGGTTCAGTGACACCCCCAAGCCCGGCCGGTCCGGAATTGGCAGCATCCCTTCAGCGTCCAAATGCCAGCCGCCGACGACGATATCGTCAATGAAGTGCGAGCCGGTGAGATACTCCACCAGGTCGGTGTCGGGGAAGGCGGAGGCGAGCTGCAAATCGGCCGCCAAACCGATGCCCGTGTTCCAGCCATGCGGAATGAACTTCACGCCGTTGTCCTTCGCCATCCAGGCAATCCGCCGCTCCTCGCTGATGCCGCCCACCTTCGTCACATCGGGTTGCACGATGTCCCAGGCGCCCTGCTGGAGCCAGGGCTGGAAGCTCTGCCGGCGCGTGAGCACTTCGCCCCCGGCGATGGGCAGCGGAGCGCGCCGGCGCAATTGCACGTAATCCTCAAGCGCATCGGGCGGCAGCGCCTCTTCGAACCACGCCACGCCGTAATCAGCGAGCATTTCGCTCGTGCGCAACGCCCATTTGTAGCCTTGCGGCCAGAAGGCGTCGCTGCCGCCGGCATCCACCATCAGTAGCGACTCGGCCTCCACCGCCTCGCGCGCGGCGCGCACGATGGCTTCATCCAGAGCGTGGTTGCGCCGGCCAAACGGCCCCCAGCCGATCTTGAAGGCGCGAAAGCCCTGCGCCTTGACCGCCCGCAGATGCTCCGCCAGCGCCTTGGGCTCTTCCATCAGCAGCGAGGCGTACGGGCGCACCCGCTCGCGATACCGTCCCCCGAGCAATCGTCCGACCGGCTGCTTCGTCACTTGGCCCAGCAAATCCCAAAGCGCGATGTCAATGCCGCTAATCGCATGGGTCAGCGAGCCGCCCCGCCCCATCCAGAAGGTGTTCTGATGCAGCTTTTCGCTCACCCGCTCCGGCTCCAGCGCATTCTCCCCCAGGTAGAGCGGGGCCAGCACCGCCAGGGCGGCCCGCACCAACTCGTCGTTCGTAAAGGTGCTGCCCAGCCCGATCAATCCCTCCTCGGTGTGCACGGCCACCAACGTTTGCACGCAATCCTCCGGCCGCAACTCGTTACTCCAGCCCCCTTCAGGCGTGGCCCCGCGCAAGCCCGCGCAGTTGATCTTAGTGATTTTCATTTTGGGGGTGTCGAGGATTTGCGGCAGCCCCATCCGCGGTTGCGGGTCATCGGCAACGCGGCGGGCGAGAGCGGAATGTGCTGGCTATCAGTGTTCATTTTGACCGGATGGTGTCCGGCGCGGCGGGATTGTCAACCGGCAAACATAACCAGGGCTTGAATCAACGGGTATGAGCCGCGACGAACGCCGCGGCCCGCCCGGCAATCCTCGCCACCTCGTCCGGCCTGGCCCCCGACAGCCCATGGCCGGCGCCCTGGACCGGCACGAACCCGTGACTCGCACGACGCCGGCCTCACCAAGAAATCGCGCCGCCACCTCCACGCATGCTCCCTTGTCGCCGCACCTGCGGACGCATTTTGAGGACGTGCCGGAGGCCGACTGCCAGCGGGTGCGGCGGCAACTGGAGGAGTGCTGCGATCAGAACACGGAAAGGATGGTCTGGATTATGGACGCGCTGAGGAGGCTGGGGGGCGCTTGATCTGTGTCCGTGTTTGGCGCATCAAACGGGCAGAAGCATTGTGCGGCACCGGCAGAAAGGAAACCCGGCGGACTTCACAGGCATGGGGTGAAATAGTCCCTTGCCTTTGTGGAGTCGTCTGTTTAACCTCAGCCATGCTTAACCACTTATGCAAGCCCGTTCAAGCAGCAACCGCTGCTTTTGTGGCAACTGCGAGTCTTCTGTGCGCCGGACAGGCCAAAGGAGCGGAATCCAAGAGCAAGCTGCAAAGCGAGCCGGAGGGCTGGGTGGATATTCTTCCGGCTGCCGACCTCAAAGGCTGGTATCGCGTACCCGTGCCGCCCACCGGTCAACTAGGCCGGGAGCAGTGGCACGTGGATACTGAGCGAAAGGTGTTGATCTGCGATGGGGACGGCGGCCATGACATGCTGCTGTTCGACAAGGAAATCGGCGACGCGATTTTTCATGTTGAGTTCTGCTTCACCAAGATCGCGGGCAAGACCGGCTACAACAGCGGCATCTACGTCCGCAACTCCAAGGACGGCGCGCTCTGGCATCAGGCTCAAATCGGGGACGCTAGCGGTGGCTACCTGTTTGGTGAAAGCCCGGGAGCGGATAGCCAGAAGAAGTTCTTCAGCTTGGACAAGCAGGTGACGGATCCGCGGGTGAAATGGGCGGGCGAATGGAACACGCTGGAAATCACCGCGCGAGGCAAGGGGCTGACACTTTGGGTCAACGGCGCGGTCACTTGTCAGTTCGAGGATTGCGGGCGGGACAAGGGCTACCTTGGTTTGGAGGGGGAAGGCTACCGCATCGAGTTCCGCAATCTGAAAGTAAAAGCGCTGCGCTGAGTCGCGCGCTTGGTAGGGCGAAGTTGCTTGAGTGTTGGACGCTTTCTCGCTGGGGGTTTCGCGGTCGCGCTGGCGTTGGCAGCGCCAGCCAAGGCGCTTACTCTGGCAGCGGGCGGCCAAGCCCGCGCCACAATCATCTTAGCAGCCGGGGCAACGGCCCCGGAAAGAACGGCCGCCAAGGAAGTGGCCGACTACTTGTGCCAGATCAGCGGCGCCGATTTCCGTGTCCTGCCCGAAGACCAAGCGCCCGCCCAAGGCAGCCGGGTGTTCATCGGGCCGACGGCCTTTGCCCGGAACCAGGGTTTTGCGGCCGACAAGCTGGGGCCTGAGGAGTGGGTCATTCAGACCGTCGCCAACGACCTCGTGATCACAGGAGGGCGGCCGCGTGGGACAATTTACGGAGCCTACCATTTCCTGGAGGATACGCTGGGGGTCCATTGGTGGAATCCCTTTGAGCAAGCCGTCCCGCGGCGGAAGACTGTGCAACTGGATCGACTTAACCTGCGAGGCAAGCCGGCGTTCCAGTACCGTGACATCCACATGCTCTACGGGCACGACGACGGACGTTTCGCCGCGCGCAACCGTGTGAACCGCGACGGCGACGCGCGCATCTCGGGCGCGTATGGCGGCGGACGCGATTACGGCCCGCCGTCCCACGTCCACACCTTCAATCGGTATTTCCCGCCCAACGAATTCTTCCCCCGGCATCCGGAATGGTACTCACTGATTGACGGCAAACGCGTTGGTGATAAGAGCCAGCTTTGCCTGACCGACCCCGGGCTGCGCGCGGCCTTTCTGGCCAAGCTGCTCGACACGATCAAGGCTTCGTGGGCCGAGGCCAAGGCCGCCGGGACCCCGCCCCCGCTGGTCTTCAGCGTGTCGCAAAACGATTGTCCGAACCCGTGCCAGTGCGAACGCTGCCAGGCCATCGCCCGGGCTGAGGAAGCCGAATGCGGCCCGCTGCTGGACTTCGTCAACTTCCTGGCCGATGGGATCAAGGACCAGCATCCGGAGGTGTATCTCGACACGCTGGCCTACAATTACACGCAGAAGGCACCCAAGACCATTAGGCTCAGGGACAACGTCATTGTCCGACTCTGCGACACTGATTCCGACCCGGCCAAGCCCATCACGTCGGCGGCAAACACGGCCTTCCGCGAGTCCCTTTCCCGCTCGGGCCGGATCGCCAAAAACTGCCGCATCTGGGACTACGCGGTGACCTACGCCGAGCCGGTCGGGATGCCGATGCCAACGGCGCAGACCTTCGGACCGGATTACCGGTTCTACGCCGAGCACAACGTCGAGGGCGTATTCACCGAGTTAGAGTACGAAATCCTCGCGGACATGCGGGATTTCAAGGTGTGGCTGATGATGAAGCAACTTGAGCACCCCTACGCGGACTACGCGAAACTGGTGGGCACTTTCACCGAAGGGTTCTACGGCCCCGCCGCGAAACGCGTGCGCCAGTACCTGACCGATCTCGAGGCGGAAGCCTCGGCGCGCCAGACCCACTGCACGTTGACTTCGACCCCCACGTCGCTGACCTATCTGAACCTGGGATTCATCAACCATGCCCAACAGGTGTTCGACCAGGCGGAGAAGGCCGTCGAGGGAGATGCGACGCTTCTCCGGCGTGTTCGCCACGCGCGGCTGCCGCTGGACCGGGCAACTTTGGTCCTCTATACGCGGCTGATGTCGGATTGGCTGGCCCTGGGCAAGCCGCCGGGGCAAACTCCTCCCGACCGCGAGGCCATCGGGCGGCGCGTGCTGGATACCTGGCTCGCGCAGGCGAAATTGCGGCTTCCGGAGGGGGCCTTCGAGACGGAGAAGCAGCACGCGGAAGCCGAGGTGCGGCGCTACACCAGCATCGGCACCAGCGCGGCGTTGCCGGAGAAGTTCCGCCGCCTGCCGGCGGAGAACGTCCATGATTATCTCGCGACGATGACGCGGAATTATGCGGACCTGGCGAAGGTGGTCAAGGATCCGGAGGCCGAGACGGGGATTACCATCAAGCTCGACCTGACGGACAAAGACCTGGAAAGTCCCGAGAAGTACACGCTGCCGATGCCCTGGGGGCTGTACGCGACAGACGAGAAGAGGTCCGTCGGCAGCAATGCGATCCGACGCGACGACATTCCCGGGCCGGGTTACCACTGGTACCGGATGGGAACGTTCCCCATCCCGCCAAGCGCCTACGTCTATTTCTTCTGGAGTTGGATTATCCAGGCGGATGTGGACAATGTTTTCGACCCTGCCAAACCGGACCAGAAGTTCGAGGTCTGGGCGCGGATCAAGTTCGAGGGTCCGCGCTTCCCTCACGCCAAGCCCGCCGACAAGGATGCAATCTACGTGGAGCGGTTGCTGGTGGTGAAGGCGGAGCCCTGAGGGCGAAGGTTGTGCAGATCGTCTGCAGGGCGAGTTATGGTCACTCGATCACGCTCCTAATGGAGCTCCAATTTCGACTGGATAAGCCATCAGGATATGGCGTCGGTCGTCGCCGGTCACCGATAACCGATCGCTTCCAGTTGCCGGTCGAAGTCGGCCGGCAATAGGGCCATCGGCCTTGCCTGCTCGGCCGCGGCCCAGCGAAGCATGTTCCGCAGCATCGGTGTTCATTTTGACCGGATGGTGTGCGGCGCGGCGGGGTTGTTAACCGGCAAACATAACCAGGGCTTGAATCAACGCGTATGAGCCGCGACGAACGCCGCGGCCCGCCCGGCAATCCTCGCCACCTCGTCCGGCCTGGCCCCCGACAGCCCATGGCCGGCGCCCTGGACCGTCACGAACTCGTGCTCCACGCCGATCTCCTTCAGCTTGTCGGCCATGTTCTTCGATTCCGCATAGGGCACGTCCGTGTCGGCGGTGCCGTGGATCAGGAACGTCGGCGGGTACTTGGCCGTGAGGTTACGAATTGGACAATACGGGTCGAACCACTTTGGCTCGAGGCGCGGATCGTGGCCGGTCACTTCCTTGGGCCAAAGGCCGTTCTGCCGGCAGTAGAGATAGAAACGGCCCCGCCGACTGGGAGTGGGTTGCTCCGCCAAGACGGTATCGCCCACCGCCCCATAGGCCTCGTCCTTGGGCACAAGGGGCTGACGGCGGTAGAATTCGTCGGGCTTGGCGTACCAGGGCGTGGTGATGTCGCCGTAGCCGAAGTACGACACGAGCGCGCGCGGGCGAGGATCGAGGCAGAAGCCGGTCATCAAAGTCAGATAGCCGCCGGCCGACCCACCGGCGGTGGCGAGGCGGTCGGGCTCAATGCCAAAGCCGGGCCCCGCCTGCCGCAGCCATTTCCAGGCATCCTGCACATCCTGGATGATGCCCGGCAACTTCGTCTCCGGCGCCAGGCGATAGTCAATGGAGACGATGACAAATCCGGACTTGAGCAACTCGGCCTGAAAGCCCTGGTCTATCCCGCGGCGGCCACCCATGATTAACGCCCCGCCGTGAATCCACATGACGGCGGGGTGGCGCTGAGCCGGGGCGGCCTGGTGCACGTCGGCTTTGATCTGGCAGTGGCCGACGGTCTTGTAAACGAGAGTCTGCACGGGCGGTGCTTGGGCATGCGACCATCGCGGCCACGCAGCCGCTGCGGCACCGCCCGCGATGGTCCGCAGGAAATCGCGCCGTTTCATACAGCTTGACGGTGAGGCGGTGAGAGAGAATTGCTTGCGAACCGGCTCATGGGGGGATGGTGCGAGAGGCGAGTCTCATCATCAACGAAAAAGTCTAACGCTCAGTTCTGACGGTCTCTCCCAGGCAGGGGTTCAGAAGGTGGTGGACGCCGCCGCCGCCGGCGACATTGTGCAGCGTCCGGTGGCTACGGCAACGGCCGACCGCACGGGTGACAATCCGCCCGCACCGATCGTACGCGTTCGGCCTTGCCTCTTTCAGAAGGTCGGCCCCAGTTGCCAAGGCGCGAATTCCTCGTCGCCCAGACCGGCCAGTTCGCTCTTGGTCTTCTGGCCCCCTGCCACCGCGATGATCTTTTCGAAGAGGCGCATTCCCAGTTGCTCTACGGTCTCGACCCCCTCCAGGATCGTGCCGGCGTTGAGGTCCATATCCTCCTCCATCCAGTTGTAGAGCGGGGTGTGGGTGGCCACTTTGATGCAGGGCATCGGTTTGCAGCCGTAAACGCTACCGCGACCGGTGGTGAACACGCCGATGTTACAGCCACCCGCAACCAGCCCGGTCATGCTTACCGGGTCAAATCCCGGCGTGTCCATGAAACAGAGGCCGGGAGTGAGGATCGGTTCGGCATATTGATAAACGGCGGCCAGCGGGGATTGCCCGCCCTTGGCCACCGCGCCAAGGCTCTTTTCGTAGATGTTCGTCAGGCCGCCCACCTTGTTCCCGCAGGAAGGGTTGTTGTCGAGCGAACAATGGTGCTGGAGCGCGTGTTGTTCCCACCACCGGATGCGTTCAAGCAGTCTTTCGGCCACTTCGCGCGACACGGCCCGCCGGGTCAGCAGGTGTTCCGCCCCGTAAATCTCCGGCGTCTCGGCCAGCACGGAAGTCCCGCCGTAGCGGATCAACTCATCCGACGCGACGCCCAGGGCCGGGTTGGCGGTGAGACCGCTGTTGGCGTCGGACCCGCCGCAGTTCTCCGCCAGCACCAGTTTGCTGACCGGTTGCGGCGTGCGGCGCTGGGCGTTGGCGACCGGAAGCAGCCGGGTCACCGCCGCCACGCCGGCTTCGACCGTCTTGCGCACGCCGCCGGCAGACTGAATGTTCAGGAACACCGGCGCGGTCTCGCCGGGCCGAAGGTTGTCCAGTCCGCCGGCCTGGCGCATCGCCTCGAGGTGGTTGGTTTCGCAGCCCAGGCCGATCAGCACGCAGCCTGAAACGTTCGTGTGCCGGGCGAAGCCGGCCAGCACCCGTTGCAGGACCGGCAGCGCCTCGCCGGGGTCGGTCGCGCAACCGGCCTTGTGGGTGAAGGCTGCCACCCCATCGACATTCGGAAAATCGCGCTTGCATGCCTCTGTGCGAAAGCGGTCCCGCACGTAGCAGGAAACCGAGGCGGAGCAGTTCACGCTCGAAATGACCGCTATGTAGTTGCGCGTCCCGACGCGCCCGCCGGGACGAGCATAGCCTTGAAAATACTTCATCCGGTCCGGCGGATAATAGCAGACCGGGCGCGCCTCAGCGCAGAATTGATAGTCGCGCCCGAAATCTCTCGTGACCAGATTGTGGGTGTGGACGTGTTGGCCCGGGGCGATGCGGTCCAGCGCAAAACCGATGACCTGGCCGTATTTCCTCACCGGTGCGTCCGCGGCGATTTCTCTGACCGCGATCTTGTGCCCAGGCCCGATGTCCTGCGCCGCCCGTAGCGAGAACGAGCCTTTGACCAACTCATCTCCGGCCTTCACCCAATCTTTGAGCACCGCGACGCTGTCGGTCGCGTGGAGCAGGATGGCGGTTCTGTCGAATTCTCTCTGTGTGTTGGGAATCGATTGCAAGGACATAACCGGAAGAGGTTACCACAGAATGAGGGTCTTCAAGCCGAAAGTTGGAATGTGACGAAGAGCTCATGTCCAGCGAGGTCATGGCGCTTTGAGGGTTGTTCAAGAGCGTCACCTGGACCGGGTCGCTTGCAGGGCCTTGATGGCGGGTGCGCGGGAGAAATCATTCACGGGCACCAGCGGGATGATTCGGCAGCGGGCGAAAAACTCATCCGGCGTCTCGAAACCGGCGGGCGGCTGGCCTTTGCTATCGTAGAGGCGGGCGGCCAACTCTGAGCCGGGACAGAGCCAGCGGTATATCTCCCAGTTGTCCAGGCCGGTCCAGACACGATACTGGGCCGGTTTGTCTTTCGGTTCTGCGTCGAGGGTCGTCTCACTGTAACCGCCGCTGAAGGGCATGATCGCGTCGCATTGGTGCTCGCAGTAGGTCCGGACGTCGGGGCGGAGCTTCTCACGGAGCCAGCGCATGAGCTTCACGTCTTCCAGGCTGTCGCCGAAGCTGTCGAGGTAGAAGAGCGTGCAACCCTTCTTCACCATGTTGTCAAAGCGGCCCCACAGCATCCCCCGATGGCCGGGATCATCGGGGTTGAGGTCGATGATCTGGTCCTCCTTCCAATCGCGCTTCACCGCCAGGTCCCGTGGCCGGGTCGTGACGCCGAGCCGCACGCCCGCCGCTTGGAAGCGCGGCGCGATGACATTCGTCCACTGCGCCTCCACCTCCGGCGGGAGAATGTCGAAGTCGGGTCGATACATGCCGCCGCGCGGATCATCGCCACCCTGGCCCCAGACGATGACACCCTGGCCATCGTTGGTCTTGAGCGCGGGGATGATGAGGTCGCAGAACTTCGCCGCGCCTTCCGCGGTGTCGATGCGACGGTGTCCCGCATGGAAGCCGTAGGGATTCGCTGGCGAAACGGCCTGCTGGCTATGGTTCAAGTAGTCCGTGGCGATCCAGCGCGGGTCGGCCTGATAGCGCACGCGGCCAAAGGTGTTTTGGAAATGCTCGCGATAGGGCGCCAGAAGATGCTGCCAGCCACGGTCGGGGCTGACGCGGATTCTCAGGTCGAACGTGCGCGCGCCTCGCGGCGGAATCGGCACGGGACAGAAGTAAAGCAGCTTGCGCGCGGGGTCGTGGTCGCGCCGGTCCGGCTCCCAACTGCCGTAGTCGAGGAGAATGAGGGTGCGTTCGAGGCCGGTGTTCCAGGGCGAAAACCCGACCCCCGCGAGCGAGTCCGCTGCCCAGCATCCGCCGATGGGATTCTCGAGGCTGGGATGGCAAATCCTGCTGCCGTGGGCCTGCGAATAGGTCGGGTGCATCGCGTGATGCAGGCCGGCGGGCGGGCGGTCGAAGGTGAAGGTGAGGCCCGAGAAACCGCTCACCTGCATCGCCGCCTCCGGATGATGGTTCTCGACGCGCGCGCTGATGGTGACGTCCTCACCAGCGAACGTGTAAGCAAACACGCAAAGCAAGTCGTCCTTGCGCTGGCGGACGACGGCGTGGGTGGCAGAAAGGATTTCCAGCGTTTGCCGCTGGCAGCGGCTGGCTCGCACCGGGCCATTGGTGGCGCCGCCAGAGAACCATGACTCCGCGTTGAAGACGCTCCATTCGCCCATGGCCAGGGAACGGCCCTGGAAGGTGATCCGCGAAAGTCCGTTGCTCGTGACTTCAAAGGCAACGTCGCGGCCGGTGCGGTAAATGAGGGCGGCGGGCGCAGCCGCGATCAACTCGGGCCAAGCCATTGTGGCCAGCAATGGCAGCGCCCCGCTCAGAAGAACTCGTTTCGCGATTTTGAACATGCCAGTAGAGGTCGCTTTCATACGCGATGTCCATCACGAACCCGCCAGCGTCACGAACACGATCGCGTGTGGTGGAACAATGCAGTTCACTTCGTTCCCGTTCCCGCTCACCGGAAAGTCAAGAACTGCCTTTCGCCTGTTTTCAAGCAGCGGTTTTCCGTCCAACTTGTCATTCGTGATTACGATCCCCCTGGCATGATCGGCGAGGAAGTTCTGCAAATTCACGTGGCAGGGCACCGCGCGCGTCCATGATCCGTTGGCGATCACCAGATAGATCTCGCGTCCATCCCGGCTCAAGGTGGCCAGCACCGGCGTGAGTGGACCTGCGAATTCTGCCGCTTCCGGCCGCGGCTGGTGGTAAGGTGTGATGCCGTCCATTTGCAGCACCCACTCACCTACATGACGGTTGAAGTAGTAATACAACCAGTAGAGCATGAAACGCTGCTCAGGCGCCTCCTGGGACAGGATGCCGAAGCCTTGACCGTCCAGGCGGCTGAGCATCTGCCAGCCGCTCGCGCCCCGCAGGATGTCCTCACGGGCGTAATAGATGAGGCGCACCGCGCGATGCATGGTTCCGACGATGTTCGCGTTGCGGTCTTCGTAGTCGGCTTCTTTTCCATCGGGTGTGTTGCAGATCATGCCCCATTCGGTGTCATATTGGCAGACCTGGCGGCCGCTATTGTAGGCGCGCAGGAGGGCCTGGGTTTTTAAGGCCCGGCCGAGCATTCGGTAGTTCTCGGTCAAGGCGATCTCCTCGAAGGTCAGTTTGTGAACGTCGGCGCCGCAATAGTAGTGCGGGGCCACGAAATCATAGCAGCCGGCCAGTTGCTTGAGCAGATAATTGCCCCACCGCACGTGCTCCGGGTAGATATCCACGCCCATCCGTGCCTGCGGGTCCACCCGGCGGATGGCGCCGCTCACCGCTTTGAAGTGGCTGATAAACGCGTCCGCTGTCGGGAACGCGCCGTCATGCCCCCACAAGGAGGAGTAAGGCTCGTTGGCGATCTCCCAGTGATGAAACCGGTAGCCTTGTCGCAGGGCATGGCTGACCCCCCGGGCCCACGTCTCTGGCGGAAGCGTCCTGGAGGCGCCTTGTTCCTCGAACTCGAGCACACAACGGTCCTGGGCAACGCCCACACGTCGACACACTTCGGCGATCTTGTCTATGCTCGATTCGACACCAAACGGTTCATCCCCCACCGCGTAAAAGCGCGTCATTGGCAGCCGCAGTTCCCGGATGGCCCCCTCCAGTTCCGGCCGCAGCGTGTACTCCCCGTTCCGATCGTAAGGTTGCCCAGTCCAGCCGCAGACGCGGTGAAAGGACACACCGCCCGCCTCCGCAGTGGCGCGCCGCAGTCGGTTTGTCGCGCTGACCGTAAACTCAAGCCGCTCGCCCGGACGCAACCGGTGCTCGATTGCCTCATGGGGAATCGTCTCCGCATTAAGCAAAGCCACTGGGTCGGGATCAGGCTGCTCGGAGACACGCACGTCGTCAATCCACAGGGTTTGTTTTTCAGTCGGCTCGGCGGTCGCCAGGAAGGTCAGGAGCAAAAACCGGCTTTGGTCGGCGAAGAAATCGAGTCCTTCGCGGATCGAGCACGAGAACGGCTGCCAGGTGCGCTCAACCCTGCACGGGAGCGAGCCCGGCGAGGGCGCATCGACGAAGGGATTAACGGTCCGGTACGCGGTCCACTGGAAGAGGGCCTTCCCAGGCTTGTCGGCGCGCGCCCAGAACGACACGGTGTAGATCATTCCCGGTCTTGGCTGGACGGCGCGGCTGGGCGAGGACACGACGTAGCCGCGTGTGTTGGCCGGGTGGTGGATGCGAAAGCACGCCTGGCCTCCGTGCGGCTGGGTGGTGTCGCGAACGTAGTTGGCGGGCACTTTGAACTCCTGGGCGCCCCACATCGCCCAATTGGATGGAGGGCTTTGGGAAGAGGGCGTTTCGAAATCATCGAAAAAAACCGAATTGGTCTCTCCCCCCCAGGAAACCCGCGCCAGAGATGCAGAAAGCAGTAGGATCAGCAACTTCATACGGTTCAAGCCGGCAAACTCCGCATTCGATCGATTCGGACACCTGTTCCAAGAACGTCCGGACCCCATTCCGAGACATTCGGACATCTGCCGAAGCGCCCAGTGTTAGTCCCGCCCAGCGGGACCGATATACTCGCGCGCGATGACGAGGTTATCGAAATAGACGATGTTGGTCAGGTTCTTGGTCCAGCGGTCGGTGACGTAGGACTCCAGGGTGAGGGCATTGGCTTTGAGCGACTCGGTTTTACGCCAGTTGATGCCGCGCCAGTGGCCGAGCAGGCGGCCGTCAATCCAGAAGGCCTGCTCACCGTCGGGCTGACCGGGCGTGTTGTGCTTGAGCATGAACTCGGCGCAAATCCAACGGTCTTTGGCGATGACTTCCTGCGGCTCGGGCAGAAAGGAGTTGCCCCAGTATTTTCCGTCCGGGGAGGGCTGCATCTCGTGCCAGTAGGTGTAGAAGTTCCATTTCCCGGGCGCCGGCCAGCGAGCCCAGTTGCCCCAGGGTTCGAGTGCGGTGGAAAAGCGTTCTTTGCCCGCGGGACGCAGGCCAGCGCCACCGAAGCCGCTCCACTTGTCGCCGCCGCGCAACCCCTTGTTGGCGCGCAGCGTGACGAAATGATGGACATAGTCGCAGCCGGGGTCGAACCGGACGTAGAACCGCACAAAGACTTGCGCGACCGGTTCGAACCATTTGGTGAGTCCATCGCCGTGGTTCTCGCCCAGGCGCGCCTCTACTTTGAGGCAGCGTTGTCCGCAAACTCCAGCGCCGGCGGGCGCGAGGCTGAGGGCCTTGCCCTTGCCGGCGCCTTTCTCGTCCCAGCGGGCACCCAAATCGCCGGTCTCGAAGTCGTCGGCAAAGATCACAGCGGGATGGGTGGCAATGCCGGAGTCGGCCTTGAACCGCGCGGCCAGGCCAAGCCCGTGAGGAAGAGTGCTGTGGGCGGCGGTGTTGGGGAAAGCACCTTCCTCGGCGTTTAGGACGGCCAGAGGGGCGAGTTGTGCCAGCAGCACGGCGAATATGAAACAGGGGCTTATTGATAGGCGCATAAATGCGGTTAATGATCCATCTTCATGGCCTTTTGGACGGCTGGGTGTCCGAGTTTGTCAGGTGAGCCTCCTCATCAATGGCGCCCGCACATCCGCCGTTGGCCGGTCGCCGGCGCCCAGTCGAGGTCCACGTACCAGACCTTCTCCGGCTCCGGGATGAGTGGGTTGTCGGCCCCCTGGTTCCAGCCGGTCACCGCCTCCGAGCCGCAGATGACGGCGGGCCCCGTGCCCCCGGCCGGGTCCCGGGTCAGGATGATGGGGGTTGCCTGGGTGCCTGACTCGTTCGCGTCCAACTCCCCGCGATAGACCACGCCCTGCTTGAAGACGCAGGTGTGCGCGCCCTTGCAGGCCTTCGCCTGGCCGGTGGCGTTGGGGTCCCAGGGGTGATGCTTCCAGGACGTCTGCTTCGAGAGGCCGTCATTGGCGTCGTTGCCGGAGTCGAAGTCGATGTAGCGTATCGACTCGCCCGCCTTGAACGCGAAGGGCTGTGGCGCCCGCTCCAGGTCGCCGGTCGGCAGCACGTTCGATTGTGGTTCCTGCCAGGACCACCGGGCGGTTGTCTCACCGGCACAGGCGATCCTGCAGCCGACGGTCAGGAACACGGTTGTGCGGACGAATGCGCGCATCGCGAAGAGTGTTTGGTGTGTCATATAGCTATGGAAGGCCGCGCGGGTATGTGGCTACATGTCGGCCCGCCAGTGGGTTTTGGTAAACTGGAGAAACGCTGCCTCACTTTGCAGGCACCTTGCTGGGATGGCCAGATAAAGCCCCTCCCGCGGAAGGTGCGGCAACACGGCAGACAATTCCTCGAACCGGTGATCCAAAAAGAGGAGCAGGCGGGATTGCTCCAGAATCTCCCGGAATACCGGCAGCAGGTCCGCCAGGGGCGGGCCGTTGGCCTCGATCGTCATTTGCAGGCCGGCCAGGCCAGGGATGCGGAGCACCTGGCGGAAATGCTGGAAACCCGTTGAGTGCATATGGAAGACCACGCAAGGCCCGAGCTGCCGCACCGCCTCCGCCGTATGGTTCATGAAGAGGTCGCGGTAGAGGTGGGGATGGCAGAGGCCCAAGGCGTCCTCCTGGAGCGCAATGGTCGGACCGGGCGCCCAGTAACCGAAGATGTGCCCGTAACCTCCATACTTGGGCTTCACCACGGAGAAGTGCTGGTCGATGGCCCGGATCAGCAGTTGATGGATGCGACCCGCGGCTTGCGCGATCAGTTCCGGGGCGTCACGCAGGTCACAGAGGAAATTGGTTAGGCCGCGCAGAGCCGCCAGCACATCCGACGGGCCTCGCAGAATGGTCGGACTGATCCAACAGTCAGGCGGAGCACTAGCAGCCAGCAGTTCGGTCTGCTGACGCAAGCATGTGAACCATTCTTCTCGAGCAGGCAACGGGGCCGCCGCCAGCGCCTCGATCGAATCGCAGATGGGGTCCGGCGCCAGCGAGCCGGAGGAGAACCGGACGGGACATCCGCACCAGGCCTCCAGCCAGGGGATGGCTCGCCAGGGCGCGGCGAAGGGGATCCAGTCGTCGCAGTTCACTGGTCGTTCCGCAAAGGCGAACTCGTAATCGGTCATGACCCTGTCGGTTCGCACATCCTCCGGTTCCACGTGCCGGCGGGGAAACGGCCGGCGCAGATATTTCACCGGCAGGTAAATGTCCGTGTTGACAATGCCGATCGGGGGCCGGCCCGCGGATTGCTTCTTCCAGAAGACCCGCTGGAATCGTTCGATGCTCTCGCTCAGTTGGGCGGTCGTTTTCACACGCACTCTTGTTTTTGCTCGGGAGGACTCCCGGCCCGGTCCACCGGCGTGACCGGGTCAATGCCCAGCCAGGAGAGGGCGCCGATGAAGTACCAGCCGGCGATGACCTGGATGACCACGGCCCAGTTGTTGCCCGCCGCTTGCAGGATATAGGGGATGGTCCAGGGCGCCAGCAATCCCCCCAGGCAACCCCAGGTATTCATCAAGCCGGAGAGCGTCCCGGCAAAACGGCCTCCCAGGTCCATGCACCCGGCCCAGGAACCAGGCATGGCCATATCATTACCGAAGCAGGAGCACCCCATGGCCGCCATCGCCAGCACCGGGTGTTTCAGCCGCACGGACAACAGGAGCATCAGGCAGGCGAGCGCGCAACCGGTCGCACCCAAGCTGCGCCTCACCCGTGCCAGGTCGCCAAACCGCTTGACCAGCCGGGGGGTCAGCCAACCGGTGAGCCAGCAACTGATCCCGGCCAGGAACAGCGGCGGAGCCGCCAGCAAAGCGGCCAGGTAGCGGTCGGCCTCGGCCATCCCGAATTGCTCTTTGATGTAAGTCGGCAGCCAGGTGAGATAGAACCAGAAACCGTAGCTGAGACAGGCGTACTGCACACAGAGCAACCAGACTGACCGGCTGCGCAAGAACCGCCCCCAAGGTACTGGCGCCCGGCCCACAGAACCGGGAAACTCTTCGCGCCCTTGCCCCGCTGGCGCCGGTCCGGTCAAAGGCGTCGAGCCCACCGGATCCGGTGGACGGTCACGGAACCAGCGGTAGAACAAAACCGCCCACACAAAGCCGATTGCGCCAAACAGAAAGAAACTTCGGCGCCAGGTAGTCACGTCAAGCACCGCGACGACCGCCAGCGGCGTAAAGGCGCCACTCCAACGCGCCGCAACCCACATCAGGCTCTGGACCCGCGTGCGGTCGGCCCCGGTAAACCAGGCGCTGAAGGCCTTGGTGAGGTTGGGAAAGCAGCCGGCCTCGCCGGCGCCAAACAAGAACCGCGCTCCCAGAAGCGAAACGAACCCGCCCACCCAACCCGTCGCCACCGTAAAGAACGACCACCAACCGACCACCCAGGTCAATACGCGGCGCGGCCCCACCCGGTCGCCCAGCCACCCGAGCGGGATCTCAAACAGGCCGTAGGCGACGCCGAATACGGTCATGACCAACCCCATCTGTTTCTTAGTCAATCCAAGCTCACTGGCAATTAATGGCTGGGATTGCGAAATGCAGACACGGTCCAGGTACAGGATGGCGGCCAGGGTCACCGCAAAAACCACCAGCACCCGCTGGGCACGCTGACGCTTGCGGTCAGCGCCGGTTGCCCGTGAGCGGTCCAGGGGCTGCGACTGTGTCTGTGGCATGAACGGAGTCTAATCAGGACCCGCTACGGCGGCTGGCGGCGAGGAACGCACGCACGCTGTCCCACTCCTGGGGCACGAACAGGTGGCAGATCGTTTGCAGCTTCTTCTGTTCACGGATTTTGTCGAAGTTGCTTTTCGACCCACGCCTTGGTCTTCGTCATCTCGGCTGGTTCGGCCGTGATGTGCTCGATGATGCAGGGCAGCGGGCGGTTGAGCTTGCGGATTTCGGAAATCAGCAGCGGGTAGTTCATCTCGCCGCCGCCGGGGCCGGGCAAGTCCACGCTCTGGCCGGCGGGGTTGAGCTTCAGGTCCTTGAAGTGGGCGAGGTGGATGCGCTCGCCCAGATCGCGAAACAGGCGCCTCATCTCTTCCTCGCGTTTCGGATAGAGCGCGGGCGTGATGAAGTTGGGCGGGTCGAGCAGCAGCCCGACGCGGCGGGCGGGAAACGGCGCCAGCGCCTCCTTGGCCAGTTCCACCGTGCCGAGGACATGCGGGAAGTAGGGCTCGAAAGCGACGCGGCCGCCGATGGGTTCGAGGATTGGCAGAACGACCTCGCGGATGGCGCGGTGCAGTTGCGCGACGGCCTCGGGCGTGTGGTTGCGCGGCTCGGCGCCATCGAACCTCGGCGAGTAGCTCGCGCTCCAGGTGACGAATTGGCGGCAGTCGAACCGCCCGGCGTGCGCGGCGACCAGTTTCATCGCGGCCTGGCTCGACCCCATGAAGCCGGTGTCGTCGGGGCGGAAGAGGTTGAAGTAGGTGCCGAAGGCGACGGTTTTCAGCTTAAGGTCTTTGAGCGCGCGGGCCAGCGATTGGAGTTCCGCCGCAGTCGGCTGGAAGAAGAAAGTCACCTGCACCGTGTCGAAGCCGGCGGCGGCAATGGCCCGGGCTTTCTCCTGCAACTCGGCGGCCGAACTGCCTTGGAGCATCATGCCGAGGCGGATGTTGTCTTTCGGGGGTTCGGCGCCGAAGCATTTCGCCGCGCCGAAGCCGGCGACAGTTGCTCCGACGGCGCCGAGAAAATGCCGGCGTGAAATCGTTGAAGTCGTCATGGTTGACCCTCCTGGGCCTGCGCGGCCCGGGGCGCGGCGTTCAGAATCAAAAAAGCCCCGAGGCCGCATAGCAGGTAAAACATCCTGTCCGTTGTTTTCATGATTTCGAGTTTACCTGTGGCCCAGGGTGTCCACCAGGTATAAGACGGCATCTCCGCTGAATGGCGGACTGAACGACTGGGAGGATGCCCCGGCAGTAATCGGACTTCCGGTTATGGTCTCGCCGGCCGCCGGGTTAAACCATTCGACCGCCAGCCTCCGCGAGTTCGGCATGGCCGAAAGATCCATGGTGAATGCGCCTCCGGCAGGAG
The DNA here is from genome assembly GCA_049518415.1 of Verrucomicrobiota bacterium. GTDB lineage: Bacteria > Verrucomicrobiota > Verrucomicrobiia > Limisphaerales > UBA8199 > CAVQND01. The sequence goes on from JBEKRX010000056.1 coordinate 32,662, forward strand.
CATAAGCCAGGTACTCCGCGCCGACGGATGGGGTCTGCGCAAGGCAGTACTTTGTCGAGCAGAGAGAACTCCTGGGGGTGACATTGGCCAGATTGAGCTTGCGTGAATACCGCAAGAGATCTCCGAGATTGTTCCGGAAATTCTCCCAGCGCGGGTCCGGCCTGCTGCCGAGGCCGTTGACCGGAGAAAGGCACGGGTTCCGATTCTCGCGTGGATAATAGACAAGGTACGGGTCCATGAACAGCACTTGATTGCCCGTCGTGAAGTTCTCCCACGCATAATTTCGGTTTTTTTGAGGCGTATCATTCCACATCCCGAAGTAACTGTGGTCGCTGTCATTGATGTTGACTTTGCAGGAGGGATTGCCGGTGCCGCACGACGTGGTGGGCGAAATCCAGGTCCACGGGGCGACCCAGTCCGCGTCCGAGTTGTAGAGGATCGAATCCGTGGGACGCTCGAGCGTGGCGTATCCGACGGGGTGCTGATAGGGCTTCCCCCGCTCGTGCGCCCGGATCAACGAAATCAAGTGGTTGTTCCACCAGGTTGATTTCATGGGAGCTTCCTCGGAAACGATCCAGAGCACATTCGGCAAGTCGTTCAGAGTGTCTATGGTCTTGCTGACGCAGGCGTCCTGCAAATCGGTGATGACGTTGGTTGCGGTCATGGTAACCGAGGCGAGCCCGCTCTCGGCCGGTCCGCCGCGGTAGCCGTCATCCACGCCATTGACATTGTTGGGTCCCGAAAAGGGGTAACCGTCGGTTGGGGAGCGGAAACGCAACAGGAATTCACCGGTGAACAAATAGACACCGGCATAGATGCCCGCGCGGTTCAGGGCGTCCACCCGCGTGCGCAATCGATCGAAATAAGCGCGGTCGAATTTCGTTAGATCGAATTTCCATCCACCGTCGGTTGCGAGCCCGGGGCCCGTTCTCATCCAGGGATGCGGACTGACGGTGAAATCCGGAGGATGAGTGGCCGTGACTGGCAGGTTGCTGAATTTCGGCAGCTCGGTGCGCCAGAGCAAAGTGAAATTGTGTCCATGCGCCTTGAGGAAGCTGACGAAGGCGTCGAAGTCCAACGGTTGCACGGACCCACTGGCGCCCCAATCCTGCAGTGTGTTCCACGTTTGCGATCCGCACAGGATGAGCGGGCTGCCGCTCGCGTCCTGGAAGTAATTGGGATTCCTGGATGCTCTGAGCGGCCCCTTGATTGGAGCTTGCCCGGCGACGCTGGTTTCCGTCCCCAAGCTCGCCAGGAAGCAGAGCAGGGGCAGGACCAGGCGCAGGCGGTTTTGGTTCGCGAATTCCACGCTGATTCTCTCACGCAGGCGATGCGCTGCAAGCACCACGCGGCGCATTCCTGCATTAATGACATTCCTGCGGGCTGCCTTTTTCATTTCCGCAACATTGCTTTCCGTCTCAATTCCAGAAAAGCGGCTCCAGAGCAATGATCATTTACAGCAACCGTTCGTGGTCGCGCTGCCAGATGGGGCAGAGCACCCTCACGTCATCGGCGTGCCGGCGTGCCGCGCCCGGCTTGCATTACTGGCGCTTCTGTGGTGAAATGGCAGCCCGAAAGTCGCACCAACCGAGAAGCCTTATGACAAACCCCAGCCATTCCTGTTCCCGCCGTGAGTTCCTCACCGTGGCGGCCGCAACCACTGCCGGCATCGGTCTAGCCGCGGGGGCGGGGGCAGTCGCACTGGAACCGGCGATTCGCCGAGCCAAGCCCGGACAGCAACGCGTGTTTGGACTGAGATTCCCGCCCCTGGACAAAGTCCGGATCGGGTTCATCGGTGTCGGCAGCCGCGGCTCCAGCCTGCTGGGCAACTTGCTGGACGTTGATGGGGTCGAGATCAAAGCCGTCTGTGACCTCGTGCCGGACCGGGTGAAGAGCGCCCAACAGCGTGTCGTGGCCAAGGGACAACCCGAGCCGGCCGGCTACACGAAGGGCGAGACGGCGTTTGAGGCCCTGTGCCGCCGCGACGACCTGGACCTGGTTTACATCGCCACCCCTTGGGACTGGCACGTCCGGATGGCGGTCAGCGCCATGAAGAATGGCAAGCACGCGGCGCTCGAAGTGCCGGCCGCGCTCACGCTCGACGAATGTTGGCAGTTGGTGGACAGCGCCGAGCTAACCCGCCGCCACTGCCTGATGCTGGAGAATTGCTGTTACGGCGAAATCGAACTGCTGGTTCTCCGCATGGCGCGCCAGGGCGTTTTTGGCGACCTGACCCACGGCGAGGCGGGTTACCTCCACGAATCCCGTGATTACCTCCTGCAGGATGCGAGCGCCGCGAATTGGCGCCGGCGCTTCGTCGCCACTCGGAACGGCAATCTCTACCCGACTCATGGACTCGGTCCCGTAGCCCAGTACCTGGGCATCAATACGGGCGACAAATTCGACTACCTGGTCTCGATGAGTTCGCGCGAACAGGCCCTGAGCCGCCGGTGCGAATCCCTCCCCGCCGACAACCCGCGGCGCCGGGAGCACTTTGCCTGCGGCGACCTTAATACCTCGCTCCTGAAAACAGCGCTGGGCCGAACGATCATGGTTCAGTTCTCCCTGGTCCTGTCCCGTCCCTATAGCCGCATCAACCTGATCGCCGGCACCACCGGCACGTTCTGCGATTATCCGCCCCGCCTGCATCTTGATGGCCAACCCGAGGGCTGGACCATTGAGCTCAAGCCCTATCACGAGAAATATGGGCACCCGCTCTGGAAGAAACTCAACGCCCAAGCCCAGCAGTCCGGCGGCCACGGCGGCATGGATTACGTGATGAACTGGCGCTTGATCCAATGCCTCCGGGAAGGCCTGCCCCTGGACCTAACCGTGTATGATGCCGCCGCCTGGAGCAGCATTGTGCCGCTCAGTATCGCGTCTGTTTCCAAAGGCAGCGCACCGGTGGCCATTCCCGATTTCACGCGCGGCGCGTGGAGGCATCAACCACCAGGCGCCCTGGCGGCCGGTTGAGGACACCTGAGCTGGCGGAATGCCTCGGCGCGGGCGAATCCAATCTCGGCCCCATCCGGCCGGGGTTACTTTCTCCCCGGCTTTAAGCGCACGCCCTCGACTAGCCCTCCGATGCGAACCCGGTCCTGGCCCTCCGCCAGAGGGGTGCCGTTGATCGTGACGTTCTCGAAGGTTACGTCGCGGACGTTGTGCTCGGCGTCAGCGCCTTCGAGCTGCACGAGGTACTCGCCGGTGGCGCCTTCGACACTCACGTTCTTGAAGCGCACGTTGCGCACATAGCCCGGCACCTTCTTCCGCATGTACTGGTTCACGACCGGCTTGAGCCGGATCAACTCGCGCTGGCCTTCGCCGTGCAGACGCACATTTTCCACGGTAATATCTTCCAGCCGCATGTCCTCGCCCGGCTCAAACAAGAAGGGCGTCATCGTGAAGTGGATGATGTCAAGGTCGCGCAACGTCACCTGGCGCATAAACCCGGCGCGGCTCTCGTGGCCCAGGAGGAAAATGCGGGCGCGGTCGCACCACAGCACGCAGTTTTCGACCGTAATGCGCTCGACGTTGTTGTCGGGCGCGTTGAAGTCCAGGCCCTTGAGCGCCACGCAATCGTCGTCGGTGCGGATGAAGCAATCGCTGATCCGCACGTCCTGCGAGTTGCAGGGATTGACGCCGTCGTCGTTTTGCACCCGCGCGCCGCAGAGCTTGATGCCGCGGACGGTGACGTGGCGGCTGTGCCGCGGGACGACCGTCCAATGCGCCGCGCCGCGAATGGTGATGCCCTCCACCATGATGTTGGTGCCGCAAATGGAAACGACGTGCGGGGTGGGGCCCTGGCGCCATTCCCAGCCTGAGCTGTCGAGGATGCCGCGTCCGGCGATGCGGAGGTTCTCGCCCTGGGCCAGCACCCCGGCTTTCACGACGGCGCCGCCGGCGAGGTAGAGGGTCTGGTTATTGGTAAGGGAGATTTTCCCCGGCTGGTGGATGCCGGGGCCGAAGTAGATGACGCCAGGCGCGCCGGGCGCGGGCGGGTTCTCCTCCAGCGGGTTGGCGAAAAGGAGCAGCGGCGCCTTCTTTCCGTCCGGCTCGACGCTGAACTTGCGCGGGCCATCCAGCGTCAGGACCAGCGTGTGGTCGTCCCCCGGCGCCACCTTCGCGACGGCAGACGGCGGGCGAATCACTGTCCCGCGCAACGAACGTTTCGACGTGATGCGGACTTCCACACGGCCGGCCAGATCGAAGTTGGCGAACGAGTACGGTCCGCCGTAGTCCCACTCCTTGCCGGCGAAGGGCGGGTCGAGCACGCGCGCCGTGTAAACGTCCACCTTCTGGCCGTCGGCCGTGATCTGGAAATCGGCTGAAAGCGGCTCGCCGGGGGGCGCCGGATAGGTAATGACTTCTGCCGCCGCCGCGGCCGGGCCGACGGCGAGTGTCAGACCGACGGAGGCGCCGGCGAGGAGCGCGCAGACAATTCGTGGCTTCATGGGCGGCGGCGCGGCGCGAAGAACAGCTCGGGCCGCCTCAGCGGCCCGAGGCAGCCGCGTCCTTGGCTTGCTGAAAGACGTGTTGAGCGTTTTCGTGATAGACCTTTCTCAGGATTTCGTCCTTTAGACCAAGCCCGTACAGCGGCCAGTGATAGGTAAAGAGGTCCCAGTCATAGAAATGTTCGTCTTCTGTTTCCAGGATCCGGAAAGTGGTTTGATACATTGGCTTGCCGCGGCCCATATCGGTCCCATAAACGAGGCGGTCCTGGTATTTTTGACAGAACTTCGCCGCCGCGCGGGGGATGGCCGCGGTCTCGGCGAAACGGGCGCTGATGTCGGCGTAAAGGTTCGGGCAGCGATCAAACATCGCGCCGAGCCTGGTTAGATCGTAGCAGCAGTTGGCAAAGTGGCAGGCGACGAAAACCGTGCGGGGATGCTTTTTGACCGCCCGCTCCAGCGTGCCGAGCAGTTCGGCATGGGACAGGATGTTGGTTTGATTATCCAGCCGCCACTGGTAGGCGTTCATGAGCCCGTCGTTGAATCGGTTCATCGGCTCATACATCCACATCGGATCGGCCACATGGATGCTGACGGGCAGGCCGCGTTCTGCGCATTTCTCCAGCAGCGGGTCCATCCGGGGGTCATCGAAGTGCATGCCCCAGGCGGCGGGCGTGGTGTAGAACAGGCCCTTGCCTTTGTCGCCCATTTCCCCAACACCTTCAGCGCCGGCCTGGAAGCACCGCTCCAGTTCGGCCACCGACGCCGGCCCAAAGCCCGGCCGGTCGTAGCCCGTGTAATCAAAGCCGCACCACACCGAAAATCGGCCCGGGTATTTCTTGTAGCGAGCGATGAGGGTGTCGAACTCTCTGCCATGGGCCTGGCTCAGGACGACCGACTTCTGGATGCCTAACTCGTCCATGGTGCGGACCCATTCCGCGACCTGCTCGTCAGTCTTGGCGTAATCATGGGCGTGCAGGTCGATGACAGGGAACTTGGCCCGCGCCACCGTGGTCGCGGGCACTTTGTAGATCGAGCGCGGTCTGTAATCTTTGAGCAGCAATTGCTCCGGCGGCGTGCCCGGGGCTGCCTGGCCCCACGGCAACGAGAGCAAGAGCAAAACCCACGGAAAGGAGTTTAGCGTGAAGGGGAACACGGCCGCCCGTGTGCTCCCTGAAAATCCCGGGCCATCATTACAGGACTTCATACGATTGATCGCGGTACGCCCCATATTGCCCCAAGCGGCAGGGCGATGTAAACAGAAATCAAGCATCACCCCGTCTTTTCCTCCGATGCCTCCCTGCCTCCCTAACTCTTGAAACATTGAGCTTGCGCCCGTTTCGCGGCGCCACGCAGAATGGCGTTCAGCATGACCACCGGAGCACTTCACCCAGTTAACGAGGCCCGAGGCAGCTTCTCGCCGGGTGGCCGCGGCACACTGCCCGGCAGCCCGCTCTACCCTAAAATCGTGCTCCATTTGTCAGCGCCGCACTACGGCGGCAAGACCTTCATGATCGTGGCCCGGAACTCTTCACGGCAGAACCGCTTCATCCAATCCGCCCGACTCAACGGCCAGCCCCTGAACCGCTGGTGGATTCGGCAGAAAGAAGTCGTGCAAGGGGGACAATTGGAGCTCGAACTCAGCCCCACCCCCAACAGGGAATGGGCGAGGACGTGCCCCTCGCCGGATTGAGAAAAGAACAGGTTTGCCACAAGCGAAACGGAGGATACAATTATGACGATGAAATTTCTGGTGACATTGGATCGAGATGAGGACGGCGCCTGGGTGGTCGAGTGCCCTTCGATTCCGGGTTGCGTCAGCCAAGGCAAAACGAAGCCGGAAGCGTTGGGGAATATCAAGGAAGCCATCATGGGCTGTTTGGAAGTGCGGGCGGAACGCGGGATGCCCTTGACGGTCGAGACAAGCCAGGTGGAGGTGGCTGTCTGATGGCTGTTTTGCCAATTCTCAGCGGGCGGAACATAGTTCGTGCATTCGAGAAAGACGGCTGGAAGATCGCGCGGCAACGTGGCAGTCACATGATTTTGGTGAAGGAGGGGTATATGGCGACGCTTTCCGTGCCCGACCATCGGGAAGTGGCGCGTGGGACGCTACGAAGTTTGATTCGGGCCAGCGGCATTCGCGTGGAACTGACCGCGACGACGCGGGCCAGTTTGCAGCGGCACACTTTTCCGGTGAGCGACCAGGCGCGGCTGGTTTTCGATTTCCTGATTCCATCGGAATACCAGATGCATGTGCTCGGCGCGGAAGCGCGCCGCACCGAGAGCGGCGGCTAGCGCCCCGTCCGAGTACGGGCCGGAGACAGCATTTTCCGACCGTTCCAGCACGCGGAAAGGTCGAAGGGCAGAACCTCACCAAACGGTGAAATTTCGACCCCAGGTCCGGGCTGTCGTCGTGTCTATCCAGACCGACTCGCCCACCCCGGGTGTCGGTACCGATGGGGACCAGGCGCCACCGGAATAGGTGTAACTATCGTAAGCACCAGTCGCATTGTCGTACCGATAAATCGTGTCGCCACTGATCGGAGCGAACCAAAGCGAGGTATCAATCGGCCCGGTTTGTGGCACCATTGAACTGCGGATGGAAAAGCCGGAGGGGAACGGATTTGCCAGCAAGCCCTGCCGCAGATTCCCGATGAACGTGATGCTTGTCGCTGATCCCGGCACGATCAGCACGCCTTCTCCGGGATTCAGCGTCATATTTGGATCCGTCCACATCGGTGTCGATCCTCCCTGTGGTAAAAAGAATGTGTCGATGTCGTAGTTTTGCGTCGTCTCATTCCACTTATAGAGCGTTGTGCCCGTCGGAGGGCTTGGCAGCAGGACGCTCACTGTGTTCCCTAACGGATTGTCTAGTTGGTTGGCAATCATGGAATTCCCAGTGGGGACATTGAAGACCATATACCCCAACGAGTTGTACGATAGGATGGAATCGCATCGGACTCGATAAAACCGATACGAATACAGAGATGCCTGACCATCGGTAAAAGCCGCGGTGCCGCCGGCCGGCAGGGCCACCGTTCCCAATAGGCTCCAGCTTTCCAGACTCTCCGAGCCTTCCACAGTAAAGCTCATGCCGCCAAGTCCCTTGACTTGGAATTGGAAGCTAACGCCCGGCTGCAGGCTCCCAGAGGACAGCGTAAGCGTCGAGGGATTGCCGGTATGCCACGGGTTATTGCGGAACATCGGCCACGTGCTGCGCGCCGGTCCGCTCGCGTAGGACAGGGCGTAGAGCTTGCCGCTGCCGGAGCCCACATAGATCGTGCCATTCGCGCCAATCGCTGGAGAAGAAAACCCTCCTCCGCCGTAGAAGGGCCAGGGAGCACCAACGGGTGTCCCGTTTGGATTCAACGCGTACAGGTTTCCGTCGTCTGAATCGACGAAGATGGTGCCATCCGTGGCAACTGCTGGTGAGGACCGCACCGTGAATCCAGTCGCGTACGGCCAGCCTGCATTGACCTGGCCCGTGTTCGGATTAATGGAGTAAACCTTGTTATCCTGCGATCCGACATAGACCGTTCCGTCCGGTCCCATGGCTGGCGATGACTCTATGGAACTTCCGTTGCCCAAGGTAAGTGGGGGCCATTTGTACGTTCCGTCCGGTTTCAGGGCGTACAGCTTTCCATCATACGAGCCGACGTAAACCGTGCCGTCCCGGGCGATCGCGGGCGAGGAAATAACCCATCCCCCAGTAGTCACCGGCCAGCCAGGCTTTGCCTGGTGAGTGTTGGGATTGACGGCGTAGATCTTGTTGTCCGTGCTGCCGAAGTAGATCGTCCCGTCCACGCCGATAGCTGGCGACGAATAGATCGTGTTGCCGGCATCAAACGACCACAGAATGCTTCCCTGCGGCGAGACCGCGTGGACGCAGTACGCATAGCCATGCGCGGCATCCTCGCCGGCCACATAGATGGTGCCGTCGGCGCCCAGGGCGGGCGACGCCCACGTATCGTACCAGATCAGTGTCCGCCACTTGAGCGTGCCATTCGGATTGACAGCATAGAGATAGCCGTCACTGCGCCGGGAATAAATGGTTCCGTCTCCAGCCACCACCGGCGCGCAATTGAAAGAGACGTACGACGCGGGTTGAGTGAACGCCCACTTGAGCGCGCCATTGGGATTGATGGCGTAGAGATGTCCATCGCTGGACCCGATGTACACCGTGCCGTCGGGACCGACGCCAGGTGACGAATAAATCGCGCCCGCCGTCGCGTAGCTCCAGAGCTGGTTCCCTTCAGCCGGCAAGAAATACGACTCCGTGACTCCCGTGGTCGTCGAGCTGGGGGGAGCAACGGCGCCCCACCCCAGACCTCGCCGCGCAAACGCCGTCCAAAGCCTCTTCCAGTTGGCGCCGCCAGTGTCCACCAAATCCGCTTGGATGATCGCGTCACGAGCTTGGGTGAAAGTGGGATCGGCCGGCGAGAGAACCATCCCGTCCGTTACGAGCTCCAGGATGAGCTCATTGCCCACCAGCCAGCCGTAGTGATCGATCACATTTGCCCTGGCCTCCCACAACGTCACGCACCACACTTCTCCAACGTTGTGGGCCTCGGACGCGTTAGTGCTCGTACAGGGATTCAAGGAGCGTATCCCTATCGTGGTGTACGGTACGCCCGAAGAGCAGTTGTTAGCCAGGTTCGGATCAATGTCCCTTAGCGTGAGCGGGTTTCTCGCCACGTCCGTGGAGTAAGGATACCGGCGAATTCCGTAGTAGTAGTTCTGATTGAAAATGTGCCCGAAATCGTAGGTGGCGTAACCGCCCATTGGGTAGCTTCCGTGAACATTGTCGCCTGGTTCACTCAGGAGAGATAAGGCGTAAAAGTCCGACCACCCCTCCCCCAGACCTAGCGATTGAGGGGCCGTGATGCCAATGCCACTGTTACCCTGACCCACCAGCCGGTTGCTAAGTCCATGGGTGTATTCGTGACAGACCCTTTCCGAATCCAGGTCGCTATCCCGGGCAGGCGCGGGGCCGGTGAACAGAAACATCCAGATTTCACCATTCGTGCCGTCCCCCGCCGGGAAGAAGTAGGAGTTGTTGGCGTACCCGCCCTCGTAGTGTACATCAGCGCCATATTGGGCATAAGCCAAAATTCCATCAGGGCCGGAGGCACCACCCCTTCCGAAGTTGTTATTCTGAAAATTGCCGGCGGCTTCCGTGAACCCCAGATCGTAGAGCCGGTCGTGCATCCAATTGCATCGGTAGAAAAGGTTGACCACCGCAAAATTCTCGTAGTTGCTCGGGTCTTGGCTCAAATCCAGAGGAAAGTCAAAGACGCGCCAGGAAGAACCTTGCGTTGGGAGAGTTAAGTTGGGGCGCTGGGCCGAGCGGTTCAGAGATGCGGTCACATTGTTGCCAGCCGTTTGGTTGTCGCCGTCATTTATCCAGCCGTTGGGAGACGCCACCGCAGAAAGCGCCGACAATGTAAGCAATTGCGTGGCCACAACCGCCGGCTGGTTGGTTAAGGGGAACGACCAACCGGGCGAGAAGGGCGAAGGGCTGTCGCTCGTGTAAACGCGATAGCTAGCATTGCTGTAACTGCACGTCTGGTTTAGTCGGACGAGGACTTCGCCGGACGAGGCATCGACAACGGCTCGCAACGTCTCGAGACTTGAACGGCGAACGAATTGCACTGACCAACAAAGCCGCACGCTCGTACGGCTCATCGGCAGCCACGCGAGGGACACGCTCGCTTGACCAGACAACGGAGCGGCCGTGAAGGCCTGCTCTTTCACCGGCCCAACTAGGGCGGGCCCTACTGGGGTAACGCCGTCAACGGTGATGGTCTCTCCGACGTCAGTCAGCGCGTTCACCACCGCCTGGCGAGCGGACATTGGCGGGGCATTTTCAACATTCAACCGGCTCGTCGAATCGAGTCCGCTGGACGTGACGATGTCCGGCAGGAAATGGCTGGAGATGTTTACCAATTCGCCCCGCTTGGTGATGTGGCCGACGAGCGCGCCCTCGAACACCGGAATACCGTCCAGTTGTTGCTCCCAAACGACGGTCCGCATGCCGTTGCGCGCCGTGACAAACTCCCGTGCTATGGCCGCATTGTTAGTCAGCACCTCAGCGCCGTGCTCAAACAGAGCGGCGTTCTCGTTGAGAAAACGCTTGATCGAATGGTGCGGATCATCATCCGTCGCCGCTGGCGGACTCTGGGCTGTGCGCGGAACCATCTCCTGGTCGCTGTCCGGGCCGCTCAAGAATCCCCAGACGGAGGCAATCCAGGCGGGAGCGCCGGTCACCGGATCGTAGTCTATCCGGGCAGAGGGAATGCGGGCTTGCAACTGAGCCGCTGCCTGCTGTCTTGCCGGCGTGAACTGCGCGCTGGGCGGCGCCGCCGTCCGTTTGTCCAGGTTGGGGGTTGATGGTTTTCCCGTCGGGGCAAACGCCGATGCCTGTCCCGTTGAGACAATGAGCGCCAGCACTATTGCGCCAGACGACCTTGTGATTTCTGCGATATTCATGGTTATTGCCCTTTCCAATTCCTTTGACCTGCTACCACTGACGGACGCGGTAAAACCGACTCGCGCCCGTTGCGCTTGGGTCGGTCAAAATCTGAGTTCGCCCACTGCCCGCCACCAACTGGAGGGCTGTCCAAGCGCCGCCGTTGAGCGAGTCCTTGAACTCCAAGGCGTACACCCGCCCGCTCCGGGTGGCCGCCGAGACGCCGAAAATGCCCTCGCTGAGAGAAGGATTGGCCAGCGGCATCTTGAGCACCGGCGGACCGTCACCCACCAGCGCCAGGGCATGCCCTCCCCCTCCCGCGATCGCCCACACGTTGTGCAAATCAGGGGGAACGTTCGTCTGACCAAAGCCATTTGAGCCCCAGGCGGCGACTGTTCCGTCGGCCCGCAACGCCAAGGCGTGGCCCCATCCGCTGCCGATGGCCACCACGTTGATTAGCCCCGCCGGAACGTTGGTCTGACCGAGGGAGTCGTCGCCCCACGCCACAACCGTTCCGTCCGCGCGCAGCGCCAAGCAGTGGCTGTACCCGCTGGCAATGGCGACCAGATTGGTCAGCCCCGCAGGGGCGGTCATCGGAGCCCAGAACCCCCCGATTCC
>JBEKRX010000057.1:0-43416 GCA_049518415.1 Verrucomicrobiota bacterium
AGGCCAACGGCCTGCCTCATAAGCAAGATGAATCGCGCCTTCAGCGCTCTGAATGGTTTTGGGCGGTTTGACCCAGGGCGTTGCCCTGGGCTGGTATGAACGACGCCTTCGGCGTCAGGAACGCGCCAGCAGCGCCGGTTCCATCCTGCCCCCGAAGAAATCCGTCCTGCGCCCGCGGGCGGGGCTTTGGGATGGACCGCGGGGAGCCGCGGGGGGCGGAGCGCGGAGGGGCGCGCGCGGGTGACGGCCGCATAGCGCTCCGCACTTCGGATTTCATTCGGACTCCTGCTTAGCGCCCGTGCAAAAACAAATTCCGATTTTCTCCAACCCGGAGGGTTGGCAGACAGTAGCCGGTGGTCGTTCAGGGTAAAGGGGGAACGACCGCCGGGCTCCCGATTCCGAATCGGGACTGGCGGTCGCACCCCGGAGGGGTGCCAGAGAATAATGTTGGAATTACGCCTCGCCTGCAGAATAATGTTGGAATTACGCCTCGCCTGCGGAACTTGTTTTTGCATGAAGCCTCAGGATGGATGGAGTCGGACTTCGCCCTACTGGACCGAGAAGCGATAAATGATGGTGTTGTGAAAGACCTGGCCGGGCTTGAGGACCACGGAGGGGAAAGCTGGCTGGTTGGGGGAATCCGGGTAGTGCTGCGGCTCCATGGTGAGGCCGTTGCGGAACTGGTAAACCCAGCCGCCCTTGCCCTGGTTCGAGCCGTTGAGGAAATTGCCGGAGTAGAACTGCAGCCCCGGCTCGGTCGAGAGGACTTCCATCACCCGGCCGGTGGCCGGCTCGTACACGCGCGCCATGAGGCCAAGCTCGCCCAGCGGTTTGTCGCAAACCCAGTTGTGGTCATAGCCGCCGCCGAACTTGAGCTGTTGGTCATCCTGCTGGATGCGCGCGCCGATGGCGGTCAACTGGCGGAAGTCAAACGGGGTGCCCTCCACCGGGCGCAGTTCGCCCGTCGGAATCAAGGTGCTGTCAACCGGCGTGAACCGGCTGGCCCGAATCATGACCTGGTGATTCAGGATGTCGCCTTTGCCGGCGAGATTGAAATAGGAATGGTGGGTGAGATTGACGACGGTGTCCTTGTCCGTGGTGGCGGTGAACTCAAGCTTCAAGGCGTTGTCCTCGGTCAAGGTGTAAACCGCGGTCACGGCGAGCGTGCCCGGGTATCCCTCCTCGCCGTCTTGGCTGACATATTGGAGCTTGAGCCCCGGACCCTCGGCGGTGGCCAGCACCTTGGCGTCCCAGACGACCTTGTCGAAGCCTTTGAGGCCGCCATGGAGCGCGTTGGGATAATTGTTGGTCGCCAGGGTATATTCCTGGCCATTGAGCGTGAACTTGCCTTTGGCAATCCGGTTGCCGTAGCGGCCGATGAGCGCGCCGAAATAGGGGGTGTCCTTGAGGTAATCCGCCAGGTTGTCGTAGCCCAGGACTACGTCGCCGAACTGGCCGTGGCGGTCGGGCATCGCCAGCGAAATGACCAAACCGCCGTAATTGGAGATGCGGGCCTCGGCGCCGTTGCCGTTGCGCAGGGTGTAAAGGTCCACCGGCGTGCCGTCCTTGGTCTGGCCGAAAGGCTGCCGGCTGACCCCCTGGTTGCGGGGAGACGAAACCGAGGCGCACCCGACCAGGCAGGCGGCGCCCAGGCTCACGGACAGGATTTGCAGCCATTGATAGCGGTGTTTCATAGCGATCTTTTCTTTGGCAGGTTGGCTTTTGTTTGTTCGATTCCACTTCCGTGGGAAGCTCTGGCAGTCGCGCTCTAACTCATTTGACTCATTTAACGCCCCGCGCCCCAGCGCGTTGCTGGCCGTTGGCTTTTGCCGCCGGCCCCTGGCCGTAATAGGCGCCCGGGCCATGCTTCCGATAAAAGTGCTTCTCCATCAATACCCGCTGCATGGGCTGGACGGAAGGAAAAATGCGCAGGGTCTCGCCCGCCAACCGGACCAGGTGCTCGAGCACCACGGCGTGGTGCACCGCCTCGGCGACTGTCTTGCCCCAGGCAAACGGCCCGTGGCTGGCCACCAGCACGGCCGGGCAGGAAAGCGGCTCCCGCCGGGCGAAAGTCTCGACAATCACCCGGCCCGTGTTCGCCTCGTAGTCGCTTTTGATCTCCTTGGGCTTGAGAAGCCGGGTGCACGGCACCGGCCCGCAGAAATAGTCGGCATGAGTGGTCCCCAGGGCGGGGACCTCCCGTCCGGTCTGCGCCCAGGCGGTCGCGAACAGGCTGTGCGTGTGGACGATGCCGCCGACGCCGGCGAACGCGCGATAAAGCACCAGGTGCGTCGGCGTGTCGGAACTGGGATTGAGCCGCCCGTCCACCACTTTGCCCGAATCCAGGGCCACGGCCACCATGTCCTTTGGTTTCATCTGGTCATAGGCCACGCCGGAAGGTTTGATGACCACCAGGCCCCGCTCGCGGTCAATCCCGCTGGCATTGCCGAAGGTCTCCACCACCAGACCTGCTTTGACCAGGTCGAGGTTGGCCTTGCAGACTTGACTCTTGAGTTGGTCCAGCATGACTCAGGGGTGGTTATTCGGTCGAGTCCGGCCTGGGGAAAGCCCAGAGATACCGAGCGGCGAGGCCCCGGCCAAAAGGGACGCCAGCGAAAACTGCTCATAAAGCAGCCGAGCAGCCATTCTCCGCAATGCACTAATGCAGTAGCCCAACATGCCCGCAAGCCGCAACGCCTTTCGGAAATTAGCTTGGCCCGTGTCCGACGCCGCTGTCCCGAAGGGACATCCGAGAATAGCCCGGCGTTTCAACGCCGGGGTAAGCCGCCCTTCGTGTCCTGCCCGTCCAGAAGGGACGATTGAACCATCAGCCGAGGCCTCGCCTTTGGCAGGGGGAGCCTCAACCGTCCCTCCGGGACGGACTCGGATCCTTTGCGCTTCGGACCCGGCGTTGAAACGCCGGGCTATTTTCATGACGTCCCTTCGGGACAGGGGCGTGGCAGAATTTCCGAGGGGCATTGCCGCAAGCCGCGAGGACCTTCCGGCGGAGCAATAAACCGCGGAATACGCGGAATACGCGGAATCCTGGGCTTCGCGGGTTGTCTTTCCGCGTATTTCGCGTATTCCGCGGTTGCCTCTTTGGCTGCGGCTGCGCAGCTCTAGGTTCTTCGCGCCCTTGCGGTTCATCTGGGTTTATTACCTTCTCGAGCGGTTGCGTATCTCAATCAGTTCCTTCATCACGCCGTAGAGGTTGCCTTCCGGCTGTTGCGTGCCGAAGGCATCATGCAGCTTGCGGTAGAGCCCGTAGAGCTGCTGATAGACCTGGTGCGCCCTGGGATTTGGCCGGAAGACGCGGGGTTTCAAGCCGGTCATCGCCTTCTGGGCCTCGGCATAATTATCATAGCCGCCGGCCGGTTTGCCCGCGACCACGGCGCCGGCGATGGCCGCGCCCAAGGCGCAGGTCTGGGCCGAGCGCGAAATCTTGATCGGCCGACCGGTCACATCGGCGTAAATCTGCATCACCAGCGGGTTCTTCTCCGCGATGCCGCCGCAGTTGACGACCTGCTCGACCTTGAGGCCGTATTCTTCGAAGCGGTTGATAATGGTGAGCGCGCCGAAGGCCGTGGCCTCGATGAGGGCGCGGTAGATTTCAGCGGGCGTGGTGTAGAGCGTCTGCCCGACCAGCAAGCCGGTCAGGCGCTGGTCCACCAGGATGGTCCGATTCCCGTTGTTCCAATCCAGGGCCAGCAAACCCGATTCGCCCGGAGCCATCTTTGAGGCCGCGGCGCTGAGCGCCTGATGCGACCCCGCCTTCTTCCCGAGCGGCTGGATGTAATTGACGAACCAGTTGAAAATGTCCCCGACCGCCGACTGGCCCGCCTCCAGGCCGTAGTATCCCGGCAGGATGCTGCCGTTGACAATCCCGCACAGGCCGGGGATGTCCGCCAACCTTTCACCCAGCGGCACCACCATCATATCGCAAGTGCTGGTGCCGATGATCTTGACCAGCGTGCCCGGCGCGATCCCGGACCCGACGCCCCCCAGGTGCGCGTCAAAGGCCCCGACCGCCACCGGGATGCCGGGCGCCAGGCCCGTGCGTTTGGCCCAGGCGCTGGTCAAGCCGCCCGCCGCCCGGTCAATCGCGTAGGCCTTGGGCCGCAGGCGCGAGCGCAATTCGCCCAGCTTGGGGTGGAGCTGCGCCAGGAACTCGGCGTCCGGGTAGCCGCCCCAATCGTCGTTGTACATTGCCTTATGCCCGGCGGCACAGACCCCCACGGTCAGTTTGTCCAGCGCTTCGGTGCCGGTGAGCATGGCCGGCACCCAATCGGCGCATTCCACCCAGGAGTACGCCGCCGCGAACACCTCCGGGCTGGTCCGCAGGCAGTGGAGAATCTTGCTGAAGAACCATTCGCTCGAATAGGTGCCGCCGCACTTGGCGAGGTATTGCGGGCGGAGCTTGCGCGCCAGTTCGGTTATCTCCGCCGCTTCCGCCACGCCCGTGTGGTCTTTCCAAAGCCAGGCCATGGCCGCGGGGTTCCGGGCGAACCGCCGCTCCAGCGCCAAGGGCCGGCCATTGGCGTCCACCGGTATCGGTGTGCTGCCGGTCGTGTCGACGCCAATGCCGATCACCTGGTCGGGCTTGAAGCCGCGCACCGTGCGCTGGGCCGTGGCCAGGGCCTTCTTGATCGTGACCTCCGTGCCGGAGATGTAATCGGCGGGTTGTTGCCGGGCCAGGTTCGGGTCGCGCGAAAGGATGACGCCCTGGGTGCCGTTGGCGTAGTTGCAGACGGCGGTCGCTACTTCCCGGCCATTGGCGACGTTGACGATGACCGTGCGCACCGAATTGGTGCCGTAATCCAGACCGATCGTGTATTTGGCAGTGCTCATGTCAGGAGGCAGTGATGGTGATGGGTGGTTAGTTCGACCATGCTATATTTGGGTCAGATAGAAAGCAAGCGCTGTGAGTGGGCGATTGGCGGCAGGGGCGCATTTCACTTTCTTGGCTGGTCCCTCCTAATCTTAATCCTAATCTTAATCCTAATCCTAATCTCTCTCGTGCAACCGCCAGTCAGAATTGGCTTTGATTAACCCCACGAGCATCGAAACAATTCCGTGTAGCCGCTCTTTGCCGCAGGCGACCACACCCAACTCACACCGGCCTTGGGAGGCCAGAACATCCAGCGCCGCGGCACTCTCCGAAGCCGACCCGCGCGAAATGTCAAAAAATCGGCAACGATCGGGTGAGGTGAACTTTCCATTGCCTTCGGCAAGGTTCAGAACGAGCGAGCTACTGGCCCGATCCAATTGGTCACGCACGGCGACCGATTTGGGCGGCTTTTGCAGCAGGGGCTCGAGCCAGGCGACGAAGGCCAGAGATTCTTGATAAACCTCCAGTTTCTCATGGTCGAAGCGACGATTCATTCGGATTAAGATTCGGATTAAGATTCGGAGCAAAGATGAAGGTAAAGAGCCAGAAAGGCCACCAAAAAAAGTGAAAACCGCCGTTCCGAGCGTGCCCTTCATCTCTCGGCTTTGACCCGCAGCACCGTCACCGAATGTGCGGGGAAGGTGTGGCGGAAATTGGTCGCGGCATTCTGGATCACCTGCTGCACCGGCGCAACCTTCATGGGTTGCGCCATCGAATTCTCATCCGCCGGGTCGGGGGAAGTCAGAACCGTGGCCTGGCCCGGCGCGCGCACGCTTTTCACGCCCTCGAACCGAATCTCCGTTTCATAGCCCAGCTCAGAGACATTGACCGCCTTGAGGATGATCTCGCCGCTGCGCTCCGAGCGGCCGGCCACCACATGCAGCGGGCGCTGCCGCCGGGAATCGGTTGCGTCGTGAACCTGTTGGCCGTCCAGGAAGCAGCGGATGTTCGGCCCTTTCAACTCGACCCGCAGGTCATACCAGCGCCCGGTCTCCACCGAGCCGCCCACGTCCCGCCCCAGGGTCGACTTGCCCCCGTCCACGCACTGCTCAATGGCGTGCCGGGTGTTGCCCCACCCGCCCACGTTCCACCACAGCCAATTGTTGTCGTCCTGCACATGGAACAGGATGAGGAAGCCCTCGGCCCCGCCCAGTTTGCGCGCCTTGAGGGTGAGGGTGTAATCCCGCCACGCCGGGTCGCCGGCGAGGGCGCGGCGGTCCATGCCGCCGGCTGTTTGCTGGAGGGCGCCCTCTTTGGCCTGCCAATCGCCGCTGAAGAGCCGCCACCCCTTGAGGCCGGCCGCCGCGTCGGCGGAGAAAAGCTCTTTGTCCCCCTGCATGACCTTGATGTCCTTGTACTCGGCCTGGGTGTCCCAGGTGCCCAGGCCGATGCCGCCGTGATTGGGCTCCTCAGGCAAGGGCGCCACCTGGAGCTGCGCCGGCAGGACCACGTCACCGCGGTTCTCCGCGAACATCTTCTGGACGTAATACGAGGGCGTGCCATAGACGCGCGAGCTGTTGAAGTTGATCAGGTCCGGGTTCCACCGCTTGTAATTGACGTTGGCGAACAGCGGCGCGTAGGAGGCCATGATGACCACGTCGCTGTTCCGTTCCAGGCCGGTCATGAAGGCGGCCTCGCCGAGGGCGCCGCGCAGGTTGCCCTGCCCACAGTTTTGGGTCACGGCGTATTCGCCCACATAAACCTTGGGCCCATTCCGCTCGTAAGTATCGTAGCGGGTGGCCTGCTCAATAAAGAACCCCGCGCTGTTGTAGTAATGCTCGTCCACGATTTCGATCGGGCAGTTGGTCGGTATCCCGCCCCATTCATCGGCCACCAGGCGCATCGCCGGGTACTTCGCCTTGATGGCCTTGTAGAAAGCGGGGTAGCGCTCGCGATAGGGCGGCCCGCCGTTTTCGTTGCCGATTTCCATGTACTTCAAGTTGAACGGCGCCGGGTGGCCGTGCTTGGCCCGCAACGCTCCCCACTGGCTGGTGCGCGGGCCGTTGGCGTATTCGATGGCATCGAGCGCGTCCTGCACCCAGGGGCCGAGTTGGTCCAGGGGCACGTTTTCCTGATGCGACATGCCGCAGTTGATGACAAACAGCGGCTCGGCGGCCAGGTCTTCGCACATCTGGAGATACTCGTGAAAGCCCAGGCCATGCGTCGAGTAGTACTGCCAGATATTGTATTGGTTCCGGCGCTCGGCAAGGTCGCCGATCGTCTGTTTCCAGCGGTAGGCCAGACTCAGGGTGTCGCCTTCGACCCAGCATCCGCCCGGGAACCGGACGAAGCCCGGCCGCAGCCCCTGCAACATCTCCGCCAGGTCCGGCCGCAAACCATTGGCCCGCCCCTTCCAGGTCTTCCGGGGAAACAGCGACACCTGGTCGAGCCAAATCGTGGCCGGCTGTGAGGCGCTGAGCACCAGGCGCCCGGCGGGGTCGGTCCCCTCCGGCGTCAGCGAAGCTTTGAACGGCTTCCAATCCGGCGACAGCCCGCTGATTTTCTTCCGGGCATAAACCTTGCCCGCGCGGCTCTCCAGCGACACCGTCAAAGGGCCCCTGAACGCGGGGCCGGCCCGGGCGCTCAAGGACAATTCATAGGCCTGGCCCTGCTTGAGCGACATCCCCCAATAGCCGTCATTGGCGGCGCCCACCCGCTCGTTGCCCGCCTCGGTGACCGTCAACTGCAACGAACGCTGGTTCTTTTCACTCATCGGCTGCTGCCTATCAACGGCCATTTCGCCTTTGGCCCTGCCCTCGGTCACCAGCAACCAATGGTCCGGCTGGTTTGAATCTTCGAACGAGCGATTGCGCACCATCTCGGCATAAAGCCCGCCATCCCCGGCGCAGTTGATTTCCTCGAAAAAAATGCCGTAGAGCGTCGGGCTGACCTTCGGCCCCGGCCGATCCGCCTGGATGACCAGGCTCGCCGAGGCCGTCGCCGCCGCCGCTGGCTCAAGGCCTCCTGCCGCCACCACCGCCGCCACCACGATTGCTCCCAGGAGCTGACGGTCTGTTTTCATATTGAATCTCTCTATCCTCAAGGTTCACGGCTTCACGGCCTGCGTTCCCGAATCGCCGCCAGGATGTCCGCGACCACCGCTGCCCGCGGCTGGACGCCTTGCTGGCCCTTGCCATGGATGCGCACAGCGACGGTGCCGGCGGCCTGCTCCTTCTGGCCCACCACAAGGATGTGGTGCGCGCGGGCTTCCTCGGCCCGGAGGATGCGGCCCTGGAGCTTGTCGTTGCTGAATTCCAATTCCGCCCGGACCATCTGGCTGCGCAATTCGTTGACGATTGAATTCGCATAGTCAGTTTGTGCTCCCGTGATCGGCAGCACGCGCACCTGCTCCGGCGCCAGCCAAAGCGGGAAGTTGCCCGCGTAATGCTCGATCAGGAACCCGATGAACCGCTCGTGCGTGCCGAGCGGCGCGCGGTGGATGCACAACGGGGTCTTCTCGGTGTTGTCTTTGTCCCGATAGAGCAGCCCGAAACGCTTCGGCACCGCGAAGTCCACCTGGTTGGTCGCCAGCGTGAATTCGCGGCCAATCACGCTCCAGACCTCCACGTCGATCTTCGGACCATAGAATGCCGCTTCGTTGGGCGCCTCTTCGCAATGGAGGCCCGACTCCTGCAAGACCCGCCGGACCATCTCTTCGGTCTGGTTCCACAACTCCGGCTCCCCGACGTACTTGTCGCCCAGCCGCGCCGGGTCATGGGTGCTGAAACGCATCACGTATTTCTCGATGCCGAAAATCTTGAAATACTTGAGATACATCGCGTTGACCGCATTGAACTCCTGGGCGAACTGCTCCGGCGCGCAGTAGATGTGCGCGTCGTTCATGTTCAGCGAGCGCACGCGCATCAGGCCGAGGAGTTCGCCCGACTGCTCGTAACGGTAGCAGGTGCCGTATTCCGCCAGGCGCAAGGGCAAATCCCGGTAACTGCGCGGCTCCGCCGCAAAAATCCGGTGGTGGTGCGGGCAGTTCATGGCCTTGAGATAGTAACGATCCGGAACCGGCAGCTTCAGTAACTCAAGTTGCGCTTTCACTTTTGCTTCGGCCCACTTCTTTTCTTCCTCCGAAGCCCAACCGAGATCGATCGCGTCGGAGATCATGTTGTCAACGTCTCTTGCCGAGAAGTCCTTGGGATTAGCACCTGCCTCGCGCACCTTCTTGTCGAGTAACCTATCAGCTAGGTCTGAAAGCCGCGCGGTACATCCAACAACCTGGTCGTTCAGCCTCTTTCTTTCCGCAGCGAACTCGTCCAACTCCATCGGCGGGTACATCGAGTCGGCGTAAAGCAGCGGCAAGTGCCCGCTCGTGAGATACATCTTTTCCTTGGCAATGTGCGGCGTCTTCACGCGCACGTAGCCGGCGGCGAACTCGGTTTCCTTCGCGAGCTTTTCGAGTTCTTCGGCGATGGCGGCGCCCTTGGGCAGCCAGAGCGGCAGGCCGGGGCCGGTGTAGTCCGCGTCAATGGTGAACAGGCCCATCTCGGCGCCGATCTTGCGGTGGTCGCGGCGTTTGGCCTCCTCGAGCATTTTGAAATAGGCCTCCAGCTCGGCCCTGGTCTTGAAGGCGGTGCCATAGACGCGCTGAAGCTGCGGGTTCTGCTCGTCCCCTTTGTAATAGGCGCTGGCCACGCTCGTCAGCTTGAACGCGCCGACGTTGCCGGTGCGCATCACGTGCGGACCGGCGCACAGGTCGATAAAGTCCCCGCTCTTGTAATAAGTAATCGGTTCGCCGGCGGGAATGTCCTCCAGATTGCCCAGCTTGAACTTGCTCGGCGCCGGCCGCTGGCCCAGCGCGCCCAGGCGCCCGCTTTGGGCGTCCTGCAGCGCCTGCTCGCGCGTGACCACCATCCGCTCGAAGGGATGATTGGCCTTGATCGCCTTCGTCATCTCGGCCTCGATGGCCGGAAAATCCTCGGGCGTGATGCGGTGCGCGAGGTCCACGTCGTAATAAAACCCGTTTTCGACCGCCGGCCCGGAGGCGAATTGGGCCTCGGGCCAGAGGCGCAGGATGGCCGTCGCCATCACGTGGGCGCAGGAGTGGCGCAAACGCTCCAGGTCGCTGCTCCGGTGGCGTTCATCGAGGCTCTTGCGTGCCGGTTGATTCTTGTCTTCTGCTTCCATGTCTGTGCCTAAGTTGGTGTGGAAACAAAAACGCCTCGAGCTGGCCGATCGAGGCGGTGGCGTTCATCCCGTTGCTCGGGACGAACGCTAAATCGTCGTCGTTGTCTCCGCGCCTGACCTCACGCCCAAAACGTAGGCAAACCCAGCCGTTTTGGCAAATGCAATCTGCCCCCTCCGGCCAGTTTAGCCCATTTCACTTTTTTGGGTGGTCCCTCCTAATCCTAATCCTAATCCTAATCTCCTAATCCTAATCTCCGTCGTGCAACCGCCAATCAGAGTTGGCTTTGATTAACCCCAGGCGGGCAGGCCTCCCGCCTGCCCCACTACTGGCCAACTCACCCGCCCCTGAGGGCCATCGCCAGCCGGCGGCGGGTGGTCTCCCGGTTGTGCGCGTCGAAAAACTCAGCCGGGTTGTAGTCGTCGGTCAACACCCGGCCGTGGTCGGGGGGCGTGTTCACGACATTGACATAGGCCGCCTGTAGTTCGTGGAGCACGGCCGGATGCACCCCTTCCAGGTCCGGGGGATGCACGAAGCCCGGGGTGGTCCGGTCGCTGGCCGTGAAGAAGATCCCGCCGTCGCCGCTGGTGCACATGCGCACGTTGGCAAAGACCGCCTTGAGCGTGCGGTTGAGCGAGGCGGTAAAGAAATCGCGGGCCGGGTCCAGGTCGCCGAAGCTATTGATCACCAGCGCCCCACCGGGGCGCAAGACCCGGCGCATCGAGCCGAAGGCCTCGCGCGTCAGCAGGTGCGAGGGGGAGGAATCGCCCAGGAACGCATCCAGGATGACGGCGTCGTATTGCTTGCGGCAGCGATTGAGAAAATGGCGCCCATCGTCAATCGCCAGGTTGATTTGCTCGCGTTGCAGGCCGAAAAACCGGACCGCCACAGGCACGACCGCCGGGTTGATTTCCACCACGTCCACCCGCGCCCCCTGGCGGGCGAATTCCATCGGCGTGATGCCCACGCCCAGGCCGATGCACAGGACATCGTTGATATTGCTGACGCTGGCGCGGGCCAGGCCCGAGAGCATGTAGGTAAAGTGAGACCTGCTCTGTTTGCGCGCCGGATCGTAGGTATTCTGGACCAGGAAGTCGTTGAGATAATAGCGGCAGGAACCGTCGCGGCGCTCCAGCACCTGGAGCCGGCCGAAATGGGAATTGCCGGCGAACCGCTCGACCAGCCAGGGCATTTCAGGCGCCCGCCCGCGGTAGAGTTCCAGGCCCACCACCGCCGCGCAGGCCAGCACCACCGCCGCCGGCGCCCCCACCCGCCGGCCAAAGAAAACAAAGTAACCCGCGCACACCAGCACCAGCGCCAGCGCCGTCAGGTACATCGACACCGAGTTCGGCAGGAAGGGAATCATGAAATAGCCGATCAGCAACGTGCCGGCGAAGCTGCCCAGGGTGCCGATGGACGTCAGCCGCCCCACGTTGGAACCGACCCCGGCCAGCGAGTTGGTGATCATCCGCACCAGGAAAGGCCCGGTCATGGCCAGCAACGCCAACGGCAGGAAAAACAGGAACGCGGAGGTCACCAGCGAGCCGACGGCCAGGCTGCTGAACTTGTCCAGGCACCAATAGGCCACCGGCTGGCACAGCATCACCGTCAGCGCCAGGTAAAGCGCCCCGCCAAGCACGCCCCAATACAGCCAACCCAGCCGCGGCGACCAGTCCGCCAACCGTCCGCCCACATAATACCCGCACGCCAGCGCCACCAGCGTGACCGCAATTTGTGCCGTCCAGACGAAATGCGACACGCCCAGAGAAGGGGCCAGCATCTTGGCGCCGAGGATTTCCACCACCATGACCGCCGCCCCCGCCACCGCCGCGGTGAAATAAAGATAAACGCGCAAGGCGCGCGGCAACGCCGGTTCCGCCGCCGGCAACGGTTTGCTTCTCACAGCCGACTCTTTCACGCCACAGCTTTTACGCCAGATCACAGACCGGAGCAACTCCTTAACGGTGCCCCAAATCCCCGCCTAAGACTCTTTTTGAGAAACCGCGGTCCTCTTTTAACTTTCGATTGGCATGAAATGTGGCGTGGTCCGATTTTGTTGGTCTTGGGTGCATTAGCCCATCCTTAGGCGCGGTTTTGGGTGCGTGCAAAAAACAAATTCCGATTTTCTCCAACCCGCAGGGTTGGCAGACAGTAGCCGGTGGTCGTTCAGGGTAAAGGGGGAACGACCACCGGGCTCCCGATTCCGAATCGGGACTGCCGGTCGCACCCCGGAGGGGTGCCAGAGAATAATGTTGGAATTACGCCTCCCCTTCGGAACTTGCTTTTGGATGAACCCTAACTGGAAAAACCGATCACTCCCCTCCCATGCGCTCCGAGCGCATGGGAGGGGGGAAGGGGTGGCTATTGTCTATCGCCTATCGGCTCTTGCCCATGCGCTCCAAGCGCACCAGAGGGCCCCCTCCCGCGCCCGGGGACAGTGCCAGGCTGCGCCCCGGGACCCCATCCTCTCCATCCTGTCAATCCTGTCTTATTGTCTTATGAACGCCCCCGGGGCAGTGTCAGTCCATATTTCTGCCCCCATCTTTCTGCCATGCCTGGGGGGAGGGCCTCCGCCCGCGCTCGGGCTCAGCCCTCCAGCCTCCAGCCTCCAGCCTCCAGCCTGCACGGCTTCCGCCCGCGCTCGGGGCAGTGCCAGCATGCGCCAGTTCCAAAGCCAGCACGATTGCCGGGAGAGCCGATATCGGCTCCACTCCGGATGGCTCTCCAGCAGGCCCTGCACTTCCTGCAACTGGGCCGGACCGATCGAACGGCCCTGAAGGACAAAACTGCTTTCCATGCCCCCGCTCTGCGCCAAACCTCACGTAGAGTGGAGGAGGAAATGAGAATATTTTTCGCTTGCCTTCTGCCGCCGAAACGCCCATTCCCGTTAAGAGTTAACGGGAACGACATGAATAGTTACGAAAAAACTCTCGCAACTTTCCGAAAAAAGAGGCAACGACGCTATGACTCCCACCATGAAGCAACAGCTGGAACCGCAGTATGACAAGGAGCTGTACAGTTCAGCGCTGAAAGACTGGTGCCCAGAAGCAGACGTCAAAATCACCACGTTCCTCGGCGGGGGGTACTCCGGTGCGAGCGCTCTCCTCATCGACATCGAGCGCAAGCAGCACGCCGCCAAAGAGGCGGGCGAGGACCTCCACAGCGGTCTCTACGTGCTGAAGCTTGATTCCCACCGGCCACCCGAGGGCCAAGACGCCGACGAGGCCCAGAGGCTGTCGGAAGCCTGGGCCTGGTCACCCGAGTTTGCCAAAAAGCACATGCCGCCGCTCAAAGGCAGGTTCCGGTCCGGCGATCGCCTCGCCCTGCTTTATGAAGTGGCCGGCAGGAGCTTCACCCGCCTCGTCCGCTCTGACCAACTTTCGCTCGGTCCACTGGAAGCCCGCGTGCGGACGTTTTCGGAAGCGCTGCTAACGCAGTTCAACGCCAAACCGGAAGTAGGCCATGACGAGACCGTCGGCGGGGTGCTCCACGACTGGCTCGGCCACCGGCTTGCCCCCGAAGCGCAGTCAGCCATCCGCGAACTGGCCGAATCCATGACCGGAGGCCGCAGGGCGTTCGTACGATCCCTTCACATTTTGGCAAACCCTGTCGCGCTCGTAAATCAGGAGGTTGCTAAAGAGCCGCTCAAGGTCCGCTTCCGTGGGATGCTGCACGGCGACCTCCACCGGGAAAACGTGTTTTGGGACAGACCCCCGGAGAGTCAGGAATTCTGGCTCATCGACTTTGCGCTCGCGCGGAAAGGTCCCCTACTTTTCGACCACAGTTATTTCGAACTATCGCTCCTCCTGAACCACTTTATCGGAGCCGACCCAGCACGCTTGCTCAGCTTGTTAGGCTCATTCCTGCACCCCCCGGACCAAATAGGCGCACGGTTCGTGGCCCCAGCCGATGAGGGCATACGAACGATCGTTTCTGCCTTGAGGAACGGAATTACCCGTTGGCAGCAGGCGCAGCAGCCCCTCCGGGCGGACGCCGTTGCGGAACAGTGGTGTCTCGCACGAGTAGCCGCCGCCCTCAACTGGGTCAACAAGCCATTGGATCCCCAAGCCCGACACTTAGCCTTCTGCTACGCCGCTCACGCAGCCAAAGAATACGTCGAGATCTTCCATCCAAATATCTGGCAGCAGTGGTCGAAGGACGCTGAAGCTGCGACCACTCCTGGCCTCACAAGCACTTCTGCCACGCAAGCCTCCGATACCGCATGGCAAATACTCTGGACTGAGATGGGAGCATTCTCGCCCTCGGACTACTTCCTGCTCCTGGCAGGGCCCCTCGACGAGTCGGAGAACCTGGCCGCCCTCGGCTTGCTACCATGGTCCGCGGTGCTCGACTTTGACCCCGACAGCGACCACTCCGGCCTGCTCAAATGTGCTCGCCCCAACCTCGAGCAGGAGCGCAGCCTGCACTTCTTCGGAAAACAAGTCACGCCGATAAGCTTTGCCCGCGGAACCGCATAGATGATGGCAGCGGGATCCAACACCCTCATGGAACCCTCCCCCAAGACACTAGCGGAGTGGCGGCCCCAATACAAGGAGTCCGTCCGAAAATTAGCCGCCGAGTTGCGCAGGCAAAGCGCTCCTGCGATGGTCCGTGTCTTAGTCATGCCAGGAAAGATGAAGGCACATGACGTCCTCTGGCGCTCCTTGGAGGAAATCGTGGATGAGCTGGGCAACAACCGGCGTGTCGTAGTCGCCGCTGAAGAGGGCGAGCCGACCTTCTGGAGCTCGCCCGAGGTGCATCGAGCGATAGCCTTACCCAGCAGCGAGCTAGCCCGGCGTATCCGGACGGTTTTCGGGCTCATCACAACCAGCGCATCGCCCATGGTCCCCGGCATCGGCGGACCTGTCGAGCTCGACCCACAGAAACTTCGCAACTTCGAGGAGGACTTCGAGATACTACACTCCGCCGTCCTCGCGAAGGGGCCTTTGGAGGATGGTCAAGCCTTTTGGCGCGGCGGGCCGCCATCATGGCGCGACCTAGAAAGTCAAGTCCCAGTCCCACGCCGGATCAGCAAGGAACTCGTCACAGAGCTCCAGACGAAACTAAAAGACAAAGAGAGCCGTACGTGCAAAGTGGAGCTGCTCCATACCCCTGGGGCAGGAGGGACGACAGTTGCACTGGCGGCCGCTTGGGATCTCCGAAATCAGTTCCCCACCGCCGTGCTCCGTACAAAATCGCGGAACACGGCTGACCGAGTCACCTGGTTATTCCACTTATCCGGGCTGCCAATCCTCCTGGTTGCAGACCCCTCCGTGCTCTCCAAGGCTGAACTGGATGACCTCCTCCTCAAGGTCGCCAACGAAAATGCGCGGCTCGTCGTCCTCCACGTAGTCCGTGTGTCACAACCAGTGAAGCACGAACTCTCGGTCTATGACCCCATGTCGCTGGAGGAGGGCAAAGACTTCGCCGACGCCTTCTCGCGCCAAACAAAGGACGACAGTAAGAGCTTTCTCCTGCACGAGATCGGCTATGGGCAACGCCCCGAACTCCAATCACTGCGCTCGCCCTTCTTTTTCGGCCTCGTTACGTTCGAACAACAGTTTACCCACTTAGCCGATTACGTCTCACACCACCTCGTGGAGGCAACCTATCCTGAACGAAAGTTACTGCACTACCTATCGTTGGTCGCAGCCTTTTCCCAAGCCGTCCTTTCCGCGGCACTGGCGCGGCGGTTGATTAACCTCGAGCCAGCTGATCATCGCCCGCTAAGTTCCGTGATCAGTCCCGGACCGGCCCGGTTGATCGTACAGTGGGACAACATGGTCAAACTGGTTCACCCCCTGCTAGGGGAGGAGATTCTCCGTCAATACGGAGGCGGGGAAGACAAATGGAAGCTAGGTCTTAACGACCTTTGCATCGATTTCGCCCGCCAGGTGCTCCAGGCGGCAGGGGGGTACACGAACGAAGTGGAGCACGTTTTTCGTAACCTTTTCATTGACCGCGAGGATTGGAGCACCGACGAGCCCGGAGGCCAGCGAGACCTGTTCTCGCCTCTGATCGAGAAAATCCCAAGCGACGCAGCCCGCGGACGCCTCCTCGAGGTGTTGACCGAACTCTGCCCAGATGTTCCCCACTTTTGGAACCATCGCGGGCGGCATTGTGTGTACTCCGAGACGCCGAACTACCGCAAAGCAGAAGAGTTTCTCCTGAAGGCGATTAACCTATCACAGGGACGCGATCCATTACACCACCACGGATTAGGAATGGTTCGACGCTTGTGGGCCCGCAGCATCGTCCGGGAACTGGTGGCTAAAGCCTCCGCAGAAAAGAAACCACTCACCCCCGAGGGCCTCCTCCAACAAATCAAGCCGCTCGTGGACGGAGCATTATCCGCTTTTGCTGAATCACGGAAACTGAACGCAGAAGGAAGCCACGGCTACATCACCGCGGTCCAGACGATCCTCTTCGTCGCGGAAGAATTGACCAAAGCTGGCGGGCAAGAGTTCGGCGCGCTCTGCAAAGGAACCGGTTCCGTCGGGAATTGGCTGCGCGCCCAAATCGCAACGGCGGAGCAATTACTCGCACGGCTCGCCAGGGTCCGTGGACCCGAAAGCGAGAGTTCGTATGAGATTACCTGTCTCACCAAACTCGCCAAGCTCTACGGCAAGTTCGAACTTATCAAGACATGGGAGTCAATGCTCGATGAAACCACGGAGCCCCAGTATCTCCGAAGAGCAATCGCCACACTGTACCTAGCGAAGCGCCAACGCCGCTGGTCCAGCCTGGAGCCCAAGGAGCTGCGGCGGATTTCAAAGCTCGCCGAAGACAATCTTCGAACAGATCCAACCGATGAACGTGATCTACGACTTTGGTTCCAGGCAGCGCGGCGTTTGCCCGAGTTCAACTATTACGAGGCCATTGAGCGACTGCAGGCCTGGGCATCCGGGGGCGATACACTCGACGCATATTACTACCTCTACATACTGAATTTCCTTAGGTGGCAGGCTCAGGGCGACGACGCACAAGAGGTCGTTGAGTCCAACATAAGTAAATGTGTGGAACGTCGCGTCGGCTTGCGGGGCTACTCCTACGAGTGGCTCGCACGGCAGCCAAGTTGGTGCCCTCTTCTCAGCGACCTCGAGGCCGGAGATTGGGACCGGCAGCGGAACTTCTTCGAAGACACGGCTCCACTCGCATTCCTGGAGGGAACCATCGAGACTATCAAGCCCCAGGCGGGCACCATACGCCTCGGTAGGATTTTGCGTGCGTTCTTCGTTCCACCGGCAGACATCCGGGAAGCCAGCCATATCAATGCGACAGTCCACTTCTACCTTGGGTTTTCCTACGATGGGTTCCGGGCGTGGTGCGTCCAGTTGGGGCCAGTTCCACAGAAGAGCGAGGCTCCCTCGAAGCAGCACCCGACGGAGGCACGGGTACCCCTCAAGCTGTGGGTTGGCGGCATTCCCCACAAGTTCAAGGAACTCGATCTACGGGCCCTCTTCGAACCATTCGGAAAGGTTCACAGCGTCGACATACCGGCAAGCCTGACCCAGGCCGGCAACCGTGGCTTTGGCTTCGTCCTCATGGCTTCCAAAGCCGACGCACTGCGTGCTATCCAGGCCTTGAACGGCCGGCGATCACAAGTGGGAAGAAAGCTCCAAGTCAAAGAAGCTGATCAAAACCTATGAATGCCCCGTCCGAATACCGCTGGCTCTCTCGGGAAGGGGTCAAACCAAGCTTTTCCATATTGACCAGGGGTGGTACGTCTGGCAGGATGACACTCATGCCGCGGCAACTCCGAGCTGAATATCCTGGAGCCATTCAACAGTTGATGAGCCGGGGCGACCGCAAGAAGGCCACCCACCTGGATGACGGAGAAAGGGGTCAAACCGTAACTTTTCACTTTCCTGGCCCCTTCGGTCCGGTGTTGTTGCGCAGGTACGGCTTGCGGTTCAAGCTTTTCCAACTACCCATGTGCAATCGCTGGGCGATTTGACGGATCGCCAGGGCGGTCTTTCGCCTCAACCGCGCCGCCATCGCCAGCTTCAGCGGACGGCTTTTCGGATGCTCTTTCAGGTCAGGTTCTTTCCGGTTCAAGCGCTGCAACTCCTGCGCGATGAGGCGCCCAGCTTTGGCGTCGGCGCTTTCGTGGCGTAACCGGCCCGAATGGTGCGCGCCCGACCAGCAGACCGCCAACAGAAGGCAACGGAGGAAACGGAGCGGGGGCTGCGGCGCGGCGCGTGACTGAGCGCCGCCAGCGTTGTTGAGGGAAAGCGGGGCGATTTTCCTCACGGTTCGTGAGGGACGGCCGCCGTGGTCCCCCAATTATCTCGAAAGCGTTTTCTGGCCCTGCCGTTGCTCTCCAGAACCCCCTTCCCCAATGCCTTCAAAGCCAGAGAATTAGCAGCAAATAAAGCAGGCCAGAGAAGCACGGCGGCGTCCCGCCCCGGCGGGACCGCAACCTGGCGGTACACCCCATTGGCCACATTGGCTGGATTGGCCACATTGGCTGGATTGGCCGCATTGACCACGTCGGCTGCATTGGCGTGCTGCATTGGCCACATTGGCTGCATTGGCCACATTGGCTGCATTGGCCACATTGGCCATTTTTGCCAAAAAACTGGCCGGGCCGCGGCTTAAAAAGAAAGGCACAGCTCAGCACAACGGACATGTCCGCCCGCGACTTCGTTCCGCTCCGGGCCTCAGGCCGCTTGCTGCTTTTCCAGCAAGCGGTCGATGGTCTTGTCCAGGACCTGCACGTAGGCCGCAACGCCCACGCATTGGGGGTCGGGCCGGCCTTTGACGGCGTAGAGCCAGCCGGCGGCGTGGGGGTCCTTGTTGATGAGAGTGAGGTCGCTTTGGAGGGCCGGATTGCCGCCCGCAAACTGGCCTTCGACAAGGCAGTAGAGGTCGGAGATCGCCTTGAAGCCTTCGACCCAGCCGATGATTTGGCCGGGCGTGACCGGGGCATTGAGTTCAACCGCAAAGCCATGATCGACCATCTCGCCCAACATCCGCGTGGCGAACTTGGTCAGCCCGACCCGCCAGGTCCCCGCCTCCTGGCGGGCGAGCCAGAAATGCGACGGACTGTAGAGATAATCCGCCGGCAACTGTGCCGCGAAACGCGCCCGTTTATACTCGACGGGCTTTGGCCGGTCCGGGTCCATGAATGATGCTTTATTCCAATTCGCGTTGGAATTGGCGTTCAGATGAGCGTTTTCACCGTTTCCGCGCGCCGGATCAGCCAGTCGCCCCCGATGCGCTTAAGCATGAACCTGAATACATAGACCTCGGGGTCTCTTTCCCCGGCGACTTTGCCCCGGGCGGTCAGTTCGACCTGGGCCGATTGCTTGTCCGGCCCGAGGGTGA
This sequence comes from Verrucomicrobiota bacterium, assembly GCA_049518415.1. Taxonomy (GTDB): domain Bacteria; phylum Verrucomicrobiota; class Verrucomicrobiia; order Limisphaerales; family UBA8199; genus CAVQND01. The sequence goes on from JBEKRX010000057.1 coordinate 19,353, forward strand.
TGTTGATGTCGGGAAAGTCGACCTTGAGGCTGGTCAACGTCGTCCTAGCGCTCAGGGCGGCGGCGCGGAGCGGCTCCCGTCCATTGAAGGTCTGAGCGTAGCCGCCAACGTCCACTTTCACCTGCGCGTCATCGGTGAAGAAGCCGGCCAGCTTGTCGCAATTGATCGCTTTGGCCAAGGCCCCTTCGTTCGGGCCGAAGGAGGCGGCCTGGGCCAATTCGGCCAGGCGCCGGCGAATGGCGTTTTCCGGGTTGGGAGACCAGGCGCGCCAGAGCCAGATGCCCGCCACGGCCAACCCGGCCAGCAACAGGAGGCGGAAGAGCCAGTTTTTCATAGCAGGAGCTTGCCTACGATGCACTCGCGCGAGGAGCGGCCTTGCTCGTGGTCCTCCCAGGCCATCGAACGGTTGTCCCCGACCACGTAGTACCAGTCCGGGCCGACGGGGACAGGTTTCATTTCCCAGTCGGATGAGAAGCGCACGTAGGGCTCGTCGAGCATCTGTCCGTTGATGAACAGGCGGCCGTCGTGGAAGGCGACGGTTTCGCCTGGCAGCCCGACGATGCGTTTGAGGAGCATCGCGTGCTGAACGGCCATTGGAATGGCCCCCACGTCTCCGCGCCGCGGTGCATGAAAGCGATAGGCCGTGATGCCCGTGTCGCTGGGCGCGACCACCAGGACGACGTCTCCGCGCCGCGGTGGGTGAAAGCGATAGGCCAGGCGATTGATCAGGTGGACCTGATTCTGCCGGCAGGTCGGGAGCATGCTCGGGCCCTGGATGCGTATGGGTATGAGCACGAATTTGAAAGCGAGGACGCAAACGGTCACCAGGACCGCAATGCGCGCCAGCGTGCGTCTTGGTCTGCGCCCAATGAGCACAATCAGCCACCAGGGCCGCGACTCAGGAGTTTGGGCTGGCGTTGCCATAATGCGATAGCCGGTTCATACCTTCAAACCGCGGTTAGTTTCGCCCGGCTCGCCGCCCACGACAAGCAAAGAGTGAAAGGGGTTAATTCCAATGTTGGAATAAGCCCGTTTGGGCTTGCGGCGCGGCGGCATCAGCGGTAAGGAAGGCCAATGCCGATTTATCTGCCACCGATTTCACGGCGCGCCTTCCTGGGGCGCACGGCCGTGGCCGGGGCGGCCCTGGGGCTGGCCCCGGGGCTGCTGGCTACCAGCCGCTCGACCGACGGCGATAGCTGGGCGCTGCTGGCGGACACTCACATTGCCGGAGACCGCGCGGCGATGGCGCGCGGCATCAACATGAGCGAGCATCTGGTGAGGGTCACCCGGGAATTGCTGGCGCTGCCCAAACGCCCGGCGGGGGTCTTCATCACCGGCGATGGGGCCTATCTCACCGGTGAAAAGGCCGACTATGCCCGCCTGGTGGAACTGCTGGAACCGATTCGCAAGGACAAGGTGCCCATTCATATCGCCCTGGGCAACCACGACCAGCGCCAGCGTTTCCGCCAGGCCTTGGCCATGGACAGGGGGCCGAAACGGGCGCCGGCGGACAAACAGGTGGCGCTGGTGGGCACCGCGCGGGCGAATTGGTTTGTGCTCGATTCGCTGGACCAGACCAACGCAACTCCCGGCCTGCTGGGCCAGGAACAGTTGGACTGGCTGGCCCAGGCGCTGGACGCCAATCGGCAAAAGCCGGCCCTGCTGCTCGTCCACCACAATCCCGGGACCAGCCAAAACATCACCGGGCTGAAAGACACCGGGGCCTTGCTCGAGGTCATCCGCCCACGCAAACAGGTCAAGGCCTATCTTTTCGGCCACACGCACGTGTGGAAGGTCCAGCCCGACCCGAGCGGCATTCACTTGGTGAACCTGCCCCCGGTGGCTTATATCTTTCATCAAGGCGACCCGGCGGGCTGGGTGCGGGCGACGCTCGAAGACCACGGCCTGCGGCTCGAGCTGCGCTGCCTGGACCCGACGCACAAAGCCCACGGCCAAGTCGTCCATTTGGAATGGCGTGCCTGAAGCGGTGAGTGAATGGGCCAGTGGGAGGGAGTTATTTAGGAGCTGGCACGGCCTCTCGACGGTGCCTTGGGACCCGGAACCCGACAGTTCGGGGGCGAAAGGCCTGCCCCACCAGCCGACGGTTGGTGGGTGGAGCGCCGGCATCAATTGGCGCTTGGGCGGCGGCGGCGGGGGCGCGTGGGCGGTCAGCGGCTGTCCTGACCACGGTCGGCGCCGGCGGCGCGCGGACGTTCCTCCCGCGGACGCGCTTCATTGACCGTGAGCAGCCGGCCATCCAGTTCCTTGCGATGCAAGGCCTTGATAGCGGCCTCGGCAGCCTCTTTGGTTTCCATGGTCACAAATGCGAAGCCGCGCGAACGAGCGGTGAATTTGTCCGTGACCACTTCTACCTCGAGCACGTTGCCGTGAGGGGTAAAAAGGCCCTGAAGCTCATCCTTGGTGGTGGTGAAAGGCAGGTTTCCGACAAACAGTCTTGTACTCATGCTGACTATGCTCTAGATTGGCCCCCACTCTCGACCGTTCCCGACGCTTGGGCGCCAGCTCATCACTGAAACCGAGGCCTAGCGATATGCCCGGTGCTGAGATTGGCGGGTGTCATCTGGCCCCACCATAGCGGGTTTCGGGCCGGATGCAATCATTTTTTGCCGCCGATTTTTGCCGGCGCGCCGCCTGTGGCCTTGCTTTGGTCGGCGGCCTCCATGAAGGCGAAGATCTCGAGGGTCTCCTCCGCGGGCACGGGGGCGACGCCCGTCTGGAAGAATTTCATGATCGCGGCAACCAGCGGATCATAGCTGTCGAAGGAACCGACCAGGACCTCGCCCTTTTCGCCGCGCGCGAGGCCGTGGAACTGCTTGTCCTCGCGGAAAACGCCTTTGCGTCCGCCGCTCCAGGCGCCCACCACTTCGATCTTGCCCTCCGCGGTGGTCCGCCGCTGCACCGACTCGCAACCGGGGCCGAGCATGGTGAAGAGCGCTTCGACGCCATGGACGCCGTACCAGAAGAGGTCTGGGTGGTGGGGCTCCACCTCGCAAGGACCGTAAGTTTCCGCGTAGGCCACCTTGCCCAGAGCGCCGTGGCGGACGGCCTGGGTGTCTTTGCCGAAGCGGAGGGCCGACGCACTGAAGAGGGGAACCTGCGCCTCCTTGGCCAGGCGGAAGATTTCCCGCACGTCCCGGAGCGAGCCGGCCATAGGTTTGTCAATGAACACGGGTTTGTGGGCCTTGAGGACGGGTTTGACCTGCTCGAGGTGCGGGCGCCCATCCACGCTCTCCAGCAGCACGGCATCCACGTTCTGGCAGAGCTCCTCGATCGTGTCATAGACCTTGACGCCGTACTTCTCCTGCAGGGTCTTGGTGTAGCCTTCGACGCGCGAGGCGCTGGAGGGGATGTCCGGGCTGCCGCCCTTGTAGGCGGCGACGACCTTGCCGCCCGCGACGTGGCCTTTGGCCTGGGGGTTGTTGAGCAGTTCAGTGAAGGCGATGACGTGCGAGGTGTCGCAGCCGATGATGCCCAGGCGCAACTCGGCGCCAAAGACCGCCGAGCAGCAAACCAGGCTGACGGCCAGAGTGAGTGCGAGTCTCATAGATTGCAGTTGCCTGGGAAGGTAAGCGGAAGTTGAAGGGGGTGGCAAGTTAAACCGGTCAAATAAATGGTTACATGAGCCGTCGGGTCACTTTGGGTTGCGGGGCGGCGGCGCTAAGCCAGTTTCCAGCCTGGGCGATACTCTCGGCGGATGAAGGGGGCGGCGGCGGGACAGTTCTTGGCGCGCAGGCGCACGGGGTCCCAGGCGAGCTTCATGCCGGCGCGAAAGGCGACGTTGCCCAGGTGGTTGGCGATGGTCAGCGGGCCGGAGTAAAGGAAGTTGCAGGTGGTCGGCGCGCCGGTCTTGCAGGCGTCAATCCATTCCTGGTAATGCCCCTTGGATTTGGCAATGAACGGCTCCGGGGCTTTGAAGTCCTTGAAGTTCTCCTCCGGCAGCAGCAGGTGCTTGCCATAATCGGAGAGCAACATGCCCCGAGCGCCGATGAACAGGACGCCGTCGCCCCACTGCGGGATAATTCGCTCGGTGAACGGTTTGGGCTTCATCACGCCCTGGTACCAGTGGAGGGTGACGGGCGGGAGGTCGCCGCGCGGGCCGTAGGTATAGATGGCGTGCATCGAGGCGGGCCCCAGTTCGGGATGCGGCGGCGGGCCTTCGGCCGCAATGGTCAGCGGATGGTCGAGCTTGAGCGCCCACCAGGGCAAGTCGTTCCAGTGGCTGCCCAGGTCGGACATGGTGCCGTTGCCGAAGTCCCACCAGCGATACCACTTGGGCCCGGGCCAATAGACTTCATGGAACGGGCGGAAGGGCGCCGGGCCGAGCCACAAATCCCAATCCAGCCCCGGCGGCGCTGGCGAGGCGCCGGCGGGCCGCTCGCGGACCGAGACGATGTCCCTGTGCGTCCGGGCGTCCGCCTCGCTTTGCCAGCCCCAGGCGCGGGAGACCCAGACGTGGACTTCGTGCACCGGCCCGATGGCGCCGGTCTGGATCAACTCGACGACGCGGCGGTAGTTGTCGCTGGCGTGAATCTGGGTGCCCATCTGGGTGGCGACTTTGGCCTGGCGGGCGGCCTCCATGACCAGGTGCGCCTCCCAGACATCGTGGGTGAGGGGCTTTTCGCAATAGACGTGCTTGCCCAGTTGGAGCGCCGGCAACACGGCGAAGGCGTGGGTGTGCTCGCAAGTGCTCACCACCACGGCGTCGAAGTCCTGCGCGTCGTCGAACAACCGGCGGAAATCTTTGTATTTTTTGGCCTGGGGATATTGCTGCGCGGCCTTGAGCACCGGCGCTTCGTAAACGTCGCACAGCGCCACGATGTTTTCGGAGCTGACGCCGGCCAGGTTGGCGCCGCCGCGGCCGCCGACGGCAATGATGGCGATGTCGAGCCGGTCATTGGCACTTTTGCGGCGCGAAGTCGGCCGGGCGGGCGCCGCGGCGCGAGCGCTGAGCAGGCCAGGCAGGCTGAAGGCGACCGCGCTGCCGGCGACCACGCTGGACCGGCGCAGGAACTGGCGCCGGTTGAGCCGAGACCGGGCTGAGGAGGGGATGGGAGAATCCGATTTATTCATAGGTCTCCGCTACATCGATTGGCTGGCGGAGGCAAGAACAATTGAGGGAGCGCCGACTGGCAAGAATACGGGTCCACACAACCGTTTGGCCAACTGCCAGTTTCCGGACAGCAGCAATTCCTGGCTGCCGAAAGCATTTGTGCCCCGGCGGCCCAAAGTGCTACATCATTCCTGGAATTCCAATGAACGAAAAGGCGACAAACAAAGATCGGGACGAGCAGGAGTTGGTGAAGATGTACATGGAGCTGACCGGCACCAGCGAGTCCAACGCGCGGAGCGTGTTTATGTATGTGTGTCCACAGGGCGAAGAGAAGGCGGAACCGGCTCCGCGGCCGGTCCAGGGCCCTGGGCCGGGCGCGGAGCCGGAGCAGCGCCCGGGCGCGGGGCGTTTGGGCCAGGCCGCCCCGCTGCTCCTGGCCCTGTTCTGGCTGGCCAGTTCGGCGCGGGCCGCCCAAGCCGCCCCATTGCCGCCTGCGCGCCCGTTCCCCACCCAGCCCCTGTCCCTGGCCGACGCCGTGAATGTGGCGTTGCAACAGAATCCGAACATTCTGCGGGCCCAAAAGGAATTGGAGGCCGCGCAGGGCGTGGTCATTCAGACGCGCGCGGTGGCCATTCCCAAACTGGCGGTGACGGGCGGCTTCAACGCGGTGCAGCCCAGCGACGTGGATGTGCTCTCGATTACCAACATCCCCGGCCTGCCGGCCGGCGGTATTACCTTCGGCACCGACAAGAACTGGACGTCCCAGATTCGATTGGTGCAATCGCTTTATGAGGGCGGGCGCATTCTCTCGGCCCTCCGGGCGGCCCGGCTGATCAAGGAGCAGTCGGCCCTGAATTACCAGACGGCCGTGGCCGACACGGTGTTGGAGGTAGAGCTGGCCTACTACGACGTGCTCCTAGCCCGGCAGCAAATCACGGTACAGGAGGCCTCGGTCGAGTTGCTGACGCAAGAGTTGGGCGACACCAGGCGCCGGTTCGAGGCCGGCACGGTCCCGCGGTTCAACGTGCTGCGGGCGGAGGTCGAACTGGCCAATGCGCGGCCCCGGTTGATTCGCGCCCGCAACAGCTTCCGCATCGCCAAGAACAACCTGGCCAACCTGCTCGGATTCAATGTGCCCAAGGACGCGTTCGCGGACATTCCCCTCAAGCTCTCGGGCCAGTTGGAGGCCGAGCCTTACCAGCTCGAGCTGCCGCGCGCGATTGCCCTGGCCCTGGAGCGACGTACCGAACTGGGCTCCCTGCGCAAAGCCCGGGCCCTGCGCGGCGAGGAGGTCGTGAGCGCCAAAGCCGGCTACAAGCCGGCCGTGCAGGCCTTCGCCGGATACGATGTCCACAACTCCATGCTCCATTCGGACCTCGGCTTCGAGGACCATGGCTGGATTACCGGGGTGCAGTTGACTTGGAACATCTTCGACGGCCTGGCCACGCGGGGCCGCGTCAAAGAGGCCTCCGCCCGTTATGAACGGGCCGCCGTGGACCTCGAAGACACTGGCCGGCGCATCGAGTTGGAAGTCCGCACGGCCCATTCGAGTTTTATCGAAGCCCAGGAGGTCCTGGAGTCGCAGAAAAAGGTCGTGGAAGAGGCCGAGGAGGCCCTCCGGCTGGCCCGGTCTCGCCACGAAGCCGGCACCGGCACGCAACTGGACGTGCTCAGCGCCCAGACCGCGCTTACCGAGGCGCGCACTACCCAAATCCAGGCCCTGCACGACTACTCGGCGGCTCGCGCCCGGCTCGAACGGGCCGTAGGCATGAATTTGCCGGCCCCGCTGGGCGGCCGATGATGCAAGTTATCAAGGCTTCAACGCTTTAAGGTTTTTGCGTTTTGGGCTTACATTGTCGCCCGATGAATCGAGCGCGTTTGGTTCGGGGGCTCTTGTTCGCACTGTTGCTGGCGCAATTTGCGCTAGTGTGGGTTGGGGTGTGGCTGCCTCGGCCGTTCCTGGGCGAGGCAGGCTGGGCGGAAGGTCTGCTGCTGCTGGTGGCCACGGCCAGCACGCTGGCAGCCCAGGCACGCCAGTTGCCGGGCCAGAACGTGGCGCTGGCTTCGCTCATTATCGTATCCCTCGCCGCCTTGGCCCAGGGTGTCGGGGCGCGGGCAGCGATGCCGTTTGGGTCATTGGTTGCGCCAGAGCATTTGAGCGGGCAGGTCTTTCAATGGCTGCCCTGGGCGGCGGTGCTGTGGTTGCTGGCCCTGCTGACTTCGCGCGGGGTTGCGCGGCTGATCTTGCGCCCCTGGCGGGCGGCCTCCACCCGCGGCTTTCGGGTGATCGGCCTGACCGTTCTGCTGGTAGTGCTGTTCGACCTGGCACTCGAGCCCTTTGCCACCCGCGTAGAGCACTGCTGGTCCTGGCATCCCGGCAATCGGGGACTCGATTGGTACGGGACGCCCGGCCTTAACTTTCTGGCTCGGGCCGTGATGGCCCTTTTCATCCTGGTGTTCGCCACGCCCGCGCTCCTGGACAAGAAACCGGGAGTTGCTCCCCCCGATTACCATCCCCTGTTCGTCTGGCTGCTCGCGAGCCTGCTCTTCGCGACGGGCGCCGTTGCGCGCCACCTCTGGACCGCCGCTGGGCTGGACTTCCTCAGCGCCATCGCCGTCACCATCCTCGCCCTGCGCGGCGCCTGTGACCGTGCGAGGGCTTGATTCCAATTCGCTCCGCACCCGCGTGACACTCCCGAGCTTGCCCTGTCCAATTTGGTCAGAGACGTCTGGAAACTGACTTGATCTGATGAATTACGACGAATTTGCCTTTTTCAACCAGCAGCTTGCGGCGATGCTGCGGGAGGGCATCCCGCTGGAGGGCGCGCTCAAACAATTGTCCGCGGGCATGCGGAGCGGACCCTTGCGCACCGAGACCCAACTGCTGGAGGAGGACCTCGCCCGGGGCACGCCGCTCAAGGACGCCCTGGGGCGGCGCTCCCTGCCCGAGTTTTACCGGCGGATGGTCGAGGTCGGCGCGCGGACCAACGACCTTCCCGGCGTGCTCACCCTGCTGGCGGACCATTACCATCGCGCCAATGCCCTTTGGACCCGCCTCAAGGGCCTGCTGGTCTATCCGCTGATCGTCATTATCGTGTCCCTCGGTCTGACCATCATGCTCTCCATCGCCGTTGGCAGATTCATGAGCGGGTTTTTCGACCAACTCGCCAGCGCGGGCGCCGGGTCGCTGGCCGGAGGTTCCAGGGTGGCAGCTTTGGCCGTGGCGGTTTGGATGCCGCCCATCGTGCTGGCCCTGGTGGCCGCGCTCGGGGTTGCCGCTGTATCCATCCCCAGTTGGCGCGCCCGGTTGCGCTGGCGGCTGCCGGCCTTCCGTGAGGCGAGCCTGGCGGAACTGGCTTCCGCCATCGCCCTCATGCTGCGCAACGGAACCACCCTGGCCGAGGCCCTGGCCCTGGCGCAAGCTCTGGAATCCGCCACCCCCGCCAACAAGGCCCTGGCCCAGTGGCGCTCCCTGGTCGAAACTGGCCGGGGCAAACCCTCGCAATGGCCCGCCGTCAGCCGGCCATTCCCGCCGCTATTCCTCTGGCTCGTCCAGCAGGGCGGCGAGGATGTGGCCGCCGGTTTCCAGAAGGCCGCCGAAATCTATCATGGCCGCGCGGCCTACCGGATCGAACTTGCCCTCTATGGCGCGCTGCCGATTTCGGTTCTGCTGCTGGGCCAAATGGTCTTTTGGCAGGCCGTGCCACTGCTCCGGTCCATGATCTGGATGATGAATATGCTTGGCAGAGTGGGTGATTGAAAACCGTGGCCGGCCATGAACGATAGTATGAATCAGTCCCTTGGTTCCGACCCCCTTTCGGCGCTCGTGAGCGCGGCGCTGTTGTTTCTGCTGTACTTGGTCCTGGGCGTGCTGCCGGCCTGCGGGGTGTGCTATCTCTTTTATTTCCTGCTCACCCTGCCGCTGCGGCGCAACGAACGCGCGCGCCTGTTCCTGGACCTGCTCGACCTGGGCCTCAAGCAGGGCCGCGCGCCGGACGCGGCCATCCTGGGCGCCGCCTCCAGCCGCGATCGTTCCCTGGGGGCGCGCTTCCATTTGCTGGCGGCGTATCTCGAGCAGGGACTCCGCCTCAGCCAGGCGCTCAAGCGCGTGCCCCGCCTGCTCCCCCCGCAGGTCCGGGCCATGCTCCAAACTGGCGAGCGCATCGGCGACCTCTCGAAAGTCCTGCCCGCCTGCCGCGAGTTGCTCAAAGACGGCCTCTCCCAGGTGCGCGGCGCCCTCAACTACGTCCTTGTCCTTGCCCTGGTCATCACACCGCTCTTCATCGTGCTGCCGATTGGCCTCAAGGTGATGATCCTGCCCAAGTTCATGGAGGTCTTTGCGGGCGTGGCGCCGGGCGAGCGGTTGCCCGGCTTCACTCGCCTGGTGTTCGGCCAGAGCGATCTGATGGTAGCCTGCCAGGTTGGGATTTTCTGCCTCTTCTGGCTCCTGGTGCTGGCTTACCTGGGGGGTCCGCGCCTGCACGGCTGGCTGCGCCGCTTGGCGCCCGGGGTGTCGGACTGGCTGCTGTGCCGTCTGCCCTGGCGGCGGAAGCGGCTGCAGCGGGATTTCTCCGCCCTGCTGGCGGTGCTGCTTGATGCCGAAGTGCCCGAAGTGGAGGCCGTTACCCTGGCGGCCGAAGGCACGCTCAATGTGGTGATGAGCCGCCGTGCGGCAACGGTCTGCCAGCGGTTAAAGGCGGGTGTCAAGCTGCCCGAGGCCATCCGCGTCATGGACGACACCGGCGAACTGCACTGGCGGCTCTCCAATGCCCTGGGCCGCGGGGGCAGTTTCCTCCGTGCCCTGGCCGGCTGGCACGAGGCCTTGGCGGCCAAGGCCTTCCAGTTGGAGCAAACCGCCGCCCAAATCACGACGTCCTGCCTGGTGCTGTTCAGCGGCGCCATCGTCGCCTGCCTGGTGATTGGCGTGTTCCTGGTCCTTATCCACCTCATCAACTACGGCTGCCTATGGTAACCCGAATTCCACCCAATTCCGCCCGCCGGCGTGGCGTCCTGATGATCGAACTGCTGGTGGCCATCGCGCTCCTGGTCGGCGCCCTCCTGCCCTGCGCCTACTCCATCGCCTCCGAAAAACGCCTCGCCCGCGCCTTCTACCAGCGCGCCGTGGCCATGGAGATCGTGGACGGGGAGATGGAGGTCCTGGCCGCGGGCGAATGGCGCGCCTTTGCCGCCGGCACCAGCGATTATCCCGTCCGCGCCGGCGCCGCGACCAACCTGCCCCCGGGCCAGTTTCTCCTCACCCTCGCGGGCCGAAAAGTCCGCCTCGAATGGCGCCCCGCGGTCAAACACCACGGCGGCCCCGTCGTGCGGGAGGTGACCGTAGAATGAGAACGAGTCCATCCTTGGCTCTCGCTGCGAACCTGCCCGCTGGCCGAGCCCATCGCTTTGCACGCCGCCCCGGCCAGAGCGCCTATATGCTCATGGAGGCCCTGGTTTATATTGGCATTGTCGTCATGCTCTTGAGCCTGGGCTGCGTGATCGTGTTCCGGTGCATCGATAACTCCGTCGCCCTCCGCCGCACTGCTGAGGCTATCGCCGGCGCGCTGCACGCCGGCGAACGCTGGCGCGCGGACGTCCGGGCGGCCGGCACTCAGTTCAGGCTCGAAAACACCGCTGCCGAGCAGACCCTCTACCTGCGCGCCCCCGGCGGCGAGGTGGCCTACCGGTTCTCCTCGCAGGCCGTGTTCCGGCGCGTTGGCGAGGCTCCGTGGGTCCGTCTGCTGGGCAACGTCAAGGCCTCGGCCATGGCCTCGGACCGCCGCCGAAACGTCACCGCCTGGCGCTGGGAACTGGAGCTCCAGCCCCAGGCCAAAGGCACGGTCAAACCCAGCCGCCTGCGCCCGCTCTTTACTTTCATCGCCGTGCCCCAATCATGAAAATCCCACTCTGCGCCAAGACCCCAGCCAGCCGGCCCTCTGGCCGCCGCGAGCGCGGCTCCGCCGTCATCGTCGTCCTCGCCCTCCTGGCCATTGTGTTCATCTATATCGGCTACAACGTTCGCACTCTCCATTACCTGGCCCGCGAACTCAAACTCGTCGAACGCCAACAAACACGGCGGCTGCAAGCCGGAGGACAGAAGGCGGAGGCCGGAGGTCAAAGGCCGGAGCCGGGAGGACGTCCAGGCGTTGAAGCGCCGAAACCTTAGCGAGGCTGCGCCTCAGAGCACCTCTGGAATCGAGTCCCGATCCGGAATCGGGATTCATTGAGAATTGACTATTGAGTATTGGCTATTGGTCATTGAGTCCGCAGTCCGAAAGTTTATGCGGCGTCATCCGCGGGCATGCTTCAATTACCAATGATCGTTTTTCAATCCTCAATTTTCAATTCACCTAAAAGAAGCGCTGGCTCAGCGCACTTTTGCAATCGGAGCGAAACTTGACCTGATTACAACGAGTTTTGCCGGTCAAGAACTCTAGACTGCGGGAGACGGCCGGTGGGAGGCAGCAGAGTGGGTCAAGACGTGACGCGTGATGCGCGCTCCGTGATGCCGCACGCGTGAGGCACGGGAAGAGGACGGTACATAGCTCTATTCATTGGAGTTGACTTCTGCTCTCCGCTCGCCGCCTTCGATCCTCTGACCTCCGCTTTCCGTCCTCCGCCCCCCCAGCTCCTGCCTCCTGACTTTTTCCAATTCGCGTTCAAGAGGGCACTGATTCGCTTGTCCTTTGGGCCTTAGTGCCATCTTGAACGCTCGTTGGAATTAAAGCGACCTTCCGGCTCGAAAAAAGTTTTAGGGTTGGACAGTTTTTGACCCACCCCCCCGGTTACATTGATGGAAAAACGAAAGGTCGAATATGATCGATGGACAACTGGAACTGAGCCTCGCAAACGCCCGGGGATGCCGTCCGCTGAGCCCCCGGCAGCGCCGCCTGAGCCGCGCCCAGTGGTGGTTCGCGCGCATGCGCCAGACCGTGGAGAGCGCGCTCGACTGGCAGCCCGCTCCCCCACCCTGCCCCGAACAGACCTGGTTGCCCAACGCCGGCCGCCAGGCTGTGGCCGCTTCAGCTTCCAACGCTGCAAACGCGACCCAAAAACCGAATCACGAGGAACAGCAGATTTGCGAATAGGCTCGCGCGGCGGCACGCAGTACGAAGCCGCCGTGCGCAGGCTCACCGAAATCGCTAACCATGCGACTTCTGCCATTGGCTCTCCAAAGGAAGGCTTTCCAGCCCGGCGCAGATAGGGACGGCTGAGAAGCCTGCCCTGCGGAGACGGGCTCGAAAACAGAATCGGCCTTGCCAGATTACGGCAGGCGCACGCGGTAGAACCGCGCCGGGAAGCTGGAGGCATTCGGGTCGCTGAAGTACGTTGGACCAATGCCGAGAGTAAGGCTGGCGAGGCTGGTCCAGTCCGCCAGGTTGGTCGAGGCTTCAACGATCACGACCTGGCCGACGCCGCCGCTGAGGTTGAATCCGAACTGGTTGGCCTGGAAGCCGAAGCTGGCATCGCGGAGGATAGTTGGGGGAGTCAGCAGAGTGGGCGGGAGCGAGCTTTCCACGAACCAGCAGGAGAAGCCGGCGCCCCCCACATAGCCCCGCGCGCGGATGATGGCGTCGGAGGGCAGGGCCTGCCCGGTCAATTGCCAGCCGTTGGTCAAGCGCGTGCTGGGGCCCAGGTCCACCCAGCCCGTGCCTTCGATATACGTCTCGAAGGTGGTGCGCCACACCTCCGGGCAGGTGCCGCCGCGCAGCCAGTTAATCGTTGACCCGTCGAAGGTAAGGATGTCGGTTGCCGGATCGGTCGGGGTCAGGCGCCCGACATACTCGCGGGGTTGCCCGTCGAGGTTGGTGAAGGCGCCGCCGGCCACCAGAGCCCCATTGGCCTGGAGGGCCAGGGTATAGACGGACCCGTCGGCCCTGGGGTTGAAAGCGGCGTCCGGCGAGCCATCCGCGTTGAGCCGGCCCAGGAATTTGTACGGCTGCCCGCCCAGGGAGGTGAACCCGCCCCCGAGCAGGATCTTGCCGTCGGCCTGCAAGCCCAGGCAATAGACGAGAGCGCTGGCGTTCGGATTGAAGTTGGCGTCCAGGCTGCCGTCGGCATTGAGCCGGCCGACGCACCAACGGGTCTGTCCGCCCAGAGTGGTGAAGACGCCGCCCGCCAGGACCTTGCCGTCGGGCTGCAAGGCCAGGCTGTAAACCCAACTGTTGGCTCCAGGGTTGAAGGCGGTGTCGAGCGTGCCATCGGCATTGAGCCGGCCAAGGTAATAGCACGTTTGTCCGGCCAACCTGGTGAAGACACCGCCCGCCAGGACCTTGCCGTCGGGCTGCACCGCCAGGGCGAACACGGCGTTGTTGGGCACCGGATTGAAGGCGGAGTCAAGCGTCCCATCGCTGTTGAGCCGGGCCAGGCAGTTGCGGGCCTGCCCACCGACCATGGTAAATTCGCCCCCGACCAGGAGCTTGCCGTCGGCCTGCATGGCCAGGGCCAGCACCGCGCCGTTAACCGCAGGGTTGAAGGCGGTGTCGAGCGTGCCATCGGCATTGAGCCGCCCGAGAAAACTGCACGCCTGCCCGCCCAGGGTGGTGAAGTCGCCCCCAACCAGGAACTGCCCCTGGGGCAGCACCGCCAGGGCATTGACGTGGTTGCTGGCGCCCGGATGGAAGGCCGCATCGAGCGAGCCATCGGTGTTGAGCCGCCCAAGGCAGAGGCGGGCTTGCCCGCCCAGAGTGGCGAAGGCGCCGCCCACCAGCACCTTCCCGTCCCGCTGCTGGGCGAGGGCCGACACCGAGCTGTCCGCCCCCGCCGGGTTCCAGGAATCGACGGCGGCCAGGTTGACCGCCAGGATGGCAAGGGCGCTGGTTGCTTTTCCGAACAGGTTGGTGACCACCACGTCATAACTGGCTATATCTGCCCGTTGGGCATTGGTCAGAGACAATGTCGTAGTCGTTGCCGCTGCGATATTGGTGCCGCCCTTGCGCCACTGGTATTTAAGGGGCACGGTGCCGGCGACCGCGACATTGAACACGGCCTGCTGCCCGGCATCGATCGCCAGGCTGGCCGGCTGACCGGTGATGAACGGATCAAGCACGCTCAGGTTGGCCACCGCGCTGGTCGCTCGGCCGTAGAGGTTGGTAACGACCACCGTATAGGCCCCGGCATGGCCGCCCAGCACATTGCTCAGACTCAGCGTCGAGGCCCGGCTGCCGGAGATGTTGCCGCCCTCCAGCAGGTTTGTCCCGCCTTTGCGCCACTGATAACTCATCGGCACGGCGCCGATTACCGACACGCTGAACGAGGCCAGGGTGCCGGCATTGTTGGTCCGGCCGAGCGGCTGGCCCGAGATATACGGGTCCACAACCATGAGGTTGGCCACCGCGCTGGCCACGCTGCCGAAAGGGCTGCTCACGACGACCGTATAGGCGCCTCTGTCCGCGCCCGTGAGGTTGGCCAACGTCAGGCTCGGAGTGTGGGCGCCGGAAATGTTCCCGCCATCGTTCAGGAGGGCGGTGCCTTTGCGCCATTGGTAGGTCAAAACCGCCGTGCCGGAAGCCTGCACAGTAAAGCTCGCCGAGGCGCCGGCATTTGTGGTCACGCCGGCGGGTGAGCCCGTCACCGTCGGCGGGGTCGAGTCGGCCTCGACAAACCAACCTGAGCCATTCTCCATGCCGCTGGCGACGAAGCCGCGCGCGCGGAGCACGGCCTTTGGCGGCAGGGTAATGTTGCTCAGAATCCAGCCGCCGGCGCTGCGCGTGCCGGCGCCCAGGCTGACCCAGCTCGTGCCAGTCGAGACCTCGAAGCTCGTGCGCCAGACCTCGGGACTGGTGCCCCCGCGGGGCCAAGCGACGCTCGAACCATCCGAGGAGAGGCCTTGGGTCGCAGAACCGGTGTTGTTCAACCGCCCGATGTTGTTGCGCGACCGCCCGCCCAGGTTGCTGAAGATGCCGCCGACCAGGACCTTGCCGTCCGGCTGGATGGCGAGGGAAGCGACGCTATTGTTGGCGCCCGGCAGGAAATTGGTGTCCAGGATGCCAGCGGCGGTGAGACGCCCAATGAAGTTGCAGGCCCGCCCGCCCAGGTTCTGGAAAGCACCCCCCACCACAATACCGCCGTCCGCCTGCAAGGCCAGGCTAAAGGGCGGACCGTCAACTCCCGGATTGAAGGCGGTATCCGGGCTCCCATCTGCATTGAGCCGTCCGATGCCGCTGCGGGCCCTGCCGCCTAACATGCTGAAGCGGCCTCCCGTCAGGACCTTGCCATCGGCTTGCACTGCCAGCACGTACACCGAATTATCGGGACTCGGCGCAAAATTGGCGTCCAGCGTGCCATCAGGGTTGAGCCGGCCGAGGCGGCTGCAGTTCTGTCCGGCCAGCGTCAGGAAATCGCCCCCGGCCAGGATCGCGCCGTCGGGTTGCACCGCCAACGCATCGACCACTTGGTCGGGATTAGGAGTAAAGCTGGTGTCCAGCGTGCCATCGGGGTTGAGCCGGCCGAGGTTGCTGCACAGCCGCCCGCTCAGCACGGTGAAACCGCCCCCGACCAGGATCTTGCCGTCCGCCTGCACCGCCAGGCATTGGACGATGCCATCGGGAGCCGGAAAAAAGTTGGTGTCCAGCGTGCCATCGCTGTTGAGCCGGCCGAGGTTGGTGCAGGAGGCCTGGCTGCCCAGCGTGGTGAAAACGCCCCCCACCAGAATCTTGCCGTCCGGCTGAATGGCGACGCAAACCACGTCCCCGTCCGCGGCCGCGGTGAAATTGGTGTCCAGCGTCGCATCCAGGTTTATCCGCCCAATGTAGCTGGCCGCCTGTTGGGCGAGGTTCGTGAAGTCGCCCCCTGCCAGGACCTTCCCATCGGTCTGCACCGCCATGGCGAAGACGGTGCTGTCGGCTCCCGGATTAAACGAGTCGGTGGTCACCGGCGCCAACAGGGCGGTAAAGGCCAGGGTGCGGGTACAGATCGCCCCGGCGGCGTTGGCGGCTTCCAGCCGGAAAACATACAAATCCGCGACATCGGGCGTGAACGTGGGATTGCGGACATTAGCGGCCGAGAGTGCAGCCGACGAAGCGGCCGGGTCCCGGATCAGGCGCCACTGCCAGGCCACGGCGGTTTGCGGGCTGGTGCCCAGTTGGCGCAATTGCCCCACCGGCCCGACAGCCAGGTCAATCGTGGGCGCATCCGGGCAGGTGTTCGTTGTGCCAATCCGAATCGTGTTGTTCCCGCCGTCCGCCACATAGGCCTTGCCGGCGCTGTCTGCCGCCACGCCGAAAGGGTAGTTGAAGCGCGCCGCGCTGGCCGTGCCGTCGGCGCTGCCCTGGCTTCCCGCCAGGCCCGCCAGCGTCGTCACCACCCCGGCCGGCGTCACCTTCCGAATCGTGCAGTTGTAGGTGTCCGCCACATAGACGTTGCCCGCGCTGTCTGCCCCCACGGCCTCTGGATAGTAGAACCGCGCCGCGCTGGCCGTGCCGTCGGCGCTGCCCGAGCTTCCCGCCAGGCCCGCCAGCGTCGTCACCACCCCGGCCGGCGTCACCTTCCGAATCGTGTGGTTCTCGGTGTCCGCCACATACACGTTGCCCGCGCTGTCCACCGCCACACCCTCTGGGTAGTTGAACCGCGCCGCGCTGGCCGTGCCGTCGGCGCTGCCCGAGCTTCCCGCCAGGCCCGCCACCGTCGTCACCACCCCGCCCGGCGTCACCTTCCGAATGGTGTGGTTGTTGAAGTCCGTCACATACACGTTGCCCGCGCTGTCCACCCCCACGCCCTCCGGCATGCCGAACCGCGCCGCGCTGCCCGTGCCGTCGGCGCTGCCCGGGCTTCCCGCCAGGCCCGCCACCGTCGTCACCACCCCGGCCGGCGTCACCTTCCGAATGGTGTAGTTCTCCTCGTCCGCCACATACACGTTGCCCGCGCTGTCCACCGCCACGCTGGATGGATAGTTGAAGCGCGCCGCGCTGCCTGTGCCGTCGGCGCTGCCCTGGCTTCCTGCCAGGCCCGCCAGCGTCGTCACCACCCCGCCCGGCGTCACCTTCCGAATTGTGGAGTTGCCGTAGTCCGCCACATACAAGTTGCCCGCGCTGTCCAACGCCAGGCCGGATGGATAGTAGAACTGCGCCGCGCTGGCCGTGCCGTCGGCGCTGCCCTGGCCTCCTGCCAGGCCCGCCAGCGTCGTCACCACCCCGCCCGGCGTGACCTTCCGAATCGTGTGGTTACTCCAGTCCGCCACATACACGTTGCCCGCGCTGTCTGCCGCCACGCCGCACGGCTCGTAGAACCGCGCCGCGCTGGCCGTGCCGTCGGCGCTGCCAGAGCTTCCCGCCAGGCCCGCCAGGGTCGTCACCACCCCGCCCGGCGTCACCTTCCGAATGGTGTGGTTGTCGGAGTCCGCCACATACACGTTGCCCGCGCTGTCTGCCGCCACGCCGTATGGGTAGTTGAAGCGCGCCGCGCTGCCCGTGCCGTCGGCGCTGCCCGAGCTTCCCGCCAGCCCCGCCAGCGTCGTCACCACCCCGCCCGGCGTCACCTTCCGAATGGTGTAGTTGTCGGAGTCCGCCACATACACGTTGCCCGCGCTGTCCACCGCCACGCCGTATGGGTAGTTGAAGCGCGCCGCGCTGGCCGTGCCGTCGGCGCTGCCCGAGCTTCCCGCCAGCCCCGCCAGCGTCGTCACCACCCCGCCCGGCGACACCTTCCGAATCGTGAAGTTCTCGGAGTCCGCCACATAGACGTTGCCCGCGCTGTCTGCCGCCACGGCGTATGGGTAGTTGAAGCGCGCCGCGCTGCCCGTGCCGTCGGCGCTGCCCAAGCTTCCCGCCAGGCCCGCCAGCGTCGTCACCACCCCGCCCGGCGTCACCTTCCGAATGGTCTGGTTGCCGACGTCCGCCACATAGACGTTGCCCGCGCTGTCCAGCGCGACGCCGGCTGTGTAGTTGAAGCGCGCCGCGCTGCCCGTGCCGTCGGCGCTGCCCGAGCTTCCCGCCAGGCCCGCCAGCGTCGTCACCACCCCGCCCGGCGCCACCTTCCGAATCGTGCTGTTGCCGCCGTCCGCCACATAGACGTTGCCCGCGCTGTCCACCGCCACGGCGTATGGGTAGTTGAGGCGCGCCGCGCTGCCCGTGCCATCAACGGCGCCAGGACTCTCGTCGGGTCCGGCCAGCGTGGTGAAGGTGTATTCCTGGGCTGTGGCCCGAGTCATCGCCCCCATGGCCAGGGCGGCCAGGAGCAGGCCCGCTAATAGATTAGTTGGGATGTGTCTCATAAAACGGTTAACGGTTGGGGGTTGAGGCTCGAGGGTCGGAACGGAGCGGCCGAAATTGAGGGACGCGGTCCCGACAAGTCGGGATCTTATTGCACCGCCCCTGGCGGTTTGGGGATGGGCCGGCGGCGGCGCGCCGCGCCGGGGGGCAGAGGCAAACGAGTGTGTAATTCCCCTGCGCAGCGGGAGCCTGGTCAGTTTCCCAGACCCCGTTGTACCCCGGTCTCTGCAATAGCTACCCGCGTTCATTTGCCGCCCGAGGGACGCTGTCCCCCAACAAAAGCAAGGCGCAGGCGGCGCCTGGCTCAGCGCCCTGCTGCCTTGCAGTAAGAGGAGAACAAGAAATGTGGATTTCGTCAATACTACTCTCAGGCAATGTCAGCGCACGGGCGCAGGACAAGAGTCTTGCCCGCAGCGGTCTCTCCTCGCATTTTGCTCAACCGGTATCCATCTGGCCAGGTACTGGCCCGGTTTTTCCCGTTAATCCCGACTCGCCGCATACGCGTCGAGCTGAGCCGTCTCCATTCGCTCGAGGTTTTTCACGCAAAGAAAATCAATTTGAATTGCGGGCCTGAAAGACCAGTCCATTCCTTGGCGTCGCTGCCATGCTCTGCCAAACTCAGAAACGCAGCCGCCTCAAGACCTCGACATTATGTCCGCCACCGGCCACGACCGGAGCATTATGATGGCGCGCCAAACTATGCAGCAATTGGCCTTCGGCCTGCGGATTTCCTGTCTTCTGCTCCTTGCCCCCGCCATGACTGCGCCGGGGGCGGAGGCGGACCAGCCATCGGTGCCGATCCCGCCCGCCGCCGAGCTGCTCGCCCGGGTGCACCGAGGCCATCCGCGGCTGCTGGCCGGGGCGGAGGACTTTGCGCAGTTGCAGCAACGGATTGCCGCCGACCCGCAACTGGACTCCTGGCAGAGGAAATTGCGGGAGCGGGCGGGGCAAATCCTGGCCGCGCCGCCCTCGCGCTACGAAATTCCCGACGGCTTGCGGCTCCTGGAGACCAGCCGCCGCGTCGTCGGCCGGGTCTATACCCTGGGGCTGCTCTACCGGCTGGAGGGCAAGGCGGCCTACGCTCAACGCGCTTGGCAGGAACTGGCCGCCGCCGCGCGCTTTCCCGACTGGAACCCGCGTCACTTCCTCGACACCGCCGAGATGACCCACGCCTTCGCCATCGCTTACGACTGGCTCTACGACACCTGGACGCCTGACCAGCGCGCGCTCCTCCGGCAGGCCATGGTGGAAAAGGGTTTTAAGCCCGCGCTGGAGCTCTATCGCGCCCGCAGCAGTTGGACCCGGTCCCGCCACAATTGGAACCAGGTCTGCAACGGCGGCCTCGGCCTGGGTGCGCTGGCCCTGGCGGAGGAGGAACCGGCACTGGCCGGCGAAATCCTGGAAGCGGCGCTCAAGTCCTTGCCACTGGCCATGGCCGAGTTCGCCCCCGATGGCGCCTGGAAGGAAGGCCCCGGCTATTGGAACTATGCCACATCCTACAATGTCATCTTGCTCGCCGCGCTCCAAACCGCCCTGGACACCGATTTCGGGCTGTCGGCCATCAACGGCTTTGCCGCCACGGGCTTGTTTCCCATTTACCTGACGGGCCCGTTGGGTCGCACCTTCAACTATGCTGATGGCGGCGACCAGGCCATTCGCGCGCCCCAGATGTTCTGGCTGGCCCGCCGGTTCAATCAGCCCGTGTATGCCTGGTTCGAGCGCCAGGCGGCGGCGCCCAACCCCCTGGACCTGCTCTGGAGCGACCCGCGCGGCGCCGGGCCCGCCTCCTCCGGCCTGCCGCTGGTCAAGTACTTCCGCGGCGCCGAAGTCGCCCTCCTCCGCAGCGAGTGGGAGAATCCGCAGGCGCTGTTTGTCGGGTTCAAAGCCGGCGACAACAAGGCCAATCACAGCCACCTGGACCTGGGCAGCTTTGTCTTTGATGCGCTCGGGGCGCGCTGGGCCCTGGACCTGGGGGCCGACAATTACAACCTGCCAGGCTATTTCGGCGGCCAGCGGTGGCACTACTACCGTCTGCGAGCCGAAGGCCATAACACCCTCGTGCTCAACCCCGACACCGGCCCCGATCAAAACCCCGCCGCCGCGGCGCGCCTGATTCGCTTCGAGTCGCAGCCGGCCAAGGCCTTCGCTATCGCCGACCTCACGCCCGCCTACCAGAAGGGCGCGCGCAGAGTATGGCGCGGCATCGCCCTCCTGGCTCGCAACCAGGTCCTCGTCCAGGACGAAATTCAGTCCCCCCAACCGGTCGAACTCTGGTGGTTTATGCACACGCCTGCCAGCATCGTGATGGCGGGCGATGGCCGGGCCGCCACCCTCCAACAAGCGGGTGGCCAACTCCGCGCGGAAATCCTTTCGCCCGCCGAGGCCTCTTTTCAAATCCGCGACGCGCAGCCGCTGCCCAGTTCGCCCCATCCCGAGCGCCAGGCAAACAATGAAAATGTCAGGAAACTGGCGATCCACCTGGCCGCTATCACCGATTGCCGGCTCGCCGTCCGGCTGGTCCCGATGCCCCGCAATGAGAACCCTGCCGTTGAGCCTCCCAAGCTCAGAGGTTTATCCGAATGGTGAGGGAAACCGTGCCGGTCTTGCCCGCGGCTGTTGTTTAACTCATTTAATTCCAATTCGCGTTCAAGATGGCACTAATTCGCTTGTCCTTTGGCTTCACCGCTTCAACCCTTGACCGCCTATGAAACACGCCCTCTGCCTCCTTGCACCGGCCCTAATCGCTGCCTTGTCTGCCCCAAGCGCGGAAAATCCCCCGCCCCCCGCCAGGATCGAAACCGCCTGCTTCCGCTTCACCCTGTCGGGTGCGGACGGACGTTGCGAAATCCTTGATAAACAGGCCAACGTCACCTGGCGCGCCGAGGCCAATCAGGCCCGCTTCGGCCAGGTGACGCTCGCGACGGCCACCCAATCCCGCCGCGTCGACCTCGCCCGTTGCGTGGTGGCCGCCGCGGGCAATGAACTGGTCGCCTCATTTCAGCCGCTCAGCGCCCAACCCGCAAACCTGCTGCGCGTCCGCGCCCGCGCCCTGGCGGACCAAAGGACGCTCGAACTCAGCTACCAGGAAGACAATGAGCTGGAGGTGGCCAACATCACCCTGCTGGAGGACGTGCTCGGCGTGACCGATTCCGCCAAAGGTTACGTCGTGGTGCCGGCGCGCGAGGGTTTGCTGGTGCCCGCCGACAGCGGGCTGAGCTTCACGCATCGCTTCGACACCTATGCCTACGAGGGCTGCCACATGGCAATGCTGGGCGTCGTGCAAAATGGCGCCGCCGCTTTGGTCACCTGGCGCGACCCCTATGTCGCCGCCGAACTCAAGAGCGTCGTCCGGGGCGCCGGTGCCAATGAGGCCGAGGGTGTCGCCGGCGGCGCTTCCCGCCAACGGCTCTCCCCCTCGCTGGTGCTCAGCAAATCCGCCAGGTCCTTCCGCATCACCTTCCTGGGCCGAGGCGATTATGTGACCATCGCCAAGGCTTATCGCCAGGTCGCGCGGGAAGGCGGCTGGCTGGTCACCTGGGACCAAAAGCTCAAGTCCAACCCGGAGCGGGCCAAATTGTTCGGCGCCGCCAATATCAAGCTTTGGAGCGCGCTGGACCGCCGCATGAACCAGGAAAGCACCCGGGAACAATCCGTGCGGGTGAACTGGACCTTCGCCGAAGCCGCCCAGGTGGCCGAACACCTCAAACGCGACCTCAAGCTCGACCGGGTCTTGTTCACCCTGGGCGGCTGGATTCATCGCGGCTACGACAACCAGCACCCGGACATCCTCCCCACCGCCCCGGAATGCGGCGGCGACGCCGCCTTCGCCGATTGCGCCCGCCGCGTCCGGAAGCTCGGCTATCTGTTCTGCCTGCACGACAATTACCAGGACATCTACCGCGATTCGCCGTCCTGGAACGAAAAGTTCGTCATGAAAACTGGCGACGGCCAACTCGCGCGCGGCGGTCATTGGGCGGGCGGCCTGGCTTACCTGACCTGCTCCCAAATGGCCCTCGAACTGGCCAAACGCCCGCAGAACCTCCCGGCCGTCAAAAAGCTCTCCGGCGCCAACGCCTATTTCATTGACACCACCTACGCCGCCGGTCTCCAGGAATGCTTCGACCCGGCGCACCCGCTCACGCGCGCCGATGACATCAAGTGGAAGCAGGCCCTCTCGGATTACGCGCGCCAGGTCTTCGGCGTCTTCGGCAGCGAGTGCGGACGCGAATGGGCCATCCCGCACAGCGATTTCTTCGAGGGCCTGACCGGCGTCAGCGGCGGTTACTACCATGACGCCGGCCTGACCGGGAAATTGGGCGCGACTGTGGTGCCGCTCTTCGAACTGGTCTATCGCGACTGCATCGCCATCTACGGCAAATACGGCTACGACCCCCAGCGCGCCGCCGGCTATGTCCTCTACCACATCAGCCTGGGCCGGCCGCTCAACTACCACTCCATCCCGCCCCACCTCTATTGGAAAGGGGCGGCCGACCGGGACCGGACCCTCGCGCTGCGGCCGGGCGTGGCGCAAGTCGAGCCCGCCGCGCCGCGCCGGTTTCGCATCGCTTACCGCTGGACGGTGGAACGTCCGCCAACCAACGACTGGACGGTCTTCGTTCATTTCACCGACCCGGCGGGCGACATCAAATTCCAGAACGACCATGAGCCCCGCCCGGCCACCACCGAATGGCAGGCGGGCGAAGTCCGCCAGGGGCCGTTTGAGGTGACCGTGCCTGAGGGCTTGACCGGCACGTTCAACGTCCGGATGGGTCTGTTCCGGCCGGCGGACGGCCAGCGCGCCCTGCTCCAGGGACGCGACAACGGCGAGCGAAGCTATCTCGTGGGCAGACTAAAAGTCACCCCCGAAACCATCGAGTTTCAGTCCCAGTCCCAGGCCGCGCCGACGCCGGCCAGCGGCGACCCCGCGCTCTTCACGCGCGCCGAGGGCGGCTGGGCGGAAGGTCTGCACCCGGTGGACCGTTTCATCAAAAACACCTGCGAGGTGCTTTCGCCGCTCAATGAATTGACCGCCCGCCTGCCCTTGAACCGGCATCAGTTCTTGACCCCTGACCGCAAAGTGCAGCGCACGGTCTTTGGCGAGGGCCCGAGCGCGGTCGAAACCATCGTGAACGCCGGCGGCACGCCCTACACCTGCGCCTCGAAACTGGGCGGCCAAGTCGCGCTCCCGCCCGGCGGTTTTCTGGTAGAATCACCCACGTTTGTCGCCTTCCACGCCTCGAACTGGGCCGGGACCCAATACGACTCCCCGCCCCTGTTCACCCTGCGCAGTCTCGACCAGCGGCCCCTTTCCGAATCCCGCCGCATCCGGGTCTATCATGCCTTTGGCAGCAACCAGCTTTCCCTGGGCAAAACCACTCACGCCGTCAGGACCGAAGCCGTCCTCGATCCACAGGCCCCCGGCAAGGCCGAGGATTAGAAGCACCCGCCTCCAGTTCCAACGGCTCCGGCTTGGGCGCATCACGACACTGCCACCAATTCTACTCTACCCGCGCGCAGCGCGGCATCCTTCCGCCCCGGAGGGGCAGCAAGATAGTAGCCCAGGGCAAGGCCCGTCCCGCTCCGGGCGAGACGGGCCGCCGCCCTGGGTAAAGTGGAAAAAGGGATCACCCCCCTCCCATGCGCTCCGAGCGCATGGGAGGGGGGATGGGGGGAGGGCTTCCGCCCGCGCTCGGGGGCAGTGTCAGGATGCGGTGCAGCCTTCGGTCTTTGACATGCTTGCAGGTGAAAGTCCTGCCTCGGCAATGGATGGTTGGGCCGAGTAGTTATA
>JBEKRX010000058.1:0-42900 GCA_049518415.1 Verrucomicrobiota bacterium
CTGACGCAGAACGGTGAATTTTGACGCGGTTGGAATGTTTTGGTTTTTCATTTGCCTGCCTTGTGGCAGGTTTCCAGAAAATTCCAACCGTTTTTTTCACATTTCTATGGGATGGCAGTGGATAATTGAGGGAGCAGAGCGGACGTCCCTCACGAAGCGTGAGGAAAATCGCCGCGCTTTCCCTGAACTATGCTGGCGGCGCTCACTGTCGTTTGGCTGAGCTTGGCCCGTTGGCCGCCGCAATGGGGTATCCGGCCGTAGCCCAGGCGCTGACCCGCTTCGGCCGGCGAACGGAACGAACTCCGGAATTGCGTCAGAAAATGGCCAGAATTCAAAAGCAAATGTAGAAAAGTATAGATGCGACCCCGATTCCGACAAGATGCTCAGCAAGAAGACCTTAGGGCTTAACTAACTGCCATTCAGACGCGACCGCGGCGGTCAGTACCAGAAATCCGAACCCATGACAGTGCGAAGGCTCATCTTCTTGAACTGCCGCCAGTCGGCGTGGCCGTCCAGGAAGACGATGTTGCCCCCGGCCGGGACTTTTCCGTTCAGATGGGGGGAGCGGGCGGTTTTCCTGACTCCGTAGTAGTACCAGTCGCAGATAATGCTGGTGAAGTTCCCGGCCTGCGAGATGGTCGCATCGGCGGCAAGTTCCCGCGTCGAAGGGGTGATGGGAATCTGCTGGATGCCGTAGGGGATGGTTGGGGGAGGGGCCATCGTGGCATTCCAGTTGGTGGGATGGAGCGGCCCGCTCTGGTCGAGGGCCAGGACGCAGCCGAGCACGCGGTAGGTCGGCTGGAAGTTCCAGATGTTGGATTGGTTGAACTCGGCAAAGGACGGGCAGTAGAGGATGTCCCGGCTGAACCCTTGGGCGAGGAGAAGGTCGATGGTCTTGCTGTCCGCGTCCCAGGCCCAGTAGCCGCCCACCGGGGGCAGCCTGTCCCGGTTCCCGTCGGCGTACATCCGGCAGGCCAGCCCGACCTGGCGCAGGTTGCTGCGGCAGGAGATGATCTTCGACTTCTCTTTCGCCCGGCTCAATGCCGGCAGCAACAATCCTGCCAGGATCCCGATGATGGCGATGACCACCAGCAGCTCGATCAGTGTGAAACCGCGAAAGGACTTGGGGCGCAGGAATCCGCCCGGCCGCGCCTGAGGGTTGCGTCCAAGGCCGCGCCGGCGGTCTCGCTGCTCTTTTTTGTTGTCTTTCATTGTCAGTGCCTAAAGGCCGGAGGATCACTCCTCCGGCCTTTGGCTGTCTCAAGTCCTTACCGCAATTGCGGCTCATCATTGTACTTGGAGCCGATAGAAGCGGTGCGCCTGGCCCACGGCACTCGAGTCGCTGAGGGTAATCTCCGTTCCGGTTCCAGGGGTCCAAGTGCCGATCGGCGTCCAGACAGCATCGGTTACCTCGTTCGCGTAAACCAGGCGGTATTGGTAGCTCAGAGTTGTGGGGACTCGGAATGACGGCACACCGCCGCTCATGCTGAATCCAGTGAGGGGGAACGGCGGCGGCGGGATCAGGTCGGGACTCACGGTCTCAACCGCCAGGTTGTTCGGCACCGCATCAAGCACCAGGTCATCGATGTAGCAGCCCTCGCCCGCCAGGGGAAGCCTGCTGGGAGTGCCGTCAGGGTTCACGCCCGTATTCGCATCTGAACCCTCATAGAGGAATATGAAGTGGCACTCGGTCTGATTGGCCAGAGGCGTCCAGCGAACAGCCGGGCCATTCCTCGTGCTAGCCCGGTCAAACCAGAGGAGGTACGTGTGCCACTGATAAGGCGGCATATGGGCGTACTCATAGTAAGCGGGGTCAGCCGAGACAAACCCGTCCCAGTTGTTGTTACTCGCGTCACTGAATTCCACCAGTGGCTGCCATCGTGCAACTTCCGGGTCAGCTTTGGCCCGGAAATAGAAGTTGTAGCTGTGGTCAGGGACCAGATTGATCGCCTTAAGGATGCCGGCATACTCCTCCGGTGTGTCCGTGGGTGTGTAGAACAAAGACTGTTTGCCTGTCTTCGCGTTAGTGGAAGCAGACCAGTCAATCGTGCCAGTGGCCCCCCACGGCCCCCACGGGGCACCCCAGGTGGGTATCCACTGGGCCGGTTGGGGGTTCACCAGGTCTTCCATGTCGCCACTATAGCTGGCCGGCTCTGGCCCGGCAGTGAGAGCAATGTTCTTGTGGACACTGCCAGTGCCGGTGACAAGAAGCAATCTGCCCGCATAATTGACGGCATCAGCGTAAACTTCCACGCCGCCACAACCCACTGCCGGCAGGGTGAACGCCCCGTCCGCTTCGGTCACGACGGCCGGCCCCGTGGCGTCGCCGGTCTGAACCACGCCGTTGTTGATCGGTTTGCCCGTGACACTGTCCTTAAGAATACCACTGATGGTGCTGAGCGTTGCCGTGAAGTCGGCGAATGTCGCCGTTTCGCCGACAGCAACCGTGCGAGTCTGCGGGGCCGGCATGGTGACATAGCCGGACTTGATCGCTTTCACGGTGTACGACCCCGGGGCCGCTACCGCACAACTATACGTGCCGTCTGCGCCGGTAGTAGCGCTAGCCTGCACAGCGCCGGCGTTGTCCGTCACCGTGATGGTATAGCCCGACTTGGCCGAGCCATCCGTGGTCACCACCTTGCCCTTGAGCGTGGCGATGGGCAGCATTGGTGGATTCAGGCTGGCGAGCCGGGCAGCCTCCTCCGCCGTCGCGGGGACGCCGAATATCTCCACCTGGGCAATGTAGCCTGAGAACGGGATGTCGGGACTTATGGTCGTGCCGTCCCACCAGTAGCCGCTGCCTAAAACGATCGGCAGGTCGGGAGCAATGGCGAGGGTCTTGGTTTCCTGGGCCGAGAAAACACCGTCAATGTAGTCTGCCTCAACCCCGGCCGCGCTGTCCCAAGTGACGATGACGTTGTGCCAAGTCCCTCCGGTCGGAGGAGTGCCCCAGGGCAAATCCGGAGCGCCCCAGTGACCCGCCGCACCCCAGGTACCATCGACGCCATACACCATCTCGCAGTTGCTGCCATCGGGACCGCCTCGCTTCGCCCACGAGATGTAGGTCTGCTGGTCCGGCAGGACAGGATCTGGCTCGAAGAGCCACGCGCAAACAGTGTAGTTGGCATTCGGGCCGGTGATGGCTGCCGGAGTTGTGAGAAGCGTACCCGCGCTGCCGAGAGCCATCGGGTTGTTGTTGAAATACACTGCCTTGAACTGGCCCTGCGAGCCCGCGACCGGAGGATTCGTGCCGAGAACCTCGAATTCCCCGCCCAGCGTTCCCTTGTTGGTCCACGTGGTCAGAGGGCCGGCGGTCAGACCATCGGCGTAAACCCCAACGACCAGGACGCTCTCCAACGCGAAGTCGAGGGTCACGTCGCTGGACACGGCAAGCTCCTGCGCCGGCGCGGCCAGCGGGAGCAAGGTAGCCGTCACTTTGTAGGTATCAGCGGGAACTTCAATACTGTAGCTGCCAGCGACGCCACCTATCGTAGAGGTGACGGTCTCGCCGGAGGCTCCTCCTGTAGTAGAAGTGGCGGTAACTGGGACTCCGTTCACGCCGGCGCCCCCTTGGGTGACCGTGCCGCGGATGTGCACCAATCCGCCTGCCTTCGTCAGAGTGATGTCAGGGGCAGACGCGCTGGCCGCCGACAACGTCAGAGGCGTCGAGTTCGGAGTGTAGGTGAATTTGCTGGCGTTCACGGTGTAATCGCCGTAGGGAACCATAGTGGTGAACGCGTAGCTGCCGTCTGCAGCCGTGGTCTTGGTCTCGATGAGGGCGTAGGCATTGTTGAGGGCAACGGTCGCGCCGGGAACGCCAACACCGAGATTGTCTTTGACCACGCCATGAATGTCGTTGCGGTATGCATCGGAGCTCATCTGGCAGTTATCAAAATAACCACCAGGATTATCGCGGCGAGCGTTTGTATCTGGGTCATGGCCGTACAGCCTGAATGACATGTAGTTCAAGTGACCACAGCCACTCGTGTTGCTCCAATCGAAGTCAAAGGTGACCCAGCCGTCAGGAGCAATGGTTGCTGTGTCAGATGCATCATCCAGCAAGAACGGGGCACCAGCAGCATATGTAGTACCGGGTGGGGTATCACAGCTAAAGCGAATCGCAGCGCGGGGGATAGCGTTGGATACAATCTCAGAAGACGGGACATAGTACATCGCGTGAACATGGTAAGTAACTGTCCCAGTCGTGTCCAAAATCAGGTTCATGTTGTTCTGCGAGGCAACATTCACATAGGTAGGGTTGCCGAAGTTGGACCAGACTCTGGGACTGGGGTTGGCTGTGCCCACAAAAGGATTGGCAACGGCACCCCCTGTGCCACCCCAGAAACTCCAGGGCGGAGCCGCGTTGCCCGTTCCGTCCTCAAAACCGGGGTTGACACAGAAGTCAACGGCGAGCGCGGTGCTCAGACCTGTACAGAGAAACAGGAAGAGAAACGAGGCTGTCGCCCGGATGAACTGCCATCCGTGGCGTGGATCGGGGGTGTATGTTCTTGGTTTCATAAGGCTGGACTTTTTTGTTTCACCGGTTTCGGTTGATTGTGTCGGTCGTCGGTCGTGCCACGGCTGGCTGCTCTTGCGGCCGTCTCCGCAACTGCGCAACAGCTAACGGCTGGCAGCGACAATTTCGCGGTATCCTTGACAGAAAGCCCAGCCGGGAGCTACCACGGAGTTGACAGAAACCGATGCGGAGTTGACATTCTGCAAGCCGTGAGCGCTGTTGCCGCCAGAAAACCGCATTATGAGGACGTCCCGCCCGACGTGGTGTCGGCGTTCACCTTCCGGGAGTTCCGGTGGCCGAGCTTCCCGTTCAACTGGCACTACCACCCGGAATTGGAACTGACGCTGATCGTGGCGGGCAGCGGGCTGCGGTTTGTCGGCGACGCGGTCGAGGAATTCCGCGACGGCGACCTCTGCCTGTTGGGGGCGGATACGCCACACTGTTGGGCTTCACATGCCAACGCTCCGAGCGGCGTGGCCTCGCTGGTGATCCAGTTCCAGCCCGACTCCTGGGGGCCGGCGTTTTGGAGTCTGCCCGAACTGCGCGCCGTCCGGGACCTCTTTGCACGTGCACGGCGCGGGCTGGCGATCCAAAGCGCAACCCGCCAAGTGGTCGCACGGACGATCCTGGACATGCCCCACCAGCCGCACGGCGCCTGGGAACGGCTGTCCATGCTCATCACGATACTCGTGCGGATTGCGGAAAGCAGCGACTGCCGGCCGCTGGCGACGAGCGGTTATGAAATGCCTGCGCGCGCCGCGGCCAACAAGAAGCTGGGACAGATTCTTGGGTTCATCCACGCCCACCTGGATCAGGATTTGCGGCAGCGGGACGCGGCGCGAGCCGCGGGGATGTCGGTGCAGTCATTCAGCCACTTTTTCCGCAGGTGCGTGGGCAAGACGTACGTGGCCTACGTGAATGGGCTCAAAGTGTCCACCGTCTGCCGGTTGTTGCTGGAAACCGACCAGTCCATCACCGAGGCTGCCTACGCCGCCAGCTTCAACAACCTCTCCCACTTCAACGCGCAGTTCCGACGCTTGAAGGGGATGACGCCCCGTCAGTTCCGCCAGCACGCCAAGGATGTAACCCCAGGAGAATTTCAGTCCCCCAGCGATTGGCTGGGGCGGCTTGCCTGACCCACCCCACGATCAGCCCTGCTCCCGTGGTTGCCCAATGAGCACGTGGAAGTGGAAGGTCACCCATTAGGGTCGGCGTCAACAGGCAAAAACATTGCCGCTCCCGATTTTCTTCTTCATCAGGTTACTCGCTGCTGCCCAGGAGCCTGCTTTGCAGAGCAGGACTCGAACCTGTCATTTCTTGTCTGATTTCGGACCCGCCTCCTGTCCCGACGTGTCGGGATTCAGTCACCCATCTGGTTCTAGCGCCCGGCGGCAGGTGAGAGCAATTCAAGCAGTTCCACTGCGTGGTAAAGTAGCGGAGTGCGGTCGCCTTTCGGTCTTGAGTGTTTGTTGTTCATCTATCACTAGCGAACGGCAACTCTTATACCGCGAGGCGGTCGCCTCGTCTACCGCCCTTAATGTTTATCAATCCCGCAATTCTGAATCGTATTCATGAGTCGACCGCCACGTTGGTTTCTTAAGCCTTGTCCACGCGCCTTTTTGCTCTTGCGTTCCGGGCTCGGCCTCCCGCTTAAGCCAGCGGACAGCTTGGGTTACCCTCGACTCGTCCCCCATCCCCAACCGCCCGCTCACCCACCGCCGACGCGGTGTCGTGTGCCGGCACAACCACCACGCCAGCACCTGCTTTTCCACGGTCACAAACCAGGGCGGTCGTTCCGCCGACGCCTTTAGATGCCCCGCGCAACTGCTCCACCGGTAGTGCGCCGACCGCTCCTGGCCGATCCGAGTCAGCCCGGCCCGCGCCGGATTGAGGTGAGTGCAGGTGCTCAGCAAGTGGGCCATTTCACAAATCCGCTGGCGTATTGGGCTGTTCCTTTTCGCGCAGACGGCGTTGCTCGCACCTCATCCCGACAGGTCGGGAGGGATATGCTCGGTGCTCGCGCCTTGTCTGCACGAAAAATCCCTCGCCGCCTGCGTCGGCGCATTTATGAAACGGCCCACCAATGACTTGGAAGGTTAGCCGGCGATGATATTCACGAGCCTCCCCGGCACCAGGATCAGCTTCTTGATGGCCTTGCCCGCGAGAAACGGTTTCACCTTCTCCGAGGCCAGGGCGGCGGCTTCAAGCTCCGCCGAAGAGGCCTTGGCCGGGACCTTAATCACATCACGCAGTTTGCCGTTGACCTGAACGGGTATCTCGAGGGTGTCCTCCACGAGCAAGGCCGGGCTGAATTGGGGCCAGGGCGCATAACTGAGCGCGGCCGGCGGCGCGCGCAGCAGGGCCTGGAGCCTGGACCAGAGTTCTTCCGCCAGGTGGGGGGCAAAGGGCTGCAGCAGGATCAGGAAGTCCCGGAGCACCGAGGCCGGTTTGGTGTCCCAGGTCATCGCTTCGTTAATGAAGACCATGAGGGCCGAAATGGCGGTGTTGAAACGGAAGCCGTCCAGGTCCTCAGTGACCTTCCGGATGCAGGTGTGGAGAGCCTTGAGTTGAGGAGCGGCCGGTTCGGAGTCGCGGATGGCCGGGTTGAGGCGAATCTGCGCGAGCAACTCCGCAGCGCGTTGCGGCTCGGCCGTCGCGTTCTGCTCGAATTGGGTCTGGCTCTTTTCCTCGATGAACAGCCGCCAAACCCGCCCCAGAAAGCGATAGACGCCTTCGACCCCCTTGGTGCTCCAGGGTTTGACCATCTCCAGGGGACCCATGAACATTTCATACAAGCGGAAGGCATCGGCGCCATACTCGGCCAGGATGTCGTCGGGGTTGATGACGTTGCCGCGCGATTTGGACATTTTAAAGCTGCGGGCATCGACTCGCATCTGGTGGTCGGCTTTGAGTGAAAAGCCGTCGCCGGCTTTGATGACTTCCTCCTCGGGGATTCGCCGGCCGAAGAGCTTTTCGTTGGTCTGCTTGTGGAAACCGACCATCCGTCTGCCCTCAGGCGAAGCTTCTTCTTCGACCTGGCGCAAATCCGAGACGCTGCACGGGCGGCCGTCGGCGAAGGAAAAGGCGGTGAACTCCATTTCCCCGAGAACGAGACCCTGGTTGACGAGCTTAAAGAAGGGCTCGGGGGTGGAGACGCAGCCGAGGTCGAAAAGCACCTTGTGCCAGAACCGCGCGTAGAGCAGGTGCAGCACGGCGTGCTCGGTGCCGCCAACGTAGAGGTCAACGCCTGGGGTAGGCAGCTTGGCCTGTGGCAGATGGTGGCGCACGATTTGGGCATGGGGGTCGTCTTTAGGGCTTCCGGGCGGGGCCTCGGTGGCGGCAGCGCCGGCCGCCCCCATCCAGTATTTTTCGGCGGACGGATTGACCAGGCGCTGGTCGTTGCCGGCATCCAGGTAGCGGAGGTAATACCAGCAACTCCCGGCCCATTGGGGCATGGTGTTGGTTTCGCGTTGGGAGCCGTCGGGCAAATTGACCCAATCCTGTGCGCGGGCCAGCGGCGGCTGGCCGTCGGGTGTGGGTTGGTAGTCGGCCAGTTGCGGCGGCACGAGCGGCAGGGCGGATTCGGGCAGGGCCTCGTGGCAGGGCTGCCCATCGGGCCCGGTTTTCCAAATGATGGGGAAGGGTTCGCCCCAGTAACGCTGCCGGCTGAAGAGCCAGTCGCGGAGCTTGTAGTTGATGGTTTTCCGGCCAAGATTCCTGGCCTCGAGCCAAGCCGTAATCTTGCGCTTGGCCTCGGGCGTGGCCAGGCCGTTGAGCGAGACTTCCGAATTGGCCGAGTTCACCGAGATGCCATCGTCCACGTAGCCGCGCCAATCTATGCCTTGGGGCGGCTGGACGACCTGGACAATGGGCAGGTGGAACTTACGGGCGAACTCGAGGTCGCGGGTGTCGTGGCCCGGCACGGCCATAATGGCCCCGGTGCCGTAGCTGGCGAGGACGTAGTCCGCGATCCAGATGGGAATGCGCTGGCGATTGACCGGATTGATGGCATAGACGCCGGTGAACACGCCGGTTTTCTCTTTCGCCAACTCGGTGCGTTCGAGGTCGCTCTTCCTGGCGGCGAATTGGCGGTAGTGTTCGAGCGCGGCCGGGGGCGTCGGGGCGCCGCCGGTCCAAGCGGTGGGCGTGCCCGGCGGCCATTGGCCGGGGACGAGGCCTTGGGCGAGCCAGAGTTCAAGGAACCGATGCTCCGGGGCCAGCACCATGTAGGTGGCGCCGAAGAGCGTATCCGGCCGCGTGGTGAACACGGCCAGGACAAAAGGGTCGGGGATGACCCGGTCTTCGGCTGGTCTTTGGCTCTCGTGCTGGACGGGGAAGCGGACCTCGGCGCCTTCCGAGCGCCCAATCCAATTCCGCTGCATTTCCTTGAGCGAGTCGCTCCACTCGATGGTGTCCAGGTCCTGCAACAGGCGCTCGGCGTAAGCGGTGATGCGGAGCATCCATTGGCGCATCGGCTTGCGGACCACCGGGAAGCCGCCCACTTCGCTCTGGCCGTCGAGGACTTCCTCGTTGGCCAGGACCGTGCCGAGTTGCTCGCACCACCACACCGGCGCTTCGGTCACGTAGGCCAGCCGCTGGGAGTCCCGGTAAGCGCGGCGTTTGGCTTCCAGTGCCGCCGCCGTTGCCCCGGCCCCGCCGCTTAGCTCCGGCGGATCGGGCAGGGTTTCGATTGGCTCAGCTTTGCCGGTCGCCGGGTTGAACCACGAGTGGTAGAGTTTCAGGAAAATCCATTGGGTCCATTTGAAATACCCCGGGTCAGTCGTGTCGAGTTCGCGGCTCCAGTCGTAGCTGAAGCCCAGGGCCTTAATCTGGCGTTTGAAGTTGGCAATATTGGCCTCGGTCGCCTGGCGCGGGTGCTGGCAGGTCTTGATGGCGTATTGCTCGGCCGGCAGGCCGAAGGCGTCCCAGCCCATCGGGTGCAGCACGTGATAGCCGCACGCCCGGCGGTAGCGGGCGAGGATGTCCGTGGCGGTATAACCTTCCGGATGCCCGACGTGCAGGCCGGCCCCCGACGGGTAAGGAAACATGTCGAGGATGTAGAACTTGGGCAGTTGTTCGGGCCGGGCCGGGGCGTGGCGGCGGGCCAAGGGATGGTCCGCCGGCACGCGCTCGCCCGGGTTCCAGGCGCGAAAAGTCTGCTGCTCCTCCCAGTGGCGCTGCCATTTGGGTTCAATCAAATCAAACGGATACTGTCGGCGTCCATATGCCATAAGACCCGGCAATATTGCGTAAAGCCCCCGTGCAGACAATGGCGGAATTGTTTGGGCTTTGCATTGGCCGGGCTTTAGCGTAGATATTCTCACCCGCTCATGCGGGCATTTTCTATGAAACCCGAAGTCGAAATCTACGACACGACCCTGCGCGATGGCAGCCAGGGCGAAGGCATCAACTTCTCGGTCATGGACAAACTGCGCATTGCCGAGAAACTGGACGCGTTTGGGATTCATTACATTGAAGGCGGCTGGCCGGGGTCCAATCCCAAGGACATCGAGTTTTTCGCCGAGGCGAAGCGGAAACGGTTCCGGCACGCCCGGCTGGCGGCTTTCGGGTCCACCCGCCGCAAAGGGGTGGCGGTCGGAAGCGACGAACAGGTGCGGCTGCTGGTCGAGGCGCAAACCCCGGTGGTCACCATTTACGGCAAGACCTGGCTGCTGCATGTCAAGGAGGTCCTGCGGGCCACGCCGGACGAAAACCTGGCCATGATCGCCGATACGGTCGGTTTTCTCAAGGACCATGGCCGCTTCGTCATTTACGATGCCGAGCACGGCTTCGACGGTTACAAGGAGAACGCCCAATACGCGCTGGCGACCTGGCAGGCGGCGGAGCAGGCGGGCGCTGACCTGGTGGTGCTGTGCGACACCAACGGCGGCTGTTTGCCCGGCGAGATCAGCCGGATTACCGCCGCCGCCCGCCAGAAACTGACCGTCAAGGTGGGCATCCACACGCACAACGACATCGGCCTGGGCGTGGCCAATGCCCTGGCCGCGCTGGAGGCGGGGGCGGTGCACGTGCAGGGCACCATCAACGGTTACGGTGAGCGCACCGGCAATTGCAACCTGACCAGCCTGATCCCGACGGTGGCGCTGAAAATGAAGCGGCGCTGCGTGCCGGAGTCCTCGCTGGCCAAGCTCAAGGAGCTTTCCCAGTTCGTGGACGAGATCGCCAACTTCCGGCACGACCCGCGCCAGCCGTGGGTGGGCGAGGCGGCCTTTGCCCACAAAGCCGGGATGCACGTCAACGCCGTCCAGAAGCTGGTCCGCAGCTACGAGCACATCGACCCGGCCAGGATCGGCAACGCCCGGCGCGTGCTCGTCAGTGACCTGGCCGGGCGGAGCAACATCATCCTCAAAGCCCGGGAACTGGGTTTCGCGCTCAACCACGAGACGCCCGAGCTCAAGGACATCCTGCTGCGCATCAAGAAGCTCGAACATGAGGGCTATGAATTCGAGGCGGCCGAAGGCACGCTGGCCTTGCTCATCCGCAAGCTCCTCAAGCATCAGCCGCCGCCTTTCAGCATCGAGGGCTACCACGTTTCGATCCGCCGCGACCGCTCCAGTTCGGCCTCGGCGGCCAGTTCAGCCTGCGAGGCGAGCGTCAAGGTGCTCGTCGGCGACAGGATCGAGCACACGATTGCCGAGGGCGACGGCCCGGTCAACGCCCTCGACCAGGCCCTGCGCGCCGCCCTGGTGAAGTTTTTCCCCCAGCTCCAGCGCGTGCGCCTGGCGGACTACAAGGTCCGCATCCTGAACACGACCGCCGGCACCGAGGCCCGGACGCGCGTCTTGATCGAGTCCACCGATGGCAAGCAAGAATGGGGCACCGTCGGCGTCCACGACAACATCATCGAGGCCAGCCTCCAGGCGCTGTCCGACAGCCTGGAGTACCGGCTGATGCAAGGATGAATCTCAACCTCGGATAAACACGGATGAACACGGATGAACACGCATAGGCGGAGTGATTTGGCGCACAGGAGAAATGTGGGCCTGTCACTGAGACACGAGACGGAGCAGATCTGCCGAATTCATCCCGGAGCGATGGAACAGGGTGTGGGCATCTGCGGATTTTCATTTCTCTTGGTCCGCCGAATTCATCCCGGAGGGATGAAAGAAAGTAGCCGGGGGTCGAAGCGCAGCGAGACCCCCGGTCCAGCGACGGCATGGGTCTGCATCCCGGAGGGATGCCAGAGCGCCGTTCAGCCCAGGCGTGCATGTTTCTGGCACCCACTTCCGGGGTGCAGGACCCTTCTGAGCCTTGACCGGGGGTCGCCGCTACGCTGCGACCCCCAGCTACCCTCTGGCAACCCCCCGGGTTGCACCGCGGCTCCGCAGCCCCATTTCGAGGAGAGTGAGTTCGCTTCGAGCTCTGGCGATTACGAGTTGTTGGCGAGGGCAATTATGGGGACGAAGCGACCGTAAGGGCGAAGGCATCAGCGATGACCGAAATTCCAAAGGCCTACGAACCGCAAGCGGTTGAAGCGAAGTGGTATGACTTTTGGCTGAAGGAGGGTTGCTTCACGGCCAATCCCCGCTCGCCCAAACCGGCTTATTCAATTGTGATTCCGCCGCCGAACGTGACGGGCATGTTGCACCTGGGCCACGTCCTGAACAACACCATCCAGGACCTGCTGGCCCGCAAGGCCCGCATGGACGGTCAGGAGGTCCTCTGGCTGCCCGGCACCGACCACGCCGGCATCGCCACCCAGGCGGTCGTGGAGAAGGCGTTGCGCGAGCAGGGCGTGATGCGGCACCGCGACGAGTTGGGCCGGGAGAAGTTCGTGGAACACGTCTGGGCCTGGAAGGAAAAGCACGGCGGCCTCATCATCCAGCAACTCAAGAAGCTGGGCTGCTCTTGCGACTGGACCCGCGAGCGGTTCACGATGGACCCGGCCTATTCGCGCTGCGTCCAGAAGGTGTTCGTCGAGCTTTACAGAAAGGGCCTGATTTACCGCGGCCGACGCATGGTGAATTGGGACCCGGCCGCCCGCACGGCCCTCTCGGACGAGGAAGTCGAGATGCTCGAGGAGCAGGGCCACCTTTGGCACCTCAAGTACCCGCTCCTGGACGAGCAGGGCCAACCCAAGGCGGATGAATTCGTGGTCGTGGCCACGACACGTCCGGAGACGATGCTGGGTGACGAGGCGGTGGCGGTGAACCCGAGCGACCCGCGCTACAGGCACCTGGTGGGCCGCCGCTGCCGGCTGCCGCTCCAGCACAAGCCCATCCCGATCATCGCCGACGATTTGGTGGACCCGCAATTCGGCACCGGCTGCGTGAAAGTCACCCCGGCCCATGACCCGAACGACTACCAGATAGCCGCGCGGCACCACCTGCCGTTGACCGTCGTCATCGGCCCCGATGGGGCCATGACCCGGGCAGCCGGCGAGGATTTCGCCGGCCTGGATCGCCTGGCCGCCCGGCAGGCGGTGCTCGAGGCATTGACCGCCCAAGGCCTGCTGCTCAAGACCGAGGACTACGTGCACAATATCGGCTATAGCCAGCGGAGCCATGTGGCCGTCGAGCCCTGCCTGAGCGAGCAATGGTTCTTGAAGTACCCGAGCGTGGAGAGGGCCCGCGCTTGCGTGGAGCTGCCCGAAGACGAGCGTGCGGCCGGCGGTAAATCTCCGGAGGCGCATCCCGAAGGGAAGTCGGCTTGCCGGCCTGAGCCGGGCGCACCGGAAACAATAGGCGCCAATTCGCTGGCGCCGCTTCTCCATGTCTCGGAGAGTGCGGCTGGCCAGCCAACGCCAACTGCAAGGCCAACCATGTCTCCGTCGCTGAGTGAAGCCAACTCTCCTGCGCAGCGGATGCGCTTCCACCCCGACCGCTGGGCCAAGGTTTACGACCACTGGATGGGTCGCATCCAGGACTGGTGCATCAGCCGGCAACTGTGGTGGGGGCATCGCATTCCCGTGTGGTATAGCGAGGGTTGGGGCAAACTGGGCCGGCGCCTGGTGAGAGTCAGCCTGACGGGACAGGAACTGGAGGGCGCCAACCTCAAGGAACTGCGCCTGGCCGCCATGAGGTTCGCTCGCGAGCGCGGCGTCCTGGGCCAGGACTTTCTCAATCTGGACACCGGCCAGGCGATCACCGTTCAGGAAGGCAGCCTGGACCACGGCTTCTCGAATTCCGGCGTCGCCAAGGTGAAGCTCGTGCCCGCCTTGCCGGAATTGCTGCGCCACGCCCTCCGTGTCTCCAGCGAGCCGCATCTTCCCGCCAGCCAGGATGTGCTTGGACAGGAGGCTTACTTTTCCGCCCTGCAATTGGGAGACCAACTCTTTGGCGTGCAGTTCCGGGTCAAGGTCTGCCGGCGGAACTTCCGGCTCTATGACCACCAAACGGTGAGGCTCTGGCGCCAAAAGCAAAGCGAGCCTGACGGTGACAAGTCTCCGGAGGCGCAAGCCCCAAAGGGCCAGACCTCACGGCCTGCGTCAGGCTCGGGGATAATTCTTGCCGACCTGCTCGAAGATGTCAACCACGATACGGCGTTCGTGCGCTGCCAAATCGAGACCCCGGGCGAGGGCTGGCGCCAGGACCCCGACGTGCTCGACACCTGGTTCAGCTCCTGGCTCTGGCCGTTCGCCGCGATGGGCTGGCCCGAGCAGACCGAGACGCTCAAGAAGTTTTATCCCACGACCGATCTGGTGACCGGCCCGGACATCATTTTCTTCTGGGTCGCCCGCATGATCATGGCGGGTTACGAGTTCATGGGCGAGCCGCCCTTTCGCAACGTCTATTTCACCGGCATCATCCGCGATAAACTCGGCCGCAAGATGAGCAAGAGCCTCGGCAATTCGCCCGACCCGCTCGCACTCATCGCCCAGTACGGCGCCGACGCCCTCCGCTTCGGCACCATGCGCAGCGCGCCCCTGGGCCAGGACGTGCTCTTCGACGAGAAAGACGTCGAGTTGGGCCGCAATTTCTGCAACAAGCTCTGGAACGCCTGCCGCTTCCGCCAGATGCAGGGCGGCCAGGTCCAGGGCCAAATCGAGCCGGCCCTCCTGACCAGCGACGACAAATGGATTCTGCTCAAGCTCGACCAGGCCATTCGGGAAATCACCAGCGCCTTCGCCCACTACCGCTTCAACGAGGCGACCCAGACCCTCTACCGCTTCTTCTGGAGCGAGTACTGCGACTGGTATGTCGAGGCCAGCAAAGCGCTCCTGGCGCGCCCCGGCCATGCGCCAGCGCCTCAAAACGTTGAACCGCAGTCCGCTGCAACGCTGCAACGCTTCAACGCTCTAACGCCTCCCGCTCACGCGCGGCGCGCCAACACCCTGGCCGTCCTGGACTTCGTTCTCTCCCACACCTTGCGCCTGTTCCATCCGTTTCTGCCCTTCATCACTGAGGAACTCTGGCACGGGCTGGGGTATCAGGAGGACATGCCGGAGAACCAGGGCGGCCAGACGATCATGTATGCCCCCTGGCCCAAGCCGCTCGACGAGCATTTCCGCCAGCACTACGGCCTGGACGACCAGTGCCTCGCCGCCGGGAACGCCAAGTACGACCTGGTCACCCAAGGCCGCCACCTGCGCCGCCAGGCCCATATCCCGCCCGGCAAGAAAATCAGATTCGTCTTCAAAGCCGCCCAAGCGGTGGCGCCCCACGATGCGGACGTGCTCAAGCTGCTGCTCCATGCCGAGGCGCTGGAGCTCAACCCGGCCTACCAGCCCAGGAAAGGCGCCCCCGCTGTCCATTCGGAACTTGGCGAGCTCTACCTGCCGCTCGAAGACCAGGTGGACCCCGGGGCCGAACAGGCCCGCCTGGCCAAGGAACTGGAGAAGAGCGAGGGCGAAATTGCCAAGGTCCAGCAGAAGCTCAACAACCCGGACTTCACCGCCAAAGCCCCGCCGCGCGTCTTGCAGGAACACCGCCAACGCCTGGCGCAGTGGCAGGCCAAACGGGAACGCGCCAAAAGGGCGCTCGAGGCCTTAAAGCCCTGAGGCGTTCAATATACGAACGGATGGTTGGCTGAATAGTTGTCGGGCCGCCTCGACTGCCACGGTATATGAGCAACACAACACCGCTGAAGTGAGCGCCGCCAGCGTAGTCGAGGGAAAGCGGGGCGATTTTCCTCACGGTTCGTGAGGGACGGCCGCCGCGGTCCCTCGATTATCTTGAAAGCCTTTTCTCGCCTTGCCGTGGCTGTCCAGACCACCTTTCCCGCTGCCTCCAAAGCAAGAGAATTAGTAGCAAATAAAGCAGGCCAGACAAGCACGGCGGCGCAGGAAATGCCGCAACCGAGCGGGACACTGCATTGGCCACATTGGCTGGATTGGCCACATTGGCCATTTTTGCCAATAAACTGGCCGGGCCGCGCCTTAAAAGGAATGCCACAGCTCAGCACAACGCTTCGTCGCTCTCTTCATCCTTCGGCCTTGCGGCTCGCCGCAATGACCTCGGAAAAGATGCCCAGCACCTCCGCGCGGGCCAACGCCCCGACCAGCCGATTCTCGCTGAGCGTGTTCACCACCGGGATGTTGCGCTGTTCGCTGGCCAACACCACCGGCAACACATCCAGCAGCCGTTGCGTGGGGGTCACGCAGGCGGGCGGCGGGCGCATGACATCATAGGCAATCACCCCGCGCAGTTCGTCCCCGGCCCCCAGGTACTCCTTCAAATCCTGCAAGGCGACCATACCCACCAACTGCGTCCGCGCGTCCACCACCGGCAGGAAATTGTTCGCGCCGGTCAGGAAACGGTCGGCAATTTCACCCAGCGGCGCGGTCTCCCGCACCGGCGGCACCGGCGCCCGCATCAGCTCGCCAACCGTTCGCTCCGTGGCCGCCTCGGACGCCGTTGCCTCCTGCGACACCGTGACGCCTTTGCGCCGCAACGGTTCGGTATAAATGGACTCCAGGTGCAAGCGCCGCGACACCAGGATCGACACCACGCAGGCCAGCATCAACGGCGGCACGAGCGAATAATCCAGCGAAATCTCGAACACCATAATCACCGCCAGCAACGGCGAACGCGTGGTGGCGGACAACATGCTGCCCATGCCCACGACGGCGAACGTCGCGATGGGCAATTGCCCGGCCACATGCACTTGCTGCAAACCCAGGCCGGAAATCGCCCCCAGGCCCGCCCCCAAAAACAGCGTCGGGGTGAACACCCCACCCACCGCCCCCGAGCCCACCGTCGCCAACGTGGCGGCCAGCTTGGCCAGGAACAATCCGACCAGGAACAGGAGCGCCGTGGTGGGCTTGGTCTCCCCCCGGCTGGCGCCCAGTTCGTGCGGATAGGCGGCCTGCAACAGTTCCCGGTTGAGCCGAACCAGTTCCGGACCTTCCGGGTTGGCCGCCAGCAGGCCCGAGGTGCCGGGCGACAAGGCGATGTCGGCAAAGCGCTGCTGGTCGTAAAGCGCCCCGCCCTGGATGATGCGGTTGAGCCCCTCCGCCAACGCTCGTTGCAGCGGCCGATCCGCCCCGCCGTGGTAACTCAACAACAGCTCCCGCGTGCGTGCCGAGAGCTGGCTTAAGATGTGCTCCGAAACCCGATCCTTGGCCGAGGCCCGCCGCAGCCGCTGGGCCAAAGAGGCCAAATTAACAATCTCGCCGGGTGAAAAGGCCGAGGCGGTGTACTCGCCCAGCAAGATGCTGTTGGTGATCACGTAACCGTTCCCACAGACCCCGGGAAACTCCAAGGCGATCATCCCCACCACCAGCCCGCCCACCGCCAGACGCAGATAGACCGGCGCCTGCAGGCGCTTGAAAAGCCCTTCCGCGCGGTTGAGCAGCTTCAAAAACACCGCCCCCGCCACGCCCGTGACCAGGCCCAGGCCGATAAACCACGGCAGTTGCGTCACGCTCGTAAACTCAAAGGGCGGCACCGTGTACCAGGGCTGAATGCCGAAGAAACTCCGCGACACCATCGTGGCCACCACCGAGGCAAAGACCAGCGGCGCAAACAGGTTCATCGAGAAGTTGCCCAGCACTATCAGGGCCGCAAACACCGCCCCGGAAATCGGCGCGTTGTAGGCCGCCGCGATGCCCGAGGCCGCCCCGCAGCCGACCAGCAACCGCAGCCGATACGGAGGCCACTTGGCCAATTGCCCCCACTTGGATGCAAACGTGGCGGACAACTGCACGATGCCCCCTTCCCGCCCGATGGAGCCGCCGGCGCCAATCGTGATCAGCGAGGAAAGAAACTTGACCAGGCCGTTGCGAAACGGCAACCGGCCGTCCCCGGCCACCACCACTTCCAGCAGGTTAGTCGACCGTTGCGGGCCTGCCAGGCGCAAACCCCAATACAGCACCAACCCCGCCAGGACCCCCCCCAGCGTCGGCGTCAACACCCGCTGCCAGCCCACCATCATCTCCGCCACTTCCTCCGGCCGGCCCGGCTGCCCCGAAAAGAGGTACTTGACCGACTCCGTGGCGTGATAGAAGAACAGGTTGACCAGCCCCCCAATCACCCCAACCCCGCCCGCCAGCATCAGGTGAAAGGCCTCCTCGCTAAACCGGAACTGCTCCCGCACCCGCAACGCCCGCTGCCAATGGCGCCGGCAGAACTGGTGCAGCCGCTCAATGATCCTCGCGCTCTTCACTATTAACTTTTGACTCGCAGGACCACTTTGCCCATCGGCCCTTGGGCCAGGCGCTCGAACGCTTTGGGCAGTTGGTCGAAGGGGAAGATGCTGTCCACCTCCGGGCGGGCGCCGGTGCGGGCAAGCAGGCGCACCACCTCTTGCCAGCCGGCACGGCCCTCGGCGTTGGTATAAGCGCCCACGGCCACGCCGCCCAGGCGAATGCGGCGGAAGAACAGGCTGGCCGTGTTGAAGTCGGGGACGGGGCCGGCCAGACGCCCGACGAGGCTCACCTTGCCGAGGTTGTCAAGCGTGTCGATGACCTCGGGCAGGAGCTGGCCGCCGATGCTATCGATGGCCAGCTCGACGCGGCGCGGAGCCAGGGCGGCTTTGAGCGCCCGACGCCAATGGGGGTCCGCAGGATTAAACGTAGCGGCCGCGCCGAGTTCCCGGAGACGCTTGCTCTTTTCGGCGCTGCGTGAGAGGGCCACGACCCTGTGGCCCATGACCGCGGCGAGTTGGACCGCCGCGACGCCGACGCCACCCGAGGCCCCGGTCACCAGCACCACCGCGGGCGCCGGCAGCGGCCCCCACATCGTCAGGGCCTGATAAGCTGTCAGATAGACCAGCGTGGCGCCGGCGGCCTGCTGGTCGCTCCAACTGGACGGGACCTCGACGAGGCCCTCCGCCGGCACGGCTACGCGCTGAGCGAACGTGCCCGGCCGCTCCCCGCCGATGTCACCGCGCAGGACCATGCGCCGGTCGCCCGGGCGGAGTTCGCCGGTCTTGTTGCCCGCCTGGATGACCGTTCCCATCCCATCGCGTCCGAGAATATGCGGCAGCGAAGGCCTGGCCGGGTACTGACCTTGGGCCAGGTAACGATCCGCCGGATTGAGCCCTGCATAATGGACCTCCAAAACCGCCTCCCCCGCCTGAGGCAGCGGGTCCGGCACGTCGGCCAGGCGCAGACCCTTGAGGCCCGTGAGCTGGTCCAGGAGCCATGCTTGCATCTGGCCCAATGAGCATCAAAGACCTCGAATTGTCAAATTGTCAAATGGGGGTAGCAGGGTGCGGGACTCTGGCAGCAGTTCGCTGTTCTCAATGCCTTGCCCTGCTGGTATCCTGCCTCAGCGCATGACCGCAAACCACACGCCTCAGACGGATACAGACGGGAGCGACCGAGCGACGCCGTCGCCCAAAGCCTGCTTCGTCGCCACGCGCTGGACGGTGGTGCTCACTGCCGGCCGGAGCGACACCACGCACGCACGCGCCGCGCTGGCACAGCTTTGTGAGGCGTATTG
The DNA here is from genome assembly GCA_049518415.1 of Verrucomicrobiota bacterium. Taxonomy (GTDB): domain Bacteria; phylum Verrucomicrobiota; class Verrucomicrobiia; order Limisphaerales; family UBA8199; genus CAVQND01. The sequence goes on from JBEKRX010000058.1 coordinate 19,363, forward strand.
GTACCCGCTCTACGCGTATGTCCGGCGCAAGGGCTATTCGCCGCCGGATGCCGAAGACCTCACGCAGGCGTTCTTCGCCCGAGTGCTGGAAGAGCACTTCGTGGCGGCGGCGGACAAGGAGAAGGGGCGTTTTCGCTCATTTCTGCTCACGCGCCTCAACCATTTCCTGGCTGACGAATGGGACCGCCTGCAGGCGCAGAAGCGCGGCGGGGGCCAGCGTTTGATTCCACTCGAAGGTGGCACGGCGGAGACGCGCTATCAAATCGAACCGGCGGACCCACGCTCCCCGGACAAGCTTTTCGAGTACCGCTGGGCCGTGACGCTGCTGGAGCGCGTGTTTGAACGGCTGCGCCAGGAATACGAGAAAAACAGCAAGGCGGCCCTGTTTGGTGAACTCCAAGGATGCCTCACCCAAGCGCGCGCCGCCGTGCCGTATGCCGAGGTGGGCGCACGCATGGGCTTGAGCGAAGGCGCGCTGCGCGTGGCCGTCCATCGGTTGCGCCAGCGCTACCGCGACCTGCTGCGCGCCGAAATCGCCGACACGGTGTCCGGCCCAGAGGCAGTGGAGGAGGAGTTGCGCCATCTCTTTCGCGTGCTGGCCGGCTGAAAGTCTGTAACAAGCGCAGAGTTTTTCCGCATTGATAGGTAGCAATGAACACAAAGCGCACTTGCCCGGAATGTGGAAAGCCGGTGCCTCCGAACGGCCTGCAAGGGCTGTGCCCGGAGTGCATGATGAAGGTAGGACTGGCAGCCCAAACCGGCGAGGCCGGCCCCGGAGGCACGCAGGTGGTCCCACCGCAGCCCAAACCGCCTCCCACGCTCGCCGAGGTCGCCCAGTTGTTTCCGCAGCTCGAAATTCTGGAATGTCTCGGCTGCGGTGGCATGGGGGCGGTCTATAAAGCGCGGCAGCCGCGGCTCGACCGCCTGGTGGCGCTGAAGATTCTGACCGGCGACCGCGAGGACGCGACGCGCGACTCGCGGTTTGCCGAGCGGTTCGAGCGGGAGGCTCGTGCCCTGGCGAAGTTGAGCCATCCGAACATCGTCGCCATGTATGAGTTCGGCCAGGCGGGCGGGATGCCCTACTTCGTCATGGAACATGTGGAGGGATTGAACCTGCGCCAGTTGGAGCAGGCGGGCAAATTGTCGCCGCGCCAGGCACTGCAAATCATCCCGCAGGTCTGCGAGGCGCTGCAGTTCGCCCACGATGAGGGCATCGTCCACCGCGACATCAAGCCGGAGAACATCCTGCTCGATAAAAAGGGGCGGGTGAAGATCGCCGACTTCGGCATTGCCAAGATCCTGGGAAAAGAGGGTGACCGCGTGAACCTGACCGCTGAGCAGGTCATCGGCACGCCCCACTACATGGCCCCGGAGCAAGTGGAGCATCCGCAGCGGGTGGATCACCGGGCAGACATTTATTCGCTGGGTGTCGTTTTCTACGAAATGCTCACCGGCGAGCTGCCGCTGGGCAAGTTTCAGCCGCCCAGCCGCAAGGTGCAAATTGATGTGCGACTGGACGAAATCGTGCTCCACGCGTTGGAAAAGGAACCGGCGCGGCGCTACCAACACGCCAGCGAGGTCAAGACGGATGTGGAGAGCATCCGGAGCACCGCAGCGCCGGTCCGATCCTCTGCTGGCGGCCGGAGAGTACGAATCCCGGGGACGAATCTGGCCCTGGTGGAGTCGCGCAACGGCCAGAGACTCGTGAATTGGACAAATTTCAGCCTTGCCTGGGTTCTGTTGATGCTTGCCGGAGCAGTGGTCCTGGGCCTGATCGTACTCGTTGCGAACCTGGTAGGATTTTACATTAAGCGGGACACCCTTCAAACCGCCTGTGTCGTCATGGCCTTCTTTTACGCGTCTGTGCTGGGTGTCGCGGTCCGGCGGGCCTTGCTGTTGCCGGCCGATGAATTCGAGTCGCCGGCAGCGACTGCCAAAGCCGCCAGCGAAACGCTCGACCTCGAACGCGTCAAAAACGCGCGCCGCCTCGTGAAATGGCCAGCGACAGGGCTGACGGCGATTGGACTCTGTTTTCTGGTGGCTGCCGGGTGTTTCTTGGGTTTCGGCTATTGGCCGACAAACTGGCAAGGTGCCTTGGTGCTCTGCTGCATGGGCGTGATCGATTACGTGATTTTACTCGGTTCATGGAAAATGCGGCGGCTACAAGACTATCGCCTGGCTGTGCTTGCCGCCATCGTCAGCCTGGTCGTCGCCTCGCCGGGACTTCCGCTCGCGGCTTTTCCGATCTGGGCGTTGATGGTGCTGTATCGGCCTGACGTGCGGGCGACTTTTCACGACGTGGCGCGTAAAGGAGCTTCTGCACCCGCAGCCACGCCTGCCAGCACAACCTCAGCGCCGGGGCCCCGCTCGGGCGTTGCCTGGAAAATTGTGAGAGTCGTCGCCGCCGTGGCGCTGCTCGCTATCGTCGTAGCGCTGCTGGCGGTTTATGGGCCTTCCCGAGCTAGGCAACAAGAGGTTAGCGCCGGCGCTGTGGTCCGCGTGCAGGAGCAACTGCGCCAGGCAATCCAGCAAAGGCTGGCCGAAGGTGGCTGGAAAGTCGAAAGCCTGAACGTTAGCGTTTCGCCCGATTTGAAGCGCGCCGAGTGTCGGTTTGGAACAATTTCGAAGAACGGTTTGACGGAGGTGTCGCTTCCCCATGCCCCGATTTACCTTAAACCCCAGAGGCACGGTCTCTGGCTGGTTCGTGGGGAAGGCGAGCTTGAGTCGTTGCGCTTCTCGGTGGATACCTCCGCGGAGCTGGCGGCGGTTCGGGATGCGCCGCCACCCATGACCGCGCCGGCGACCAGCTTTGGGCCGGTGCGCGAGGTGACGCTCAATGACATAGATGACTTGCGCGGCGGCGAGGCGCTGGACCTCGACAGCGGCCGCTTGCTGGACCTGCCCAAGGACACCGGAAAGCGTCCGGAGAGCGAGCAGTTCCAATGGCTCAAGGAGCACAGCGCGGACGTGCTGCTGGACAATGTCCGTGGCCGCTGGGGATTGCTGACTCCCACGGACAACAAACTGAAACTCGCGCCACTGCCGAATGCAATGTGGGAGTCGGCTGCCGAGCGCGACCTCTCCCAAGCGCTGGCCGCAGAACCGGCCGGCCTGGAAATCATACAACACCGGTCCTGGACGGTGTATGTCCTTGCCACGAATGCCCAGCCGCCGCTGACGTTCGCGTTCCAGACGGCCAGCGGCGCGAGCGGTTTGCTCCAGATCACGCGGTTTGGAGAAAAGCCAAACTCCGTACGGCTTCGCTACAAGCTGCTCCAGGCGGCTGCCACCGTGCTGGCGTCCCCAAGGGAAGTCGTCGCGGAGTGGCTGCGGCGCGTCAAAGCCGGCACTCGCGAGGCCTGGGACTTGACCACGCGCAGCAACAACGTGGGATGGGGGCCTTATTTTACCGGGTTGTGGGAGTTCGACCGCATCCGCCCGCTCCATCAATTGGGCAGCGAGGACCAGGCGATGGTGTTGTCGAATCCGTTCAAGGACAACGCGGGGCAACCGCGCATCTTCTACGCCGTGCTGCGCAAACGCGATGGCCAGTGGCTGGTGGACCGCCACGACTATGTCTCTCCCAGCGAGGCGCGCAGCTTGATGAAAGGATTCGCCGTGAATCCAGGCGTGAAGTTCGACGTGCTCGCCGCGGAACTCGTTGTCGAGTGGCGTGCGGCGTGCGATTCAACTATCTCGCTCGCGGCGGACGGTACAGGCGCGCAACTCCGTGTCGGGCCAGGTGGGCCTGAGCCTGGCGCGAAGCCGGAGTCGTTCAAATGGGAAGTCAGTGGTTCCACATTACGGCGGCATTTTGCGGACCGCGACGAGAAGCTGGAGATCCTTTGGATGGGCGACAATGACGTTCAGTTCCGTTCGCCGAACGATAGCGAGTGGGATACATGGTGGCGCAACCCGCAGGTTGACCGCCGACAGCCATCGAGCGGCCAACCGCACCCCGACAAATCGGCGGATTGGAAGACCACTTCACAATTCACGGTCTCGGCAGGGGGAGGCACGTTCGAGTTGGTGGCCGTTTCCGGGCACCGTATAACGCAATGGTGGCGGCCGGATGGGACGCTCCTTCCAGAGGTTTGGTTTACCAACTGCAATCTTACCTGCAGTCCGGGGGCAAGTGAGAAAGTGCGCGAGTTCGTTTTCCGCGCCGACGGATTTCGGGATGATCTTCCCCTCTGCATTTTTCCAGCCAGGCCGAGTCTCCGCCCGAAACCTGCGGATATGTGGACGCACGTCGAGCCGTATTTTACCCGGTCGGATTACCCCCCGGGCCGCTATTACCTGGTGGCCATGTTAATGCCGCAGAACAAACGAGTCTTGGACCTGCACGTTCTGGTTGGCACCGGATGGGAGACGATTGGCGAAGGCAAGCCTGGGGATTCTGTGCCGGTGTCTGGAGCTGAGCCTGCGCTGGGCGGCACATTGGTCTTCAGATCTCCGGTCGAGCAGACCAACCAGACCTTCGAGATGCAGGCCATCTTCTCCAAAGAGAACACACCGGACTTGCGGATGCTGGCGATCGACGGCCAGGGCCTGGCGAACGAGCCAAGCTGGTACGGGTCCTCGGATGATATTAACGGAACCCTCGTGGAGGCAGTGTTCAAGGGCGTTCCGCTTCCCAAAATCACGGCGTTTCGTGTTCAAGAGGCCCAATACGCGCCAATACGCTTTGCCAATGTGTGTCTGGAGCCCGAAGCCAGACGCGACCGGGCGCCTTGAACTCGGTCCTCATGAAAGCAACAACCATCACTGCAGTTCTCACTATGAAAACAATCACCATCACTACAGTCCTCACCGTCTCGCTTCTATTGGCCGGGTGTGGCAAGAAAGCCGGCCCGCCTGGCTCCAACGCATCGGCAGCAACCCCCATAGCACAGCCGTCCATGACGGCTTGGCAGCAGGGCGACAAGGCCACAGCAATCAGCAGTTTTGTCGAGACAGAATGGAGCAGCGGACCGTTGTTTGCAGCCAATTCGACGTTGAGCCTCAGCGAAGACCAGTTCAAGGCGCTTTCGAATGCCGACCGGCAGGCGCAGTCTGGTGAGATGATGTCGCAGTTGGATTCATTCAAAAAGTTGGCTGCGGCCGTGGCACAGGCCGGACGCGACGCAGCCTCCAAGGGCAACACGGCACAGGCTCGGAAATATTTCAATTCTCTGAAGCAGTGTGGCACGGCTCTCGACAGTCCAGATCGCCTGCGCTTGGTTCAACTCGTGGGTCAGGCCCTGAAGAAGATGGCTGATGCCGAGCTGGCAAAAATCGGGCAGTGACGCACGTCATGATGTCATTCGATTTATTCAGTGAACAGCAACAGAAGCGGAGCCAAAGAGCAGTGCTCCCGCTTAATGAACAACCAAAACACAGAAAGACCCCATATGAAAACCCCATTAAAAATGTACCTGGCGGCGCTTGCTGGCGCGGTCCTTGCCTCATTCACGATCACCCCACTCCTCGGTATGAAGATGGCCAGCGAGACAGCAAAGCTGTATTCAGTCAGCGTTTATGATAAGGCCAGGGTTGCCGCTAGCCTGGAAGCTGGAGGACATGACGAGATCGTGGCACGGCTTGCGCAAGAACTGGGTGACGCCGCCGTTACCATCAACCGGCAAACTCCAGACAATGAGCGGAGCCAAAACGCTCTGTGGATGATCCGGACCTTTTTCGAGGTCAGCGGAAAACCTGCTCCGGAAAAGGCGCAGACTATTTTGGACAAGCTGCCGCCTGAACCTCCGAGGATCTGCCAGATCGAACGGCAGAGGATACTTGCCATGCGCGCGAGCACCCATGATGTCGGCGGCACTCAGCGCGTGACCCGGTGAATTTCTGGCTCGGCGCTTCGTGATATGGAAACGCAACTCAACATCATGAACACGATCATTCAAACTGTCAGGTATCACCTCATCTCGAAAACGCTTACATGGATTGCCACTGGCGCATTGTTGGCCGCCCTGGTGGCCTGCAACAGGCAGGTCGCGGTAGGCGGCCTTGACCAGACAGCCGTCTTTGATGCGACGTTTTCTCCGGTATACAAGGAATTCGATTTGAAGGTGTGGCAACCGGTGGCCAAGCCAAGTGGCCAAACTCCGAAGCAGACCGGGAGCTGGAACTCGAAAACCAAACGCGGTTCTACGCAGATCAGCGGGATGCTGGAAGTCTCGTCACCCGGTAACCTCCCCCAACTGCTTGGGCAGGTGGATGGGTACGTAAGCCAAAGGACGACGAAATTCCACGTGGAAGGCGATTTGCCTCAATCCCTCACGAGCAACGAAGCGACTACCCACACCCTTTGGATGTACAACTGCGGCGAAAGGCATGGCGAATTGCACCTCTGGCTTTTCCCGTTCCCCGACGACAACGAAGTCGCGTTCGCGGTTTACCAATTTGAAGAGCCGCTGAGATAGACACTGAGTAGCACGAGAGAATCAAGCACGCAGAATATGCTATGCAAGTATGAGGTTCAGGATCATGGAAGACCATGGCACATTGCGCGAATCCGTCCGAGCATTGGACCGGGCCGTGGAACGAGTGGGAAGGTTCTTATGAGACACCGATTCATCAACACGATACTAGCTCTGTGCGGTGCAGCTTCAGCGTGTTCTGATGCTGAAGGAATTGACCGCAATGGTATGGCGGTCAGCCACGCGCTGCAAACCAACCAGTCCGCACCTGAACTGCAGACGACTGGCGAGTGGAAGAACAGCAAACCGCTTACGCTGGCGGAGCTGCGAGGCAAATACGTGCTGTTGGATTTCTGGGGCCATTGGTGCGGACCATGTGTGCGGCGGATTCCTTCACTGATGGCCATCCACGAGCAGTTCCCAGATCAAGGCTTGGTGATCCTTGGCATTCACGATGCCTCGGTTGGGTCCATTGCCGAAATGGACGAGAAGCTCGTCTCGATCAGGAAGCAACTTTGGATGGACCATGACATCAATTATGCCGTTGCCATTGATCGGCCGGATCCCGCCAAAACCAACACGCCCAACCCCAGAGCTTCCGGGGCGACCGCGACGGCCTACGGCATAGAACGTTTTCCGACGCTGCTGTTGATCAATCCGGCGGGCCAGATGCTAGGTGAGTTTCATGCCACAAACCTTGATGCCATGATCGCTCAGCTCGAGAAGCTGCTCCACCTCAAGGCAGGACCGCCTGCCTGGCAGACCAAGTTCGACCAGCTTTACCGCTTGGAAGGGGGAAACCTCCTGCGCTGCATTCGCGAGCCTTTTATCCCACAGCGGAAAGAGTTTTTCTTCTATTACTACATTCGCTCCGGCTTGATGGAGCGTGCGCCGGCTAGAGTCGCCCTCGAGGCGCCCGTTAGCGCCTGCTTCGTCTGGGATGCGGCGAGCCAGGCCATTGCGGATGTCCGCCAGGGACCCAAAACCCTCCTTAACCTGCTCGGCGACTTCGGATTCCACGAGCGCGAGATTGAAGGCGCTGCCCCCCTCCTGGAGCGGCGGCTCCCTGGTGATTGGATCTTCGCGCGCCGCTTCCCCGGTGACCGGCAAACGTGGGCGGATGGGGAGCGGGAAGCATTGCTGACCGCCTTTGCGCAGACACTCAAGCACCAGTTCCAGCTCTCATTGCGCTTCACCTCAAACATCGTCTCGCGCGATGCTTACAAGGCCACCGGCACTTGGAAGTTGACACCACTCGGCGGCGAATATTCCCGTTATGACGTGCACCTGTTCAGCGATAAGCCCGATCCCCCGGCTAGTATTTCAGGTGGAGGTGGCAGCGGCAGTCTAGATCAATTTCTAAGCTATCTCGGTCCATTAGGAAGGGTGTCCTTCACCAATGCCACCGGACGAACTCACGGAGGACAATTCAGTTGGCGGCAACACAGTTCGGCTGGCCAAGCAGTCCTCAAGAGCAATAGGGCAGCCTTCCAGCAGTTGCTCACAAGAGTGAGTCAACAGACGGGCTTGCGATTTGAAAAGGTCCTACAACCGGAACGCAGATGGACAGTTGAGAAAGGAGACTGAATCATGAAAACAACAAGCACCACTGCTGTCCTGGCCGTCTTGCTTCTATTCACGGCGTGCAGCAAGAACGCTGACCGATCTGGTTCCACCTCATCGGCTCCAACTCCCATCGCGCAGCCGGCCATGACGGCCTGGCAGCAGGGCGACAAGTCCACAGCGATTAGCAGTTGTGTCCAGGCACATTGGACCGGCTGGCCCTTGTTCGCCCCAGATTCGGTGTTGAGCCTCAGCGAAGACCAGTTCAAGGCCCTTTCGAATGCCGACCGACGGGCGCGGTCTGGTGAGATAATATCGCAGCTTGATGTCTTGAAGAAGTTGGCCGCGGCCGTCGCACAGGCCGGACGCGACGCTGCCTCGAAAGGCGACACGGCGCAGGCTCGGAAATGTTTCACTTCGCTCAAGCGGTGCGGCATGGCGCTCGACCAGCCAGACTGCCTCCGCCTGCGCATCGTTCAGCTTCTGGGTCAGGCGCTCGACAAAATGGCTGATACCGAGCTGGCAAGAGTTGGGCAATGACCACTCCGGAAGGCTGATGTAGAGGGTGGAAAAGATGTTATGGACGCCACGAGAAAATGTGCCGGTGGTCAAGGACTGGCAGTGGATGTTGCGATACTGGCAGTATTCCTGTTTGCCACTGGAGGCTGTGGCGGCCGGCCGGCTGATAAACAGTTTCAGGCCGATGCGCTGAGGGTCGATGGTCGCTACGCTCAAGCGATCCACTTCAGTGCGTTGGGGGTGCGTGTCCCGCTCCCGCGCAATGCTTATGTGCGGGTGGATGCACCTCTGGCGAACACCGCCGAGCATGGTCGCCTGCTTTTGCGCGAACTGGGGGTGACCGCCACGAATATCGCATACGGCGATCCAGCCCATTGGGGTGAGACGTTGCACCTTAACTTCCGCGATGGCAGAGAGTGCTGCTTCATCTGGGTAATTAGAGATGCCGATGCAAGGGTCACCAGGATGAGGCTGGAGCATGAAAAATATCACGCCGTGTGTCGCGTCGCGCCGGAGGCAATTCGTTCGCTCTCTGCCAGGATTTCGGAGCTTGGATTTCGCCTGAATCTCTCGGATCACGATGAAGAGCTGGCCGCTATTTTAGTCCAGATTCTAAGCTTGCACCTGGAGGGAATTCCTTTGGAGGACATCCAGGGCTCGGATTTGACGCAGAAAGCTGCTCGAATTCTGCGCGAGAGCAGGGTAGAGCCGAACCGGACCAAGCCGTCCGCCTCCTCGGTTGATTCGCAAGTTTCTGTCCAGTGGCCCCAAGGCAAGGATTTCATTGAAATCCCGCTCGAGTTTCTCGACGACATCCCGGTAGTGAGGTGTCAATTGAACGGCAAGCTGGCGATCCTCTACGTTGACACCGCTTGCCAACCGATCTGCCTCTACGCAGACCGCCTGGCCCGATTCGGTATCAACGCGGGGGCACAGGTGGATTATCCACGTTACACTGCTCTTGGGCACGTGGAGAGGACGAGCTTCACCGGCGGATTTCTTCTGACTTTCAAAGACGGCCTGGGGATGGAGGTGTCTGGTGTTCCCTGTTTACCCGGTGGCGGGAGGGACCCGAACCATGATGTGGACGGCATTCTCGGGGTGAAGGTGATGAAGGTGCTCAATGCCGTTGTTGATTTTAGAGCGGGGAAACTCGTCCTCGCGCTCAAGAAGGACCCCAAGACGGAGCAGCGAACAGGGGCCAGCAGGTCAGGAGTGGAGACCAATCGATGAGATCCGCGAATCCCAAACACCGCACTGCAGAAAGGGGCGGAAACCACCGGAGCAGCGTCAAGCATTTTGCGACATGAAAGGAATGAGTATGAAACATCAACACCCTGATATGGTATCCGATCTATCATCCGTCCGTGCTCAAGAACGCCACCACGCCATGAAAACGCCATTCGTAGTCTTCCGAGGGCTTGCCCTCTCACTGGCAGTCAGCATTGTGTTGGTCGTCCCGATTACGGCCAAGGGCTCGCAGGTCATCGCGTGGGGTTCGAATTATGGCGGGCAGACCAACGTCCCGCCGGACCTGACCAACGCATTGAGCTTGGCGGCCGGAATGTGGCACGGACTTGCGCTCACGGCTGAGGGCCTGGTGGTGGGTTGGATGAACGCGAACAATGAATATAGCGAAGCCCCACCGGTTCTCACCAACGCCCTGGCGATTTCGTCGCAGGCTTTTCATGATCTTGCTCTGCTGGGTGACGGCACCGTGCGCGGTTGGGGTCGCTGGTGGAACGGTCTCCAATACGAGCCGGTGTCGGTGCCTCCAGACTTGACCAACGTGGTGGCCATCGCGGCGGGCTGGTACCACAACCTCGCTCTCAAGGGAGACGGCACGGTCATTGGCTGGGGCGCGAATGGGTACGGGCAGACGGAGGTTCCCTGGGACCTGACCGAAGTGGTGGACATTGCGGTCGGCGATCTCCACAGCTTGGCGCTACGCGCCAACGGCACTGTGGCCGCCTGGGGCTGCAACGCCGTTGGGCAGTGTGCGGTGCCGGCTGGATTGACCACCGTCGTGGCCATTGCCTGCGGGCAAGAACACAGCCTCGCTCTGAAGGCCGACGGCACCCTTGTGGCCTGGGGCCAATTCTGGGACGGCCACTCATACTCCCCGGTGACCATCCCTGCAGGTCTGACGAACGTCGTCAGCATCTCCAGCAGCGGCGGCCTGAACCTCGCGCTGGAGAGCGACGGCACCATCGCCGCTTGGGGCGCGGGTGCTTCGGTCGCAACTAACCTTCCGTCAGAACTCACCAACGTCGTGACGATCGCCGCCGGGGGCGACTACGGGTTGGCCCTCGTTGGAGACGGCAGGCCGCAGATCACGCGGCCACCGATTGGCCGCAGCCTTTTCACCGGCACTCCCGTTTACCTGACGGTTCAGGCTGGCGGCGCCGGGCCGCTTTCATTCCAGTGGCAAAAGAACGGAACGAACATCGTCGGCGCGACGAATGCCACTCTCTCCTTGCCGAATCCGCAACTGGCCGACGCCGCCGAGTACGCGGTCGTGATCAGCAACGCGCTGGGGACGGTCACCAGCACGCCTGTGAGGCTGGTGCTCTCAGAGAGCCCGCCCGTAATCCTCAGGCAATCAGAGGACCGAACCATCGTGCGCGGGATGAGCTGGCACTTCGAGGTGCAAGCTCAGGGCAGCCAGCCGATGAGCTACCAATGGCTCAGAGATGGCAGTGCGATCCCCGGCGCGACCGAGCGGCGGCTGACCTTCACGAACGTGCAATGGGCTGATGCCGGCTCGTATCGCGTCCTGGTGACCAACGCGTTCGGAACGGCGCAGAGTGCAGAAATAACCCTGGCTGTGTTGACTGGCGCTGGCTGGGGCGGGAACGGCAGTGGCCAATGCGATGTCCCCCTGGTGTTGCCGGATGTGGTAGCGTTCGCCGGGGGCATGTATCATAGCGTCGCGCTCAAGGCCGATGGCACACTGGTCACGTGGGGCGGCAGCGAGTTCGGCCAGCGCGATGTTCCGGCCGGGCTGACGAACGTGGCGGCCCTCGCCGTTGGCCCCTACCACACTCTGGCGCTGACACGCGAAGGCCAAGTGGTGGCCTGGGGTGACCGCTCAGCCGGTCGAACGGATGTCCCGGCCGAGCTGAGCGACGTCATTGCCGTGGCCGCCGGTGCGTTGCACAGCCTTGCCCTCCTGGACGACGGGACCGTAACGGCCTGGGGGTCAAACCTCGACCCGGACGACGAATATGTTGGGCAAGCAACGGTTCCGGCGGGACTGTCCAATGTGATCGCGATTGCCGCCGGCGATTTTCATAGTCTGGCACTCCTCGCGGATGGGCGCGTGACTGCCTGGGGCGCCAATGCCGCCGGCCAGACGAGTGTCCCGGCCATGTTGACCAACGCCGTCGTCATTGCCGCCGCAGGCGCCCGCAGTTTGGCGGTCACGACGGATGGCTCTGTCGTCGGCTGGGGTGATGATCCCTACGTCCCGGCGGGACTGACCAACGTGATCGCGCTGGCGATGGGAGCCGTGCATAGCCTGGCCCTGACGAGCCAAGGCACGGTGGTTGCTTGGGGCGAAAGCGACATGGGCCAACTAAACGTTCCTGAAGGACTGACCAATGTCGCGGCTATTGCCGCCGGGCGCTATCACAGCCTGGCTCTCATTGGGCCGATTCCCCCGATCCGGCTTCAACTCTCTGATCCCAGGCTGGTTGCCAACGCGTTCACGGTTCGCACCCCGACGAGGGACCGCCATACCTACGTGCTCGGATACAAGAATGCTCTCGCGGACACCAACTGGACAGCGCTGCCCGGGATCCGAGGCTACGGCTATGGCGTGATGCGCCGACTGAGCGACCCCGCGCCGGCCGTCTCCCATCGATTTTACCGTGTCACCGAAAACCCCTAACGAAAGGAGTTTGAAATGAAAGACCCACAGGAAAGGCTAAGTAGTTCTTCACCATCAAATCGGCAACCATGGCGATGGATTGCTCTGGGTGCTGGCGGCATGGCAATCATAGTTGTCCTCGCTCTCTGGTGGAGCGACTACAGACGACCGCGAGCAGCGGCTCTCTCACCCGACGTTTCTCTGACGTCTGACGCGAGACACCGCACGGTAACCGGGAGTATGGTTGCACCTCCACCTCCTGACTGTGGTTGGAACCTGGGTGAAACCAAGGCGGTCCTCCTGGAGCAGTTGCCTCCTTTTCCAATGCCGCCAAGCGTCAAGGCGAAAGGGCGTGGCGCAGAAGCTGAATGGTTCCAGAAGTGGAAGACCACTGATGAAGGCCAGGCGTTTCTCGCCCAACCCCGGAGGAAGTACGACGTCTCCGTCTCGCATGATGGTTCATTCTCCATTGAGAAGGTTGTCCCAGGGGACTACTGGCTATGCTATTCCTTCTACGACAAATTGGAAAGTGACCTCCTTTCCATCGGGCATAAAACCTTTTCGCTCTCGCCAGGAGCCGGGCCTTTCGCTTTAGGCGAGATCCAAATGACAGTTCGGCCATACCTGAGGAAGGGAGAGCGAGCGCCGAGGTTCGAGGTGGCAGCGATGGACAGGGCTGTGATGAGTCTCGAATCGTGCAAAGGGAAAGTGGTCTTCCTCCACTTTTGGTCAACAGAGTGCGCGCCCTGTCTGGCGGAAATGCCCCGCCTCACAAAGGTGTACGATGAGCTCGGCCACACCCCAGGCTTCGTCATGCTCGGTTTTAATCTCGATGAAGATCGGCAGAAGGCGCGGGATTACATCGCCAACAAAAAGCTGGTCTGGCCCCAGGCCTTGCTGGGGAGCTGGAACCACGATCTCATGCGGGAGTTTTGTGTGATTGGGATTCCGGAAAACTTCCTCCTCGATCCGCAAGGGAGGGTGGTCGAGAAGCATTTGCCTGGAGACCAGCTTTCGAGAGAAATCCGGCGGCATCTCGACGACCCCGGTGCCCCAGGCCGAAGTGCCGATCAGCCACGCGCTCCCGCTCCGCGCTGAACTCGAAGAGCAGGAAATGCCGCAACCTGGCGGAACACTGCGTTGGCCACATTGGCTGCATTGGCCACATTGGCTATTTTTTCCAAAAAACGGGCCGGGCTTATGGGACCACTGCGCCTTTGGGGCCGACGACAACCTCCGCACCAACAGCACCGACACCAACGCCTTCTACGCGGGACCGCTGCCGGCCGCCGGCCAGTGGATGCGGCCCCGCCGCGCTAAGAGCATTTGGATTTGCCTCTCAACCGCCCTTGGGGACCATGAACCGGCGGATTCACGATCCGCGGGCGAGACGCCCGGAAGACAGGCGGGATACCTGGCCCACTGCCGGCCGGCGAGCAATTCATTTAGAGTTGCCTGCCACCCTTTCTCTGGCCTACGATCCGTCCGGTTATGCAGCCCGGCTCAGGGGTATCGGATTTCGGATTTCGGATTTCGGATTTGAAATCCGGGAGGCCAGCCTGCTCGGGGCCGCCGGTACAATTGGACGCTCGCCCATGACTCTGCCCACCAACCAAGTCCTGGTCACCGGCGCGCTCGGCTGGCTCGGGTCGCGCCTGGACATCCTGCCCACGGGCGACCTCCTCGCCTGCAAAGTGCTCATTGGCATTGCCAGCCTCCGTCGCTATCCCATCCAGTTGTCAGGGTGGCCACTGCACCAAGTCCGCACCTCAAGCCGAGAGCACAGCCGACGACAAACCGACCCCTGAGGTCATACGTAAACCCCGAACTCCCTGAAAGCGAGGCCGGTCAATTTGTGGACGCGGACAGCCTCGATGAATTGCTCGGTGGCCAGCGTGACGACGGACTCATAGGCCCGCACCAACCCCTGCCGCCGGGGAATCCTCTTCCTCACGAACTGTCGCGGACCTTTTGGCTCCGCGCGGACATCTTTGAGCAGCGCGTTGCCACACTTCTTGCAGAAGCTCATGGTGAACTCCTCCAAGGTCGTATCTGAATAGAGTCTCACCAGGTCTAATTGCAGCGCCACGAAGTCCTCGCATGGCTGCCGCTTGCCGATCTGGACCACGCCCGGACCGAAGGGCACACGGAGGCCGCTCCGCCGGAGGGCTTCGATAGCGCGGCGGCTCGCCAGCAGCGAGAAGCAACACCAAACAAAGTCCGGCGGATTCTTTGGCAACGCGGCGGACACCGGCCCGAATTGACACCCCGGATAGAGCTTCGCGGCTCTAACTCGGTCAGCAGGGGGCCGTTCCTGGCACCGGCCGAAAACGCCCCGGTTGACCCGGGGAACTTACGCGGCCGGACAACTACGAAAGTCTTACCTCCTCGAATGTGTTCCCGGTGAGGCCCAGCGTCTTGACGGCGTCCACGAAGCGCTCGGAGGCCAGGTTCCACCCCGGGTCCTCCCAGACCCTTATCAGGTCAAGCCCCTCAGGAATGGATGTCCGCAAAACGGGCGCTGGTTCCGCGTCCCAAGGGATCTCGACCAACTCAAGTCGACCGCATTTCGGGCATTGAGGCTGCAGGAATTCGGGAGCAATTCTCGCGCGTGGCTCAATGTCGAGCTCCAGATAGTCGAATGAGCGTGGCCGCTTCGACTTTATGACGACCTCGGTGTCCACAGTGGGAGTGGCGGTGATCCCCAAGCCCTTCAGTCTCTCCAGGGCGCCTTTCGAGACGAGCGGCACGTTGTAGTTGGTCCAGGTGAAATCGCCCTTGCGAGGGCCGCATTGGCCGGTGAGCGCACCAAACTCAGAACCAGCCCCAAAAGGCAAGCCCGCAGGAATGAGCGGCAGTATCGGCGCAGCAAGCTCGGCGATTCGCTCCGGGCTGACCGGCCATAGTGTCTTGTACGGTTTCGGATCAATCCCCGGAGGCAACAGGATCCTCGGGTACACCGCGTCAAAAAGCACGCCGGTCTCGCCGCAGGCGTCGCATTTCACGCCTGGCATGCTCCACTCGTGCATCACGTTGAACGTGTATCGTTGGGCATACTCTTCGTCCTGCATCATGGTGAACCACTTCATGCCGGCGTCTCAATGGAGTTGGCTGGCGTTGCAGCCGTACTTCTGCATCATCTCTATGGCGAAGTCAAGCATCTCGCTCGCTGTTCGCTTTATCCGTTTCCCATTCTTAAAGTACAGGAAGGCCTTCCAATCAGCGTTCCAGCCTCCTTGATGCACCCCAATATGGACGTCTGTCTTCAGCCGGAGCAGGAACTGATCGACATCGATCTTGGCCCGCGTAATCGTAGGTGTAGGCGACCGGGTAGGTGCGCGAGCCGTAGGTGCGCTCGAGCTCGCCGGTCAGGAGGTACTCGTTGGTGACGTTGGTGTTGTCGGGCTGGGTGATTTTCCACGGGCGCACGCTGGTGTCGTGCCACTTCGGCGAAATCCCCAATAGCTCCAGAAAGTGCGCGCCGTCGCGGCCTTTCCGGCAGATGGCTTTCCGCTCATTCCCGCGGGCCGTGACGTGATAGCGCCCGCCCGCCCGCTTGATTCGCAGGACCCGCGCCATGCCCTTAAGTTAACCGCAGCCGCCGCACAAAGTCAAGCCGAATATGTAAAACGATTTAGATGCGACCCCGCATTTTCCGCGCATGTTCGACCTCGTCCGTCATCGGCCTGAACCGGGCGTCCAGGCGGATTCAGACAGTACGGACTTCGTCGAGAACTATATCGGCCAGCCTGAGCCTGAGCGCTGCTTCCACAAATCTTTCGGTTGCCAGAACGCAGCCCTCCATCTCCACAACCCTAACGAGATCCTTTTCCGGCGGGAGCGATCTCTGCAGCACGACAGGGGATCCGCCCAAATCCTCATCGATCAATACGCCTCGTGATATTCCACACCGTGGGCAAGGTTCCGAACTATCCTTCGTAAGGCAGGACGGGTCCAACTGCGCGTAAGGTTCAATGTGAAGCTCGACGTAGTCGAATGGCCCCTTCGACGTTAGGGCGATCTGTGGCTTCACGCCTACCAGACCTTTAACGCCGAGCTCCTTCAATCGCTCCAAGGCGCGACAAGAGACGAGCGGTGTGCACAGGTTGGACCACCTAAAATCACCAAATCTGCCACGAGCTTTCCCCACTAGTGGGCCAAAGTCAGTGCCGGGCAAAAGAGGCAAAGGGAGCGGTATCAGACTTCGCAACGGCTCTGCAAGTCTCCTTACTTCTTCAGGGCTTACAGGCCAGGCCTCTAGGTATGGTCCCTCGTCCAACCCTTTCGGGAGGCTCACGGCAGGGTAGGCCAAACATGTGGCTCCGCCTGTAAAGCCACAGGTATCGCACTTCACGCCGGGCAGACACCAACGATGCGACGCCACTATATTGCAGGTCCTGTATTGACGCCCCTCGTCGGGTCGAATGTTAAACAACTTCATAAAACAACGATGCGCTTACGTTGCAGATGGTCTCGTACGCTTCGATTGTGGCTAGCAACACAGCTTGCTGGCATTCACACCGTACTTCTGCATCAGCTCGATCGCAAAGTCAAACATCTCTTGGGGCGTTGGCACCCTGGGTGACGCCGGTGGGCCTGCCGCGCCGGTCGTAACCGAAGGGCAGGCCCGGGGTTGCGCCGTCGTTGTAGGCGATGCCGGCCAGGTCCCCGGCGTTGTTGTAGGTGTACGTGGTGTTGGTGCCCCGCGCCCAGGTGCGGGAGGCGAGCCGGCCGGCGGCGGTGTAGCCGTAAAGCAGCCCGGCGGTACCACCAGCGTAGGTCTTGTTGCTGAGCCAGCCGCGGTGGTTGTCGTAATTCCAAGTGGTTGTGGCGGCACCCGAGCGGGCGGCGTAGTTCGTCCACGTGGTCATCGTCTTCATGCGCCCCTGCGAATCATAGCTGTAAGCGACCGGGTAGGCCCGACTGCCGGCGGTGTTGGTCAGCAACCCGGTGACATCGTGACTGTTCGTCAAGCTCGTGCCGTCGGGCTGAACGATCTTCCAGGCCCGGAGCGAGGTGTCGTAATACGTGGTGGTGACCTGCGGGGCCTGGCCGGGGCCCGGCGGCGGGGTGGTCACGGTGAGGACTTGGTCGGCGTTGTTGTAGGTGTAGCTTGTCGTACCGTTGCGGGCATCCGTGGCGGTATTCTGCCGGCCATGGGCATCGTAGCCATAAATCGTCTGCCCGACCTGGTTGTGAGCGGCGCTGCCGTCGTATTGGGTGAGGGAGATCAGGCGGCCGCACTGATAGACGCTCAGGGTGTAGGAGCCGTCCGGGGCGGCATTGGTGAGGTAACGGTAACCGCTGCCAGCGTAGAGGGTGGCGCTGTGGCCGGTCGCCGCCACGCCATTGTTCCAGGTGGTGCTCCAGCTCTGCAGTCCTTCGGTGGAGAACTCGGCCGTTGAGACGAGGTTTGAGGTATTGGCGCTGGTGCTCCAGACGTAAGTGCGGGTGTGGCGGACGTTGGGGCCGTTTTCCGACGGCACGGCTGGTTCAAACGTAAACTCCAGCCTCTTCGAATTCGATGCCGGTTAGGCGGTGTCTGCGAACGGCCTCGATAAAGGCGGCCGAGGCCAAGGTTACAACGACGGATTCATAGACCCGGACGAGGCCCTGCCGGTTCGGAATCCGATTCCGGACATACTGCAAGGGACCCTTGGGTTCAGCACGCACATTCTTGAGCAGCACGTTGCCGCACTTGGTGCAGAAGCTCGTAGTCGTCTCCGCCAGGGTCTGGTCCGAATAGAGCCTCACTGGCTCTACCTGGAGCGCCACAAAGTCCTCGACCGACTGGCGCTTCCCGATCTGAACCACTGCCGGGCCGAAGGAGATGCGCACGCCAGCCCTCTTGAGGATGTCAACGACGCGGGGCTTCGCAAGAAGGCTGAAGCAGCACCAAACAAAATCCGTCGGGTTGGCTGGCACCGTCGCGGTGACGGGTCCTAGCCCGCAGCCTGGAAGCAGCGCCGCCCGGCCCACGCCCCGCCCGACAACGTGTCTCTTTAGCTCCTGAAATGCCTCCACCGACACGTTCTCCTCGAGCGAGAACATGTCCAGGTCAGCATCTTTGTCCAGCCCGAAGTTCGGGTACCAGTCGCCTGTGTCCAACCATGTTCGGCCACACTGGTCGCAGGTGACCTTTGGCATCTCGTACGGGGTTGCAAAGACACCGTTTGTGTCGGAGTAGTAGGAGGCTGGCCTAGCCACCCGAAAAGCTGTGTTCATGTGACGTAGCGTTTATTACTTTATCATAAGGTCACCGAAGCCGAGTTGATCCAGCAAACCGAAGCCGAAACCTATCATGAAGAACGGGTCGCTCTTGATCCGCTGACCCTTCTCGCTTATGAACCTTTGCCAGAGCTGATTATATGGCCCTCGCACGCCGCCGGCGCCCTGCATCGAGCCGGACAAGTCCAGGCCCCAGAGGTAGGACTGCACAACGTTGTTGTTCGTGGCGTTGAGCTGGGCAACCGGGTTCCACCCATCGTAAACGAAGGTCACGTTGTTTGTCATCGTGGCGTTGGCGGACACCTGCTTGTGAATCCGCCGGCCTTTCCAATCGTACTGGAAGGTGATCAACTGCTGCGGCCCCACCGCCGTGTTGTTGGTCATCCGCACCAGCCGGTTCTCCGCATCCCAGGTGTAGCTCCAGCGCCCGTCATTGGTCAGGTTCCCGTCCGCGTCATAAGCGAACAACTCGGGCGTCTTGGGCACAAACAGGTTGCCCGTCACCGAGGTCTGGCCGCTCTGCGCGTTGGTGACCGACTGCCATACCGCGCTGCCGGTGTTGACGACGCTCAACTGCTGCCGGAAATACTCCCCCTTTCCGCCAGGCGGTCTGCGCATTGACAGTGACCGGATTCGTGGCAAAGCCAAGGCCCATAATGTCCACCCCTCCCGGCACATCGCGGTTGGTGTACTGGTTCAGGCTGGCGGTGGTGTAGTAGGCCAGACGCTGGTTGGCCGAGTTGTAGCCGTAATTGAAACTCACAGCGGATGACGCGGCAGGCACTGATGAGATCTGCGTCAACCGATTCAGGAAATCGTATTGCTTGGTCGTCGTCATGCGCCAGGCGCCGCTGTTCGTGAAGCCAATTTGGCCCACCAGGGGCGAATTGGCAAGATAATTGTACGTGGCCGAATAGACCCGTTCACGCCGCTGCTCAGAGGCCTAAAGCTCACCCTCCGGTGGTACCTCGCTGGACGCGGCCGCCCAACGCAGCGAGGCTACCGCCCGGCATAGCCCGAAACAGTCGCGGCTCTAACTCGGTCAGCAGGGGGCCGTTCCTGGCACCGGCCGAAAACGCCCCGGTTGACCCGGGGAACTTACGCGGCTGGACAACTACGAAAGTCTTACCTCCTCGAATGTGTTCCCGGTGAGGCCCAGCCTTTTGTAGGCCTCAAGGAACCGCTCGGAGACAAGGTTACAGTCGGGGTCCTCCCAGATCCTCACCAGGTCCACCGCCTCCGGAATGGACGCGCGCACAACGGGCACTGGTTCCGCATCCCAAGGCATGTCGATGTAGTCGAAGCGACCGCACCTCGGACAAGGGGGCTTCAGGAATTCGGGGGCGACTCTCGCGCGCGCCTCGATGTCCAACTCCAGGTAGTCGAAGGAGCGCGGCTCCTTGGATTTGATAACGACCTCGGTGTCGGCGGTGCGAATGCCGGCGATCCCAGATGCCTTTAGCCTCTCCAGCGCATCCTTCGAGATGAGCGGAGTGTTGTAGTTGGTCCAGATCAGATCGCCCCTGCGGGGGCTGCACTGGCCGGAGAGGGGACCGAACTCGGAGCCGGCCCCAAATGGCAGGCCCGCCGGAATAAGCGGGAGAATGGGTGCTGCTAGCTCGGCAATTCGCTCCGGGCTCACTGGCCATAGCGTCTTGTAGGGCTCCTCGTCGATCCCCTGAGGGAGCAGGACCCGTGGATAGGCCGCGTGGAAGATATCACCCGTGTCGCCGCAGGCCGCGCATTTGACCCCGGGCATGCTCCACTTGTGCATGACTTTGAACGTGTAGCGTTGGGCATAGTCCTCGTCCTGCATCATCGTAAACCATCGCATAACCGTCTCGCTACAGTTGGCTCGCGTTGCAGCCGTACTTTTGCATCATTTCTACCGCGAAGTCAAACATTTCTCGGGGACTTCGCTCTATTCGTCGCCCGTTATCCCCAACGGGTTGGCAGCGGTGGAGAATGTTGCGAACGACACGGGGCCCCGAAGGCTGCTCCCCCAAAAGCCGCGGAGCACCAGCGGGCCTGGCTAACTCCTGCCTATCCGAGCGTGGACTTTGATGACTTGGAAGTCTATGTCGTGGTGCGGAAGCTTGAGAGCCCTGTAACGCCGCAGGAACTCGGCCGCCTCCGCCTCCCGGTCGAAAAGGCCCCACCGATTGAGGTGTGCCAGGAAGCTCCGCACGCGACGGTCAACCGGAAAGTCCCCGACGATTGACCAGTAGTCCCCTCCCAATCCAGCAATGTCAAAGCCGAGGAAGCTGTAGTCCTCTGCGGGCGGCTCGGCTGTGGCGTCGGTGCAGTAAATAAGATCAAACTTTCTGGGTGAAGATTCGAACAGACGCAGGAGGCGGAGAGCTTTGGCCTTGTTGGGGATCAGCCCGGTACGTTCGTCCTTGAAATCCTCGAACACGTAGGCCTCCATGGCCTGCTCCTCCTCCGGGTAAGTCGTCGGGTAAGACGGTATGCAATCAACGCCACGGTACGCCGGATTGAGGGGGTTGGGGTCCTCGCTTGTCGATAAGATCACAAGGTAGCCATGGAATTTGAGGTGTGACATTTTCGAAACTTCGTCAAGTGGAGGCGGCAGACGGCGCGGACGCGATCTGCGTCAGCCGGTTCAGGAAATCGTACTGTTTGGTTGTCGTCATCCGCCACGAGCCACTGTTCGTAAAAGCAATTTGGCCCAGCAAGTGCAAGTTGGCAAGATAATGGCACCCGGCGGTGGCGGTGTTGGCGCCAGCCTTGCGAGGGGGGCAGGACAGGGCGCAAGGCCGGCGACAACGACGCCACGGCCCGGCTGGCCTCCAGGGGTGGAGCCGAGTCTGCGGGGTTGGCGGCCCCGATGTATTGGGTGCCGCGCGACTCCGCGCTTTCAAGGGGAAGCCAACACCGCAGTCTCGACGCACGGGGGAGAACGGCAGCAGGCGCGCCAGGTCGGCAAGGCAACCGTGCCCGGTGGCGTAGTTGGACTGAGCCCGGCGGGCGCCGATGTGCGAACCTGTGCAACCGACGCGCTTCAACGCTCGTGCTAAGGCTCGTAGGTTTCGATGCTCATTCGTCAACGAGGTCAATCGGCGCGAAGTTGATGTTCTGGAATCCCAATTCCAAAACGGCGTTGTGGAACCGCTCCGAGCATAATACACGCCGCGAGAGCTCCCTAATCCGGAAAATGTCCGCGTCCACCGGGAGCGAGGATGCCTTGACCCGGATCGGCACGCCTGGGGTCTCCGCATAAGCAAAGTAATCGCCGCTGACGAACTGGCGCCGGCAGCACTCGGACGCGCCCGGCGTCAGCCCTGACCGAGTAGCGTCTGAGACGCGCGCAAGCGGCAGCGCAACGAGTTCAAGGTAATCAGGTTTTTCTTTCCGACGGGAACGGAACTGCGCAGGAACAGCCTGGATAGCTACGCCGAGTTTTTGGTTTAACCGATCGAGCACCTGCGCCCTCACGAAGCAATGCCAACTCCAAAGCCACGCGAAATCTGTGAGCGGTCCGCCACCACTGACGCCGACCAGAGGTCCAAACTCCGTGCCGGGGGGCAGCGGGAGGTGGGCAGGTACTAGTTCCCTGAGGGGCGCTTTAAGCTCTTCATACTCTGCCCAGGTCACCGTAAACCGCTCACGATACCGTGCCGGCTTCAGCGACGCCGGAATGCTAATGTGAGGATAACACAGGGCGGGGTCCCCCCACCCGTCGGCACCAGGACGGCCTGCGCAGTTGCCGCACTCGGCAGCGGGCAACCTTTGCATATGCCGGCCAGAGACCCACGGGTCCTGGCCGTGCGGACGTACTCCGCGAATTGGTGGCTCCTGCAACTCAAATGCGCGCATACGAACAACCTACATTCCGATAAAGAACTGGAACATGCGAGCGCCAAAGTCAAGGATCGCCTGCTGCCGTGCCGCCCGCCCGACTGCGTTCTTAAAGCCCTGGCTGGCAAAAAATTGCCTCCACGCGGCATTCCACAATCCCCCGCGCACGCCGAATCCACCTTGGTGAAGTGCAAACTCAGTCCCCTGGTGGTACATCCCCTGGAGCCCGACTCGAAAACGGTCGACGTTAATCTTCGCCTCTCCAAAGTACCTCGTGAATTCCTGCGCTTTCGGCATCAGATGGTGCCATTCCTCCCCGAAGGCACGCATGGAGCGCGACCCTCGCAAGGCCGCCCCGAAGCCTTGATTGTTCACTTGGGTGAACAAATCGACGAGCTCTGTCGCATCCCCCTCGGACGAGTTCATGATGACACTCAGCAGTTCCTGCCCCTCGTTTTGCGCATTGACCGCCTGCTGAACGCGGGCCTTGATCGTGAGCCCGCGCTGGGCCACGGCCAATTGGGCCTGCTCCTCGTCGCCGTTGGACATCTCAAGATCGAGGAGCGTGAACGCTCCCAACGGGTCTGTCGAAGCGATCGGGCTGTTGGCGACAAACGCATACAGGTTATTGCCACCTGCCGCCTCCTGTAGCGGATCCCGGCTGATCCACCTCCCGGCCGGGGGGCTGTAGTCGCGACAGCCGTAGTAAACCAGCCCCGATTCATCGTCTGCGAATCTGGTCGAGAAGCGGAAGGGGTTGGCCTTGGCCATCGGACCGGTGGCGCGCAGGGTTTCGCCGAAGGGGGAGTACTCGTAGCGGGCGGAAACGGAGGCGTCGGACGCCTTGACCAGGGCGGTCACGTTGCCATTGCCGTCATAGGAGGCAAAGTGGCAATTTGAAATCTGACCGTTCGAGGTTTCAAAAACACCCACCAGGCCCCCTATGCCTCCGGCGCCGTCCTCGGTTCCGCTCAGGTCCTGACCCCAGAGGAACGCCTGGAGGAGGGAGGATTGAGGGTCCAGGCTCGCAACGAGGTTCCAGCCGCCGGCCCCTTCGGCAGACAGGTCGTAAACAAACCTGGTCGTCACGGCATTGGTGAATGTGCCGCCATTCCAGCTTTT
>JBEKRX010000059.1:0-84149 GCA_049518415.1 Verrucomicrobiota bacterium
TGCCGCCCTGTGAATAACTTTTATGAAAAAGCCACTTGCAAAACAGAGAACATCTCCGGGGCAGAAGAGAGCCGCGCTGCGCGCGGGTAGAGTGGAATTGGTGGCAGTGTCGAGATGCGCCCAGGAGCCGGAGAGAATGTGGCCAGGAAACGGCCTGGCTGATGCGATTGGGCTGGTTGTGGTGGAGGATTTGCGGCATTGGAAGGAAGGGATTCTGGTCCATGGCGAATGGGCTGACGCGTATGGATTTGGGCGGCCGGTGCAATGAGCAATGGCGGGAAAGGCTGCTGAAGGTGAAGCGGAACTGGGGGATTACGGGACCGACGCTTTATTCCTCCACCGGTCCGTGAAAAAACGGCATTTTCCACCGCCCATCGTGCCAAATCTCTCACGGCTTCTCCATCCAGGTCGGCGTGTTGCTGGTGTGAGGGCGGAACCGGCAGGAATCGGCGCTTGACACGTTCATTGGGCCTGATACAATGCGGCCAGAATGAGTGCGAGCGAAAACCAATTCTCGCTTGCCCGTGCAGCGTCAATAAACCGGCGGCGCGACAAAGAAGCAATGTCCTGTCAGTTGAACCAATATCAACGCAACAGGCAACGATTCCTAACTAATCATATGTTTAGAGCAACGCGCATGTGCAACCATTAATGAATCTGAAAACTAAAACAAAACACACTTGGCAGCAACTCCTCGCGGCGCTAGTTCTTGCAATTGCCGCGTCAGTAGAGGCTCAGACCTTGAGTGGAAGCTTCTCCAACAGAAGGATGGACTTAAGCCATTTGGACCCCGACCAATGGATGGCGCTCGTATTTGACCCATCGGGGGGCGCAACAATCGCCATAGCCGCGAAGAAGGCAAAAGATGGCCTCGTGGCGATTGACCAACACAACGAAGTGACCACTGAAGGCGCGGGGATTTCCGCAGGCACAAAAGAAGATAAGTGGCCAATGGCACGCGTCTATCTTGTGACACGGACGAAATCCTCAGAGGGAAACGTTTACAAAGACGCGGGGATATCTGCAACCTGCACCAACCTCTACTACGAAGGAAGCGTCACCGACAAAGTCATCTACTTGCTGACCGCCGAGGGGAAAACCAACTGCTTTCACGTTGCCAAGCCCAGCTTGGGAGCGTTCGAGAAGTATGCCGAAAAGCAGAATCCCATAGACGACCCATTTCAGGCAGACAGGGATTTCAGCGCTGGTCAACTGAACTCTAAGAAATACGGCAAAGTTGAGGTTCTGATTATATCATCCATTGACGGCGCGCGACTAGTGTTTGTTACGGATGAAGAGCGCATCAAAAATGCAGGCGACAAGAAATAGGCCTAACCAGATCGGTCGAGTGAACTTAATTTGCCCGCTCCCTGGTCCAAGGACCGGGGTCCACTTCTAACCACCGCTATGCTTCTCCGCTCAGGGGCATCAGGGGTATCAGATCACGGGGCCTGACACTTTTATTGTCCCTGATACCATGTGGGCTGGAATGAGCGAGATGCAAACCGAATTCTCCCTCGCACGCGCAGCGTCAATAACCGGTGGCGCGTCGGAAAGGCGATCTCTTATCGGTTGCGACGGTTCGGTGCGCAACGATGATCGGAATCAAACAAATGTAGAGGCTTTATGCTAGAAACATGTCCCTCCTGCGGCGCACAAGTTTTGTTCACCTCAGCCGTCTGCCCCAAATGCTCGCGAGTTTCTTCCAGCGATGAACGGGCCAGCGCGGCGCGCCTTGCAGCGGCCCCTGAGCATGTGGTTGAAACCATTCGCGAGGTCCACGTAAGGAAGTTCCCGGCTACGCAAACTTGGCACATCTATTTCACCAACAAACGCATCATCTTTCAGGTCGCGTCCGGTGGGACGGAGGAAGTCCTCTTCGGCATCGTGGGCGGTTTGGTAACCATGCTTTTCCGCTCACTGCGAAAGCGCAAGGCGGAGATGATTCGTGTAGAGGACATCCTTTCCAAACAGGTTCCGACCTTGTCCATCGACAGCGCCAACCGGTCGCGAATGACTGTCGAACGTCGTCGGATTATTATTCAGTGGGAAAATGGGAAGGAGTTCAGGTTTGATGTTGGTTCAGAAAAGATGACGCGTTTCCAACAGCTCGCCAATGACATGCTTCAGATCGATCCGCGGGCTCTCGCTTAACTCTTGCGCCAGCGGTCGCACCGATGACGCCCTGGTTTGCCTGCAGCGTCGTTAGCGGCGGGCCGCTGAACGTTTGCCTTACGCGGTTCAAGGATTCCACCACACCATGATCACACCTCAAACTCAGAACCCCAAAGTTACAGGGCCCCTGTCCATCGGTCAGGCGCTGATGGCCTGCTCGGCCGCTGTGCTGGTCATCCTGACATCAGGCTGTATCCACCTTAGCGAGTATCTTTGCGCCTACGATGGACCAGAGCTACCCATTCGCGAGGTTGCCGTAATCCGCGCTGGAGAACACGTGCAGTTTTGCGGTCCCGTGGATGGCAAGGTTTACCACAAGGGCAAAGGCATCTATTATGGCGAGGTGCCGTCCCCCCGCTTCGTTGAAGACCTCGGAATGAGAGTTCTGCCAGGAGCACACACGGTCGTGGTCCGATACTGCGAGTCGTGGGATGACGCCTTGCGGCGATACGCGGAATACAGCGAGGCCACCACACTGAACTGCGAAGTGAAAGCAGGGCACATTTACCTTGTTGAGGCCGATGTCCACGCTGCGCCTTACCAGGAATATGCTCGCAAAGTCCGGCAAAGCCCCTCCGGCGTCCCCATTTCAACCGGAGGGTCGGTGACGTTCTCTGTGAAGGACCAAACCCCGCGGCAGTGAACGATTCTGAGCATCTAACGAACTCTCCATAAAACGAGGTGTCGCGTCTATACTTTTCTCATCTGCTTTTGAATTGTGGCTATTTTCTGACGCAATTCCGGAGTTCGTTCCATTCGCCGGCCGGAGCGGGTCAGCGCCTCGGCTACGGCCGCATACTCCATTGCCCCGGCCAGCGGGCCAAGCTCAGCCAGCGACGGTCGGCCCGCCCTGCGCCCAAGCCATGACGCCGCATCCCTGCCCCAATCCCCACGCCGGCCGCAAAACTCGCCCCAGCCCTCGCCTTTCAACCGCTCCATGCCGAGATTATCTCGGCCCAAGCGGGGCGCCGCGCCAGATGATTGGCAGCGAACTGGCCGCAGGCGCCGGCGCAGGTGAGGAGCAGTGCGCAAAGAGCAGTTTTCATCGCCGCAGCACTTTTCTGGATTCCGCGGCTCATTGCACCCCAGGGCTGCCACCGTGCAAGGACGATCCACCCAAATCCTCGCCTAAGACTCTTTTTGAGAAACCGCGGAATACGCGGAATACGCGGAAAACGCTTCCTTTTCCGCGTATTCGGCGTATTCCGCGGTTCTCTACTAATTCTCGATTGGCATGAAATGTGGCGTGGTCCCATTTTGTTGGTCCTGGGTGCGTTAGCCCATCCTTAGGCGCGGTTTTGGGGATCCACCAGAGGTCGCTTCAAGCGCCTGAAACGGGCAGGTTGCCGTTTCATCCATAAGGCTGAAACGGCCTCAGGTTCCGCCCTTCATCCTGTGCATCCTGTGCATCCTGTCTTTGTTTCATCCATAAGGCTGAAACGGCCTCAGGTTCCACTCCTCGACCAAGTCGCGCGGGATTTCCTCGAGGAAGCGTGAGGCTTGCTGGACCTTGTCCAGGCCGCCGGCGTAACTGGCGCGGATGAGCGGGTAGCTCAGGTAGAGTTCGTCGCGGGCGCGGGTGACGGCGACATGCATCAAGCGGCGCTCTTCTTGCTCAGCCTCAGCGCTCTGGCGCGAGCGCAGGGAGGGGAACAGTCCCTCGCATAACATAATGACGAACACGACATCGAATTCCAGTCCCTTGGCCTGATGAATCGTGGAGAGCTGGAGCTGCTCGTCAGCGACGGGGCCGGGCCGGTCGTCCTCGGCCTCGAGGTTGGTCAACAGGGCGAGTTGGCTGAGGAAGTCCTCGAGGGTGGGGAACTGCTGGGCAAAGGCGGCCAGTTGTTGGAGGTCCTCGAGGCGCGAGCGGTAGTTGGCATAATTCTCCTTGAGATAGTCTTCGTAGTCGGCCTCGAGCACCAGGCGGAGCATGGCCGAGGGATTGCCGCGCAGGCCTTCGGCCTCCAGTTGCGAGATGGTGGCCACGAACTGCGCCCAGGCAAAGGCCGTCTTCCTGGGCACGCTGGGGGCGCAGCCCTGCAAAGCGCGCGCTACGGGATGGGAGCCGGGCGGCGGAGCGGGGAGCGCGGGGTTCCCTGGCGCGGGCTCCGGCGAGGCGACTTCGGCCTTGCTGCCGGCAGTGGCCGGCGCCGGTTCGCCGGGTCCGGGCACACTGGCGGCGGACGCGGCCGCGGCGGCGCCTGGGCTGAGGCACTGCGCGCCGAAGGCCTTCCACAACTTCACGGCGCCCTTGCCGCCGATGCCGGGGAGCAGTTGCACCAGGCGCTTGAAGGCGAGTTCGTTGCGCGGGTTGGCGACGAGCTTGAGGTAAGCGGCGACGTCCTTGATGTGGGCCTGCTCGAAAAAGCGGATGCCGCTGGTGATGCTGAAGGGGATGTTGCGCCGGGTCAATTCGAGCTGCAGTTCCAGGGCATGGAAATGCGAGCGATAGAGCACCGCCATCCGGTTCAGGTCGGCCCCTGCTTCGCGCAGTTGGAGCGCGCGCTGGGCCACGAAAGCGGCCTGCTCGAAGGCGTCCTGGCAGGTCACCACGCTGGGTTTTGGCCCGGACCGGCGCACCGGCGACAGTTGCTTGGCAAACTGGCGGGCGTTGGCGGCAATGGCCGCATTGGCGACTTTCAGGATCTCCGGCGTGCTGCGATAGTTGGTTTCGATCTTATAGATTTTCGCCTCGGGATAACGGTCGGGGAATTTCAGGAGGTTCTGGAAGTTGGCCCCGCGCCAGGAATAGATGCTCTGGGCATCATCGCCCACGACCATGACATTGCGGTGCCGCGCGGCCAGCAGGTCGATGAGGTCGCTCTGGAGTATGTTCGTGTCCTGGTATTCATCCACGAGGATGAACTGAAAGCGGCGCTGGTAATGCTCGCACACGTCGGGCTGTTCCTGGAGCAGCTTGAGCCACAGCGCCAGCAAGTCGTCAAAATCCATCGCGTTGGTGGCGCGCTTGCGGGCGGCGTAGCGCCGCTCCACCTCGGCTATCAGGGGCGCCAGCGGCGAAAAATGGCTGTAGCGCTCGTCCAGGATTTCGTGCGTCGTCTGGTGGGTGTTCACGGCCAGGGAGAAGAGCTCGGCGAGCACCTCGGCTTTGGGAAAGCGGGTGGCCTTGAGGTCGATGGCCGATTCAGCCACGCAGGTGGTAATCAAGTGCTTGGCGTCCTCGCGGTCCAGGATCGTGAAGTCACGCTGGTAGCCGAGGCGATCCGCCTGCCGGCGCAGAATGCGGTTGCCCAGGGCGTGAAAGGTGCCCCCCCACAACGAGCCCTGCTCCTGGCCCAGCAATTCGGCCACCCGCCGCATCATCTCCCGGGCGGCCTTGTTCGTGAACGTGAGGAGCAGAATCCGCTCGGCCGTAATCCCCTGCTCGAGCAGGTAGGCCACCCGGTAGGTGAGCGTGCGCGTTTTGCCCGACCCGGCGCCGGCAATCACCAGCGCCGGCCCCGGCGGCGCCGTCACAGCCGTGAACTGCTGCGGGTTGAGTTCATGCGCGTAATCGATCTGCAACCGGAACGGCGTCTGGAAGGGCTGCAAGGCGTACTCACGCGACATCCCATCACCCTAGCGGCGAAGGCCGGCAATGTCGAACGGGGAATGGCGCGAAGCGGGAAGACCTGCATAAGTTACCAGAGTTCCCGACCGGCAAAACTCGTTGTAATCAGGTCCAGTTTCGCTGCGATTGCAATCCCGATTCCGAATCGGGATTCCAGAGGTGGTCTGCGGCGCAGCCTCGCTAAGTTTAACTCACTTAACGCTCCTGGCTTCGGCGGCTGCGGCCGCTGGTTTCTTAATCTGCCGCGAGAGTCCGAGCACCAGCCCAGCCACGATGGTGGCGCTGCCCAGGAGGTGCCCCCAGTGGAGCTTTTCCCCGAGCCAAAGGGCGGCGATCGCGGCGCCGAAAACCGACTGGGCGAAAATGGTCAGGGCGGCCAAGTTGACGGGGCAATCGCGGATGACGATAAACCAAAGGCTGTAGCCGACGGCGGTGCAGATGACGGCCAGGGCCAGCAGCAGGAGCCAGGCCTTGGGGGACAACATCCGCGCGGCCGCCAGGGTGGCGGGTCCATCGATCAACAGGTTGACCGCCGTGCCTGCGAGCAGGGAGAGGGCCAGCATCTTCATGACGCTGGCCTGCGCCACGATC
This sequence comes from Verrucomicrobiota bacterium, assembly GCA_049518415.1. Taxonomy (GTDB): domain Bacteria; phylum Verrucomicrobiota; class Verrucomicrobiia; order Limisphaerales; family UBA8199; genus CAVQND01. The sequence goes on from JBEKRX010000059.1 coordinate 6,341, forward strand.
GGCTTGCCGACCACTGAATAGGCCGCCTCGCACGGGAAGGAAGAAACGAAGACCAGGCTGGCCGCCAGGCCGGCCCATTGAAAATCGGCGCGCCAGACGCGATTCAGGACGGCGACGCCGGCCAGGCCGAGGGCAAAGCCGGCGAGCCGGCGGGGGCCGATATGCTCATGGAGGAAGAGGGCGGCGGCCACGGAGGTCAGGAGCGGCTCGATGGCCAGGAGGACGGCGGAGTTGGCCGCGGTGCCGAGTTGGTTGCCATAGACCTGCAGCCGCTGCCCCAGCACGTAGAGCATCAATCCCAGGGCACAGGTCTTGAGGAGGGCGCCTCCGCGCGGGGCCGGTCCCGGCAGCCAGGGCCAGGCCAGCAGCAGGCAAAGCCCGGCCAACCCGAAGCGGAGGGTGACAATGCCCCCCGTTTGCAGATGGTCCTGGCCGATGACCTTGTAGGCGGAGTAAACCGCCGCCCAGAAGAGGTTCATCAGGAGCAGAATCACTAAATAGGCCGGCTTCATTTGCGTCTAAACTGCGGCCTAGAACAAATCGTTTTGGCGCCAAAGTAGCAAGCGCCGATTATGCATTTGCACCGGTCTGGCCCAGGGAGTAGTCTGGGCTTCCTGGACTGAAATGAAGAAATGGATTGCCCTGGTAGTGATGGTTGGAGCCGGGCTGGCTGGCTACGGCGTCTGGAGCCACTGGCAGAAGGCCCAGTTGGCCGGCTCTGCCCCCGGGCGGCCGACCACCGCCACCGCCGAGCTGCGCAGCATCAACTTCTCGGTCAACGCGGCGGGCGAAATCGGCCCCGCCGAGCAGGTCTCCGTCCGCCCCGAAATCAACGGCAAGATCGAACTGCTGCCGGTGGACCTCGGGGATCGGGTCAAGAAGGCTGACCTGCTGTTCAAGCTCGATGACAAGGAGCTTCAGCAGGAACTCGCCTCGAATGTTACGGACATCGAGAAGGCGAGGCTGGACTTGGAAAAGGCGGAGCGCGATTTCAAGCGGGCGCAGCAATTGTTGGCCGACAAGCTGATTTCCCAGGAGGTTTACGATGATACCAAGACCACTTACGACCTGGCCAAGAACGCCCTGGAACGGGCGCAACGGGCCAAAGCCATCACCGACGAGCACCTGGCCTACACCGTGGTGCGCGCGCCGTTCGATTGCACGGTGCTGACCCGGCCGGTTTCCGCGGGCCAGGCGGTTTCCGGTTCCGGCGGATTCAACAGTGGCACCGAAGTGCTGACGATTGCTGACCTCAACTCGATGATTATCAACGCCCAGGTCAACCAGGCCGACGTGCCGCGTCTCAAAACGGGTGAGACGGTCGAAGTCACGGTCGAGGCGGTGCCCGGCCTGCAGGTGACCGGGACGGTCGAGCGCATCTCTCCGCAGGCGACGATTAAGAACAACATCAAAGGCTACCCGGCCCGCATCGTGCTTAAAGCCGTCGACCCCCGGGTCCGGCCCGGCATGACGGCCAATGTCAAAATCCCGGTGGCCTCGGCCGAGAATGTGACGGCCGTGCCGCTGGCGGCCGTGTTTACGGAAAAGAACCCGGATACGGGCCAGATGGAACGCTTCGTTTATGTCCAGCAAGGCGATAGCTTCGAGAAGCGGAACGTCAAAGTGGGGGTCTCAGATTACTCGAACGCCGAGATTCAGGACGGTTTGAAGGCAGGCGAAGTCGTTTCGCTGGAAATGCCTAAAGGAGAACGTGAGAAGAAGAGCCGCCAACTGGCCGGCCTGGTCCCCGGGGCCGGAGAGGGGACTGCCGCGACGCCGCGGCCCCAAACCACGACCGGCACCAACACGACCAAGACCGCCAGCGCGGCTTCGGCCCCCGAGGGCGCATCCAGGAGCGCCGCCGCCGGCAGCCAACCCGCCGCCGCCACCGCCGGCAGCCAGCCGGCAGCCACGCGCAATGCCAGTCCTAGCGCCAACACAAAGTGAGTCCAAGGGGAATTCGCATGGCCCTAGTGGAACTGCGCAACGTTAGCAAGATTTACCACCTCGGCGAGGAGGTGATTCGGGCGCTGGACGACATCTCGCTGGACATCGAGGACGGCGAATTCATATCCATTGTCGGGCCGTCGGGCAGCGGCAAGTCCACCTTGATGCACATCCTGGGCTGCCTGGACTCACCGACCAAGGGGACGATTAAGCTGGACGGGATCATGATCCACGATGCCTCGCCGCGGCAACTGGCGGCCATCCGCAACCGGAAGATCGGGTTCGTGTTTCAGTTTTTCAACCTGCTGCCCAAGCTGAATGTCCTGCAGAACGTGGAACTGCCGATGATTTACAGCGGCGTCTCCGGCAAAGAGCGCCGGCAGCGGGCCCAGGCGGCCCTGGAAGCGGTGGACCTGGCCAATCGCGCCAGGCACCGGCCCAGCCAACTCTCCGGCGGTCAGCAGCAGCGCGCCGCCATCGCCCGCGCCTTGGTCAACAGCCCGCGCATCGTCTTCGCCGATGAACCGACCGGCAACCTCGATTCGCACACCGGCGAGACCATCCTCCAACTTTTCCGCAAGCTCAGCCAGGAAGGGCGCACCATGGTGCTGGTGACGCACGACCCTGAAATCGCCACGGTCACGCCCCGGCGCATCGAGCTGCGCGACGGCCAGATTGCCGTCGGATTTCGGGTCTGAAACCGTGGGAGGTTGGAGCACTGATGAGCGCCGCGATCACCCTGGGGCCGGAAGGACGGGGGCACTGGTCACAGATGCTGGTGACGGTGCAGACCGGTTTGCGGGAAATCTGGGCGCACAAGTTCCGGTCGCTGCTGACGATGCTGGGGATCATCCTGGGGGTTTCGAGCCTGGTGGGCATGTCGGCGCTGGTGGCGGGGATGGAGAAAGGCGCCAAAGAGGCGCTGGTGGCCATCGGGGGGCTGGAGAAGGTGCGGGTCCAGGCGCAGGACGTGCCGATCGAGCAGCGGCATCTGGCCGAGCAGGCCGTGGGCATCACGGTGAACGACGTTTATGCCTTGCGGCAGAGCGCGCCGCTGGTGGCGCGGACGTCGCCCGAGATGCGCCTGTGGGCCACGCTCTCGGCCAAGGGCAAGACTTTCCGCCCCTGGAATTGTTGTGGGGTCTGGCCGGTGGCGCTCGAGCTGAACGAGCACGTGATCGAGGAGGGCCGCATGTTCAACGAACTGGACGACGAGATGGCCCGGAGTGTTTGCGTGATCGGCACCGCCACGCGGGACGAGCTGTGGGGCTCGCCGGAGAAGGTCGGTTATGAAATCAACCCGGTGGGCGAGACGCTCTACGTCAACGGCGTGCCCTTCACCGTCGTCGGCCTGTTCCGGCACTACGAAAGCGAGCAGGAACGCAAGGAACGCGAATGGACCAAAGTCCAGGCGGGGCAGCCGAAGGCCGGGGGATTGACGCGGAACCGGGGCTGGGGCGGGGCCGGGCGGCGGGGGGGCAACTTCGTTTTCTACCTCAAGAACGCGACGGTCTATCTGCCGCTCAACACCGTGTGGATGAAGTTCCGTTCGGGCGCGACCCGGGCCGCGATCAGTTCCGGCACCGGCCTGGCGATCGGGGCGACAGGCGACCCACGGCTCTCGGGCCTGGAGTTGAGAGCGGCGAGCGTGGACCTGCTGTCCGAAGCGCTCCAGCAGGCCCGCAACGTGCTCATGTGCACCCACAAAGGGATCGAGGACTTCGCCTTCATAACGCAAGAGGATTGGGCGGACCGGATCAAGAGCTTTGTGCACAATGCCCGGCTGAGCGGGGGCCTGATTGCGGGGATCAGCCTGCTGGTCGGCGGCATTGGCATTATGAATATCATGCTCGCCAGCATCTCGGAGCGCGTGCGCGAAATCGGCATTCGCAAGTCCGTGGGCGCCGCCACCAGCGACATCTTCATCCAAATCCTGGTGGAATCCGTCGTGATTGCGGTGCTCGGGGGCTTGGCCGGGCTGGCGACCTCTTACGGCCTGGTGCACCTGCTCGGCCACTTCTCGCCGACCGAGAACACGCCGATTGTCAAACTCTCGGCCCTGGTCCTGGCTTTCAGCGCCAGCGTCCTCATCGGCATCCTGGCCGGCATCTTCCCCGCCGTGAGAGCGGCGCGGCTGAACCCAATTGAGGCGTTGCGATATGAGTGAGAAAGATGCCGGATGCCGGATGGTGAACAACTTCATCCAATCAGTCGAACTCTCCGACATCAGCGAGGAATAATATCCAGCATCCAGTATCGCGCCGTGAACCTGCTCAATACCATCCTCGTCGGCCTGAAAGAAGTGTGGGCGCACAAGTTTCGGTCGCTGCTGACGATGCTGGGCATCATCCTGGGGGTATCGAGCCTGGTGGGGATGGCGGCGATCATCAAGGGGATGGAGAACGGCATGAGGGAGACGATGATTGCCATGGGCGGGGCGGATAAAGTCGTTGTGGAAGAGGAGGATGTGCCGGTCGAGCAGGAACACCTGGCGGATCAAGCTCCTGGGCGCACCATGGCGGACGTGGAGGCCTTGCGTGGCTGCGCTCCCCTGTGCCGCTTGATCTCGCCGGAAATGCAGATTTATGGGGTGACGATCACGCATGGCGAAAAGACGACCATGGCGTTCGACGTGGTCGGCGTTTGGCCGACCATTCTCGAGATGAACTTCCACACCCTGGAGCATGGACGGTTTTTCACCAGCCTGGACGAGGAAAACGCCAACGCGGTGTGTGTCATCGGCACCGGCATTCGGGACGAGCTTTTTGGGTCCCCGGACCAGACCGGCGAAGAGATTGTCCCCCTTGGCGAAGTCATTGACATCAACCACCAGCCCTTCACGATTGTCGGCCTGTTCACCCGCTATGAAGGAGAGCAGGAGAAAAAGGAACGCGAGGTGGCCGCCAAACAGCTCAAGCAAGTCCAGGCCGGCCCGGCGCGGAGAAAAGGCTGGGGCCGAGGGAACTGGGCCTTCTACCGCAAGAATCATACGGTCTATATGCCGCTCAATACTGCCTGGATGCGGTTTCGCTCGGTGGGGGACACCAATGGCGTGCCCGACCACCGGCTGACCAACCTCGGCCTCAAGGTGCCCAGCCTGGAAGAAATGGAACCGGCCCTGCAGCAGGCCAGAAACATCCTCATGACGACGCATCGCGGCATTGAGGACTTCGGCTTCCGCACGCAGGAGAACCAGTTGGAGAGCATAAACCAGCAAATCCGCAATGCCCGCATCAGCGGCGGCACCATCGCCGCCATCAGCCTGATCGTGGGCGGCATCGGCATCATGAACATCATGCTCGCCAGCATCAACGAGCGCATCCGGGAAATCGGCATCTGCAAGGCCGTGGGCGCCACCGGGCTGGCGATCTTCACCCAGGTGCTGATCGAAAGCGTCGTCATCGCCCTGCTGGGCGCGGCCCTGGGTGTGGTGAGCTCCATCGGTTTCGTGCGGCTGCTGGAGGGCATCAGCCCGACGGCCAACGCCCCCGTGATTACGCCCGTGACCATGCTCGTGGCGGTCGCCTTCAGCGCCGCCGTGGGCATCTTCGCCGGCCTGTTCCCCGCCCTCAAAGCCGCGCGGCTGGATGCGATCCAGGCGCTGCGCTACGAGTGAGAGTTCGAGAGCCGAGAGCCGAGAGGAGTCCCGGCGCGTCGGACCGAGGGTTCGCCTGGAGCGGGCCGAGCGCATCGTCCTGGGCTGGCCGACAGGAGAGTTGCCGGTGAGGACCTCGGATTTTGGCTCTTGGAGATCGGCCCTCGGATTTCGGAGTTGATCGCCTGAAGGTCGAAGGGTTTATGACCGCCGCGCAATTGCCTTGGCCTACCGCGGTTCAATGGTGATGACGTGGGTCACCGGCACGAAGGCGGCGTGGATGGCCTGGACCAGGGTTTCGCGGTCTTTTTCGGTGCGCGTGATGGCGGCCGCCAGGTCGGCTTTGCCTTCGGGGCCATGGAAGGTCTCCTTGACCTGCTTGGTCTCGTAGGCCTGCTTGGCAGCCACGGCGGCGTCCACTTTGGCAAAGGCCGCGCAGAAGGGATTGCAGGGGAATTCCTCGGCCAGGTTCACCCCGCGCGCCAGTTCCCTGGCCGTGAAGACCTTTCCGGTTGTGCCCCAGGTGACCTTGTAATTCCGGGCGTTTCCACGACGGACCACCAGCATCAGGCGGTTCAATTCCTGGTTGAAGGGGATGAGTTTCATCGCCGAGCGGATGCTGTTGTCTTTGGCGGGGTCATCGTTGCTGCAAAGCGGGTAGGAGGCCTCGCCCTGGCCGGCCTCGACGCAGGGACAGAACGGGTAGCGGGCGCTCTTGATGGCGAAGGTGCCGTCCTTGGCCGAGATCACCTGGTGGCCCTGGGAGGCGGTCATGGTGTCAGTTTTCAGGTCGACGGTGAAGGTTCCGATCTCGCCGTGCAGGCCCAAGGCCTTGAGGAAGGCATAGGCCATGACGGCGTGCCCGGCCCAACCGGGATGGACGCCGTCTTTGCCGGCAATGGCGTAGTCGGCGCTGAACATCCGCTGGGCCGCGGCGCCGGCGGTGAGCATGGGCCAGAAGACATCGGCAAAGCCGGCCTTTTCCTCGCGGGCCAGGCCGATGCCCAGGTTGCGCAGGGTGCAGAGGTTGAGATTCAGGTCCTCGGGGGTGCCGTTGGCGCTCTTGACCTTGTTGCCCACGCAGCCCGGCGAGCCGTGAATCACGCGCACCCCACGCGCTTTGAAGGCCTCGAGGACGGCGATGGACTTTTCGCAATAAGTGCGGCCGATGCGCTCTTCATAGCGGCGATACTCGTGGTCATTCATGCCGTAGCAAGTCGTGGCGATGGTGGGCTTGAAGAGCAGGCAGTCGTTGGTCATGCGCGCCAGGAATCCGGCCGCCCGCTCGCCGCCCCAGCCGTATTGCCGCACGGTGACCTTGAGTTCCGGGGCGCAGACGGTGAGGTAATCCTCCATGAGGCGTGAATACATCTTCTGTTCCGTAATGGAATCGCCGCAGATCGCCAGCCGATCGCCCGGCTTCAACACCAGGCGCGAGACGCTGGGCGCTTTGAGCGGGAGAAATGGGTCAAGGCAGGCCTCCTTGGGCTTTTGTTCGAGGGTTTGAGCGGTGGCCAGGCCCCAGCTTGCCAATCCAAGCAGAAGAATCAGTTTTGCGCGCATAGTGTCTCAGGGCGGGATTCTTAGACTTTCCACGGGCAACGTCAAGCGCGGGAACCGGCGGGCCCCGTCAAGATCATCCCGGCCTGGCTGCTGCTGAAAATCCGGAATAGACGCGTGCGCGCCTGGGGCAGGAGGTGGCAGGCGGGACGCCTGCCCCACTAGGGTCTGAAGACGCGTGCACGCCTTAGAGCCATCTTGAACGCTCGTTGGAATTACAGCCGGCTTTGGAAAGCGTATTGGCCGGAGCCGATTTCAAAGACGGCCAGGCCGCCTTGTTGGCGGAGGAATTTCACCCCTTTGGCCTTGGACACGAGCTTGCCGCTTTCGGTAACCTCCGCCGCGTTTTTGGCCGGGATGAAGACCGTGGCGAGGGAGTTGCCGGGGACGGTGACGTTAAGATCGAAGCGGCCCGGGTGGAGTTTCCAGGCGCTGGCAATCGTGCCGCGGAGGGAGTGGTAGGAAGCGTTGACCCAATTGAAGCCGGCCTCGGGCTTGACGATTTCCGGGCGGATGGTGATGCGTTTGAAGCCGGGGCCATCGGTATCGATGCCGGCGGCCTGGGTGAAGAGCCATTGGCTGACGCAGCCGAGCCAGTAATGGTTGAAGGAGTTCATGCCCGGGTCCTGGAAGCCTTTGTCCGGGCGCCAGCCGTCCCAGCGCTCCCACATGGTGGTGGCGCCCCAGAGGACCTGCTGGAGCCAGGAGGGATAAGTCTTGTTGAGCACCAGCTTGTAGGCCAGCTCCGGGTGCCCTGCGTTTTGGAGCGCAAAGAGGACGAAGGGCGTGCCCAGGAACCCGGTGGCGAGGTGATCGTTTTCCTTGTGGATCGAGGCGACGAACTGGCCGGCCACCTGGCTCTTGCTCTCCGCCGGCACCAGGTCGAGCCCGAAGGCGAGGGCATAAAAGGTTTGGCCGGTTTCATTGTGGCCGTCCACGATCCGGCCGTCGGCCTGGATGAAGGTCTTGACGAAGACGGCGCGGATAGCCTCGGCCAACCGGCGGTAGTTTTCGGCCTCGTCCTTTTTGTCGAGGGCCTCGGCTATCCTGGTCATCAGGCGGGCGGCGTAGAAGTAATAGGCGGTGCCGATGGCCTCGGAATGCTGCGGGCCGGCCAGGCGGAGCCAATCGCCATAGGCGCCGGTCCCGCGGACCAGGCCCTTGCTGGTTTTGGCGAGGTAGTCCATGTGCCGCACCAGGGCGTCGTAATGGCGTTCGAGCACGCGGGTGTCGCCGTACAATTCATACATGCGCGCATTGCAAACGGGGCCGGCGTCGGACCAGCCGGTATTGCCGTAGCTGACGATGCTCACGTGGGGCGCGACGTCCCCGAAGGCGCCATCGGCGCGTTGCGAATCGTCGCACAGGTCCACCAGCCACTTGGTGTAGAAGCCCGGGGAGTCGAGGTTGAAGCAGGCGGTCTTCATGAAGACCTGGGCGTCGCCGGTCCAGCCGGCGCGTTCATCGCGCTGTGGGCAATCGGTGGGGACATCCAGGAAGTTGCCCTTCTGGCCCCAGAGGGAGTTGAGCGTGAGTTTGTTGACGAGCGGCTCGGAGCAATCGAACCACCCGGTGCGCGGCAGGTCGGAATGCACGACGATGCCCGTGAGGTCGCGCAGGTCAGGCCGATAGTCCAGGCCGGAGACCTCGACGTATTGGAAGCCGTGGAAAGTGAAATAGGGCTCGAGGGCGCGTTTGGGCCCCTCGGCCAGGTAGAAGGTGTCGGTGGCCTTGGCCGCGCGCAGGTTAGCGGTGTAAATGGTTCCGTCGGGATTGAGCATTTCCGCATGGCGCAGGACGAGCTTCTGACCGGCCTTGCCTTTGGCCTTCAAGCGCGCCCAGCCGACTATGTTCTGGCCGAGGTCGAAGACGAAGACGCCCGGCTTGGGCTCGGTGAGCTTCCTGGCAGGGATTTGCGCCTGGCGGCGGATGGGCGGGCCGGGATGCGCTTGGAGGTTGGGATTGATGCTGTTGTCCACGGTGGCGGGGCGCCAGTCGGTGTCAGGGCCGGCGGGGGTGTCCCAGCCGGGGAGTTCCTTGCGGGCGTCATAGACGCAGCCCATCAACAAATCGCCTTCGCGGATGGGGCCGGTGGCGGCCTGCCAGGTTTCATCGGTGGCGACGACCTGTTTGGCGCCGTCGCGGTATTCGATTTGCAACTGCACGAGCAGGCGGGTCTTGTCGCCGTAATAATGCCGCTTGCCGGTGAAGGCGAGGTAGCCCGCATACCAGCCGTCGCCCAGGATGGCGCCGAGGGTATTTTGACCCCGCTTGAGCTGCTGGGTGACATCGTAGCCAAAGTAGTGGACGCGCTTGTGGTAATCGGTCCAGCCGGGTGAAAGGACGTCCTTGTCGACCGGTTTTCCGTTCAGGCGCAGCTCATAGACGCCGAGGGCGGAGGCAAAGACGGTGGCCCGCTTGACCGGCTTGTCGACGGTAAAGGTCTTGCGGAAGAAAGGCGCCGGCTCCATGGCGGCCACATTGGCCTCGATCCGGCCCCAGGGCGCATCGCCATAGTTGGCGACCTCGGCAGCAGGCTTCCAGCCCGAGGCCACGAAATCCGCCCAGTTCCAGCGTCCGCCCGCCTCGCGGCTGGTTTGCCACGAGCTATCAATGGGCACGAGCATGGGGTCGCCGCTGGTGAAGACGATGATGAGACGTCCGATGACCCCGGCCGGGCTGGGGTTGTCGCCGCCGTTGGTGGCTTCGATGCCCAGGGCATTGGCGCCCGGCTGCAAGCGGCCGGTGACATCGGGGCTGGAGACCTGTTGCCAGGTGGTTCCCTGCCCGGCGGAATGTCCGTTGATGAACAGGCGGAAGCTGTCATCCGCCGCCAGGAGGAACGTGGCCTGCTTCACGGTCCGGTCGGGGGGAATCTGAATGACCTTGCGAAAGTAGAGCTGGCCGGGCGGTTGGTTGCCGGGCACCGCTCCGTTGGCCCACACCCATTTGTTGTCGTCGAGCCGCTGGAGTTGTTTGAGGGCCGCGGTGGCGGAGTCCTGCTGGTTCGGGGTGGCTTCATAGCCGATCCACCGCGCCTTCCAGTCTGAGGGTTTGAGCAGGCCCATGGTCCAAGTGGCCGGCTTGCTCCAGGCCGAGGCCTTGTCCTGCTGGTCCCAGAGTTTGACTTTCCAGAAGCAGGTCTGGCCGGAGGCGAGGTCTTTGCCGCCATAGAGCACGTGGACTGACTGGTCCGAAGTGACCTTGCGGCTGTCCCACAGGTCGCCCTGGTCCTTGTCCAGCAAGTCCGGGCTGCTGGCCACCAGGACGCGGCAGGCGCCCTGCATCACGCCCCGTTGCCGCTTCCCAGCCTCCACGACCCAGCTTAACCGGGGCTGCGTCTCGCCAACCGCGGTTGGATTTCTCCCGTATTCACAACGCAAATCCGTCGCGCCAAAACCAGCAGCGGCCTGGCAGTTCATGGCCGCCAGGCTGAGCCCGGCAAGACCCAGGAACATTTTCGAGCAGTATGAGAGGTAGGTTGTTTTCACGGGCCGCAGGATTGCGCGTTCGCGGAACGGGGTCCAGATAAAAACGGGGGCGGAGCAGGCCGACCGGTGTGAAGGCCTGGCCAGGCTGCCGGCCGGCGCGCCCGCCTGGCCGCCAAGAGCTGATACGTAAAAAACGGCGAACGGCGAACGGCGAACGGCGAACGGCAGGCCGGCGCGCGGGCCTGGCCGCCAAGCCCTGATGCCCCGCCGAGTTGGTCCGAGATCTGGGATGTCGGGGTGGGCGCAAAACTGCCAACGGAGCCAATGCAGCCAATGCAGCCAACGCAGCCGATTGGCGGCGCCGCGGCTGGAGAGCGTCAGAACGGCTCCCCGCGCGCGATGCTCTCCTCCGCGGCAGGGAGGACTCTCTATTTCAGATTGCAGATTTGAGATTTCAGACTGGGGCCGCGCGCGAGGTTCTCCCCCCAGGCCAGGGAGTAGCTGCCGGGCGCGGGCGTGGCGGGGGTCGGGCTTGGGGGGCAGGCGCACGTGCCATTACGGCGCGGCGGCAGCAATCCAGCAACAAGTCGCGGGCGCGGGCGAGAGCGGCCCGGTCCAGGCGCGCCCGCCACCGGGAGGTTTGCTGGGGAGAGGAATCGCTCGGATGGGCGGGAGCGTTCAGTATGGAGTCTTGGCGGAGGTGCGCTGGAGCGTCCAGGGGAAGTCAATGCGGCCGACGGGCGAGTTCCCGCCATAGGTCACCTTGGTCACGGGTATGCAGGTGGTGGCGTCGCGCCATCTGTGGATTTCACTATGCCCGTCGGCGAAGCTAAAGCCGCAAGCTCGATTATGATAGCTGGCCGGCACGTCGCTCCAAACATTGGCCATCGGCCAACTGATAATCAGCCAGCCGTCATTGATGCTGTCGGGATGCTCATCGACAAAAACCCAAAGATTGGAAGGCTTCGGGTTAATCATGTCGGATACTTTACGGTAAATGTACCAACCGGCGACCGGCGTGGCGTCTTGCTGATCGCCGTTAATATAGCAATTCATGGATACGCTGCGCACGCGCGGCATTTGCCGGCCCCATTCAGTGCAGGTGTAAGTATCAGCGGGGCAGTGATAAATGTCGACCTGCCGTTGGCAATACGGGCCGATCAAGGAGTTCATGAGGTAGAGCCGGTTGGTATTGTCGGTCGTGTTGACGCCCCAATCGAGGATGCCCATGACCCAACTCTTGATGTTTTGGTTACCCGTGTTGCAGTTGCGTGGGAAGATGCCGTTGTTGTCATCCGCATACATGAGCCAAGCCAAGGTCAATTGCTTGGTGTTGCCCATGCACACGATACCCTGGGCCTTTTGTTTGGACTTGGCCAGGGCGGGCAGCAGCATCGCTGCCAGAATGGCGATGATGGCGATCACCACCAACAGCTCGATGAGGGTGAAACCGGGGCGGGCGTTGCCGGCCCTTGGGCCATTGCGTGAAGGGGCTCGACCGCCAACGTGGCCGGTCCAGGCAGTCCGGCTCATTGTCGTTTCGCTCATAAACCACTATCCACTTAACTATACCTCCTCACCAAGGCGGCAGCAAGCGCCGGCATCCGCCCGGCGCCCGCTGCCCGCAACCCCCCGATTACATCCGCCAGGATGCGTCCAATTGACCTCACAGCTTGACCCGGTAGAATCTCTTCGCGCCCGACGGCGTGACGAGGTAAGACGGGGCAGTCGCCCCCGTGACCGCGCTCCAAGGCCCGCCATTTGGACGACGCCCTTGCCGCCTTGAAGCTCAAGCTGGCGCCCGAAGAAATTGCCTAGCTCGAGGAACCCTACGTGCCGCACGCCGTCGTGGGGCATGAGTGACCGGACGCCCGAAATCCGAAATCCGGGAAGGCCGACCCCGGCTACGGAGCAACTCCAGGAACTGCTGGCGCGTATCCGCGGCGGATCCCGGGCGGCAACCATTACGGGCTGCGCCCCCAAATGCCCGCAAGAATCCAGGCTGGGGCGCCTGGATCGTGCATGGCTGGACGGAGTGCGAGCAGCCGTCCTTGACGGCAACGCCGGGAGTTGTTGGGCCAGGGCCAACGGGAGCAGCGGACGCGACCCGTGCGTGCCGGGGGCGGGGCGGTGCTTGCGTGCGCTCCGAGCCGGCCGCGGCCAGGGGAGCACGGGGCTAAAGTGAAACCGTTTCATAGCCCCTATTGTGTAGCAACGAAGTACTCTTGTCAAGAGGGCTGTTTTTGAATTTTCTCTCGCCAAGTGGGCCATTTCACAAATCCGCTGGCGTATTCGGCGGTTCTTTTTCGCGCAGAACAGATACGCTCCCGGCCCCAGTCGGAGGGCAGTCGTATGCGGTCGAGCTTACGGATCTTTACAACGCCTGGCAGAGGGGCGCCTGCCCCAACTACGGGGTGCAGCTTCGCCCGGGAAAGGTCTCCAACGAATATTTCAACCAGTTTTACAGCTCGCGCTACACGAACAATCCAAGCTTGGGACCGAAGCTTGTCGTCATGGCGCCGAAGTGAGCTAGCGCCGAAGCACTTCCTTGAGCTTGCTTTTGATCTGCTGTTGGCGCTCCCAAGTGACGGGACCCAAAAGCGAATGCAGCCTGCGCTTGTCCAGAAAATAAACCAGGTCGCACTGGCAGACCGTAGCGGCCGGAAATCCGTCCGCGGCATTAAGCCGGACATCGGTTGGCATAGGCTGTCCGCGCAAGGTGAACCAGGCAAGCCCGTTGGGCTGGAACAAGCGCGGACTGTCTAAGCCGGAACGATTCAGTTGAACCGCTAATCTACGCTAATAAACGCTAATAAAGACGGGCTTGAGGCAGGAGTCTGGCACTTCCAGGCGTGTTCACCACACGGTGAGTGGAACCTTCCGGTCAGAACATCGATCACACGCCTGTTCTTAGCGTCCATTAGCGTCTATTAGCGGTTTCTCCTTCGAATCGTTAGGGCTAAGCGTTCCTGTCCGCTGATCACCACGAGCCAATGATCGGTAACAAACCCCTCTGGCCTGCCCTTCCAGATTTCCCATTGCCGGATTTTCATCGCTCCGGCTTCCGGGCAGCGCCTTTGGCCATGGCCTGCTCAAACTCAAGGCGGTGCTTTGGATAGTTGCGGTAGGCGTCGGCAAAATAGCCCTCTGGACGCGGGGCTTGGAAACGGCTGGTAACTGCCGGCAAGCCGGCGCGGATCGCCATTCTCAGGACGGTAGCCGGCTTCTCCCGGGTGAGGGAAACGGCGTTTCGCACCTCCGCTGCAAGCTCATCATCGAGGTCCACACTGGTCTTCATGAGACCATTTTGCACCCAACGGATGGTAAACTCGACTTTTTTTGAAGAAGACCTTGGCCAGCCTCAGCCCTTCGCAGCAGGAATAAGCGAATCCCAATCGTCCACGATGCATCAGCAACTACACGACAGCCCCAACCTATGGCTGGGCGCCTTCCACGATTCATCGCTGGGAGGCAGCGGTATTCGAATCAGAGCCAGTCCCCAAGGTGCGAAAGAAACGCAGGCACATTAGTACCGAGGGGCAGTCATGAGAACATATTTATTCTTGCAACAAAGCCCTCCGGGTTTGTGTTCTCCGAAGCAGATGAAGATGATGTGGGAGCAAGAACGGGGCGCCGCACTGACGTCGGCGGCCAGCCACCGATCGCCGAGGCTGTGGTTTGCTTTTATAGTCGCCATTGCGGCTTCGTTCTATGTCCATGAACTTGGCCACTGCGCTATCGCCTGGCTTCAGGGCTGTCCCGCCATTCCGACGCCAGCCAAGGAGTATGTGCTGAAACCGCTGCCCCAGGCGGCCCAAAACGAGGTCGCGCTGGGCGGCATTCTGGGGTCGGTGGCCGCCCTGGCGGGGGCGCTGTATTGGCTGTATCGCAAGCCCGGTCGTCTGCGCTCCGCACTGCTCGCGGGCGCGATGACCCCGCCCGGTTTCTACTGCCTCCGTTTCTTGCTGGCCGGACGCGGCCATGATGGCACTGAATTCCAGGAGGCCCAGGCTGCCTTGGGCTTAAGCTACTCGGGGCACGCGCTGGACTGGCTTTTTATTGGTTTGTTTGCGCTGGCGGCGGCGGTGTGGTTTTGGCGGGCGCGCCCGTCGCTCGGCTTGAGGTTAGCAGGGCGGTTGCTCCTTGGCTCGGTGACCGCGCTGGCCGTGGTTGTACTGTTGCAAGTCGGCAATAACGCCATGTTTGATCCGCTTTTTCAACGTTAGCTCCAAGCCTTGGCGCTGGCGTTGATGAAAGAGGCTGAGGGCGCGGGCAGATAGTGGCTTACCACGTTGACGTGGTTGGCGGAGTCTGTTTAGCTGGCGGCACGGTCGATGGATTGTTACCTGTCAAAATCGGCGCAAACCCCGAGGTATTTTGGGCGCGCTGGGCGCGCGGACAACCATGTCCGCCAGTGCCCCAGCAGCGCCCCCAGGCGGAGAGGATGGTCGGCGCGCCTCGGGGGCGGCAGCGCCGGGGGTAAAGGGCCTGCGCCAGCATCGGCTGACTATTGGCCGCTGTAAACGCAAGCGCAATGTACCTCAGCCTGGTCGGTCTCTGTTTGCTGGCGGTTATCGGGCTGTATTTCTACAACAACCCGATGGGCCACAGCCGGCGGTTCATGGTGCGGCGGTTCATCAATTGGTTTCCCCTGGGGATGACTTACGCGTTCCTGTATATGGGGCGATACAACCTGAACGTCTCGAAGAATGCGCTGGGGGCGCTGATGTCGAAGGAGGATTTGGGAACGATCTTTGCGGTGGGGACGCTGGTTTATGGTTTTTCCTTTGTGATCAACGGTCCGGTGGTGGACAAGATCGGCGGCAAGAAGGGGATCATTATCGCGGCCCTGGGGGCGTCGGTAGCCAATATGGCGCTGGGGGCGCTGACCTACCTGGTGGAGACGGGCCAACTGAAGGTGAAGCTGGTGGTGGCGTTTTCGACGGTTTATGCGTTGAACATGTATTTTCAGAGTTATGGGGCGGTTTCCATCATCAAGGTCAAGGCCTATTGGTTCCACGTGCGGGAGCGGGGGATTTTCAGCGCGATTTTCGGGACGCTGATCTCCTTTGGGTTCTATTTTGCGTTTGACTGGGGGCAAGCGATCGTCGAGATGGCCAAGGCGCGGCCGGAAGGCAAACTGAACTGGCTGCACGGGTTAATCCAGCGGGTGTTTGCCCTGGAGGCCCGGCCGGTGGACGCGACCTGGGCGGTGTTTTTCATTCCCGCGGTGCTGTTGGTCATCTGGTCGCTGCTGGACGCCTGGCTGATCAAGGATACGCCGGAGGAGGCGCAATTCCCGCACTTTGACACGCATGACGCCTCTTCGGGGGAGATGCACCTGGAACTGTCCACGATGGATTTGCTCAAGCGAGTGTTCGCCAGCCGGCTGATGCTGCTGATTGCGGCCATCGGGTTGACGACCGGGGTGTTGCGCAACGGCATCATGCAATGGTACTTTGTTTTTGCCCAGGAGCGCTCGGCGGCCTTTGCGGCGGCCGACCTCAAGGATGTCAAGTCGCTGGCGGCCAAGGTGGGCGGGAAAGCGGAGGGGGTGTCCGCCTTTTTGAGCGGGCAGTTGGACGGAGCGGGGCGGGAGGCCCTGGCGCGATTCCAAACTCCGAACGCCAACGCCGGCCAGATGGAGCGGGCCTTGGTGGAAACGCTGAACCGGGTCGTGACGAACCAGGCGATTTACCAGGAGGACCGCTTCCAGGGGGTGGCGTTGCGGCCCGGAACCAGGAAGCTTTTGGGGCAGAACCCGCGGGGGCAGGACCTGGAGCGGCTCAACCGGCTGCTGCTGGAGGACGCTTACCCGCGGGAGCTGGCGAGTTACCCGACGTATTTCCTCGACCACTGGGGATTGCTGCTCTGCGTTTTCGGCATCCTCGGCGGGTTTGCGGGGATGGTTTCGGACAAGTTCTTCCAATCGCGGCGGGGCCCGCCGGTGGCGATTTGTTCCGGTTTGATGTTTGTTCTGACCGTGGTTATGGCGGTCTGTTTGTTTGCTGCGCCGCTGGTGGTGGGCTGGGCGTGCGTGCTGATCACGATGGCGGCGATCGGGGAGCACGCGCTGACGTCGGGCACGGCGGCGGCGGATTTTGGGGGCCGCAAGGCCACCGCGACCTGTTCGGGCATTGTCGACGGGTTCGTCTATCTGGGCGGCGGGTTGCAGTCCTACAGCATCGGGAGACTGGCCGGCCAAAGCTGGTATTGGTGGCCGCTTTTCCTCATGCCCTTTGCGGTGATCGGCGGGATGATCGCCTTGAGAATCTGGCACGAATTGCCCGCCGCCACCCGGAGGTACATCGCCGAGGTGGAGGGCAAGGCTTGATCACAGGGCGCTTCTGGGACGGTGAGGGTGTGAAATGCGCTGGTCAGGGCCGGGCGGCCATCCCTTCCCGCGCCAGCAGCGCCCGTTTCCAATCCAGGCCGGCGGAGAAGCCGCCCAGGCTGCCGTTGGCCGCCAGCAGGCGATGACAAGGCACGAGCACGGGAATCGGGTTGGCGCCGCAGGCGCCGCCGACGGCGCGGAGGGCCTTGGGCCGGCCAACGGCTTGGGCCAGTTGGGTGTAGCTGCGGGTCTGGCCGCAGGGGATCTGGCAAAGCCGCCGCCAGACGGCCTGCTGAAAATCCGTGCCGCGGGAGAGGTCCAAGGGCGGCAGACGCCGGGGCGCGCGGCCGGCCAGGGCGCGCCTGAGGGCGTTGGTGGTGGCGGCATGCCAGCCAAGCACCTGGCGTGGAGGCGGGGCGGAGGCGCGGCTGGTTTTGCGCGCTTTGGGGCGGGTGGGGAACTCCAGGCCGCACAATCCCTTGGGCGAGTAGCGGGCGAGGAACTCGCCATCCGGGGTTGGCACCGGGAGGGTGTAGGGGAAGATTTCGGATTCAGTGTGCATGGTTTTCAAGTGCCTGGGCCGAGGGGCGTCGCTAGCGTCGCCGGTAGAGCCAGAGGAAGGTGCCGAGCAGCAACAGGAACAGAAAAAGCGCCAGGGTAATAAAGCGTCTGCGGGCCTTGCGCTTTTCGTAGCGGAGGGGCCGGAGGCCCTGGATGCCGCCGGCGGCCAGGTAGCTGACGAGCTTGGGATTGGTGGTGGAAGGGCCCTGGAAGCAACTGCGGATGCGGCGGAGCAAGGCGGGCAAGTCATATTTGCGCACGCCCAGTTCGTTGTAAAGCTCGGGGGTGGCGGCCGGTTCGGCGCGGGGTCCGAGGCGGTGCTGGTCGACCTCCTCGAAGATCGGCTCGTGGGCGGCCGGGGCCGGCGGGGGCGGAGGCGGCGCGGGTGGGGCGGCGGGGGCGTGGGGATGGCTGACGGTGTTGCCGTGAGGCAGGGCGGTGGAACGGAGGCGCGGATGGGCCTGGTCGCGCTGCAATTGCGCGTCGAGCTGTTTGATTTCCGCGTCCAGGAGGGCAATCTCCTGGTTGAGGGCGCGGGCGCGGGCGGAAAGCGGGTCTGGTTTTTTTCTAAGCCAAGCCATAAGGGCGGACACTTCAATGGCGCAGCCGGAGGGCCAGGAAGATGATGAGGGCGAGCCCGACCACGGTGGCCAAGGGCCAGGTGAGGGCGAGGCCGGCGAGGCCGAGACGGCACCAGTCGCTGAAGCTGTGGATGGCAAGAAGGGAGCGGGGGCCGGTCTCGGTGGCGGGGGCGTCCGGGGCTGGCTGGCTGGGCTGGGCGGCCAGCACCGGGAACTTGAGGCGGGCGGCATTCGATTCCAGGCGCGCGTTTTCCAGCGTGGTCAAAGCGCGCGTCAGTTCGACATTGAAATTGTCGCGGGTCCAGGTGTTCTCGTTGATGGCCTGGACCTTGGCGAGGGCGGCGCGCAAGTCGACCAGCGCCTTGGCCATTTGCTCGGCGTCGCGGCGGGCGGCAAACTCGGCCTCCTCGAGCAAACCCAGCCCGCGGGTCAGGTTTTGGACCATCTCCAGTCGGCCGGTTTGGAACTCCAACTGGCGGCGGCGGGTTTCCTCCAAAGCGGCCCGTTCGCGCTCCAGTTCCTCCTGCGCGCGCTTCAACTGGGCGAGTTTCTGCTGCGCCTCGGTCACTTTCGAGTCCACTTCCTCGCGGGTGGGTGCGCGCGGCCCTGGACTGGCGCCGGCGGGGGCGGCGGAGCCGGGCGACGGATGCGCCTGGAGATCGCCGTCGATGAACTCCGTTGGGTCGTAATCTGAAGACATGCCGCAAGTTTAGTCGGCGGGGGCGGGCGTGTAAAGGCTCTCCTTTGGCCTTGTCAGCCGGCGCGGAGGGTCTTAGACTCAGGCGAGTTGGGCAGTGACAACGCACGACATGATAGAACTGATTCAGCTTCCCTGGAGTCCCTTCTGCATCGTCCAGCGCCGGGTCCTGGAGTTCGCCGGCGCGCGCTTCAAGATCACGAATGTCCCCACCGGCGACCGTTCGCTGGT
The DNA here is from genome assembly GCA_049518415.1 of Verrucomicrobiota bacterium. GTDB lineage: Bacteria > Verrucomicrobiota > Verrucomicrobiia > Limisphaerales > UBA8199 > CAVQND01. The sequence continues at coordinate 25,278 of JBEKRX010000059.1, forward strand.
CTGGCGGCTGAGCAAACAACGCTATTACTGCGTGCCGATAATCCGGGATGGCAAGTCGGTGATCTTCGAAGTGAGCGACGACTCCCAGGTGATCGCCAAGTATCTGGATAGCCGGCTGGGGCTGGGCCTTTTCCCCTGGGAACTGGAAGGGGTGCAGGCGATAATCTGGCGCTACATCGAAAACGAGGTGGAAGCGGTCGGCTTCAAGCTCAATGACATTTACTGGCGGGAGTTTGTGCCGCGAGCCGACCAGTTGCGGTTCTTGCGCCACAAGGAACGCAAGTTCGGGCGGGGCTGTCTCGGGCGGTGGAAGACGCAACAGAAGGCGCTGCTGGCCCAGCTCGGGGAGCAGTTGGTGCCCTTTGAAGAGATGCTGCTGTTCAAGCCGTTTCTGCTCGATGAACGGCCGCGGTTCGTCGATTTCGATCTCTACGGCATCCTGGGCAATTTTCTGCATTCGGGCCATTACCGGCTGCCGGCCGCCCATGATCGGCTCCGGCAATGGCACCGGCGCATGTCTCGGGTCCGACTCCAATCGTTTGCTCCTGAAAAAGAATTACATTCGTGACAGGTGATCGGGCAGTGGCGATGGGTAGCTCCCGCCTCCGAAACCGGACGCGCCTAGGGGCCATGAACCGGGCGGCAGCGGCAGTGGGGCAGGCGTCCCGCCTGCCGGCGCGGGCGAGACGCCCGCGCTGGTTTCAAGGGCCAGACGCCCTCATGGCAGGCGTCCCGCCTGCCCCACTACCCCGCGGTTCATGGGTAGTTGGCGGGCGAGGGCGACCCGTCTGCAATGACCGGCCACTGATGAGCGATCAGCAGTCACCAAGCACCGGCCCCACTCCGCGCTTGGCATGGGCCCGGCTTTGCCCTATACCGTTGCCCCGTGATGGTTTTTTTGAGATCGGTTGGCCTGTTGAACACGGCCGTGTGGTTCGGCGCCGCGATTTTCTACACCTTCGCAGCCGGCCCGGCCATTGGCTCGCGGGAAATGGAGGATTTGCTGACGGCCAGGAATTACCCTTACTTCTCGGTGGCCATCGCTCAAATGCTCGGATGGCGCTACTTTCACCTGCAAGTGGTTTGCAGCGTGGTGGCGGTGCTCCACGTGCTGGCGGAATGGCTCTACCTGGGCAAGGTCCCGCGGCGGTTGTGGCGGGGGTTGTTGGTGGCCTTGATCGCGGTCAACCTGGCGGGCGGCTTTTGGCTGCAGCCCAGGTTGAAGTCCTGGCACCACCTGGCTTACGCGCTCAATACGCCGGCCGAGACGCGCAAGTCTGCGGCGCGAGCATTTCGCGCTTGGCAGAGCGTGGCAGAAATGGTCAATTTTCTGATGGTGGGCGGTTTAGGGGTTTATTTATGGCGATTGGCCAACCCGCCCGATCCAACGCGGTACGTGAGCACGACCAAGTTCCGGAGTTGACAAACAGTAGTCGTTAGCCTTATGAATAATGTAAGATTGGGTCGCCTTGAGGGCGGTCCGCAACGGGTAAGCGTATGATTTCCAATGATCGTCCATCGCCTTATGGGCACCGTTCGTATGGCTCTTCGCCCAAGCCACCCGTTAATGAAGAGACCCTCAAATCGGACCGGGTGCAGATCGAGCGGAAGACGTTTGTCTTTGCCTTGAAAGAAAACTCTCGCGGGCGATTTCTGCGGATTACGGAAGACGTCGGGGGCCGGCGCGACACGATTATCATTCCGGCTCCCGGCCTGGAGGACTTCAAGAAGCTGCTTGACGATATGATCAAAGTTGCCAATGAGACTCCGCCCAAGTCCGCGTAGCGGCGATTTGGTTCGGTCGGGCGTCGCGTGGAGGGCGCGTCTTGCGGGCGCGCGGGTCAGGGAGCGAGGGTTTCAAACTCCAAAGCCGAGGTTCGCAGCTAGGGGCGGGCGGCCGCGCGGCGCCGCGGTTTGACCCGGGGCGCATCGCCCCAGAGGGTTTCCAGATCGTAGCGTTGGCGCACGTCCTGGCGCATGATGTGGACGATGACATCGAAGAAATCCAGCACGACCCAGGCGGCGTGCAGGGTGCCATCGATGGCCCGGGGCCGCAGATGATGCTCCAGGCGGAGCTTGTCGATGATCTCGTCCACAATCGCCCGCAAGTGCGGCTCGCTGGCGCCCGAGGCAATCACGAAATAATCCGTGACCGAGGAGAGTGTCCGCAGGTCCAGAATCACGAGGTCTTCCGCCTTTTTGTTGTCGGCCAGTTCCCGGCAGAGCAAAGCCAGTTTTCTCGCGTCCATCTGCCGCCATAATGGCTCAAGTCCGCTCAAAGATAAAGCCGATTGTTGCGAATCGCCTCGGCCACGGCCGCGGGCACCAGCGGCTCGATCGGCAGGCCTGCCTTGACGCGCGCCCGAATCTGCGAGGAGGAGACGCCCAGCGGAAAACCGGCCAGTCCTCGCCCGCAAAAGGGGGCTGGCAGGGGCGCCGCCGCCAGGTCCGGGGGCGGGGCGGCCGCCGCCGGGCCCGGCCGGGGAATGACCACAAACTCCGCCAGGCGCGCCAGCTCCTCCGCCAGACGCCACTTGGGCAGTTGCCCCAGGTGGTCGGCACCGATGAGATAGAGGAGCCGCGCCTCGGGAAACCGGCGAGCGTAGTCGCGGACGGTCTCGACGGTGTAGGAGATTCCGCCTCGCTGGATTTCCTGCTCATCGACCTCGCACCAGGGCTGGCCGGCCAGTGCCAGCCGGAGCAGGCGCAGGCGCTCGTTGGGCGGGGCCGGATTGCTCTCCGGTTTGAAGGGCGATTGGGCCGCCGGGATGAAGAAAAGACGGGTCAAGGCCAGTTCCTCGCGCGCCGCCTGCGCCACCAGCAGGTGGCCCAGGTGGACCGGATCAAAGGAGCCGCCAAATAATCCGAGGCGTTGCACTCCAAGAGGGTTGCCTGAAAGCTGCTGGCTTTGTCAACGCAAGATGCCTCTGGGCGCGGCGGTATTTTCTTATTGCCGATCTGTCACCTCGTTGCTATAGGAGCGAGGTGACGACCGGTTTTGGCTCGGGTTAGCCTTGGTTGAGCCGGGTCAGGAGGGGTTTTGGATTGGCCGGGTAACAGGAGTGCGGTTTGCATTTTTATGAAATTTGCCTGCCCTGCTTGTGGCCAGCATCTGGAAGGAGACGCCGGGTACGGCGGCCTGACCTTGAACTGTCCGGCCTGCAACCGGCCTTTTACGGTGCCCGGGGCGGCGCCGAGGCCGGCCTACTCCTGGCCCGCCTCAACCTCGGCGCGGGCCCCAGCCGCGGCAGCGGCTCCCCCTGCGCGCGCGGCGGCACCCATTGCCCCGCTCAAGCCTGCCGCGCCGCTGGCGATCTGGTCTTTTGCGCTCTCGGTGGCATCCTTGGTCATTGGCCCCTTGGGCTTTATTCCTGGCATCATCTGCGGCCATCTGGCCAAGCGGGCGATGCGCCGCGACCCCGGTCTCGCCGGGCGAGGACTGGCGACTGCGGGCCTGGCGGTGGGGTACACCTTTCTGCTCCTGTTCCTGGCGGTGGCCGGGTTCTTCATCGGGACCGGGATCTACGCAGTGCGGCAACTGGCAACGATGCAACCTCCCGTCTCACAAGGCAGGGTGAGCGTTGGTTCAGCGCCCCTGCCCGCCGCCCCAGCTTACCAGCCCGGGGCGGCGGGTCCAGGGGCGGAGCCACCCGGCGCCAGACCGTGGACAATCAATGTCAGCGCTTTAACCATTCCCACCCAGCCCGCCCAGGGCCGAATCGGCGGCGAACCGTTTGTGGTGCGGCGGGCCCGATTGGTGGGCCAGGACCTCTGGCTGAGCGGCAGCCCAACCGAGGAGTTGCCGGAATTGAGGCTGAGCGGGCGCCAGGCTGGCCACTCGATGATGAGCTTTACAGTGCCCGGGCTGGTAACCAATGCAGCACGATCGAGCGTCGCCTCCTTGATTCTGCCCAACGGCAGTGTGTCGGCGCATTTCGAAGTCACGTTCCGCACCGCCAAGGGCGAGACGAAATTGACCGACCAGGCCGGCCTCTACCTCGTGATGCACAGGCCAAGGGACGGTCGCTGCCCCACCGCTATCTGCCTTGGCTTGGGCGAATCGAGCAAAGACTATCTCATCGGCCAGTTCGACCTGGAGCTGCCGGCGGACCTTGCCGAAACGGTGAAGGACTTGAAACCATTTGGCACCACCTCGGATTTCGGCAACCGGAAGAAGGAGCGGGGCCCGCAGAAGGCCCCGGGAACCGGTTCGACTCCCCACTGACCCGGATGCTTCGGAGCGCCGCGTGGCCGCGACCGGACCGGCAGGGACGCGTGCCATAAGGTCCCGACCTGTCGGGGCCGCGTCCCGCTCAGCGGCTCAGGGAGGCGTGGTGCGCCAGGGGTCCGCGAGCGGGAGGTAATCCTGGTGCCAGGTCACGGTCTTGATCTTCTGCAACGGGAGTTTGGCCGCGTGGCTGTCGGCATAGCCCATGTTGATGGCACTGGGCAGCGGTTTGCCGGAGACCGCCCGGGCGGCGCCGCGCGGGAGCGGGTGCCGGGCGATGCAGCACCGGCCGAGGGCGTCGTTGACATCGCCCAGGAACAAGTCGGTGGGCGGCTGGTCGGCAATGGTGGGCCAGGTGTCCGGCCAGATGGCGTCAAAGAAAAACGGCGTCAGGGCGGGCTGCCGAATGGCGGAGTCTTTCTGGAAGAACTTGGGCCGGTCGCTCGCCGAGACCCATTGGATAATGCCGTCGGGTTTGGTGTCCCAGTAGTAAAGCCAGCCGTTAATGGAGTAACTGCCGAGCAGGTCGTTGTTGTTGGCCGGGTTCCAGTTCCACGGGGCGGCGGCGGTGCCGGCGACTGGGTCGGGCGGGGCGGGAGCGCGAGTGGCGGCGACGGGACAGAGGCGGTGGTCTTTGAGCTTGATGGAATAATCCAGCAGGGTCTTCATCCAGAGGGTGGCGGTTTGGTTGTACTCGAGCGAGCGGCCGGTGTCCTGCTGGTACATGATGGCGGCGATGGTCAACTGCCTGAGGTTGCTCACGCATCTGAGTTGCTGGGCCTTGACTTTGGCGGAGGCCAGGGCCGGCAGCAGCATCGCGGCCAGGATGGCAATGATGGCGATGACGACCAGCAGCTCGATTAATGTAAAACCACCTGTAGTGTTCCTGGTTTCTCTCGTTCTCATATTAATCTGGTCGGACCCGTTTACGCGTCTCATTTCCCCGGATAGGGCTTTCCGCCGTCAACTGGCGTGTCGTCCCCCGGCATCGGGTTGTCAAGATCGCGCGCCGACCCGCTGCCGCAGGCTGGACATATAATATGGCCCCGTGTGGTGCTGGAGCCGCGCAGGTCGTACTTTTTCCAGCAATTGCGGCACTGAAGATGCAGGATTCGTTCCGCCGCGAGCGCTTTGCATTTGGGGCACTCAATGACCGGCCGGTCGGCGGCCGCAGTGCGCACGGGCAAGCGGAACTGATACTGGCATTTAGAGCATTGCCAGTCGAAAGTGGGAGCCCGATTTGTCGAGCCTGGCCGAATCTGATGAACCAGAAAGGCCACGGCGGCGATGGCGAGAACCGCCCCGGCGAGCAATTTCAGCTTTTGCATGGTTGGGATTTCCTACTATTTCGCTTTGTACCACGTCCAATTGGCCGTGGGTTCGATGTAATACCTTCCGCTCAGCGGGTGTAGCAGTGATTGGCTGAAATCCAGCGAAGCGGAGTGCCCATCCACAAACGCAATGACCGAGATGAACTTGGACGGGGCTGCCGCGGCACTACCATAAGTCCCGGGACTTCTGGATTTATGCCATTGGTAAAAGCATGGACTCCAATTCCAGCGACAGGCCGGCGGTTCATGCAAGAGAATGTAAAGCGGCGGGTTCGGCGCCCAACTTTCAGGCTTGCCGGCCAGCGCAAAAAAAGAGGAGCTATCTTGCGGTTGCGCCGTTGGATTGCCCCAATTTTCGGTGGTATAGTTATACCGATAGCTGGAACCCATCGCTTCGAAGTTGCTGGGCTGCCACATTCCCCCGCTGAACGGCATCCTCTCCCCTACGTCCGCCGGACAATGGAATACGTCCGACTTGCGCAGGTAAGGATACAGCAACCGGTTAGTGGCTGGGGGCACAACTAAACCGAAGACGGTTTGATCACCGCCGCCGTAGGCAAATTCGAGGTCGCCGTTGGAAGCGTATCCCTGCCAGTAATCTCCCGGCTTCCCATCGTCGAAGGGAAATCTACTCCTGTTGTCATCCATGTACAATTTGAACGCAAGCCCAACCTGCCGCATATTGCTCAGACATCTGGCGACATGGGCTTGCTGTTTGGCCCGGCTCAAGGCCGGCAAGAGCATGCTGGCGAGGATCGCGATGATTGCGATCACGACCAACAGTTCGATTAGGGTGAACCCACCCGTACTGTTTCTGTTTTCTTTGGTCTTCATGTTCATTTTCGTTTTCACATTGATTCCAGCGGCCGCGTTGTTTGCTACGGGCGCGGAAACCGCGGACCCCTCGCCCCACGAGCCCGAAAGTGGAAACCGGTCCGCAAGAGGGCTCGCAGCCTGTCCCGAGGCTGCAAGCCCATGTTGCGCTCAACCCCTACCCATCATGACCTCCCTTCATCCCGGCGGCGGATCGCGCCACTGAGCCACTAGCGCCGCCGAGAATCAGAAGGTCAAATGCTGAACTTACTGCACCTGCACCCGATAGAACATTCGAGGTTCGCTCGGCGTAACGGCGTACGGTGAAGCATTCCCGTTTACAGTCCACGGCCCGGTCACGTTGGTCGCTTGCAGCAGTGTGCCATACGGCCAGGTTAACTGCAGACCCACACCCGACCTGCTAGCAGTCACATTGATCGGCTGCGGGCGGGCCAGTGTAGCCGCAGTGATGCCTACGTTGCCACCACCATAGTCCGCAACGTCATACTCTGTGACAGTGAGGGTCTGACCGGCCGAACCTGCGGCAAACACTATCGTCGCGACACCATAAGCAATGTTACCTGCAGGGTCATCCACACTATCGTTAATAAAGGTAGGCGCGCTGTTGTCACTGAGCGTAGCCATAACGCGGGTCCGGCAATTCCAGCCCATATAATACAACTTTAGCATTTTCTTGGTTGTGTCCGCCGGGACGGTGATTTGGAAACCGCTGTTCAGGCTACCCACATAGACATAGTTGGCCGTGTCGTGACCTGTGGTGGTGGCAGTTGCGGTGGGTGTGCCATCGGTCCAGGACAATCCGTATGGTTGATCGCTGTAGTTATCCAAAGTCGGGCCATAGCCGATAGTGCCGTACAACGCCCAATTGCTGATTAGGCCTACTGGAACTCCGCCCACGGCCTTATCATTAAAATCATTCACGTCGGCCAGGCCCCAGTCGGCCCAGTCCAACGTGCCCTGGGCAGTCAGGTTGACAACCGTTAACGACGCAATGTCTGTGACCACTGAGCCCTGCATGGTTCCAATGGGTGGCAAAACGGTCAAATATGCGACACTGCTGGTGACCGAGCCGTAAGCATTGGTGACCACGACACAGTAATTTGTCGCGTTGGCAAACACCAGGTTGTTGATGGTTAAAGTTGGGGTCGTTGACCCGGAGATGTGGCCGCCGTCGGCCAGCGGGGCATAGACACCATTGGCTTCCCGCCACCATTGGTAACCTAAGGTGGGCCAACCCATAGCGCTGATCGAGAAGTGCTGGCTGAGCCCTACCCAATTCGTACAGGAAGCAGGTTGAGCCAAAATGAGCGGCTGCGGGCCGTTCAGCCTAGCTGCCATGAGTGTGACGTTGCCACCGTCGGTAGCACAATAGACGTTGATCGTAAGTGTCTGGGCGGGCGAGCCTGCGGCATACTCTATCGTATAGGCAGCCATGCGGGAGGCATAGGCGGCAGTAACAAGACTCTCATTAACATAGGTAGGGGCGGCTAAGTCACTTAGCGCGGCCTCAAGGTGGACCGTTGTATTCCACCCTCCCGCATAGACCGTTAGAATCCTCTTCGTTTCGTCGGCCGGGACGGTGATTTGGTAACCGTTGTTGAGGCCATTAAAATAAACTCCGGTCGTCGTGGCAGCCGCGGTTGGGTCGGGCGTGCCATTGCTCCAGGAATAGGCGGCCAGCGCATTATTATATCGAAACGGACCATTGGGGCCAGGACCGATGAGCGTGAAGTTGCTGATTTGATTTGGGCCCCCGGCCTTTTGATCGAAATCGGTGGCCACGTTCAAACCCCAGGCGGCCCAGTCCAGGGCGCCCAAGGCGGTCAGGTCAACCGTTGCCGGTGCTGCGGGGCTGGCGCCGATCAGGGCTCCAGTGATTGGCAGAACGGTCAAAGTGGCCACACTGCTCGTGACGCTGCCGTAAGCATTGGTGATTACGACATAGTAATTGGTCGCATTGGCAAGCACGAGGTTGTTGATCGTCAAAGTATTCGACTTTGAGCCGGAGATTTGGCCGCCGTCGGCCAGCGGCACATCAACGCCGCCCGATTCCTTCCACCACTGGTAAGAAAACGACGGGGCACCGTCAGCCGCCACCGAGAATTGTTGGTTCTGCCCCACCCAATTCGTACTGGAAGCAGGTGGAGTCAAAATGAGCGGCGCCGGGCCGGCCAGGGTCGCCGCTCCGAGCTCGAGACCGCCATCGGCACCGTCCAAAGGACCAACATTCCCGGTGACGGTAAGGGTTTGGCCGTCCGACCCGGCAGCAAAGTGTATCCGCCAGGCCCGCATTGCCCCGTTTCCACCACCCGTGTCAAAACTCCCAACATAGGGAGGGGCGCTGTTGTCACTGAGCGTGGCTTGCAGGTTTGCAACAGAGTTCCATGCCCCTGCGTATACCACGAGCACTTTGGGCGTTCTGCCCGCCGGCACGGTGAATGACCAAACAGTGTTTGTGCCACCTTCAAAATAGATAGATTGATCCGTATTGGTGACAGGCGTGGTCGTGCCATCGCTCCAGGTATAATTTAGAAAGCCGTTGTCGGGATCCCGAACAGCGCCGGCGCCGGTCATCGTAATATCGCTGATTTGACGAACGACCCCCGACTTTCGATCGAAACTGTTTTCGTCGGGGTAACCCCATACGATCCAGTCCAGTTTCCCTCCCGCAGTCAGGTCAACCAGTGCCGGGGGTGTGCTGATGGCGCCGCTCAGCGCTCCGGCGAGTTGCAGAATGGTCACGCTTGCCACACTGCTCGTGACCGAGCCGTAACTGTTTGAGATTACGACATAGTAATTGGTCGCATTGGCAAACACCAGGTTGCTAATGGTCAGAGTAGACGTCGTTGAGCCGGAGATCTGGCCGCCGTCGGCCAGCGGCACATAGACGCCGTTCTCTTCCTTCCACCATTGGCAAGACCACGGCAGGGCGCCGCCAGGCGTCACCGAGAATTGTTGGTTCAGCCCTACCCAATTCGTACTGGAAGATGGCTGAGTGAGCAATTGCGGTGCGGGCGGGGGAGTCTGCAGTGAGGCCGCGGCGAGGCTGACGGTCGTCCACATGCCGTCAATAGCGCCCGATGTGCTTACGAAGACAGCGACGGTCAGCGTCTGGTTGGCCGAGTTGGCCGCGAACTGTATCGTAAAGTAATCATAGTGATTGTAGTCCCCGGTATCATCAACTGTTAGATTAATGGGAGGGGCGCTATTGTCACTGAGCGTGGCCTGGCAAGTTATGATGCCGTCGTAGCCCCCCGAATATACCTTAAGATATTTGGTTCTCGTGTCCGCCGCGACGGTGAATTGCAGGCCGTTGCCCGAGGGGCCATTGGCAAAGGAATTCTGCATACCCGTCGTTGACGGGTTGTTGGGCATGCCGTCGGTCCAGGAAAAGCTCTGACTCGGATTACCGAGAGAGTCATAATAGGGGCCGACAGCGCCATAAAGTGAGAGTTCGCTGATCGAATTTGTGTCCGCCCCCGCAGCCTTGTGATCGAAAACACCGGTCGGGGTGGCATGAGTTTCCTCCCAAAAGATCCAGTCCGCCGTGCCCTCCGCAGTCAGGTCGGTGGTGGCACTATATTCCGGTGATCCGGGACGGATCTGAGTAACGCTGCCGAGCAGTTGTCCGGCAGTTGCCTGGCTGCTGGCTAGACATGCGCCGGCCAGGCACGCGAGCAGCGTGCTGCTTGTTTTATTTAATTTCATACGAGTCTTGTCGTTTGGTGTTTGTCTGTTTTTCATTGGATTGTTGTTGTTTGTTTCTTGGTTTCTGACGCAGTGGTTTTTCTGTGGTGATCAAACACATCGCGATGGCGTGAGGGTAGGCTTCGACAATAAGCATAATGGTTTTGGGTTAGTTAGTGTTAGTACTGAATCAATTAGCCGCTCGATAGACAACGGCCTTGTTAAGGGACACCTTTTTGCCTTTGGAACGCGGGTCGGCATCGCTGATAGTCACCAGGCGGACGGTATGTTCGCCGGGCTTCAGGCCATAGACATTCCATAGCACGTTATCATGGGTGTTCTGGACAATGTAAGCGTCGGCGACACCAACCTTCTTTCCGTCAAGGTAAACGTCCGCCTTGCCGCCGGTTTGGTTCAGTTCGCCAATGACCGCCACCGCGACACCGGTGAATTTGAGCGCAACTTCGCTGCCCGAGGTTTCAGTGGACATCGCGCCCCGGTTCTCCTTCCAATCGCCTTGCCACGACCATGCCGGATCCTTGGGGTCAATCTTCCGGTCGGGAATCCCGGGCGTCCACTGCTCCAGTTTCGGCGTCTTGGACTTCTGAATGGGGATGATGACTTCGGAGTCGCTGACCTTGCCGCCGGCCATCTGGATCACCTTAAGGGCGCGGGTCTCGGTGGATTTCGCAATGGAGTTAAACGAATAGTCGGTGAACTCGAACTTCGTATCAGCGAGCGCCGGGATGCCGGATTTGAATTGGTCCGGGATGCCACTGTAGCCAAGGATGACACCCAGCACGCCAGCGGCGCTCGAGGGGTTGCAGTCCGAGTCCTGCCCGCACCGGGTGGCGATCTCCATGGTCTTGTAGAAATCCCCGCCGCCAAAGAGCAGGCCCGAGGCCACAAAAGCGCCGTTGAGCTTGGCGTCGATGTTGAAAGCTTCGAGCGCGCCGTCGGGGCACGAATGGTCCTTGTCCCACTTTTGCTCCAGAAGCTGCCAGACCTTTCGCCAGTCGTTCGGATGCTGGGCCGACCAGGCCAGCAAATCGCGGATCAGCAGCCCGTACTGGCTCTTGGCGGGGATGCAGGCCAGGCCGGCTTCCACGACCTTTCGCGGGTCGTTCTCAAAGTACGCCGCCGCGTACATGCCACCCACGAACATGCCGCCATATAGGCCGTCGCCATAGTTCATCACCCGGCCGACCCGGTCACAGTACTTGTCCACCTCGCGCGGCAGCCCAGGGCACATCAGCCCGATAAAGTCTGCCTCGATTTGAAAATCGATGTCATTGGCGTGAAAGTTGTATCTGGGGTGGCCCGACCATGGGGCTTTGATGCCCTGACCGAGTGCCCGGCGCGCCCCGGCATTGGCATGCCAGAGCCCATACTTCGAGACTCGAAACGCCTCGCCGTACTGCTCGCAGGTCGCCTCCAGGCCGGCATCGTCCATCACCTTCGCAAAGGTCATCTCCACATAAAGGTCGTCCTGCCCGATGGCGTTCGACACGCGGTCGGGCGACCATTTCAGCTGCGCTTCGTTGATCTTTCCCATCGCCCTAAACTCTGTCGGTGCGCCGAATGAGACGCCAATCATCTGGCCAGCCCAGCCTCCCTGGATCTTGTCTCGCAACTCGTCGCGGGAGAGATGCCGGGTCTCGGCATTGGCCGGAAGTGGGTAGCAGATCGCGCCCAGCGCCAGCACCAGCAAAGGCTTCTGGAAGGGGTGATGCCCCCGCAAGCTCGTGGACGGAGCGGATTGGAATGCCACGTCTATTTTCATTTCGCGTAGTTTCATTTTTCGCGGTTAGCAGGGTGTAAACGATTACATTTCTGGCTGCCGTGTTTTTTCAGTCGCAATTATCTCTGATCAAGTGCCCCATCGAGGGCAAACGATGTCAGCGGCGCACCCTCTCAGGACGACGTTGCTTCAACCCTCAATTCCGGGCTGGTTTGCTTGGCAGCCCCTCCCATTTTCCTCGGATGCGGCAGCCCCGGCCGCTCAGCCTGAACCGCCGTGCGAGCGCCACACGAAGCCCGCACCATCAAGCGCGTTGGTAAAACCACTTGCCTGACCAGTCTCTTGGGATCCTTAAGCCGTTCCAACAAGAGCTGGGCCGCGGTCCGCCCAAGTTCTTCGGCCGGCTGCGCCACGGCCGTAAGAGGCGGACGAAGAGAGGTCGCCCACGGCATGTCATCGAAGCACACCACGGCCAACTCCTCAGGAATGCGAATGCCTCGCTCATGGATCGCCTGAAGCGCCCCCAGAGTCATCAGGTTGTTGGCGACCACTACAGCCCTGGGCGGCTTGGCCAGGTCCAGAAATCGGGCCATCGCCGCATAACCGCCCACTTGCCGGAAATCGCTGTGGATAACGAACGATTCCCGCACCGCCACGCCCGCACTCCGGAGTGCGTCCTGATATCCACCCAGACGCTCTTGGGTGACGTTGATTCCTTCAGGACCGTTCAGAAGGGCGATTTCCTTGTAACCAAGAGACAGCAAGTGATTCACCGCTTGCCGCGTTCCCTCCCGGTTGTTCGAGCAAACCAAATCCACCTCCAGTTCGCCGGGCGAACGGTCAACTGCCACCACTGGGATCTTCCAGGTTCGAATGGACTCATAGTTAGCCCTCGGCAGGTTTCCTGGTATAAACACCAAGCCGGCGACTCCCTCGCCTCGCAATATTCTCAACTGCTCTTTTTCCCGCTCGGCTAGTCCGTCTGAATGTCCGAGCAGCAGGGTATAGCCCGCGCTGTAGAGTTCTGCCTCAACTCCGTGGACGACCCCCGTGAAGAACGGATTCTGCAAATCCGGTATGATCATCCCGATCACTTTTCGGTGACCGAGGCGCAACCCTCGCGCGAGGCGGTTTGGGTGGTAATCAAGCTTCGCAACAGCCCCAGAAACGCGATCACGCACTTCCTCCGCAACTCCGTCCAGACCCGCGAGCACACGCGACACCGTCGCCGTCGAAACGCCGGCTTCGGCGGCCACTTCCTTGATGGTTATGGCACCACTCCGATTCGACGACTTGATTCGTGCCGGCTGTTTCATGCTGGATACGGTTGTAAACGTTTACAGAAAAAACTGCAAGCGGAATTCTTTGTTGACTGTGACCAACTGTACACAAGGGATTTATCGCTCTATGGCAGAATCTGCGGGTCAAAATGGCACATCCCAAGGGCAGGCAGGCGAGTCTGTCACGCAGCGGCGGCCGGCGGCGACGCGAGCTGAGGGTTGGAGGCCCGTCGCCGCCGCTCGCCTACCTGCCCTTGGGATGTGCCGACCAATTGAAGAACCGCCTTCTTGAGTCGTATATCATTCTGATTCAGGCACTTGCATCTACACGGCCCACTCGGCTGCCCACAGATTCTGCTCGGATTCGGGGGCTGAAAAATCGCCGCTTGTCATTCGCCGGGCAGATGGTAGTTTTTGCAGCCTTTTATGAGAGCTAAGATTCATCCGAAATACGTGGATGCGGAAATCCGCTGCGCGTGCGGCAACGTGATCAAGACCCGGTCCACCAAGCCGGTGATTATCGTGGGGATTTGCAACGCCTGTCATCCTTTCTTCACCGGGCAGCAGAAATTTGTGGATACGGCCGGGCGGGTGGACAAGTTCCAGCAGCGCCTGGCCAAGACCCGGGCCGCCCAGGCGGCCGTCGCCAGCAGGAAGAAACGGCGGTAGCGAGTTGGCGCCTGGTCCGCCCGCAGGGCCAGCCGGCCCTACGGGCGGATTGGTTTTGGCCTGGCCCTGCCGGTCATGCCGAGGGTTGCTGGAGTTTGGACTTTGGACTTGAATCATGGACCTCCGCCCGTATATCGAGAAATTCTCCCTGCGCTGCGCTGAAGTCGAGGCCGCCTTGAGCGATGCCAAGGTTTTCGCCAACCCCCAGCGGGCCCAGGAATTGTCCCGGGAATATTCCCGCCTCAAGGAACTGGTGGCCTGCGGACAGGCCTATCTGAAAACCGTTGGGGAACTGGCCGGAAACCGTGCCTTGTTGCGGGCCGAGCCTGCGGATTCCGAACTTGGCCGGATGGCTAAAGAAGAGATCGCCCGGCTCGAGGCCCAAGAGCAGCGCCTGACCGAGGAAATTCAGCGGGGCCTGCTCCCGCCAGACCCGGCCGACTCGCGCAACACCATTATCGAAATCCGCGCTGGCGCCGGCGGCCAGGAGTCCGCCCTCTTTGCCGCCGAGCTCTACCGGATGTACGGGCGTTACGCCGAGTCGCGCGGCTGGAAGCATGAAAACCTCGATTCCAGCCCGTCGGACCTCGGCGGCTACAAGGAAGTGATCTTCGGGATCAACGGCGCGGATGCCTACCAGCGGCTGAAATATGAAAGCGGCGTCCACCGCGTGCAGCGCGTGCCGGCCACCGAGGCCCAGGGACGCATCCACACCAGCACTTGCACGGTCGCCGTCCTGCCTGAGGCCGGGGAAGTGGACGTCCAACTCAAGCCCGAGGAGCTGGAGATTAGCGTCTGCCGGGCCTCGGGTCCGGGCGGCCAAGGGGTGAACACCACCGATTCAGCCGTCCAGGTGCTGCATCGGCCGACGGGCCTGATCGTCCGTTGCGCCGACCAGCGTTCCCAGCAGAAGAACAAGGCGCGGGCCTTGACCGTCCTGCGGTCCCGCCTGCTGGAGCGCCGGGTCGCGGCGGAAAACGCCAAATACGCCGCCCAGCGCAAAGCCCAGGTCGGCACCGGGGAACGCAACGAGCGCATCCGTACTTACAACTTCCCGCAAAACCGTGTCACCGACCACCGCATCGAGTTGACGCTCTACAACCTGCCCGTGGTGCTCGAAGGCGAACTGGACGCGATCATCGAACCGCTCATGGCCCACGACCGGGAGGAGAAACTGGAGGCGCTCCAAAACGCTCCTTAACGCGGCGGAGCCGCAACCAAGAGCGAAGCGTCAATTCCTGAGTGGGAAGAGCAACGTGGGCCTTTCCCCGCCGCGTTAAAGGCGGCGCTCCGCGCCGAAGAATCAGGCCCCTTCAAAGGAAACATGCCAAGACATTCACGCAAAAACGTGGATGTTGCGACCGGAGACTCTAAACGGGGAAAAGAGGAGTTGTGCGAGCGCGCGCCGGTTATGGAGCGCGGCGACTTGTGTCCGCTTTTCAATGGCGAGCGTCCCGAGGGGCGGGGAGTCGGGCGGCCAAACCAAAGGCAGCCGGATTGAAAAGCGCCGTCAAGCCGGCGCACGGCATAGGCGCCTTGGCCCCACTGCCCTCGAAGGCAGATGCCTCTGCCCTGGCCCCGGCGCGGGCGTTGACTTGGGGCGCCGCCCCGTTCATATTCGGGGCATGGACTTCGACATTGCACGCCTGCTGGAAGACTGGGAATATCAGCACGGACAAGTGGGCGTCCGCCGGTTTAAGGGGAAGGACGGGCAGGAGAAGATTCAGTTGCGGGTGGATTTGGGTTTGCTGCAGATGAACGCGGCGGGGCGGCCGGACGGCAAGCGGCCGTTGGGCTATGCCTCCCTGCTCGAGTATTACCAGGCGCGGCTTTACAAACACCTGGCGGCGCATGAGGGCAGCGCGGCGGGCTTCCGGCTGGGAGCGGAAGACTGCGCCAAGCTGCAGCTCGAGGCCCTGCAATACCACCACCGCTACATCTGCCTGCTGCAACTGGAAGACTACGCGGCGGTGATCCGGGATGCGGAGCGCAACCTGGCGGTCTTCGATTTCGTGAGCAAGCATGCCGAGTGCGAGGAACTGGCCCTGGCGCTGCGGCAATTCCAGCCGCAACTGATGATGGTGCTGACCCGGGCCCGCGGGGCGCAGGCGCTGCAGGCCGAGGATTACGCGCTGGCCATCCAACACACCGAAGAGGGCCTGGAGGGCATCCGCGCTTTTTACCGCGACTTCGGCCATCCCGAAGCGGTCGAACAGAGCGGCGAGGTCCAGTCGCTCGCGAGTTGGCTGGAGGAGCTTCGCGTCAAACGCCCGCTCTCGCAACGCGAACGGCTGGAGCGCGCGCTGCAAGAGGCCCTCAAAACGGAAGACTACGAACGGGCCGCCCAGGTCCGCGATGCGTTGCGCAACCTCAAAGCCACCGAATGAAAGGGGCCGGAAGGGGGATAGGCAATGCGGGAGGCGGGAGGCGGGATAACACAGGCAACGCGCGCCTTAGTACTGTGAGCCGTAAATACGGTGACGTATTCGGCGGTCCTTTTTGGCGCAGACTTCGTTGCTCGCACCTCACAGATCGCTGCGGATATGCTCGGTGCTCGCGCCTCGTCTGCGCCAAAGACGCGGCCGATATAGCGGCGGTCTTCCCAGACGGCTTTGAGCGAGGTCAGGTTGCGGGGGTCGAGGAGGTTTTTGGCGGCGGCCAGGAGGCGGCCGCGTTTAAGGTGGTTCCAGGCCTGACTGGCGCTGATGGCCGCGAACTGGAGCACACTGGGGTCGCGGTAACAATCGATCATGCAGCGGGTGCAGCGGTCGCGAATGAGTTTGGACTGGTCGAACTGGTAAATGTGGCAGATCGGCTTGGCCCAGAAGTGACAGCGGTAGAGAAGGAGGTTCCAGTCAAGATAGAAGTACTTATGGCCGGCGAGGCAGCGGAATTTTTCGGGCTGGTGGCGCAAGTGACGCTGCATCTCGGTGAGGGCTTCCCGTGGATTGACGACCGGCAAACGGTGGCGCTGTTTGAGTTGCTTGATTTTCTCGAAGACCTGGAGCAGTTCCTCGGTTTTGTAACTGACCAGGGGCGAGTCGCTGAAGCTCAGATAGCTGGAGGCCAGGCGGCTGAGGGGATAGCTGAAGGTGCAGTTTTTGAAACCGAGCCCGGTCAGGAAGTCAGGCAGCTTGTCGTAATCGTCAATCAGCCGACTGGCCGTGACGCTGGCGGTGGTAGGCACGCCGAGTTGGGCGAAGACCTGGTTGGCGTGGCGGATTTGGCGGCAGACTCCCGGCAGCCCGCGGTTTTGCTCGTGCCTGGCGACTTCGTGGGCATCGATGGACATGATCACGCTGCTCAGGCCGTGGCGGGCCAGTTCGCGCATGTTCTGGTCGGTCCAGAGGGAGCCGTTGGTGCAGATCATGGGGTGAATGCCCCGCTCGGCGGCATAGCGGGTCATGGCGGCCAGGTCTTTGTGCAGCAGCGGTTCGCCGCCGACAAAGAGCAGGTAGCCGATATGGTTGCGGAGGCAGATGTCAATCACCTGGCGGGCCTGCTGGAGGCTGACGCTGCGGCGCATTTTCCGATCAAAGCGATCCACGGCGAAATTGCAGAAATCGCACCTGGCGTTGCAGATATTGGTGATGGCAAACTGCACATAGCCGGGTCCGCCGTGGCGCAGGACCTCGCGCAGGAGTTTGAAGGCCCTGGTTCTGGGCCGGGCGACCGGGCGGGTGAAATCGGTTCCGGCGCCGCCAGCGGCACTGAGCGGCGGCGCGGGGGCTTGAGTTAAGGCAGCGGTGCTCATGCAGATACCTGGCGCATCTTGGCGCGAAAACGGGCGGCCAGACAATCCTTTTCCGACTCGCATCGGGACACGCTCCGCTGCGTCCCTCAAATTCTCCGGGCCATTAAGTGGGAGGCAAAGGAAGGCGTGCCTGCCAACCCGGTCGCCGGTGCGTGGGCTGGCAACTGCGGGCCGGAACGATGCTTCAGTCAACCCTGCCGCATTTTCAGCAACTCGTGTCTGACGCTGTCCATCAGGCCAGGCCAGTCGCCCGGTTGGCTTTGGCGGAAGAGGCGCATAGTTGGATACCAGGGGCTGTCCGGCCGGTGAACCATCCAGCGCCACTCCCCGGCAAAAGGCAGGAGTGTCCAGGTCGGTTTTCCCAAGGCCCCGGCCAAGTGGGCTACGGCGGTGTCGACGGAAATGACCAAATCGAGCTGGACAATGGCGCTGGCGGCGTCGTCAAAGCTGCCGAAACTGCTGCCCAGGTCCGTGAGCTGGCTGGTCCAGGGGGCCTGGGCAAGGTCGGACGCCCTGGCGTCCGCCTGGAGGCTGAACCATTGGAACTTCGGCAATCCCATCAGGCGACGAAAGTGGTCCAGCGGCATGGAACGGTTGCGGTCATTCTTATGTTTGGCGTCCCCGGCCCAGGCGAGGCCCACCTTGAGGCAACCCGCTTCTTGTTGTCCGATCGGGAAGGGCTGCTCGGGCGGCGTGAGATACGGGACCTTGGCCGGCAGAGTGGCCGGGGTGGTTCGGAAGATGGCCGGCAAGCTCAGCAGCGGGGCGTGGACCTGGAAGGCCGGCAGCTTGGCCCGCGCGGTGGCGACCTGGCTGACGCCCGGGGCCCGGGCGAGGAGGGGCGCCAGGGCCGGCGGGCAGCCCAGGAGGACTTCACCGCCGCGTTGGGCCACCAGCGGGGCGTAGCGGATGAATTGAATCATGTCGCCGTAACCTTGCTCGGCATGGAGCAGAATGCGCCGCCCGCCCAGGTCGCCCCCGTCCCAGAGCGACTGTGGGAAGGCGGCGTCAGGGGTGGTGAAGTCTTTGAGCTTCCAACGCCATTCATACTCTTGCCACCCGCGTTCCCACTGGCCTTTGGCGAGCAAGGCGGTGCCAAGCTGCCAATGGGCCTCGGCATGAGCCGGCTCGAGGCGCAAGGCCTGTTCGCAACAGGCTATGGCGGCGTCGAGGTCCGGTTGTTCCTGGTAGAGGGCGCTTTGGTTGACCAGGGCGCCGACATAATCAGGGCGCAGGGCGAGGGCTTGGCGGTAGGCGGCCATGGCCTCGAGGGGCCGCTGCAGGTTTTGCAGGACCAGGCCGAGGTTGTAATGGGCGTCGGGGTTGCGCGGGTCGAGGGCGATTTCGCGGCGGCAACAATCAGCGGCGATCTCGAGGGCCCCGCGTTGCTTGTGGATGGCGCCCAGCAGCAGATGCAATTGCGGATGGGCAGGACGGAGGCGGATGGCGGTTTCCAAACAATGGGCGGCCTCATCCAGTTGATTGAGTTGCCGCAGGGCCTGGCCCAGGCGGCAATGAGCTTCAAAACAGTCGGGTTGCTGTTCCAGGACCGCGACAAAGAGCTTGGCCGCTGCCAGCGCCTGGCCTTGTTGGGCGCAGGCGCCGCCGCGCCGCAAGAGTTCCTCAACCGGGTCGGCGGACGAATTGGGCTTTTCCGTCATGAACCGTTGCAGCGCAAGCTGCCAGGTTGGGTCAGTCCCGGCAAGCCTCTGGCTCGCCGGCTAGTGGGGCAGGCGTCCCGCCTGCCATCAAGGCGTCTCGCCCTTGAAACCAACGCCGGCCTGACGCCCGCGCCGGCAGGCGGGACGCCTGCCCCACTACCGTTGCCGCCAGGTTCACGGTCCCACGACGGGCTGGTAAGACCGTGGAGGCTGCCGCAGACGGTTATTTTGGCGACACTTCGTCAGGCCAAGTGGCAAGCGCATCAGGCTTCCCAACCCGGGCGGTTGGTGCGTTTAACGAAGCGTGCGGCCTCGGGGATGTTGCGCGAGCGCATCCGGGGGCCGTCCCACAGCATGCGCCGCCCGACGCCGACGCGCAAGGCGACGCAGCCGAGGAGAATGACTTCGGCCAGGTAGGCGGCGATATCGAAGTTGGAGTAGGCGGCAGTGCCGTCTTTCATCATGCGGAACCATTCCTGCATGTGGCCGGGGGAGCGAGGGATGGATTGGGGGATGGGTTTGCAGGCGGGGTGCTGATTGCCATTCTGGTAGCCGTCCTCGCCGTTAAGCCACAAAAAGAACTGGGAGCCGTAGTCGTCTGGGGAGAAGAGCTTGCCCTTTTCACCGATGATCAGGGCGCCGCTGCCCGGCAGGGAGTCACTGACTGACTTGAGGATTTCTTTGATGGCTTCCTGGTTCGGGCGGAGCGGTTTGACGGAGCGGTCGCCTGGATTACCGTCGTACCACCAGAACTTAAGCGGGGGCAGGCCCTCGCGCGCCGGGAACTCGAAGCGGATGCGGGAGGTCTTGGGGAAAGTTTCGGGATAAAGCTGGGAGGCCTCTTCGCATTCGACGACGTTAGGATAGCCGAGTTTGAGCGCGCGGAAAGGCATGTTGACGGTGTGGCAGGCCATGTCGCCCAGGGCGCCGGTGCCGAAATCGAACCAACCGCGCCAGGCGAAGGGGTGATAAACGCCTTTCTTGAAAGGGCGCACCGGGGCCGGGCCGAGCCACACGTCCCAATCCAGAGAGTCAGGGACCGGGTCTTCGCCCTCGGGCCGATTGAGTCCCTGGGGCCAGATGGGGCGATTGGACCAGACATGGCATTGGAGGGGGCGGCCGATGACGCCGGCCTGGATGACCTCGACGGCGCGGCGCAGACCGGATTCGGCGCTGCCCTGGTTGCCCATCTGGGTGGCCAGCTTCTTATCTTTGGCCAGTTGCCGCGCCTGCCGGGCCTCAGCGACGGTCTGCACCAGCGGTTTCTGGCAGAAGCAGTGCTTGCCCATCTTCATGGCGCGAATGGCGGCGATGCCGTGATTATGGTCGGGCGTCGAAACGGTGACCGCGTCGATGCTTTTTTCCATCTCCGCGAGCAGCTTGCGGTAGTCCTGGTACTGCTTGAGGTCGGGGAATTTCTCGGCAAACTGCTTGGCCTTCTTGGCCAGGCTGTTCTTGTCCACATCGCAGATGGCTACAATGTTGCCGCCGCAGCCGGCGGCGTCGCTGCTGTCACTGTCGCCCTTGCCGTCGACGCCGATGCAGGCGACGTTGATGCGGTCATTGGCGCCCAGGACGCGGCCGACGTAAGGGAAGGCGAGCGTGGTGGCGCCGACCGCCAGGGTCGTGCGGCTGAGGAATTGGCGGCGTGTGAAGGTGAAGGAGTTTGGTTTAGCGCTGAGGTCTAAAGTCGTTTTTTGCATGTTAAGGTAACAAGTTGGACGCGATAATGGCATAAGCGCGGAAACAATTCAACAACGTTTCTGCGAAGAAATGAGAGGCACCGTCGGGCGCGTCGTCTGGTCTTTCCTTGTTTGATGGGCGCGGTGGTGTGGGTATGATTTGGGGGCAGATGTTTGAGCACCGCACAGAGCCGTTGCAACCGCGCCAGACTTTTTCTGCGGGGCACTCGCCGGCAGCCCCGGCCGTGCGGCCTGCATTTCTGAGCCGGTTCACGGTCCTGGGGGGCGCGGTGCGCGAGTTGTGGATCGTGTTCGCTGCCAAGCTGCTGGGGATCGTGGCTTACAGCGTGATGAACACGACCTTCGTGCTCTGGCTGTCGTACGACCTGGGTTACAGCGACGAGCGGGCGGGGGTCGTGGTCGCGACCTGGAGCGCGGCGATGACGCTGTTGACGGTGTTCGTCGGCTCCTTGACGGATGCGATTGGGCTGCGCAAGGCCCTGCTCCTGGGGCTGGGGGTCTGCGTGGCGGCGCGCGGGGTGATGACGTTTACCACGGTGAAATGGCTGGCCCTGGCGGGCGGCATGTTGCCGTTGGCGCTGGGCGAGGCCCTGGGCGTGCCGGTGCTGGTGGCCGGCGTGCGGCGCTACTCGACCACCGCCCAGCGGTCGCTGGCGTTCGCGGTTTTTTACGCCGTGATGAACGGGGGATTCCTCATCGCGAATTTCATTTTCGATCATGTGCGCGCCAGCTTGGGGGAACCGCACGGCCACCTGGCAGTGCCCTGGCTGGGGCTGGACTTGACCACGTACCGGGTGCTTTTCCTGATCGGCTTCCTGTTCGAAGTGTCGGTGGTGCCGATTGTGTACTTTGCCTTGCGCGACGGTGTCGAGGCCACGGACGAGGGCGTGAAGATCACTGCCGAAGCGTCCAAGTATCCGCAGGCGAACCTCTGGGACGCCCTCCGCCTCACGGTGCGCGAGGCCTTGCGGGAGACCGTCCGCATCTTCGCCGGGTTATGGCGTCAGCCCGGCTTTTACAAGTTCCTGGCCTTTCTCACCTTGGCGGCGTTCGTGCGCCTGATTTTCATCCACATGTACTACACTTATCCCAAGTTCGGCATCCGGGAGTTGGGGGAAGGCGCGCCGGTGGGCCGTCTGTTCGCCATCAACTCCGTGCTGATCCTCTTCCTGGTACCCATCGTCGGCGGGCTGGCCCAGCGAATCTCCGCTTACCGGATGGTCAGCGTCGGCAGCGCCATCGCGGCGGCGTCGGTCTTTCTCATGGCCCTGCCGCCCCAATGGTTCCAGCCGCTGGCCGATGGCCGGTTGGGCCATGCCATCGCCAACGCCTGGCTCGGGGGCGACAGCCGGTTCTCGCCGGATGATTTTCGGGACTTGCCGGGGCTGGCCGCGAAGCTCCAATCCTCCGCGAATCCCGCAGCCGGGGCCCTCTACCAGGCCCTGTCGGAAACCACGCGGGCGCTTTTGCGGGGAGAACTGCCGGCGCGGGCCGCCGGTTCCGGGCCGCGGCCCGGTTCCGCCCTGTTTGCCGCCGGGGAGATCAACGATGTGGCCGCCTTGGCCGCCAGGCTGCGGGACGATGCCAACGCGACGACCCGGCCGGTTTCGGAACTGGTTTGGAGAGGGTTTTCGCCGGCCAGCAGGGGGATGCTGGCCGATGCGAACTGCCCCGTGCCAAAACGGCAGGCGGTCCTGGCGGCGGAATTGAATCGCATTCTCCACAGCGGGAGTTTGTGGGAGGAGAAAGACGAGAGACGGTTTGCGGGGGTGGCCTTGTCCCAAGGGGCGCGCGCGCTCCTGGCCCAAGGCCCGGAGCAGCGCCAGGCGAAGGGGCTGCCCAACCAATCGTTGCTCCTGGGCCGATTGCTGCTCGAGGAGACCTACACCCGGGAACTGGCCCGGAGCGCTCACCCGGTGCGGGTCGCCCTGGCGCAAGACCTGAGCAAGATCATCAAGCGCGGCCCGCTCGACAGCCAGCCGGGCTTTGGCGCGCTGGCACTCCCGGCGCGAGACAAAGAACAACTGGCCCACAGGCCGCAGGGGCGCAAACTGGCGCGCCTGAACCGCCAGTTGCTGGAGGATGCGTTCCCGTGGGAAATCGCCAGGAACCGGCTCGGTGTTCCAGGCAGTGTCAACCCGTACTACGTTATGATTTTCCTCTACATCGTGTTGCTGTCGGTGGGGGAGTCGATGTACTCGCCCCGGCTCTATGAATACGCCGCCGCCATCGCGCCCAAGGGGCAGGAGGCCTCTTACATGTCGCTTTCCTATCTTCCCTTTTTCCTGGCCAAGCTGCCGGTGGCCATGTTTTCCGGGGTGCTGCTGGCCAGGTTCTGCCCGGAGATCGGCCCGCGGCACTCGGCGATGCTGTGGCTGATTATCGCGCTGAGCACTGCGGTAGCGCCCGTTGGCCTCATTGTTCTGCGCCGCTACATCCGGGTCCGGGAAGCGGGGCGGGAGGAGGCAGAGGAGTGAGGGGGGGAGTGGGTGGGTGCAGGCGGCTCAGGCTGGCGGCTGCCGGTTCCTGGTCAGCTCCCACCTCCGAAACCGGACGCGCATAGGGGCCATGAACCGGGCGGCGGCGACAGTGGGGCAGGCGTCCCGCCTGCCGGCGCGGGCGTCAGGCCGGCGTTGGTTTCAAGGGCGAGACGCCCTGATGGCAGGCGGGACGCCTGCCCCACTACCTCGCGGTTCGCGGAAAGCGGCCAGGGCGGAAGAGGCCCGGGCGCCCTGGCGGGCAAAGGATGCGGTCAGAATTCGCCCTTTCATGTAGCGAGCAACTGTGGGCTGCGTTGGCGCACATCCGCCTGGCGTTCAGCCCGGGCGGCGGCGGCCTCGGCCCGCTCGTCGAACAAGACCGGGAAAAGCAGCAACGGATAGGGCGTCACCCAGGCCAGGGCCGCGGCTTCGTGGGCGGCGCGGCACAACTGGCTGTTAGCCTCGGGCTCCCAGACTTCTTCCAAGCGCTGGGCGAGCAACCGGCGTTTGAGCCGCTCCAGAGGGTCTGCCTCCTGCGCCCGAAACGGCGCCGGCGGGAGGGGTTTGATTTGAAACCCGGTCTCGGGCCTGAACTGGGCCCGTACCCGTCTATAGTTTGCTTTCATTGCGTTGTCTTTTTCTGGGGCCGCCCACCCGGGCGGCGCCATTCCAACAAAAAACCCGCGATTGACTGGTCATCGCGGGTTTTCTGGAAATCTGTAATTACCAGTCAGGATTTTCCTGCCGCGACGCCCGGACGGCCAGCGGAACGAGGCCACCTGAACTTCTGTTCATCGGCTCGCCGACCGCACAGGCTGACTTGGATTGTAGTCGTCATCTTCTAACCTGGGTTAATAAACACCATTTCCGGGCAATTGTCAAGAAAAGCGCCGCTTCACAAAAATAGCGGATGGCAAGCAGGTCAGAATTTGAAGATGAGGTTCGCGGCCAGCAGGAAGGCGTTGTCAACGCCGTTGGCGAAGGGATTGCTGGCATCGGCCGCGTGGTCCCAGCGGAATTCGGCGCGGGCGATGACGTTTTTCCAGAGGTCATACTGGACGGTTTGGGTGAGTGCGAATGCGCTCTTGGGCAAACCGGCGCCGGCCGCCGTGGCCGCCGCCGCCAGGTAGCCGCTTTGCGAGAAGTACTCGCCGCGGGTGTTGAAGGCGAGTTTTTCGGTCGCCTGCCAGTTGAGATAGAGGGCAGCGGCATTCTGGTAGCCCGAACTGGCGGGGGTTCCATTGATGGTGTTGGGGCCCAGGATGACGTAGTCGTAGGCAGCCCCCAGCTTCACGTTCGTAATCGGCGTATTGAGCGTTCCGCCGATGTAAAAGCTGGTCTTGTCCACCAGGTTGGCCGCGTCCCAGCCATTGATCACGCCGCCGGAAAGGGTCGAGCCCGACCAGGCGCCCGAGTTGGTGGGAGCGGCAAAGGCGAGCGAAGCCATGTAAGTCTTGAAGGACTCGGCCCTGGCCGGGGCGGTGTTGAAACTGCGGGAGTTGACGCCGGCGCTCCACGTGTCGCAAAGGCCAGCGTTCAACAGCAGGGAGGGGCAGAGCTGGTAGGCGGCGAGCCAGCCGGTCATCTGGGTCGGTTCGATGATGTAGCCGTAGGAGCGGGTGTAATTGGGGTTGTTGGCGGCCTCATAGACCTCGTAGCCGATGATCTCCGTGAAGGTGCCCAGCTTGAGGTCCAGCCCGTTTCCCAAGGGCGCGTGCAGCTCCAAGTAGGTGTCTTTCAGGCTGAAATCGCTCTGGGCCGCCTGCCTGGCGCCAAGGAAGGACGTATTGTAGCCGACCGCATCCGGCCCCAAGAGCAGCGTCGCATTATAACCCGCCGACCACGCTTCCTCCCCGGGGGTTTTGTTTAAAGTGAGGGCCACCACGTCCAGGTTGAAACCGTCCGCCTTGGTTCCGCCCGGCTGGCCATTCGGGGTGTAGGGCGGCAAGTTGGCGTTGCGGGTTCCAAGATTCCAGTGCGCCGAGGTATCGACGTAGCCGCTCAACGTGGTCGAGGAGAGCGCGGTTAGAACCGAGCTGGGCTTTTCTTCCGCCCAGGTTGCCGCCGGCGGGCTGAGCAGGCCGGCGCCAACCAAAGCCAGGGTCCAGGCATTGCACTTCATAAGATCAGCTATCTTGAGTCTTGCCTTCCGTTACCGCGCGCTGGAGGTAATGGATTCGGAAGCGACTACAACGCGGCTGAGCCGCGCACAAGGCACCTGCCATGCCAAGATCTTATCAAAACGTGTAAGTTACTGCCCATAAGATAGTTACGCTTTCCCGAGTCTTCGGATGGCTAGGCCAATCAGTCCCTCCTTGCCCCGCGTGGTCAAAACTGGACAGCCCTGCCCTTGCCCATTGCCAGAGGCGATTTCCAAAAGTCGCGCCCTCTGAACGATCGGGCGTCCGCTGGGGAGGGCATCCGCTTGAGGCCGCTCTTCAACAAAAAAAACCCCTTCCAAATTGCTCGGAAGGGGTCTTGGGGCTGGGGCGAGGTCAGCTTAGAACTTGTAGATGATGTTGGCCGCCAGCATCCAGGCGTTCCTCAAGCTCCCAGGGGTAGTGGGGTCTGTGCCACCGTAAGCGCCCGCGCCGGTCAAAGAGTGATCCCAACGCAGTTCGAGGCGGCTGACGACGTTCTTCCACAGGTCATACTGGACCGTGCCGGTGAAAGCCATGACTTGCTGCGGGAAGAGGGCTGCCGTCGTGCCGCCCATACTCGTATTATACGCATTCGAGAGGAACTGTTGGCTGTCCTTAAAGTACTCCCCACGGAAGTGGAAGCTGAGCTTCTCGGTGGCCTGGACGGAGGCATAGCCGGCCACGGACCAGGTTTGGCCTGCGACGCCATAGAGGTCGAGGTAGTCAAGGGCGGCGCCCAGGCGGAGTTCTTTGATGGGGGTGGCAATGGTGGCCCCGGCATAATAGCTGGTCAGATCGCCGGTGGTGCCCGCCATGCCGGCGGTGTGGTCGGAAAAGCCGCTGACGAACCCGGCATAGAGGGTGGAGCCGGCCAGGAATGACATGCTGTCCGGGGCGGTGAGGGCGACGGAGCCCATGTAGGTCTTGTAGGACTCGGCCTTGGTGGCGCCGGCAGGATTCAGCCCCCCCGACGCCCGCTCATTGATGGTCGGGCCAACGGTATTGGCCACGCCGGCCATGACGCTGAAGGCGGTGCCAAAACGATAGCTGGCCAACACACCCGTGTGGGTCTGCGGTTCGATCGAGTGGCCGTAGGAACGGGTGTAGTTGGGATTGTTCGGGGATTCGACCGATTCGTAACCGATGACGCTGTCGAACACGCCGACCTTCCAGTCAATGCCGTTGCAGACGGGCATGTTGAGGGAGACGTAGGCCTGGCGGAGGGCGAAGTCCGAGGGCCCACTCCCAGAGATGATCGAGGTCGTCCCAAGGGTATTGGCGTCCGGTCCGAACCACAGGTCCGCGCGGTAGCCGGCAGACCAGGGCGTCTC
This sequence comes from Verrucomicrobiota bacterium, assembly GCA_049518415.1. GTDB lineage: Bacteria > Verrucomicrobiota > Verrucomicrobiia > Limisphaerales > UBA8199 > CAVQND01. Next base: position 52,118 of record JBEKRX010000059.1, read on the forward strand.
GTCGAGCGGCTTATCGATCCTGAGCTGGACCACGTCCAGGTTGAAGCCGTCGGCCTTGCTGGGGCTGTTGAATTTGTAAGGCGGCAAGTTCTGGTTACCCGTGCCAAAGTTCCACTGCGCCGACGTGTCCACGTAACCGCCGATGGTGGTGGACGAGAGCGCCGTCGCAATGGCGCTGGCCTTTTCCTCGGCTTTGGCAGCGGACGCCAGGCTGACCACGCCGACGGCGGCCAGCGCTACGGTCCATTTATTAAACTTCATTCGTTCCTCCGATCTTTTTGCATATACTGTTACCTGTCTAACTATGCATCTGAAAGAGGGCAGATCCGGTCTGCCCTCGCACCAAAACCGGTGCTCTGGCGGCAATAGATAGGAAAAAGCCGCGGGTTTGACAACAAGATTTTTCGCCCAATTTTGTACAAAGCCTGTACCAACCTGAGGCATTGGCCAGGGGCCCCGGCGGGGCCACGAGACCGCCAGGCTGAGGTCTTTGGTTTTCTGGAACGAAGCCTGCTGGGCCTGACAGACGGTTACATCATTATGGCCTCATTTGCGTATGTCGCCCGGGATACGGTATCCGGGCGGGAGATCCGGAGTTCAGTGGAGTCGGGCACGGAGCAGGGCGCCATCGCCGCCCTGTTGAACCGCAATCTCCTGGTCGTTTCGATCCAGGAGAAAGTGGCCAAAAAGGGGCGCACGGGCGGCGGGGGCAGTGTGCCGCTGATGGACCTGGTGATTTTTACCCGGCAACTGGCGACGATGATTGATGCGGGCCTGGCGATGGTGCAATCGTTGCAGGCGCTGGGCGAGCAGACGACCAACAAAGTGACGCGGGACGTGATTCGGGACGTCTGCTCGCGCGTGGAAGGAGGGGACAGTTTTTCGGACGCCCTGCAAAAGCATCCGAAGGCTTTCAGTCGGCTTTACATCTGCATGGTGGCGGCGGGTGAAAAGGGGGGGTTGCTGGCCGAAATCCTGGCCCGCCTGGCAACCTACCTCGAGAATGCCGCCCGACTTCGCCGGAAGGTCAAATCCGCCATGATGTATCCGACGGTGGTGACGGTGGTGGCGATTTTGATCACCGGCTTCCTGTTGGTGAAAGTGGTGCCCGTCTTCGCGGAGGTGTTCACCAGTTTCGGCTCGAAGCTGCCCACGCCCACGCAGTATCTGATTAACACGAGCAACTTCGTGAAGCATTACATTGTGCTGATTCTGCTCTGTGCCGGCGGGCTGGCTTATGGCTGGCACTACTTCATCCGGACGGCTGTGGGCCGCTATTTTTGGGATGCCCGGCGCATCAAACTGCCCGTCTTTGGCATCATCGCGCATAAGATCTGCCTGGCGCGGTTCACCCGCACGCTGGCCTCGCTGGTGCGCAGCGGCGTGCCCATCCTGGAAGTGCTTCAGATCGTCTCGCAGACCGTGGGCAATGTGGTCATGGAAAAAGCGATCAAGACCGCCGCCCTCGATATCGAGCGCGGCGAGAGCATCTCCAGCGCCCTGAGCAAGCACCCGATTTTCCCCAGCATGATCATCCGCATGGTGACCGCCGGGGAGCAAACCGGCAAGATCGACAACATGCTCGAGCGCATTGCCGACTTCCTGGACGAAGAGATCCAAACCACCCTTTCGGGTCTGATGTCCCTGATCGAGCCAATCCTCATCGTGTTCCTCGGCGTCGTGATTGGGGGCATGGTCATCTGCATGTTTCTGCCCATCTTCAAGATGTCGGAGATCATCAATAAGCGCTGAGGCTCAGAGCGGCGGTTGGATTGCCCCTTGCCCCTCGCCGATTGCCAATTTCGAGCGGCGCCGCAGCACGAACGCGAGGCTTGAGGCTTGAGGCGGGAGAAAATGGGGCGCATCCCGACACTGCCACTAATTCCACTCTACCCGCGCGTAGCGCGGCATCCTTCTGCCCCGCAGGGGCAGCAAGAAAGTAGCCCAGGGCAAGGCCCGTTCCGCTCCGAGCGGGACGGGCCGCCGCCCTGGGTAAAGTCGAAAAACGGATCACCCCCCTCCCATGCGCTCCGAGCGCATGGGAGGGGGGAAGGGGCATAGGCGCTAACTTAGTCGCCGAATGGCCTGTTTTTGCCCTAGCTACTGACGCGTGGCCGGGAGAAAACGCTGAATTCCCTAAGGACATCGGGGGCACGGTTGCAGTTAGGTTAGCGCCTATGGGGGGAAGGGGGGAGGGCTTCCGCCCGCGCTCGGGGGCAGTGTCAGGATGCGGCCGAGAAAATGGGCAATGAGATTTCGCGCTTGCCGGGCATCCCACATTATGGTTTTCTATGGCGGCGGCGGTCTTTAATGTCAGGGTAGGCCGCAGGGTTGGTGGCCGCTGGCTGATGGATTCACTGATTCACTGATTCGAGAAGCAAACTTATGCCACTGACACATACCAGGGATTTGTTCGCCAAGGCGCTCAAGGGCAAATACGCGCTGGGCGCCTTCAACGTCAACAACATGGAACTGCTGCAGGCGATCGTGGAGGCCTGCGAAGCGGAAAAGGCGCCGGTCATCCTGCAGATTTCCAAAGGCGCGCGGGGCTACGCCAACCCGATTTATCTGAAGAAACTCATCGAGGCGGCCCTCAGCCTGTCGAACATCCCCATCGCCGTGCACCTGGACCACGGCGACAGCTTCGAGCTGTGCAAGGAGTGCATCGACGAAGGTTTTACCAGCGTGATGATTGACGCCAGCCACGAGCCGTTCGAGAAGAACATCGAGACCTGCCACCGCGTGGTGGAGTACGCCCACAAACACAACGGTGTGGTGGAAGGGGAGCTGGGGCAACTGGTCGGCGCGCAGTTCGACGAGGGCGAGGTGGGCGGCAGTTACTCGAAAGAGGGCCACTACACTCACCCGCAACAAGCCGTTGAGTTCGTGCAACGCGCCGGCGTGGATTCGCTGGCGGTGGCCATCGGCAATTCCCACGGGGCATACAAGTTCAAGGGCGAGCAGCACCTGGACCTGGAGCGGCTCAAGGCGATCAAGCAGGCGCTCCTGGAGGCCGGGCTGGGGGATTATCCGCTGGTGCTCCATGGCGCCTCCAGCGTGCCCAAGGAACTGGTCGAGGAAATCAACAAGTACGGCGGCAAACTGGGCACCGACACCGCCGGCGTGCCCGAGGCCGACATCGAGGTCGCCCGGCGGGTCGGCTGCGCCAAGGTCAATATCGATACCGACCTGCGCCTGGCCCTGACCGCTGGCATCCGCAAGGTCTTTGCGGAAACGCCCAAGGAATTCGATCCGCGCAAATACCTCGGCCCGGCCCGCGCCCGGGTCAAGGAACTGGTTCGGCACAAGGTCCGCAACGTCCTGTGTTGCGCCGGACACGCGTTTGACTAGGCGGCGCCGGTCTTGACCAGGCGCGCGTCATTGGTTTTCAAGTAATCGGCCATGGTTCCGATGGCACTCATCCGGGTAACGACTCCCTTTTGTTTGAGGCTCCTGGTCATCCGGTAATGGAGCAGGGTTTTGCCCAGCTCCACGATATGGATATAGGCCCGGTCGGTTTTCCAGAGTTGGCCCCTGGTGAGCACCGGGGAGGCGTGCTTGCGGCTTTTCGTCATGACGTGAATCAGACCGGCCAGGACCAGGTTTTATTCATTGGAGAAATTGCAGGGAGGCGGTCCCGACACGTCGGGATTTCACTCCACGGGTCCCTGCCGGGGCAGGGTCAGGAGGCCGGCCTTCCGGGGCGGCCAGGGGCGCGAAGCTGGCCGGGCGCGCGCCGCGGGGTATGTTCGGTGTTATGAGCAGCACTCAGCCTTGGAAACAGTTCCGCTTTTGGCGCGCCGCGCGCCCCAGCGGGTGCGCACGGCGGGCTTGCGCGCCGGTGGAGGATTTGCCAGATTGGACTAATGATTCTCGCAGGCGATATTGGCGGCACTTCAACGCGGTTGGCCTTGTTCGAGGCCTTGGACGGGCGCCCGCTTGCGGTCATCGAAAAGAAGTACACCAGCCGGGCATACGCGGGTCTGGGAGAAATTGCCGCCGCGTTTGTGGCGGAGCAGCGAGTGAAGGTCGACCGGGCCTGTTTCGGCATCGCCGGCCCGGTCCAGCACGGGCGGGTCGTGACGCCGAATTTGCCCTGGGTCGTTGATTCAAACCTGCTGGCGCGTGAACTGGGTCTGCCCGCCGTCAAGGTGATCAACGATCTTGAGGCCAACGCCTACGGCATCGCCGCCCTCGAGGCCGGCGACTTCGTCACCCTGAATGCGGGCGCCCAGGGGGCCGAAGGGAATTGCGCGGTGATTTCCGTCGGCACCGGCCTGGGTGAGGCCGGGTTGTATTGGGACGGCAAGACGCACCATCCTTTCGCGTGCGAAGGCGGCCACGCGGATTTCGCGCCGCGCGATGAGCTGGAGGCGGAGTTGCTCCATTACCTCCTCGCCAGATTCGAACACGTCAGCTACGAGCGCGTCCTCTCCGGACCCGGTTTGCGGCAGATCTATGACTTTTTGCGCGACACCAGGAACGGGGACGAACCGGCCTGGCTGCGCGAGGCCATGCGCCAAGGGGACCCCTCGGCGGCGATCTCGACCGCCGGGCTGGAAGGCCGGTGCGACTTGTGTGTGAGTGCCCTCGAGGTGTTCGTCTCGTTCTACGGGGCCGAGGCGGGCAACCTGGCGCTGAAGACCATGGCCACCGGCGGCGTTTATGCGGGCGGCGGGATTGCGCCCAGGATCATCGCCAAGCTGCAAGGCCCGCGGTTCATGGCCGCCTTCACCGCCAAGGGGCGGATGCGCCCGCTCATGGAAGCCATGCCGGTGCGGGTCATCATGAAGGAGACGACCGCCTTGCTCGGCGCCGCCCGCTGTGGCCTGGAAATGGGTGAGCCCTAGCTGCGCGGCAGGAAGGCAGAGCTCCGGCCCTGGGCTCATTCCAATTCGCGTTCAAGATGGCACTAATTCGCTTGTCCTTTGGGCCTCTGGCTTCGTTGCTCGCTCGTTGCAGATCGCTGCGGATATGCGCCTCGCTCGCGCCTCGCCAGAAGCCCAAAGTCCTGCGCGCCTTAGTGCCATCTTGAACGCTCGTTGGAATCAGCGGGAGATATCCGATTGCCTGAGGGTGCGGAACTGGTGGCGGCGCAGGGCCAGCTCGGCCGTCTCGTTGTCTTCCACGCTCAGGCCGAGGAGCGCTTTGCCGTCCGGGTGCGGAATGAAGGAGTAGAGGTAATTGATGTTCAGCTCGGCTTGCAAGAGGACCGACAGGAGGGGCGCCAATTCCGTGGGCGTGACCTCGACGACCAGCAGGCAGGTTTCCGTGAAGGGGAAGCCTTCGCGGAGCAGCAGTTGGCGCGCCCGGTCGGGGTCGTCCACCACCATGCGGATAATCGCGCTGTCGGTGGTGTCCAGCACCATCAAGGCCAGCACATGCACGCCTTGGGCGCCAAGCAGGCTGATGAGATCGTGCAGGCGGCCAAGCCGGTTGGGGGTGAAGATCGCGAATTGCCTCACCGGCTCGAGTCGCCCTGCCTTTGTCGTTTCAGTCGCCATTTCCACTTTAACATAATCCAGATCGTTGGCGTGCGCATCTGCGGAATTGGGCGTCGCCGACCAGCGGGTTGAAGGGTTGCTGAATACCTTGGGGGGTGTTAACGTCGAGGCGATATGGCTATGACCAGATGCTCGCGTCAATTGTCGCGGCGCGCCATGCTTCGCCAGTCAAGCCAGGCGGCGGCCTGGCTGGCTTTGGCCGCCAACTGCGCCCCCCTGTTTGCCGCCGCGAGCAAGCGCCGGTTCAAGATTGGCGCTTGCGATTGGTCCATCGGCCGGATGGGCGACCCGGCGGCCTTCGAGGTCGCCAAGCAGATCGGGCTGGATGGCGTGCAGGTGAGCCTGGGCACGGTGGCGAACGACATGCGGCTGCGCAAGCCCGAGGTGCAGCAGCAATACAAAGAGGCGGCCAGGCAGGCCGGCCTGGAAGTGTCGTCGCTGGCCATCGGGGAGCTGAACAGTGTTCCGTACAAGAGCGACCCGCGCACGGTGGCCTGGGTGAGCGACAGCATTGATGTCTGCCGGGCGCTGGGCGTGCGGGTGGTGCTGCTGGCCTTCTTCGCCAACGACGATTTGCGGGGCGACAAGGCCGGCGTGGACGAAGTCGTGCGGCGGCTCAAGGCGGTCGCGCCCAAGGCTGAAAAGGCCGGCGTGGTCCTCGGTCTCGAAAGCTGGCTCAGCGCCGAACAACACCTCGACATCCTCAAGCGCGTCGGCTCCCCGGCGGTGCAGGTCTATTACGACGTGTGCAACTCGAACGACATGGGCTACGATATCTACCGGGAGATTCGCCAGCTCGGCAAACGCATCTGCGAGTTTCACGCGAAGGAAAACGGCGCCTTGCTCGGCCAGGGCAAGGTCGATTTCAAAAAGGTCCGCGCCGCCATGGACGCCATCGGCTATCGCGGCTGGGTGCAAATCGAAGGCGCCGTGCCCCCCGGCCAGCCAATGCTCGAGAGCTACCAGGCCAACTGCAAGTTCCTCCGGGGGATGCTGGCGTAGCGGCGCAGCTTGATAGTGCCGCCGCGTGATGGCGCAGGCCTCCGGCTTGCTGGTGGCGCGCTGCCGCACTGGGTTTGGCCCACCCCGAGGGCGGGCGGGACGCAAGCAAGCCGGAGGGCTGGCCTACTACCAGGCGGGGGCAGTCCCACGCTGCGCGCCCGCAGCGAGCCGCTTGCGCATCCGTTGGCCGATATTAGTATAGGAGTGATGGGAATATGAATGAGCGTGTTGACTTGCGGCGAATCCTGAGGAGCTGGCCCTACGACCCGGAAAAGGACGCCCGCCTGGTGCCGGGCGAGGACGGGCGGCCGATTCTGCAAGTGCGCACGCCGCTGGGGATTGAACAGTACGAGTTGGACGGGCGCCCGGACGGGGCGCGTCCGCATGGCAAGGAATCGGCGCTGGAGTTCCACTGGGAACGCCTGGAACAGGCCAAGGCCAGCGGGGGCGAAGCTCAGTTCGGGCTGGAACCGCGGGAATGCGGGGAACTGTTCAACGAAGGGACGCTCTATTACTTCCGTTATGTGCGGCTCTTTCAGCTCAAGGACTGGGCCCGCACGGTGCGGGACACGGCGCGCAACCTGCGCGTGTTTGACCTGGTGCACCGTTACGCCCGGCGGGAGGAGGACCAGCAGTTTCTCGAGAAATGGCGCCCCTATATCGTCCGCGTCAACGCCAGCGCGGCCGCCATGCTGGAGTTGGACCAGGGCGCCTATGACAAGGCGCTGCGCATCGTCCGGGAGGCGATTGCGAGCATCGAAGGGCTGAGGGAACTGGACGACGAGACCTTCGGGTTCGAGCGGGAGCGGTCGCTGAGCGGGTTGCGGGAATTGGCGGGGCAGATTCAAGAGAAGCGCCCGCTGTCCGAACTGGAGCAGTTGGAGCGTCAGCTCCGCCGGGCGATCGAGCGGCAGGAGTTCGAACGCGCCGCCCAGTTGCGCGACCGCATCCGGGTCCTCAGGCAACAGCGGGTCTGTTGACGGTGGCAAAGATGCGGTTTGCTTCGGCGAGCGTTTCTTTCGACCCAATGTCGTACCAGAGGCCGGGGACTTTCCAGGTATAGACGGCGAGGCGCGGATAGAGCCATTGGATCAGGAGTCCGGGTTGGTCCGGGTTGTTGCCTTGGGCGATGTATTGGCGGAGGAGCGGCAAAGTGGGCTTGGGATAGAAATAGAGGGCGATGCCGGTGAGGGTGCTGGTGGGTTTTTGGGGTTTTTCTTCGAAGAAGGTGATGCGGCCGGAGGGGTCCACGCTGAGGGCGTTGAACTTTTTGATCTGGTCGAGCTGGCCGACGTCATACACGGCCAGGACGGGGGCCTGTTTCTCGCGGCAATAGCGGCCGAAGCCGCCGAGTGGTTCGCTGAACAGGTTGTCGCCGGCCACGACGATGACGTCGTCGTCGACCTGCTGAGTGGTGAGGACGAAGTGCAGGTCGCCGATGGCGCCAAGTTTGTTGGCATCCTCGGTCGAGCCGTCGTTGACGACGGTGAAATCGAGTTTGGCCTTGGTGGCGCGGTAGAGGTCGGACCATTGCTGGAAGCGGCTGGCGAACTTGGCGTTAGTGACGACGTAGATGCGGTCGAGGCCGCCGATGGGGGCGAGGTTGTCGAGGACATACTCGATCATGGGCTTGCCGGCGACCGGCAGGAGCGGCTTGGGCTGGGTGAGGGTGAGCGGATAAAGGCGGGTGGCATAGCCCGCCGCCAGGATAATCACTTTCATCCGGTTTCGAAAAGGCTGGGGGCGAGGTTGCGGGCCAGTTCCTGGCAGCGAGCCAGGATTTCGAGGGCCGACTCGTTATTGAGGGCGAAGTCGGCCAATTCCGTGGCTTGAGTGAGTTTGAGCTGGCGGATGATGAATTTGACGGGCGGCACCAGCGAGGCGGCGACGCTCAGTTCATCGACGCCCAGGCCGAGCAAGAGCGGGACCAGGACGGGGTCGCTGGCCATTTCCCCGCAAACGCTGACGGGGATGTGGTGGCGGTGGGCGGCCTGGACGGTCACCTGGATGAGGCGGAGAATGGCGGGATGAGTGGGCTCGTAGAGGTGGGCGATTTTCTCGTTCATGCGATCCACGGCCAGGGAGTATTGGATGAGGTCATTGGTGCCGATGCTGAAGAACTTCAGGCGTTTGGCGAGGGAATCGGCGATGATGGCGGCGGAGGGGGTTTCGATCATGGCGCCGATTTCGAGGTGTGGGTCGAAGGGGATGCCTTGCTGGCGCAGCTCGGTTTTGCAGGCTTCGACGAGGGCATTGGCCTGCTGGAGTTCGTCGAGGCCGGAGATCATGGGGTACATCATCTTGACGTTGCCTTCGGCGCTGGCGCGGAGGATGGCGCGGAGTTGCTGGCGGAAGAGGTCCTGTTGCTGGAGGCAGAAGCGGATGGCGCGCCAGCCCAGGAAGGGGTTCAGCTCGCGCGGGATGGGCAGGTGGGCCAGGAACTTGTCGCCGCCCAGGTCGAGGGTGCGGATGACCACCGGCAGGGGTTTAAGGGCGAGGGCGGCTTCGCGGTAGGCCTGGTATTGCTGCTCCTCGTCCGGGGGGTGCTCGCGGGTGAGGAAGAGGTATTCGGTGCGGAAGAGGCCGACGCCTTCGGCGCCGTTGGCCTTGACCAGTTGGGCGTCGCTGGCCTGCTCGATGTTGGCGGAGAGCAGAACCCGGTGTCCGTCGAGGGTAACGGCGGGTTGGAGCAGGATGTCGCGCAGTTTTTCCTGCAGGGTGACCTGCTTGCGGATGAGTTGGCGGTACTCGAAGAGGGTCTGGTCGGTGGGGTTGATGATCAGCAGGCCGTTGAACCCATCGAGCAAGGCGTATTGGCCGCTCTGCAAGCGGCCGCTGACGTCTTTGAGGCCGACGACGGCGGGGATGCGGAGGGAGCGGGCGATGATGGCGGTGTGGGAGGTCTTGCTGCCGACATCGGTGGCGAAGCCCAGGACGTTGCGCTTGTCCAGTTGCGCGGTGTCGGAGGGAGCGAGGTCGTGGCTGACGATGACGCACGGCTCCTTGAGGTGTCGGGGGTCGACCTCCTGCTCGAGGCCCAGCAGGTTATTGAGCACGCGGGCGGTCACGTCGCGCATGTCGGGGGCGCGTTCCCGCAGGTAATCGTCCTCGATGGCGGCCAGGGTGGCGGCGTAGCGTTCGGCGATGGAGTGGAAGGCGTACTCGGCGTTGACTCTCTGCTCGGTGATCACGCGGAGGACTTCGTCGAGCAGGGTGGGGTCCTCGAGCACCAGGAGGTGGGCGTCGAAGATGCTGCCGGCGTCGGCCGCCATGCCTTCGCTGACTTTGCGCTGGACCTCGAGGAGTTGGTGGCGGGTCTGGACGAGCGCCCGCTCGAGGCGGTTGATTTCCTCCGGCACCTCGCCCTCGGACAACTGCCGTTTGCCGATGGAGGGCCGGGTCCGGCCAAAGACCAGGACGGTGCCGCGGCACACTCCAGCCGAGACCGGAATGCCGCGGTAACTCGTCTCGCCCTTAGGCCGCGCCTCTGGCATGGGAGATACTTAGCGAAAAGCGGCTGAAATGAAAAGCATTTCTTGGACAAGATTTAGCTTGCCCAAAGCTCCTGTTTTTTCTTTCACTAGTCGCACATCCTGCGGGTATGTCGCCATGAAAAACCAAAGCGCCCGTCACCATCGCGGTCTGCTGGCCGGGGGCAATTGGATTATCGACCAGGTCAAGCTGATCGATGTCTATCCCCAACCCGAGCAGTTGAGCAATATCCGCGGCCAATCGCAAGGGACTGGCGGGGCACCTTACAACGTGTTGGTGGACCTGGCAAAGTCGGGCGTGCCTTTTCCGCTCTACGGGGCGGGCCTGGTCGGCAGAGACCCGCTGGGCGAACAAATCTTCGAGACTTGCCGGCAGCACAAAATTGACGTGCGGCACCTGGGCGCCACGGCCAAGGCGCCGACCTCGTTCACCGACGTGATGACCGAGCAGGGGCATGGCCGGCGCACTTTCTTCCATGCCCGCGGGGCCAACGCCCTGTGGCGCGGCGCCGACTTGGATTTCGAGCGCGCCCGGCCGCGTATCTTTCATCTGGGCTACTTGCTGCTGCTGGACGCGCTGGACCAACCGGACGCCAAGTTCGGGACCAAAGCGGCCCGGTTGCTGGCCCAGGCCCAGCGGGCCGGCGTCAAGACCTGCGTGGATGTCGTCAGCGAGGACAGCGACCGCTTCGCCAGGATTGTCAACCCCGCCCTCCGGCACGTGGACTACTGCATTCTGAATGAAATTGAAGCGGGCAAGACCACCGGTTTCAAGGTCCGCCCGCCCGGGGGCGGACTGGATACGGTGGCGTTGCGCCATGCGGCGGGCAGCCTGCTCCAGCAAGGCGTGCGCGAACTGGTGGTGATTCATTTCCCCGAGGGCGCCTTCGCCCGGACGCGCAGAGGCGAAGACCATTGGCAATCCTCTTTGAAACTGCCGCCCAGCTACATCGGGGGGACGGCCGGGGCGGGAGACGCGTTTTGCGCGGGGGTCCTGCTGGGCTTGCACGAGGGCTGGGAACTGCCGCGCTGCCTGCTGACGGGCGTGTGCATCGCCGCGGCCTCGCTCTCCGACGCTACCTGCACGGCGGGAGTCAAGTCGTTGCGCCGTTCCCTGGCCCTGGCGGGCCAATTTGGCTTCAACGCGCCGCTGGCGCCGGCGGACTGAGGGAAGAGGGGTCAAGGCGGAGGCGCGAAGGCCGAGATGCGAATTAGGCCCTTTCCATGTATTTACCCGTGCGGGTATCGATTTTGATCTTCTCGCCGGTCTTGATGAAGAGCGGGGCCTGGACGGAGATGCCGGTTTCCAGGAGGATCGCCTTCTGGACGTTGTTGGCCGAATCGCCGCGAACGCCCTCCGGCGCATTGGCGACGGTCAGGACGACGCTGGAGGGGAGTTCGATGGTTACGGCCTTGTCCTCCACAAAGGTGACTGTCACCGGGGAGTTTTCCACGAGGTAGTTCCTGGCCTCGCCCACAATCTCCGGAGAGAGCGTCACCGTTTCGTAGGTTTCGGGGTCCGAAAAGACGAAGTCCTGGCCATCCTTGTAGCTGAATTCCATCTTGCGGGTAACCATCGGCACGACCTCGAGCCGCTCGGTCGAGCTGAAGCGGACGTCGGAGGACTTGCCGGTGCGCAGGCTGCGGAGGGTGGCCTGCACGAAGGCCCGCAGGTTGCCAGGGGTGCGGTGCTGGCTGTCCACGACGACGACGACGTCGCCGTTGTAATTGAGCGCCATGCCCCGACGAAGATCATTTGCTGTTGCCATACTCTCTAAAAATGTGCCGGCCGGCCTGCCGGGACGGGAGCGATGGAAGTTAATCGAAGGGCGGGCGAATGCAAGCCCGGATTTGAAAAAACAAGGGCGAGGCGTCGTAAAAGAGATCGGCGCTCCCGCGCACGGGATTGCTGCCACCGGGTGGCAAGTCCTGACGCCCCGGACCTATCAATCTCGAATCCGGTACTTGGACGATACGTATCGCCTCGCCATGGTTCGTATAATCCAGCCGGCCCCGCTTTTTCAAGGGAAAGTTATTCACAGCCTATTCACCGGGGCAAATCAGGTCTTGGAAAGCGGGTTGGCTGAAGGGCATTGGGTTCGCCCTCAGCCCGGTCCTCCGCCCCGGGGAGAGAATCCCCTGAACTTCAAACGCGCCTTGCGCCCCCGAACCTGACAATGAAGCGGTCAAAAACAGCCAGTTTTCGCAACACGCTGTGGCACATGGTGTTACGACTTTCGGACTTTAGAGGTTCATGGGCAGGGCTGCCTGCCTGCCGCGCCGCGCGCGGCGCCGGCAGGGGGTGAGGCGGAGGAGGTCCGCGATTCCACGAGTGTTTCGATACTGCTTTGTCGCTGCACTAGTCCGGTTGGGGGCCGCGCCAGGGGAGCACCGCGGGGCAAAGGCAGGAAGGCCGAATCAAGATTCTGCCACCCAGGATGCGGCCTTCAAGTTTTCTGCCGGACTTCAATGACGGAGTTAAGCGTGCCGTGCTCGTTGAGGACGTTTTCCTTTGCTTGCGGGTCGGCCGTCCATTGCCCATCGGCGAGGAACTTGTATTGATACCGTCCCGGTTTCAGCGCGAGGGTGGTCTGCCAATGACCTTCTGCGCGTGGTTGCATCGGGTTGGCCTCCTGGGACCAGCCGTTGAATTCGCCGCAAAGCGAGACGCGCCTGGCTTGGGGAGCAAGGATGGAGAAGGCGACGTTTACGGTTTCGGGCGCCGTCGGCGCCGGCGCCAACGCCGAGGGCTGAGCCGGGGCTGCCAGGGCGGAGCGCCGGGCGACCTGTTCCTGGGTGGCCGGTCGTGCCGGCAACGCTTTGGCTGGCCGTTTGTCCGTCTTCTTCCTGTTGGTCGGTTTGACTAATGCATTTTCCAGTGTTTTCATTTTCATAAAGGGCGGCAATGATGGGAAGAAAAGTCTCTCCGTCAAGCCACCGGCACCAGCATCTGCTGTAACCGCTTGAGGGGCAAGGAGAAATAATTTCCGCCCCGGCGCAATTTTGTCTGACCCTCGGCAGCACTCCCAACCTTTGGCCCCCCGCCTGGAGGCCCCGGTCTCCAGCCGGCTTGGTGCGGTGGTCCGGTGGCCGGGTGGCCATGATTTTGCCTTCCATGATTCTGCCTTGGGTGATTGGGCAGTTAAGTGGAACTCATCCTTTTTTTGATCTTCGTCAAAGCTGACTCGGCCTTTCGGCGGTATGTTGAGGGCATGAATGAGCAACCGTTAATCGATAGCAACCAGGAAAAAATCATCGCCTTGGCCGAGGAAACCCAGTTTGCCCCGAACGGGATTGTCAGCCGCACGCTGCTGCGGACCCCGGTCGCGCGCGTGATCTTGTTCGGCTTTGCGGAAGGCCAGGAATTGACGGAGCATACCTCCACCCAGCACGCCCTCATCCAGGTTCTGTCGGGTGAGTGCGAATTCTCCCTCTTTGGCAAACCGCACGAGTTGAAGCCCGGCGACTTGCTCTACATGCCGCCCAACGCCCCCCACGCGGTCAAGGCCACGCAACAATTCTCCATGCTGTTGACGCTCTTCAAACCGGCCTGAGTCGTGATCTCGGCCAAAGCCACCCGGCCGCGCTCCTCTTAGCAGCAGTTATCTTACCCGGAAATCCCGCTGCAGGCGGATGTCTTCCGCAGAGGCGCCGAGCATCACGCGGACGGGGCCGGGTTCGACCACGCGGCGGAGGTCTTGGTCGTAAATGGCCAGGTCATCCGGGCGCAGCCTGAAGGCGCAGGTCCGGCTCTGACCTGGGAGCAAAGCCAGCTTGGCAAATCCGCGCAGCTCTTTAGCCGGGGTCGCCACGCTGCTGAGCAGGTGTTCGAGGTAGAGTTGGACCACTTCCTGCCCAGCGCGCTCACCCGCATTCCTGACCTTGAGCCGGATTTCGAGGCTCTCGGAGGGGCTGATTTCGGGCGCGCTCAACTCCAAATCGCTGTACTCGAAGCGAGTGTAGCTCAGCCCAAAGCCGAAGGGATAGAGCGGCGTCGGCTCCAGATCCACGTACGGATGCCCCCAGCCGCTCTTGACCCAATAGCGTTTGGATTTCTTGGCATTGTAATAGACCGGCAGTTGGCCGGCATGACGGGGAACGGTTATCGGCAGCCGCCCGCTGGGGTTCACGTCGCCGAACAGGACCTCGGCCACCGCCTGGCCGCCTTTTTCGCCCGGCAACCAGGCCTCCAGCAGGGCCGGCACATGCTGGGCCGCCCAGCGCGTGGCCAGCGGACGGCCGTTGATGAGCACGACCACCGTGGGCGTGCCGGTCGCCTCCACGGCCTTGATCAGTTCCTCCTGCAACCCGGTCAACTCGAGGGTGGCGGCATCGTAGCCCTCTCCGTCGGTGGACGCCCGCCGCTGGTTTTCGCCCACCACGACGATGGCGGCCTCGGCCTGGGCCGCGGCGGCTTTGGCGGCGGCGAGTTCGGCGTGGTTGGTGCCGACCACCTCGCAACCCTTGACGTAAGTTACGCTGGCGCCGGGCGGAACCGCCTGCCGGATGCCCTCGAGCACCGTGAGGATGTGTTGCGGGACCCTGGCGGGAACGTAGTCGCCAAGCTGGTTGAGGGGGTCGTCCGCATCCGGGCCGAGCACGGCGATGGACCGGAGGGTCTTTTTGAGCGGCAACAGGTTGTGGTCGTTCTTGAGCAGCACGATGGCCTCGCGCGCCGCCTCCAGCGCCAGGTCCTGGTGGGCGGGTTGGTGGACCACTGCCGCGGCCCGCGCCGCATCCACGTACGGCCGCTCGAACAGGCCGAGGCGGAACTTCTGCTTCAGAATCCGTCGCACCGCCCGATCTACCAGGTTGGTTGAAACCTTGCCTTCGTGGACGTTCGCCAGCAAATCCATCATGTAGCCCGACTCGTAGGAAATCCCGACATCCACCCCGGCCGCCAGCGCCAGCGCACCCGCTTCCTTCTGCGTCGGCGCCAAGCCCTCATAAACCAGCGTGCCGATGCCCCCGCCTTCCGAGAGCACCAAACCGTCAAAACCAAATTCCTGGCGCAGAATCCGGGTCAGCAGCTTTTCGGACGCGTGGGTCGGCAGGCCATCAATCGCCGGGTAGGTCGCCATCACGCCCAGGGCGCCGCAGCCCTGGATGCCCGCCTGCCAGGGCACGAGAAAGACCTCGCGCAACGCGCGCTCGGAAACCTCCATCGCCCCGCGCTCAAAGCCGCTGACCGGCTGGCTCTGGCCAGGATAATGACAGAGACCCGAGACGACTTTGTCTTCGGCGGAAAGGTCCTGGCCCTGCATCGCGCGGACGATGGTCTCCGCTATCCGCGCGCACAGGAAGGGGTCTTCGCTGAAGGCCTCCTGATTGCGTCCGAGACGCGGGTCGCGCACCGGTTCGATCACCAGCGTGAAATTCTGGTGGACGCCGATGGCCCGTGCTTCCCGGGCCACGGTGCCGTACACCCGCCCCAGCAGGTCGAGGTCCCAGGTGCTGCCCAAAGCGGGGCCTTCGGGAAAAACCGTCGCGCCGGGACACATCAGCCCGTGCGTCCCTTCCTCGGTCTGGAGCAGCGGAATGCCCAGGCGCGTCTGCTCGAGCGCCAGGCGCTGCAGCCGGTTCAGGAATTCGGCCTGTTGGCGCGGGCCTTCGTGGAGAATCGTGTTGGGCAGGGTAAAGAAACCGCCGCCCGGGCCGAAACCCTTGAGGTAAGTGCCGTCCGCGAACCGCTGGACCGCTTCGGTCTTTTCGGCGATGGTTCGCCCCAGGCCGCCCTCATACACACAGGGCATGTTCATCTGCCCGGCTTTCTCCTCCAAGGTCATCCGGCCCAAAAGGTCCTCCACCCGCCGTTCGAGGGGCAGTGCCGCGTCGCGATACGGCGGCGCCTCGGAGGCCGCCAGCCCGGCCAAAGCTGGGCCAAACACCAGAAAAAGAGAGCGGGCGATTGACTTCATGCGGCGAGCATAGCTCCGCCACCCCGCAGCCGACAAGTGGTTTAGGGCTTCTCAGCAGGGCAGACACATCTGAATTCGTGGGGAGCTCCCACCTCCGAAACCGGACGCGCATAGGGGCCATGAACTGGGCGGCAGCCGTAGTGGGGCAGGCGTCCAGCCGCCGCACTCCATAACCGGCGCGGGCTGGGATAGTGGCTTTCGGATTTCGGATTTCATTCGGGCCTCGGACTTCGCGCCCCCCTTGCCGCGCCGGCGGTTTCCGCCTATGTTCCGGGCTGTGCAGCGTCACGGACGCAGGCACGACCGGCTCGAGCTGCCGTTCAGGACGAACGCCGGCGCAAAGCGCATGAACACACCAACTCCAAGCGTCAGCGTTCTGTGCATCGGACATGCCGCCTATGACCTGTGCATGCGCGTGGCGGCCTACCCGGCGGAGAATTCGAAAACGGAGACCGACCTGCTGCTCGAGTCCGGCGGCGGACCGGCCGCCAATGCGGCCTGGCTGCTGGCGCATTGGGGTGTGCCGACGGCGTTGGCCGCCGTGGTAGGGGACGACGAATACGGGGGGCGTATTCTGAGGGAGTTGCAGCAGGCCGGCGTCGAGTGCTCGCTCATGGAAACTCGCCCCGGCCATCTGACGCCGGTGTCGTTCATCATCGCCAACCCAGCCAACGGCTCGCGCACGATTATCAACCGCCGGGCCCCGGCTCAGGGGCTGAAGTTGCCGGGCGGGAGACTGGCCCAACTCCGACCGCGCCTGCTCCTGTTCGACGGACACGAACTGGCGGCCTCGCTGGCGGCCCTGGAGGCCTTTCCCTCCGCCATCACCGTGCTCGACGCCGGGGCCCTGCGCGAAGGCACCGAAGTGCTCTCCCGCCGCGTGCATTACCTGGTCTGCTCGGAACGCTTCGCCGCCCAACTCACGGGCAAGAACGACGTGGACGCAGATTGGCAATCCTGCTTGCGCCTGTTGCAAGCCCGCAACGGCAAGGTGGCCGTCGTGACCTTGGGCGAAAAGGGCCTCGTCTTCTCCGATGGCCGGCAGCAGGGCCGCCTGCCGGCGCTGCCGGTCAAAGCCGTGGATACGACCGCCGCCGGCGACATTTTCCACGGCGCCTTCGCCTTTGCCCTGGCGCAGGAACTGGACTTCGCCCAGGCCTTGCGGCTGGCCACCGTGGCCGCGGGGCTCTCCGTGCAGCGCCCAGGGGGCCGGCCCTCGACGCCGGAACTGGCCGCCGTCATGAAGGTGATGAGCCGGCCGTAAAGTCAGTGGGCATCGGAGCGCGGAGGCCGCGTGCGCGCGGCGCCACCGAACCAGGACGCGCGGATGCCGATTCCATCGGGACGCATTAGTGGAGAATGACGGTCACTTTCTTGCGAAAGTCCTCGAGGCTGAGCTTCTCCTTTTGAAAGGCGTCAATATCGGATTTCCGGGCGCGGAGGATTAATCGGCCGGCCTGGCCACCGGCGCTGGTGCGGGTCACGGCGCGCACGCCGGAGCTGGCGAAGCCGCCGCCGCCCATGCCGCCGCCGAGGCCGCCGCCGCCCATCATGTTACCGCCCATCGTGCCACCGCCCATGCCGCCGCCGTAGGCCCCGGGTGGCCGGGTCAGGAGCCGGGACTCGCCCTTCCCCCCGCGTCCGGCCACCAGGACGGTCACCGTTTCCTCGGCTTTCAAGTGGCGGATGTGGGCGGCATTCTTGAGGGCGCTGAGCAGGTCGCTCTTGAGGCGCTCGACCTTGTCGGCGTCGTACTGCTCGGGCGCTGGGCCGGAGGACATAAACGGCTGCATGTCCAGGTAGTTGACATCCGGCGGGGCGGCTTCGTGGTGAAGCTCGTGGCGGGCCTCCTCCCATTCGCTGCTGGTCTCTTGCTTGGTCTCCGCTTCGGCTTTTTTGGCCGGGGGCGCAACGAGCGGATAATTGACGTCCAGGAAGAACAGGGCGCCGTAGCCTTCGAGGTAGAGGTTTTGCGGCGCGGCGCCCTCGCCAAAGGGGTGGTTGTGAATGAAGATGCCCATGGCGCTGCGGGACTTTTCAGTGGCGCCGCCGGCGGCCTTGCGCAGGATGCGCGCCATAATGTTCAGCTCTTCCTCGAACTGGGGGAGGTCTTTGGGTTCGGCGGCCTCTTTGGGGATGACCAGCGTGCGGCCAGCGGGGGCCGTCGCGTCCCAGTTCCAAGGCGAGACTGAGACTGCCATGGGAGCATTCACCGAGTAGGACTCCTGGGCCAGTGGGGCCCCGGTGACATCGGCCTGAGCATTGTCGGCCGCCGCCTGGGCGCGTTCGAGTTGGGCTTGGGCCTGGTCGAGTTGGGCTTGGGCCTGGCTGACTTGGGCCGGGCTGGTGTTGGCAGCCAGGAGGGGCGTTGCCAGGGCGGCAATGAGTGCAAAGTAGGTTTTCATATTTGGTTGTTTTGTTTCGTTATTTTGGTTCAGAGCCAAAAGGGTGAATGGTGTCGGGGCCGGGCGGCGAGTAGGAGACCAGGCGCGCCAGGTTTTGGTGGGTCAGTTGGAAGCCATCTTCGGTGTTGACGGCCACCGTTTCCAGTTCCGCGTGCTGTCGGTCCAAACGCGCGTTGAGGGTGTCGAGCGCGAGCGCGAGGTTTTGCTGGTCGGCGGCCCGCTGGCTGTCCTGCACGGTGGAATATTCAGAGAGCAGGCGCAGCGTCTCAGCGGCGGCGGCCGTTGTGGCCAGGACGAAGTTGTTGCTCGAGTTGAAGCTGTGTTCGCGCTGGACCGCCTCGGCCAGTTGGGCCACTGAAGCACTGAGCTCGGCTACGTCGCGCGCCCCTGGGGCCGTCCGCCGGCCCAGGCCAAAGGCCAAAGCCAGCGCCAGGGCGGCCGCGGCCGCCCACTTGAGGGCGGCCAGGCTCAGCCAGGCAGTTGCGCGCGCGGGCGCGGTGCCCGTCTGGAGGATCGCTTTAGGGCCGCGCAGCCGCCGGGCGGGCGGCAGCGCCCAATCGTCCAGCGCGCGCTGGCTGCCGCGCCAGGCCCTGACCTGGGCGGCGCAGTCCGCGCAGCAGGCGAGATGGTCGTCTAATTCGCGCCGGCGAGCGGCGGGGGTTTCCCCGTAGAGAAACGCCATCCATTGGGCCGTGTCCGGGTGAGTCACAACACCCGGAGTTCGGGTGTTTGGGTCTTGCGATTGCATGATTGGTTTTCGTTTAAAGGTTTCAAGAGCCGGCCCAATTGCGTGAGGGCCTCGGCCATGCGGGATTTGACCGTGCCTTCGGGAATGTCCAGCACGGCGGCGATTTCCTGGAACTTGAGGCGTTCGTAATGGCGCAGGGCCAGCACCGCCCGGTAATGGGGCGCCAGTTTGAGCAGGGCCCGCCGGACCAGTTCGCCGCGCTCGCGCGTTTGGGCCTGGACATCCGGCGGCGGCTCCTCCGCCGCCAGGCGGTCCAGGTCGCCGGCGCCCGCCTCGACCAGGGCCTCGAGCGAACATTCGCCCCGGCGGTGGGTCTTGCGCAGTTCGTCATGGCACAGGTTCAGCGCGATGCGCCAAAGGAAGGTCGAAAACCGCGCCCTCGGCTCCCAATCCCCCCGCCCGGCAAACAGGCGGACAAACACCGTTTGGGTGAGGTCCTCCGCCCGGTGCAGGCCGCCCGTCATGCGGGCGCACAGGCGTTGGATCGGCCCTTCCCAACGCGCCATGAGGCGGGCGAAGGCTTGCGGGTCGTCCTGCAATTTGACCCGCCACATCATTTGCTCGTCAGTCGCGGGCAAAAGCGAGGCGAGCAAGTTGCGCATGCGTTCTGACGATTAATCGGTCCATTGGGTGAAACGCTCGACGGGGCAATTTGGTTCGAACTTTTTTTGGGGGGCCGAAACCTGAGGCGAGTTTGGCGACAGACGTTGACCACGATTGGGGAGCGCACGCGGCCCCGTTCGCCGTTCGCTATTCGCTGTTCGCAGCGGACGAAATTGCTCCTCCCTGGCCTTGGTCTAAGGGCAAGAGTGCGGTATAGTACCCCGCCTGGCCGGCAAATAGTGGTGCAAGCTTCCAGCCAGGATTTGTGAGATTATGAACAAGCCGGTTTTTGACGGGGCGCCGTCGCCCGAGGAATTTCAGAGGCAAGTGTCGGACTTTGTGCGGCAGCATTTTCAGAACCTGCGCGCCCAGCCGTCGCCGGAGCCCGGGGTGGCCGGCGCGCCTGAAGGCAAGGAAGGGCCGGCGCCGGCGGACCAGTTCGAGTTCAAATACAAGCCGCGCGAAATCAAGGAATACCTCGACCGCTTCGTGATCAAGCAGGACGAGGCCAAGAAGGTCTTGAGCGTGGCGTTGTGCGACCACTACCACCATGTGCGCCTGGCGCTGGAGGGGAAGGAATCGCCCAATTACGCCAAGCAAAACATTATCCTCATCGGGCCGACCGGGGTGGGCAAGACCTTCCTCATCCGCAACGCGGCCGACCTGATTGGCGTGCCGTTTGTCAAAGCCGATGCCACCAAGTTTTCCGAAACCGGCTATGTGGGGGGCGACGTTGAAGACATGGTGCGCGACCTGGCGCGGCTGGCCGACGGAGACATCACCCGGGCGCAATACGGCATCATCTACATCGACGAAATCGATAAGATCGCCTCGGCCAGCAACCTGTCCGGCCGGGATGTCAGCGGCCGGGGCGTGCAGACCAATCTGCTCAAGCTGATGGAAGAGACCGAAGTGCCGGCCCGCTCGCCGAACGACATCGCCGGTCAGATCCAGGCGCTGATGGATTTCACCCAGCGCGGCCGCAAAGCGCCCAGCACCATCAACACCAAGCACATCCTGTTCATCGTCAGCGGCGCCTTCGGCGGGCTGGAGAAGATCGCTCGGCGGCGCCTGCGCGAGGCGACCATCGGTTTCGGGGCCAAGGAACGCCTGCCCGAGACGGAGACCGAAGTGCTGGAGCAGGCGCAGACCCGCGATTTCCTGGAGTTCGGCTTCGAGCCGGAGTTCATCGGGCGGCTCCCCGTGCGGGTCGTTTGCCATGCCCTCAAGGTGGATGACCTGTTCCAGATCCTGAAGAATTCGGAGGCCAGCATCGTCCGGCAATACGAACAGGACTTCGCCGCCTATGGGATCGAGGTGTTGTTTTCCGACGAGGGTTTGCGGCGCATCGCGGAACTGGCCGGCGAGGAACAGACCGGGGCGCGGGGACTGATGACCGTGTGCGAAAAGGTGTTCCGGGACATCAAATTCGAGTTGCCCTCCGCCAGCGTCAAACGGTTCGTCGTCACGCGGCAACTGGTGGAGGACCCCCCCGGTGAGCTCAAGAAGATCCTCGCCGACCCCGGACAGGAGGAACGGAATGTCGCGCGCCAACTGGTGGACGAGTTTGCCCGGCGCTTTCAGGAGACGCACGGCATGAAGCTCCGCTTCACCGAGGCGGCGGCCGGGCTGCTCGTCAATGAGGCGCTGGCCAAGTCCCAATCCGTGCGCGACCTCTGCGCGACACGCTTCAAAGACTTTCACTTCGGTCTCAAGCTCATCGCCCAGAACTCCAGCCAGCGGGAGTTTGTCATCGATGCCGAGGCCGTCCAGGCGCCGGACAAGGTGCTGAGCGATTGGGTGGTCGCCAGTTATCGGGCCGCGGAGGCCAAGGCGTAACTGAGCTGTGCCGTTCCTTTTAGGCCGCGGCCGGACCGGTTTTTTGGAAAAAATGGCCAATGTGGCCAATGCAGCCAATGTAGCCAATGCAGTGTTGCGCCAGGTGCGGCGTGTGGCCAATCCAGCCAATGTGGCCAATCCAGGCAATGTCGCCAATCCAGCCAATGTGGCCAATGCAGTGTTGCGCCAGGCTGCGGTCCCGCCGCGGCGCGACGCCGGCGTGCTTCTCTGGCCTGGTTTATTTGCTACTGATTCTCTTGCTTTAGACGCATCGGGAAGGGGGGTCTGGAGAGCAACGGCAAGGCCAGAAAACGCTCTCGAGATGATTGAGGGAGCAGAGCGGACGTCCCTCACGAACCGTGATGGAAATCGCCGCGCTTTCCCTGAACTATGCTGGCGGCGCTCACTGTCGTTGGCTGGGCTTGGGCGGTTGGCCGGGGGAATGGAGTATGCGGCCGCAGCCCAGGCGCTGACCGGCTTCGGCCGGCGAATGGAACTGACCCCGGAATTGCGTCAGAAAATAACCACAGTTCAAAGGCAGATGTGGAAAAGTATAGATGTGACCCGAATGGCTTTCCGACCCGAGGTGTGGGGCAGACCTCCGGTCTGCCAGTTCACGGAGCCTCTGGCTCCGTGCCCCTGGTGGCGTCGAAACTCCGGGCCAGAGGCCCGCCTAACCGGCAGACTCCCGATTCCGAATCGGGACCCTACGCTCCGACCTGAACGGTTACGAAAAAAATGACTGGGCTTCAGTGGTCACCAATCAAGGGAAGCAGCGGGGATGGCGCCGATGATTGAGGTTGCGCGGGGTAACTGTTCAGGCGCGCACCCATGCATTTGCCTGGGCGTCGCAGGCGCCCCTCGAAATGTCACCTGGTTTGAAGTCAGTCGTTGTCCCGGAGGGACATCCCGACAATAGCCCGGCGCTTCAGCTCCGGGAAAAGCAGTCCAGTGTTGCCTCCGTCCCGAAGTTTGTGCCATTGCCAAATGGCACAAATATAGGGACGGGTGAATCAGCGGCATGTCATACATCAACTCCTGGTTCCACTGCGCCTTCAGCATGAAAAGGCGCCGCTCCCCGATCGCACCTCCGCTGCGCTCAATCCCGATTTGGAATCGGGACTCCTGGGCGGCACCGCCCGGGAGGACCGCATGAATGCTATCCAGATTGGGCATGACGCACGCTTCTTGTTGGATTGAGCTTCAAGCGTCCCTTCGGGACGCAGGTCCTTTGGGCGTTATACCCGGCGCTGAAGCGCCGGGCTATTCTCGGGATGTCCCTCCGGGACAAAGCGTGAAGCCGACTCCGCGCGAGCATTCACATCAAACGTGATCCAGCACCTGAACAGCTACTCCGCGGGTAGCACCGTCCTATCACTGCGAGGTCCGTCATTGGCGGATCCTCTTCGTCACCGGCCCTCGGCGGTCCAGGATGTCCACCTTGCCTGGCGGGACTGGTGCATCCATAAGCTCAAGCATGGGGGCGCATTTCGACTTAATCACGTCGGACGACGTGAAGTTCGTCAGTGAGAGAACCTGAATCTCAGTCCGGTGCGTGTCACCGTAAGTCTCGGCTCCGGAAGCGGCGATTTTTAATCCAGGACATTCCACAGTTGCAGAGTTCGCCACGACCAGCAAGGCCTTCTCCCGCCCCTTTGGAGTAAAACTTGCCTCCCGAACCAGATACCCGGACCCCTCCTCGTACTTGAACGCCCACCGGCCGTCGAGCCAAGTGCTGTAATTTCCCACGGCTTCAACGCTCCAGGTATTCCCAGACGGCAAGCGTTCGGCACGCGAGGCTATTCGCTTCAAGTACTGTGCAAAGCCCCTTCCTGTCACATTTCGAAACCGATCGAAAAAGTAAATGCTGTTGCGATCTCCGATCTTGTACTTCTCCACGGCGGTTGATGAATTTGTGTAAGCAGTAACATCGCCGTCCGGTGTGATCACATAGCCAATGAGCTCCTGCCGGGACTCGTTGCGTTGCGGGCTGAAAATGGCGCCTATCCAGCTTGGCCGCGACATCCTTCGATTTCCTTGTCGGTCGTACTCGTTCGGCGACCGGGCCCTGAACACAGGGTCGTGCGCATAACTGTACGACATGGTCATCAAGCAGAACCCGTTCGTCCAAACGGCCTCGCAACGGAGAACCTCTGCACCCTCATCCAGACGTTCTGTGTGAAGGTTGGTCGCTATAAATGTAGCTCCGAAGCCAAGATTGCTGGTATTAGTCTCTAGACGGGTTGCTTTGACGAGCTCGGATGCATCCGCCTCGCGCAGCGAGTCCAGGAAATCGTCTGCAACGGCAGCAGAAAGCCTGCAACACGGCAGTAGTAGCACCAGAACGGTTGGCAGAAATGTTCGCATAAATTCAGCTTAGACCAGAGTAGGTGATAGGAAGTTGGCTCTTGATGCGCCGTCGGCTTATTGACGCTGCGCCGGTGAGGGAGGATTGGTTTTCGTTGGCGCTCATTCTGTTCAGCCCTTTGGCGGATTTTACTCGGCGTGGGGCAGGCGTCAATCTCGAACCTGCGGGTAATCACCGGCGTGACCAGGGGCCTCACCCTCACCGCCCCCATCGAACCCTTGCCCGTAAGCCCTGAATTTCGCGCAGCCTTGGCTTTCCAGGGGCTTTTCCTGCCGTCTGCTGGTGTCGGGATGGTCCTGAGCAGCGAGGGGTTGGAGGCCAGGCGGCTGCGGCGGCGCGGGGCCAGTGGTGATTACGAGGATGAGGGGCGAACCCAAAACCGCGCCTGAGGATGGGCTAACGCAGCCAGGACCAACAAAATGGGACCACGTCATCCCGCCGTGGCGGGACCAATCGAGAATTAGTAGAGGACCGCGGAATACGCGGAATACGCGGAAGAGGAAGCGTTTGCCGCGTATTCCGCGGTTTCTCGAAAAGAGTCTTAGGCGAGGATTTGAGGCGAATTTCACATCTTGACAATCAGAAGGCTCATCGAAAGGATGAGCCGGTTAATTCCAAGTCGCGTGCAAGATGTCACTAATTCGCTTGTCCTTTGGGCCTCTGGCTTCGTTGCTCGCTCGTTGCAGATCGCTGCGGATATGCGCCTCGCTCGCGCCTCGCCAGAGGCCCGAAGTCCTGCGCGCCTTAGTGCCATCTTGAACGCTCGTTGGAATAAGCAATTCTGGTTGAATGCGGATGCCAGCCCACCAGACCATTCGAGTTCGACGCCATTCATCACAACCTGATGCCATCATGCAAACTCGTCGCCAATTCATGAATGCGTTTGCGTTGGTTGCGGCGCTGGGGGCAGCACATTTCCTATTGTTTCCCTGGCCTGAGGCCCGAGCCGCCGATGGCTTGCCGCGGAACCTGGCGCTGGCGGCACATGCCTCAGCTTTCGAAACCTACGAAGGCATGGCTGCGAACCTGGCCAACGACGGGAACATGGATACCCGCTGGTCAGGAATTCCCGGCCACAACACCGGCGGATGGTTCGAGCTAGACTGGGAGCAGCCGGTGCGCCTGGCCGAGGTTATCGTTTTCCAGCACGATCGCTACGTAAAGGAAATGGACCTCCAGGTCTGGGACCAGGAAAACGGGGCCTGGGTCGTCCTCGAACACCTGGGCCGCCCGGACGGGCGCTTGCCCCGGGTCATCGTCTGCCGGTTCAAATCGCGTTTCACGCCGCGCTTGCGCCTGGCCAATATCACCAACGGCCCCAGCTTCAACGAGGTCCAGGTTTTTGAGGAACCATTCGCTGACCTGCCGGTGGTCAATTTGGCCTCGGATGCGGATGGTCGCTTCCTTGGGATGATTTCCGATGCCTGGGGCAGCGCGCCCGTGGCGGGGGCCGAGGTCTCGCTCTCGGGCGAGGCCAAAGCCGGACCCTGGCAGGCCCTGGCGCGCAGTGATGAGTACGGCCTGTTTTTTGTCCCGATGCCCTTGGGGCTCACCGGCAAGGTCAGCGTCAGCGCGCGCCTGCCCGGCCAGGCGGTGGCCGGCCCTGCCCCAGTGCCGATGGACGCGGCGGGATTCCAATATGGTTTAACGCCGGAGAACCTGCACCGCGGCAAGCTCAACCTTGAGGGCCCCTGGCGCTTTGCCCCCGACCCGCCCGCCGGGTTTTGGGAACCCGGGTTCGACGACCGCGCCTGGTCTAGCATCCGCGTGCCGGCTCACTTCGTGATGGAGGGATTTCAATCGACCGAGGGCATTGGCGGCTACCGCAGGCGGTTCCGGGCGCCGGCCGGCCAGGGGAGGCTCAAGCTGCGGTTCGATGGGGTCTATAGCGGCGCCGAGGTCTGGCTCAACGGCCGGCGGCTCGCTTACCATGAAGGCGGGGCGCTGCCCTTCGAGGTGGACATCACCGACGCCGCCAGGAGCCGGGATAACCTGCTGGCGGTCCGTGTGACCCAACACACGGTGGTCAGTGACCGGTTGGATAAGATGAGCGAGTACGCCGATTTTCCCCTGGCTGGCATTATGCGGCCGGTCTATCTGTTTCGCGCGCCGGCAATTCATATCGGCGCGCTCGACCTGAGTTCCACGTTTGACGCCGGCTACCGCGATGCGCAGCTCACCGCGCGTGCGGCCATCATCAACGAATCGCCCGAGCCGCTGCCCCAGGCGGAGCTCGAGCTTCGCCTGGCCGACCCTGACCACCGACCGCTGCCGGCGGACGCGCAGCCCGCGCCGGTGCAGGTTGGCCCCTGGCAACGGGCCGAGGTGCGGCTGGCTTTGCCTGTGCGCGCGCCACGCCATTGGGAGGCGGAACATCCGGCGCGCTACCTTGTGGAAGCCACCCTGAAAGCCAAAGGCCGGGTGCTGGACAAAGTGGCGCAGCAGATCGGTTTCCGCCAGACCGAGGTGCGCGCGGGCCAACTGCTGATTAACGGGCAAGCGGTGAAGATTCGCGGCACTTGCCACCATGACTCGCACCCGTTGCTGGGGCGGGCCGTGACGGAGGCGCTGACGCGCCAGGACCTGGCACTGATGAAGGAGGCCAATCTTAATTCACTCCGCACCTCGCACTACCCCCCCTTGCCCGCCTTGTTGGAGGGCGCGGACGAACTGGGCCTTTACGTTGAAGATGAAGGCTCGTTCTGCTGGGCCGAAGGGGCGGACGACCTCCGCCTGACCCCGCGCCTGATGCAGCTCAACGCCGAGTTGCTGGCCCGCGATCGCAATCATCCCAGTGTCTTCATCTGGTCGGTGTGCAACGAAAGCTCGTTTGGTTACGGGTTCGAACGCAGCCATGAGTGGTTGCGCGCCGCCGACCCCAGCCGCCCCAACGCCGGCAGTTGGGGGCGGGGCTCGCTCGAAATCCTGGCCCAGCACAACCCCATCACGCTGGCAGGCATCGCGGAAATGGAGAAGCAGCCCAAGCCGGTGCTCTGGGATGAGTGCTGGTGCATCTTTCAAGGAATCTGGGGCGACGTGGCCGAGATGTGGCTGGACCCGGGCCTGCGCGACTACTACGCGGAACCGCTGCCGGCCATTTATGCCCGCATGATGCAGAGCAAAAACATCGCCGGCTCCCAGATTTGGGCCTGGTCGGACGATCTCTTCTGCGTGCCCAATCGCGGGCTTGAGTACGGGCGGGAAACCACCCGCTGCCATTTCCTCGAAGACCAGTATCGCCTGCCCAATCGCGGGCTGGTGGGCGATGCGCCCTGGGGCGTGGTGGATGGCTGGCGCCGCCAGAAACCGGAATTCTGGATCATCAAAAAGCTCCACTCCCCCGTGAAACTCAAGGAGGCCCCCGTGCCGCTGCCGGCGCCCGGCCAGCCCCTTCGCCTCGCCGTCGAGAACCAATACGATTTCACCGACCTGTCCGAACTGAGCATCAACTGGCAACTGGGCCCCGAGCGCGGCGTGGCACGGGCGGCCGGCGCGCCGCGCCAAACCGGTGAGCTGACGCTCAGGCCCGCCCGGGCGCCGGTGGCCGGGCAGGTGCTCAGCCTCGAGTTCAGGGATCGTGCCGGGCGCCTGGTGGATGCCTATCGCCTGCCGGTCGGCCAATCGGTTGCCTCGAGGCCAAAGTTGCGCGCTCCGGGCTCAGCGCCCCTCCGCATCATTCCTGAGAACTACCTGGCCGGGCAGGGGACGCGGGTGGTGGGAGAGGGGTTTGAGTTGGCCTTTGATCAGGCCAGCGGCGGGTTGCGGCGGGGCGTCGCTTTTGGCCAGGCGCTCTTGCTGGAAGCGCCGAGGGTGCACGTGCTGCCGGCGGCCACGCCGCTTTCGCCCTTGCCCGATCCGTTGAGCTGGCGCCTGCAAGAGCTTGACCTCCGGCCGGAAGGCGAGAATGTCCGGGTCCAACTCCAAGGCAGCTACGAGCACTTCCAAGGCGGATACGATTTGCTCATCACCCCTGGCGGCGCGCTCACCGTGCAAGCCGCCTTCAAATACACCGGCCCCAGGCTCCTGGCGCGCGAAATTGGCCTGGCCTTTTCCGTGCCCAAAGACTGCGACCTGCTGCGCTGGCAGCGCCGGGCCGAGTGGAGCGTTTATCCCGCCGACCACATCGGCCGCCCCCTGGGCCAAACGCGGGCCTTTGCTTCGCACCCGGAGCAGTTGCCTCCCGCCTGGCCCTGGGCGGCTGACAACTCCCCCATGGGCTGCAACGATTTCCGCAGCGCCAAGCGCCATATTGACTGGGCCTCGATCAGCTACCCCAATGGCCCGGGCGTCTGGGTCGAGTCCAACGGCGCGCAGCATCTCCGCGCCCTGGTGGAAGCCGACCGTATCTCCGTGCACGTCAATGACTGGTATGGCGGCACGCACTGCGGCCTTGAGGAATGGACCCGCAACTACGGCCAAGGCCAGCCGCTCGAAGCCGGCCAGAGCCTCCAAGCCACCGCCAGACTGCGCCTGGCCCAGCCTGAGCCTTAAGGGCTCGGGCAAAAATAAATTCCGAGATCTGATTGCTCGGGTCGAGCGTGGAGCGTGAGAGCGTGGAGCGTGGCAAGTGCTCCGATGCCCTCACGCTCTACGCTCCGACGCTCCACGCTCCAGACGGCAGGCGAAGGCAGTTTGTTAGAATTACGCCCAAAGCACCGAAGTTGTTCTTGCACGGGCGCTGACCGGGGTGTGGGCGATAAACTGCTTGCTCGAGGCTCGCCGCTCGGTTTTGCTTGGCCCATGCGCACGGCAGCGCCACCAGCGAGCCAGCCAATCGAGCGATGAACCGGTACGAGTTTCACCTCGCCATTTCGCCGGGGCAGTACTTGGACTACTATCGCGGCGTCATGCGCCATGTGGTCGTACGCAGCACCAGCGGCCAGACCGTGCAGTTTCCGGCCTCACTGCTCCAGCGATTTGTCACGAATGCGGGCGTGCACGGGGATTTCGTGCTGACCTGCGACGAGAATCACAAGTGCCTTGGGCTGGAGCGGCTGGAGCCTGCCAAATGAGCGGCCCCCGCTGGGCGGGGGCGAACGGCGAACAGCGAACGGCGAATGGCGAAGAGCGAATCCCGATGCGGCATCGGGACTCTACTTGCTCTGGCGTCGCTCCAGGCTGCGCTCCAGGTTCAGGATTTTCTTGCCCAGGATTTGCGTCTGCCTGAGCAGGCCGTCCACTTCCTGCTGGGTGGAGAACCCCAGGTCGGCGCTCAGGATGAGTTGGGTTTCCACCTCCACCAGGCTGCCGTTGGCCCGCCGCAGGAATTGGATGAACTCTGCGGTGTAGTGACGGCCCCACCCCTCCGCCACATTCGAGGGGATGGACACCGCTGCCCGACGGATTTGCGAGCTCAGGCCGAACTTCTCCTCGACCGGGAACTTCTTGCTGTGTTGATACACCAGCTTGGTCAGCTTGCGTGCGAGCTGCCAGACTTCCAGGTCGCGATAGGATTCGATAGGCATAGGCGTTGTGAGCCGCAGCTTGCCACAAAGGGCTGGCTGACTTCCACTCGCCGTTCGCCGTTCGCCATTCGCCATTCGCCGTTCGCCGTTTGCCATTCGCTATTCGCTGTCCGCGGCGGACGCTCCGGCCACTTCCTGATAGCCGCCCTGCTGCGCCGAGTCAGGGTTTCTGCGGCAGCGCCGGCGGGGTCATGGGCAGCCAGACCTGCATTGGGCCGGGCTGGCGGTTGTCCCAGGCGTAGTACGGAATGGCGGTGATGGTCACGCGGCGAGGAGGCGGGACCGGCTGGTAGAGCGCACCGTTTTCGCTCAGTTCCGGCGCGACCTCGAGGAGGCCTTTGACCACCACGACGCCACCGAGCAGTTTTTCCTGTTTTTCGGCTTTGAGCGGGATGGCCGCCGGGAGATAGAGGGAAGAAAGCGGTTCGGCCTGGTCGCAGGCTTCAAAGCAGTACACCAGCGGGCCGCGCTGGAGGGCGAGTTGGCCGAGGTCGTCTTTGACTTTCGGATTGGCGGCCAGGCGCTGGGCAGGCATGGGCAGGTTGAGTCTAACGACATCGCCGTTGTGCCAGATGCGTTCGAGGACGAAGTAGCCCCGCTCGGCGCGCGGCCGGGAGAGCTCTTGCCAGTTGACGGAGACAGTAGCGCCCTGGCACCAGCCGGGCACGCGGAGGTGCAGTTCGAGTTTGACCGGTCTGGCCAGATGGGGCCGGAGGACCACGGCGCCGTCCCAGGGGTAATCGGTGGCAACCTCGAGGGTGACGTTCTGGCCGCGCAAGCTGGCGGTGGCGGCGCCCTGGAGGTAAAGGTTGACCCAGAAGCCGTCATCGCTCACGGCGTAGGCATAGCCGCCGAGGGACGCAATCGTGCGGGAAATGTTGGGCGGGCAGCAGGCGCAGCCGAACCACTCCTGGCGATGGTGCTTGCCGGCGCTGGCCAGCGGGTTGACGTAGAAGAAATGGGTTCCGTCGAGGGAGACCCCGGCGAGGGCAGCGTTGTAGAGGGAGCGTTCGAAGACGTCGGCGAAACGGGCGTCGCCATAGAGCAGGGCCAGGCGGTGGTTCCACTGGGCGAGGGCGACGGAGGCGCAGGTTTCCTGGTAAGCGGAGAGGTTGGGGAGGTCGTAATCGGTGGTGAAGCCTTCATTGCGGGCGCTGGGGCCGATGCCGCCGGTGAGGTAGAGATTGCGCTCGGTGGTGTTGCGCCAGACCCGGCCGAGCATGGCCAGAAGGGCGGGGTCCCGGGTCTCGGCGGCGACGTCGGTGGCGCCGCTGAGCAGGTAGGCGGCGCGCACGGCATGGCCTTTAATCTTCTGGTGCTCGGCAATGGGCACGTCATCGAGCCAATAGGCGCCGTCGTACTGGTCGAGGGGGGTGTGGTGTTCCTGGGCGAAGTATTTGCGGCCGCGATTTTCGATGAAGAAACGGGCGAGATTGAAGTAGCGCGGCTCGCCGGTGGCGTGCCAGAGCTTGATGAGGGCGAGTTCGATCTCCGGGTGGCCGGGATAGCCCAGGCGCTTGCCGGGGCCGAAAACTGAGTCGATATGGTCGGCCAGTTTGACGGCGACGTTGAGCAGGGAGCGTTTGCCGGTGGCCTGGTAGTGGGCGACGGCGGCCTCGAAGAGGTGGCCCGCGCAATACAGTTCATGGCAATCCCGCAGGTTGGTCCAGCGCTTGCCGGGCTCTTTGACGATGTAATGGGTATCGAGGTAGCCGTCCGGCTGCTGGGCGGCGGCGAGCTTGGAAATGATCTCCTCAAGGCGTTTCTCCAGCTTCGCATCGGGATGGATGGCCAGCGAGTAAGAGGCGGATTCGAGGGCCTTGTAGAGGTCGGAATCCATATAGACCGGGCCGGAGTAGCCGTTGGTGGCCCTGGCGGCGGCGAGCTCGAAATTCCGGATATTCCCGGCTTTCTCGAGCATGGCGAAGTTAATCGGGATGGTAGCGACCCGGTTGGTCTCCTGGCGCGGAGCCCAGAAGGAGTCGTGAATCTGGACCTGGGTGAAAGGGACGGCTCGGAGTTTGAGAAGCTGGGCCGGCTCGGCCCCGGCATTCCGCAGGGGCAGGCTGGCGCACGCTATCACCAGGGTTAGGAGGTTGAGTCCGTTTCGCATATCGTGAGTTGATTCTAGGGTGTCCAGTGGGAGGTTACGAGCAGTTTTTCGGCGGCGGAGCTCAAGCAAAGTCAGGGGAAAGATACTTTGTCACGGAAACAACGAGAGCCCTCCCGCGCCGAGGGGAATTGACGAGGGAACGCTTTGAATGCATGGAGGAAGAACCGTGACTGTTCAGGTGCGCACCCATGCATTTGCCTCGGCATCGTAGGCGCCTCTCGAAATGTCAAGTGGCTTGAGGTCGGTTGCTGTCCCGGAGGGACATCCCGACAATAGCCCGGCGCTTCAGCGCCGGGAAAAGTCCCGATTCCGAATCGGGATTGCCTCCGTCCCGAAGTTTGTGCCATTTGGCAGTCAAGGCTTTTGGGATTTTTTCTTATCATTAGAGTATATGCTTTGTTGTTCTTTTTTGATTAGGTCAATGTGTTGGAGAACAACGTGTTTGGCGATGTGCGTGGCCTGGTGGATAAAGTCCGGATCGGGCTTGAGGGCATAAAGAGTTTTGACGCGGTGATAGTCGCTCAAGTAATGGTCGACGGCTTTTGGGGAGTGGTTGATTTCCTGGGCGACGGCCGC
>JBEKRX010000060.1:0-42668 GCA_049518415.1 Verrucomicrobiota bacterium
CACGTCCCGGCCCAAAAGCGCGCGGATCTGATTGAGGACGCTCTGGGGCAGGCGGTAGAGATCGGCGAAATCATCGGGAATGGCCAACACACAGAACGTGCCTTGGCCGTAAACGGCCGAGATGGCCAAGGGATAGCCGGAGAGGGCGGAGTTGAAGTTGAGGCCCCAGTCGGTTTCGTCGCCGTTCCAGATGCGGACGAAACGAAAAGCGCCTCGCTGGCCGCCCCCCGAGCTCTTGCCATCGTTGGCCGCAACTTCTTCGACCCGCAGGAACTCCCGTTGTCCGCCTGAGGCCGGCCGGAAATCAATCCGGCAGAAGGCGCCCGTCACCCAAAACTGGTTCGCTCCGATTTTCGCGACCAGGGCGCGCCCCATCGGCGTGGCATTCCCGCGTGCCGTGCCGCCGCCACCGCGCGGAGAACCGCCATAACTGACGACCGCTTTCCAATCGCCAAAGTCCATGGTTTGCGTGGCTTCGCCTTGTTCCTCGGCGACGGCCTGGAGTTTGCCCTCAAAATTGAGACGGGCAACTTCGCGCATGATCGGTTCCAGCATCCGGTAGTTGAGCGCGACCTGGGGCCTCACTCCAACCGTTTGCTACGGCTCACCACCCGAAGAAGCGGTAGGGATCATCCCACTCGACAGGCCGGGTGACGTACAGGCCGTCGAGCCAGCGGCCGACGGTCGGGTCCTGGATCGGCTCGAGGCGCACATCGGCGAGCCACAGTTTGCCGGTGCCGGTGAACCAGAGCTGGAACTTGGTCCCTTTGGCCGCTGTGTCCTTGGCTTGGAGGACGAACGAGGTCGTCCGCCATTCCGCTTTGGGCGCGAAGTTCTGGTAGTCGAACAGCGCCTGCCAGTTGGCGGTGTTCTGCACGGTCCAAGTGATGTCCTTGGTGGTCAGGCCCTCGGCTCGGGTCCGCAGCGACAACCGATACCACTGGGCGGCGCGGATGGGCAGATCGTGTTGGGCGATCATGACCTCCGGTGCCTTGGCGCCGGCCGCGACGGGCGGCACCGCGATGAGCTGGGCCCAACCGCCTCCCGGCCCGGGCAGTGCCTCCCGGGTGCAGGCGGCGCCTTTGGCGCTCGCGCTGAACTCCCATTCGTCGGCCAGACCGTCGCCGTTCGCATCGGTGCTGAAATCACCATTCTTTACGACCGACGGCCCCTTGGACGCGCCCACCGGGTCGCCGAACCGCTCCAACAGCGGCGTCGAGCCGGAGACGCCGAGGTTCCCCAGCAGCCGGCTCACGGCGAAGGAGGTGCGCCCGAAGGTGCGGCGCAGGTTGAATTGCTCCGGGCCGTGGTTGAAGTCCCACGAGGCCAGGCCAGCCTCGAAGTTCGCATTTTTGAACAGGTTGCGGTCCGGCGCCTCCGTGGCCGCCCATGCGGGGTCACCGCTCGGGACGTATGGGCCCTCGTACAGCCGCACACGCTCGATCTGGAACCTGGCGCCTTCGCCCGAGCCGTTCAGGTAAGCCTGCCAGCCCTCGGGATAGGCCTTGTCCACCGGGAAGGTGAGGTGCACCTCGGTCCAATCGCCCGGGCTGACTGTGATGTCCGGTCCGCGCACTGCCCGATCCCACGGTCGGCCCGCGCGCTCGACCTCCAACCGCACCACGGTCGGCCCGCCGAGGGCCTTCACGCAAGCTGCGAAGGTATAAGTCTTGCCGATCTGGCCTGCCGGCAGCTTCTGCCCGAACTGGGCATAGACCAGGCTGCCCATCGAGACCAGGGCGCTCTTCCTGCGCTCCCCGGTGTCGTCCTGGGTCACCGCGAGCGAGCTCAGCGCCCCCATCGCCTTGCTCACCTGGAACGGCGGGAGTTGGCAGAAGACGACGTTGCCCGTCGCTGCCAGCACCCCGTCGCCATAGGCCGTCGCGCCCCCCACCACCAGGGGCAGCTTGCGCGGGTCGCGGTTGTGCACGTCCGCCGGCGCTACCCCGGCCAGCAGCGAATGGGCACTGAAAGGGGGGAACCAGGCAGCGATATGCTCCGTGGGCTGCATCGTCACCTTCGTTGGCAGGAACGAGTTGGCCTCCGCCTGGTCCAGTCCAAGGGCCAGGACGTGGCCGCCCGCCTTCACCCACGCACCGGTGGCCGGGGTCTGGGCCGCGAGCTCGCGGCCCCCACCCGGTCCCACCACCAGCACCTGATCCGCCGCCGGCGGCTCGCCTTTGAATGGCGCAGCTTCGACCCCGCAGGCCGCCAGCCAAGCCAGGCCGGCGGGTTCGCCGGCGTACACCGCGGTGCGCCGTGGGGCTGGGCGCCAGGCCTCGACATACCGCAGAATGTTGCCCGCCAGTGTCTCGGCCGCCGGGTCGCTCTCGGTCCGTGCGGTCACGTCCATCTGGCAGAAAAGGACCAACCCGCGGCCCTCGCGGTATTCGAGCAGCGGGCTGTACTGGAGGGCGTAGCCGCCGTCGACGATCGGCAGAAAGTCACCCCGGGGCGGCTTCTCAATCAGCACCGAGGCTACGTTGCCCCAGTTGCCGCACCGCCACAGCCGGGTGACCTCCAGTCCGCACCAGCGTACCGTCGGCGCCCCGTTGTACCGCGGACTCAACGTATAGCCCAGCGTGGGCGGCAGCAGGGTGGAAGAGCCGCGCCAGTCATGCAGATTTTCGCTCTTGAGGCCGGCCAGCAGCGGGCTGTCCGGCACGCGCGGCCAGACCTGCCGCAGGCCATATTCCTCGACCCGGAAGCCGAGCCGCTTCTCGAGCACCTCGGCGGTCTGCTCGAACACGACCACCTTCAGCCCCTCGCGCACCCGCTTGAGAACGGGCGCCGCGCCGTCCACGGTCAGGGCGCCCTTGCCGATCAGCAGCACGTCGAAGCCCGAAAGGTCCGCAGCGGCACCCACCGGTTGGCAGCTCACGCCCAGCCCGGCCAGCCATTTCGTCGTCTGGCCGGGCGGGTCGAAGAGCGCCATCTTCGAGACCGGGCGTGGCGGCGCCGCACGCGGGATGACCTGCAGCGTGAAGGAGTCTTCCTGGCTCTCTCCGGTGCTGGACCTGAAGATCGCGGCGATCTGATAGTTGCCCGGCGCCAGGTCGGCCGGCAGCTTGAGTTGCACCGGGACGCGCGCCTGGTCGCCGGTCGGAACGACCACCTGCTTGGCACCCCCAACCGCCGGACCTAGGTCGGCCGACCATGAGGCCTCGCCGGTCACCGTCAGGCGGGAATTGTTGATCACGATGAACTGCTTCTCGATGGTTTCGCCGGGGTAGAAGGTGTGGTCCTTGGTGGTGAGGTGCTCCGGCTTGCCCGCGATCCAGGCCAGCAGCGGCAGGTTATTGCGCAGCAACGACTTGGCTGTGGGCGAGGCGACCCAGTCGGACCGCTGGTAAGCCAGGTCAAAGCGGGCGTAGGTGTGGTCGATGAAGTCCGGGCTGTAGCCCGGCTGCTGCAGGTTATCCCAGTCGACCGGCAGCTCCTGGCGGCGGGGTTGGAAGCCGTCGCGCAATGTCCAGAAGCGGTCGTGCTCCCAGGGCGAGTTGGCCGACAGGCCCCAGGCGCGGAACGCTCGCCAGTTGTCGGTCGTGTAGGCGGCTTGCACCGGCTGCATCTCGTCCAACCGCGCGTCGCCCACCGGGTAGGGGTAATCCCAGCGGTACCAGGCGCGCCCCGCGCGGAACTGCTGCGCCTCCCACCGCAAGTTGCGTTTTTCCCGGTCACTGATCTGGTAGGCCGCATCGCCCAGGAACTGAGCGTTCCATTCGGCCATACAATACTCCCACGGCACGGCGGCGCTGCCGAACTCGCGCCGGCCATTGTACCAGCCGCGGTACATGGCCCAGTCCCACCCAAACGGGGCGCCGTACTCAACCAGGACCATCGGTTTGTCCCCCGCGCTCGACCAGTGCTCGAACCAGTCGTCCAGCTCCTGAATCGGCACGAAGTTGGGGTAGAAGTTGAGCGTGTACATCGCGCTGAGGTCACCCGAGGAGTGATGATAGACGATTCGCGCGGGGTCCAGGCGCTTGACGATGGCTTCGCAGCGCAACGCGCGGGCGGCGTTGCGGTCCGCCCACTGGTCCCGAGGATTGCTTTTCCCGTCCATCATCAGGGGGTTCGTATCCTCGTTGTAACCTGTGGCATTGTGGCTCATCGCGTAGCAAACCACGGACGGGTGGGTGCCCGCCACGCGCACGTAAAACGCCGCGTGGCGTGCGTAGCCGTTGGTTTGGTCGGCGTCTGGCGTCGGCCACTCGTACACGCTGAAGTGCGGCTGCGACAACGCCACCAGCATCCCCGTGTCGTCCGCCGCGCGCAGGACCTCCGCGAAGCTCAGGTGCGAGCCGGGCTCGCAGCCGTAGTTGTGCGTATAGACGAAGTTGATCCCGAAACTCTTGAGGCGCAGGAGGCTCTCCTTGGCCCCGGCGTAGGTCGCCAACGCCGCTCCCACCTGAGCGTTGTCCAGGGGCACCAACGACAGGTACAATCGGGTGCCGTTCAGGTAGAAGTCACGGCCCTGAATCCAGAACTCCCGGAACCCGAACCGCACCGGCGTCGCGGTGTCCACCGCCTGGCCTCCCGCGTCGAGCAGCGACACCTCGGCGGCATACTGGTTCTGCGGCGTGTGGATGTCCCACAGCTTGGGCGGCTTCCACGACGCCGTGAAGGTCGCGCGGCCGTCTTTCACCTCGCGCGCGGGGAACGTTGGGCCGGTGAATTCCACCACTTGGCGGCCCTGCTCGCGGACCCGGGCCCGCAGCTTGTAGCGCCCGTCGGCCGCCAGCCCCTGCAGCCCGGCTTCGAACGTGATCTGGCTCTGGCGGAACGAGGTGTCGATCCTGACGTCAGAGAGTCGCGCCCCAGCCGGCTCACCGATCAGCCAGACGTCGCCGCACAAGCCGCGGCGTTCGACTCTGCCCTTCTTCTGTCTGGCGGTGTTGGTGTCGTTGTACGACTCCATCACGGCTTTGAGCGGCATCGCCACCACCAGCAGGCTTAGGACATGCGTGGCGCCCGGACGAACCGCTGCGGAGAGGTCCACCTGGCCGGCCGGGAAGCGGACCTGGCCCACTTTCCGGCCGTCAACATAGATCGCCGCATAGGAATTCAGGTACTCCGCATCCAGGGCGATGCGCCGGCCGGCCCAATCTTGGGGGATGGTGATCGTGCGTTCGTACCAAGCGCTCTGGACCTCGCTGAGATTCGTGTTCCTCCAGCTCGGGTCGGGGTAGAGCCTCTGGTAGTCGCTCTGCAGGTAGTCCTGGCTGCCGGGCCAGCAGGCGGGCACCTTATAGTAACCCCAAGCCGCGGTGGGCACTTGGAGGGCGTTATCCGCTGCCGGCTGCCAGCGCCACAGCCCGTTGATGCAAACGCGTTCGCGGGTGGGAGTGGTCTCGCGCCAGGCCTTGGCCGGGTCCCACACCGCTTTAACGCCCGGCGGCAACGCCAGGCCAGATTGGTCTTGCGCCGCGGTCGAGCAGGGCAGTGCGAGCACCCCGCACGCGGCCGCCAGCAGCAGGGCCGATGGAAGCTTCGTGGGGGGGCCGTCCGACGGATGGGAACTCAGAGGACACATAGGAGTTTACTTTTGTCGTTACAATGTCCGGAGGACGTATCGGAGAGCCTCCTTCCTCAGGACGCGTTTGCTGGCCAACTTAGCCCTTTATGCGGAGTTCCACACAAACGGCTAAGCCGGGCCCAGCGCCACCATTTGGCCGCCTGAACTGGCGGACTCACGGCAGGCCTGCAGCACCTGTTGAGTCTTAAAAGCCATTTGGGGCCAGGTGTCGTTTAGCCTGCCGGACTGAACCTGGTCGGTGAAATGGCGGAAGAGTTGGGTTTCCTGGGCGCTGGGATGGCTGTGGCTGGATTCTTTGACCGTCCAGTGCCGGAGGTTTGGCTCGAGGTTGAAATCGCAGCCCCGCACGCAGTGCCTGGGGTTGCCGGTCTCGAAGGCGATTTCACTCCCTAAAAACGGCAGGACGAAGTCAGCCACCCGAAGGTGCCCCAGCGTGCCGCTGAGCTCCACCCACTGCTCAATCTCGGTAATGAACGAGCAATAAAAGCTGCTGGAAACCCCGCCCTCGAAAAACAGTTCGCCGGAGAATTCGGTGGGCACGGGCGCCTGGGCGTCTTTGGGTTTGGCCTCCGCCAGAACGCGGCCGGTCACCTGTCGCGGCAGTCTCCAGTCCATGGCCCAAAGGGCAAAACCAATGCAATACCAGCCCAGGTCACCCAGGCAGCCGTGCGGCTCAAGTTCGCTCCGGGCCCGTATATTGGAGGCAAAAACCTCTTCGGATTGATTGAAAGCAAAGGCGGAGGTAATCCGCCTGAGGCGACCGATCGTTTGCCCGTCGTTGAGCACCTGCCGCATCTGCTCCAGGCGCCGGCTGTGGATAAACATGACGCCGTCCATGAACTGGACGTGGTTGTGCCGGCAAGCCGCCAGCATTTCCCCCAGGTCCGCCACGCTGGCGGCGCAGGGCTTTTCGCAGAGCACGTGTTTGCCGGCGCCCGCCGCCCGCAGCACCCATTCCTTGCGAACTCCCGTGGGCAACGGGATATAAACCGCGTCGATATCCGCCGCCGCCAGCAACTCCGCGTAACTCCCCAAGGCCCTGGGGGCCGTTGCGAACGGGGCTTCCGCCTGGCACTGGGCAACGAAACGGCGGCTGCGCGCCAGCTCGCGGCTGGCCACAGCGGTGATGATGCCGTTTTTCGTGTTCCAGATGGCCTTCCAGTTCTTCCTGGCGATCTGCGCCGCCCCCAGAATGCCCCAGCGAAACATCGGCTTGTCCATCGGTAGGCCCCGGACTCAAACAGGTCCGGGTCCAAAGGGCAAGGTTTTGTTCAAGCAGGTGCGCTGGCGGTGAACTCCATTTGCCAGTCCACCACTTCCGGTCGTCCTTCACAACAGACCGACAGTGCATTGCCGGTCCGTTCCTGGCGCGCCGGGACTTGGCCTGCTCGACTCACCCCGGCTCGCAGCCTCGAAGCAGCGACCGTCTCCGCAAGCCCCGCGGCCTCGGCCTGCCAGACCGACTGCCCACTTGGCCATACTCGCGGCGCGCGCAACTGGCCAGCGCATGCTCCGGCTTGACGAGGCCACCGACCGCCCAGACCAAGCGGGCCAATGGAACAGGCAACCGGCCCAGTTGGAGGGTCTCCCCAAATGAGAACCCAGCGCGCAAACCTTGCGCCTTGTCAACACCAACAACTTTATAGCCTGCTCTTCCCGGCAGCTTTGACTCTGGCCCACCGCGCTTTGGCAGCGGCAGACAGGGCCCTTCTCCCCGCCGCACTGATTTTCCGCCTGCGCTTTACTGCTACTGTAGCCGGCTGGGCAGCCCCCCGTGCTCTTGCCTTCATCCGCTTCCTGACCCCCGCCCGAATGTTGGCCAGCCCCTTTCGACTGAGCTTTCGCTTCTTTCGCCCTCGCGCCGCTGGAGCCTCAGTCGGCGCCGGAGGGCCGAGGACTTGCTGCATTTTGTCTTGCAGCGCCTCAATCCTTTCCTGGAGGTCGGCTGCCTTCCGTAGTTGCTTCACTGTTAAGTTGAGAATTGAATTCATCGCGCGAACTCTGCCAATGTTAACGGGAATGTCAAGACTTATCGGCAATTATAAATTGAAAATTCCAGACTGTAAATTGTAGCTCGGGTGCGCCTATCACACCGCGTGAGTTATCGGACCGCCTCGGCCGGCCGCCAGGGCCGGAGGTCGCTCAATTTAAAACCGACAGTGAACAATCTACAATTTTCGACTCCCATCTCGCCCCGGTTGCGGCTGCCCGGGGCCGCACTGCTATAGTCTGGAATGCTCGCGGGCGGCGAAGATTCTCTGGTAGGGACGCGTTCCACCTGCCCGCCGGCAGGCAGGCCGCGTCCCACTCCTTGGTCCGAAGAATGCCAGGAAGGCGTCCCCACACGTCGGGACCTTATTCCCCGCGTCCCTGCCCGTTCGGCTGCGGCTGCGCCGCGCCAGGAATCCGCGCGCTAGGGTGCCGCGCCGCTCGCTTTGCTCGGGGAACCGCTCAGGTCCACAGCCACCAGCTCAATGCCGTTGCCCGTCCCCAGATTGCGCGAATACTGCTTGTCCGTCGGATTGTTCCAATGCTCGTGCACCCCCAGACTCCGCAGGCGCTTGACCGGCAGGGGATGATCCGGGTCGTAAAATGTCCCCGACGGCGGCTTCTCCGCCAGCGCCGCTTCGTGGAGGTAGTCATCCACCCCGCGCCGCCGGGGGAAATCGTCGTACTCGCTCCGGAGGAAGTCGAAGCCGACCGAATCGATGGCCACGGGGTCTTGGGAGGCGAAGAGGCTTTTGGGCCAGTCTCCGTTGCAGGGCGGCAGACTCATCCGGCGCGGCGCCGCATCCACGGGATGCTTGCCGCAAAACAGCCCGTCGATCAGGTAAAGCACGGTCTTGCCGCCAAGCTGCTCGTGCCCCATCAAATCCACCTGTTCCCGGTAGAGCTTTTCTTCCTTGGCGAAGGAATTGTGATGCAGCTCGTAATAACCTTCCTGGGCCGGCCAGCGGACCAGCGAGCCAAAGTGGTTCTTGCCGCAGAGTGTCACCCCCGTGGCGACGTGAGCCTTCAGGTTGGCAAAGTTGATCAGGTACTCCGCCTCCACGAAGCAGGTGGGCAAGTAGTCCGGCGTCTTGCCTTGCGGCCGGCAACTCCAGTGAACCGGCACCGCAGAGGCCTTGACCTTGAGGCGGCCGAATTTCCCCGCGTAGTCCACATATTGCACGTTCGGGAATTCCTTGTGCAGGATGTCATAATACTCGTTAACCAGGTAGGCCAGGCTGTCACAAACCGACAGGTCAGCCTCCTTGACCCCGACCACGCCCACCAACTGCCGCAGCAGCCCCACCAGCATCTGCGGCGACGTGTTCATGTAATCCTGTCGCTTGCTCAGCGTGTAGGTCTCCGCGTCCACCGCCCCCTCCCGCCAGATCATCCCCACCCAGTTCGGTTTGATCACGATCTTCTCCCCCGGTTGATAGCCCACCGCACCCTTGCCCCGCGCCTGGTTCAGGTGCCGGAACAAACCGTCCCAGGCCTTGGCCACGGTCGGCTCCCCGCTCAACTCGCGCACCGCCCGCGACATCATGCCGTCCACACGCTCCTGCCGGGTGTGGTTCCCCTCATACCAGTGCCCGTCCCCCGGCCCCTTCCAATCCACCGCTTGCCGATCATGCACCCAGACCACCCGGCCGGGATGAATGCCCTTGGCCTCGCCGATGGGCTTGAGCGGTTCCGGTTCGTCCGCCGCAGCCTCTGCGCCCGACAACCTGGAGGCGGCCAAGGCCCAAGCCGCCGCCGTCACGAGACAGAAGAGTCTGGTTCTCATAATTCGACATCAAACCGCTCTAGGCACCATCGGTCAACCTTAAATCAAGTTCTCTTAGAAGCGGAAATTGGTTGACTCTGCCCGATTTGTTTGCTGGCCGTACCCCGAACCCGGCGCCCGGCAGCCTCGCCTGGTCACGGGCACTGCACGCGATAGAACTGCGCGGAGTCTGGGGGGAGCCGCACGGTGAAGGTGTAAGAGGCGCCCGGCCGGTTCGTGGCCAAAGCGGCGGTGGTGTTGGTCGTCCAAGGCCCGCTCGCCCGGCTGGCATTCAACAACTGAAACGAAGCGGTCGAGCCGGAAAGGAGCGAAAAACTGATCTGCGCCTGGCCAGCAGTAATGGTCGGCGCACTTAAGACAATCAATGGCGGGGAGAAGCCCATCCGCACGGTGTTGTTGTCGCAATCCGCCACGTAGAGGCTGCCCATGCTGCCCACCGCAATGCCGCTGGGAGAGTCGAACCGCGCCCCGCTGCCGGTCCCGTCCGCGCTGCCACACTTGCCAGCCAACCCCGCCAGGGTGGTCACTAGCCACTGAGTTTGCCCGGCACCAGCGCCTGGCCTCAGCTTGCGGATAGTGTTGTTCGAGCTATCCGCCACATAGAGATTGCCCCCCTGGTCCACCGCGATGCCGTAGGGAGTGTTGAACTGCGCCACGCCCCCGGTCCCATCGGCGCTGCCAGCCTTCAGAGTGGTGCCGGCAATGGTGGTCACCACCCAGTTGGTGTGCCCGGCGGAAACGGTGGGCGTGATGCCTCGAATCGCATTGTTGAAGCTATCCGCCACGAAGAGATTGCCGGTCTCGTCCACCGCGATGCCGCCGGGATAGTTGAACAATGCCGAACTGCCGGTCCCGTCGTCGCTGCCGGCAATTCCCGGCGACCCTGCAATCGTGGTCACTGTCCAGTTGGTCTGCCCGGCGGAAACGCTGGGCGTGAGCTGGCGGATCGTGCAGTTGTCGGCATCCGCCACATAGAGGTTGCCCGCCCTGTCCGCCGCGATGCCAACCGGACCCGCGAACCGGGCTGCGCTGCCGGTCCCGTCCATGCTGCCAGTGTTCCCCGGCGACCCTGCGATCGTGGTCACCACCCAGTTGGTTCGCCCGGCCAAGACGCTCGGCATTAGCTGGCGGATCGTGGCATTCCCGTAGTCCGCCACGTAGAGGTGGCCCGCCTTGTCCGCCGCCAGGCCTAACGGATTGGAGAAAAGGGCCGCACTCCCAGTGCCGTCCTCGCTGCCATCATTCTCGGCCAAGCCCGCCAGGGTGGTCACCACCCAGTTGGTTTGCCCGGCGGAAACGTTCGGCGTAATCTGGCGGATGGTGTCGTTCCAGGAGTCCGCCACATACACGTTGCCCGCGCTATCCACAGCCAGGCCAAACGGTTTGAAAAACCCCGCCGCCGTCCCGCTCCCATCCGCGCTCCCGCTCCCGCCGGCCAGCCCGGCAATCGTGCTCACCACCCAGTTGGTATATCCGCCCGACACGCTCGGCGTTGCCTCCCGGACCGTATTGTTGAACGTGTCGGCCACGCAAAGGGCGCCCGCTCCGTTCACCGCAATCCCGTTGGGGTAGTTGAAAAGGGCCGCCGCCCCGGTGCCATCGTCGCTCCCAGCGTTCCCGGCCGAGCCCGCAATCGTGCTCACCACCCAGTTGGTCTGTCCGGCCGAGACGCTCGGCGTGATCTTGCGGAGCGTGTTGTTCCCCGAATCCGCCACGTATAGGTTGCCCGCGCTGTCCGCCGTAATGCCATACGCATCGAAGAACTGGGCCGCGCTGCCCGTCCCGTCCGCGCTGCCGTATCCCCCCACCGAGCCGGCAATCGTGCTCACCACCCAGTTGGTTTGCCCGGCAGCCAGGCTCGGCGTCAGCTTGCGGATCGTGCTGCTCCCGTAGTCGCTGGCGTAGAGACTCCCGGCAGTGTCCACGGCCAGACCCGACGGATTGAAAAACCGCGCCGCGCTCCCGGTCCCGTCCGCGCTGCCATAGCTCCCGGCCAACCCGGCAATCGTGCTTACCACCCAGTTGGTTTGCCCGACAGCCAGGCTCGGCGCCAGCTTGCGGATCGTGGCATTCCCGTTGTCCGCCACGTAGAGGCTGCCCGC
The DNA here is from genome assembly GCA_049518415.1 of Verrucomicrobiota bacterium. GTDB lineage: Bacteria > Verrucomicrobiota > Verrucomicrobiia > Limisphaerales > UBA8199 > CAVQND01. The sequence goes on from JBEKRX010000060.1 coordinate 11,417, forward strand.
GCTGTCCACGGCGATGCCATTGGGACGGTAGAACCGCGCCGCGCCGTTCGTCCCGTCCGTGCTGCCGGAGTTCCCCGCCAGTCCGGCAATCGTCGTCACTAGCCACTGGGTTTGTCCGGCTGAAACGCTCGGGCTCAGCCGGCGGATGGTGTGGTTCGCGGTGTCCGCCACGTAGAGGCTGCCCCCGCTGTCCACGGCGATGCCATTGGGACCGGAGAACCGCGCCGCGCTGCCGGCCCCGTCCGCGCTGCCAGGGCTGCCGGCCAACCCGGCAATCGTGGAGACCAGCCAGTTGGTTTTCCCGGCTGAGACGCTCGGCGTCAGGGCGCGGACAGTGCCGTTGTCAGAATCCGTTATATACCAGACGCCCGCGCCGTCCACCGCCACGCCTTGGAGACCGTCGAACCGCGCCGCGCTGCCCAACCCATCGGCGGTGCCATATCCCGCATTCCCAGCGATGGTGGTGAAAGTGAAGGGAGTGGCATAATCAACTTGTCCCCAGGCGGCGTGCTCCCAACCCATGGCCAGGCACACGACCCCGCAGAGCACAACCGAGCGAATCCGTGATTTCACTGAAAAAGATGTTTTGCCCTTACGCTGACCAAGGTAACTCGGCAAGAGGGATTTACAAGCATTTTCGGCGCGGGGCGCCTCTCACCCGGACCTCACAAAACGCCTGCAAAGGCCGGCCGAGTCTCCCTGGTTGAATTCTCTTGGCCCTCACGGTTCGGCTCGAACCCGGTAGAACCGCGCACCCAGGCCACTGATTTCATCCGTGTAGGTGTTCCGTGGCGGGCGAGCCGGGAGATTGCTGGCCAGCACCGAGAACGGCAACCGCAGGTCCTCTGTGCGCCACAGCGTGTAGAATCGGTTGCTCACGCTCGGCCACTGGACCAGGAAACCATTTGTGCTGACCGTGCCCGTGATCTTGAACGGCTCGCTCCACACAAACACCGCGCTCGGCACTCCCCAGTTGCCGGCGGCATCTTTCGCTTCCAGAAAAATCGTGTGTCGCGCCGGCAGCCAGCCCGTAGTGTCCATTGCGGCCTGGACGGCCTCGTTCGGCGAATTGAAGCTGCCGTCGGCCGCCGTCATGGGATAGGTCACCACTCCAGGCACCCAGGACGGATTATCGACGCTGTAGCGGGCAGCCGCGATGTTTTGGATGGGCGGCAGCGGCGTGGTTCCGGCATAGCGGCCGGCGTTGGCGACAGCGGTCAGACTGACCAGCGCCCCCACGAGGTTGGTCACAGGTGCAGCGCTGGCCTGGAGCACCTCCGGCCCGGCGGGGTCCAGATAGGGCTGCCGGCAGGCCTTGCAGGCGTAGAGCAGCGCCAGGCGGTTGGACGGATAAATGCCGCTTTCAAAGTCTGTGCAGCCCTGGAAAAAGTCTGTGCCTAATTCAAAGGTGTAGGCGGCAACGCCCAGTTCGCCGTAAGCCCAATCGTCCACTGTGCCGGTGGTGGGATACAACTGAATGCTGGCTTGCACGGTGTAGCGATTGAAGAAGCCGAACTTCAGCCCCAGTTTCTGCAGGGCGGCTTGGTTGGGCGCAGCGGCGGCCGTCCAGCCCCACGGGAAGAGCACGAGCTGGCTGTAACTGTGCAGGGTGACCAGCAGGCCGGTCGCGTTCGTCGGCGCCGGGTCGCTGTCGTTTGGACCCCGCTGCTCCGGGAAAAGCGAGCGGACATAGCTCTGGATGGCCTGGTTTTCCGGCTCGGATGCGGCCGCTGGCCCGTGATAGACTTCATTACAGGGATCGCTGCTGCTGCCGGCGCCGCCCCAATGGAAACCGCAGTTGCGATTCAGATCGGTGCCGTAACTCGACAACCTCGTGCAACCGTCATCGCTATCGGTGTTCTTCCGCCACCAATAGCCCTGTTCGGCCCATTTCCGGCCGTCGGGATTGGCCATCGGAAGGATGTGCACCTCATAATAGTCCAACAGCCACGTCACCTCCGGATCGACACCATACTGCGTCACCAACTCCTCGGCGAACCGTGTGGCCGTCTCCGCCGTCGTGAGTTCCCGCGCGTGATGTTCGGCCATGAGGAAGAACCTCGGTTTGGGTCCGGGCCGCGATTTGTTCGAGAGGACCAGCACCAGGAGATCATATCCCGCGCGTCCGCCGGACGTCAGCTTGTCCCAACTCTCACCGATAACCACCAGCGAGGCCAGCCCTGGATGGCTGGCGGCCAGCTCCGCCAGCGTAGCGTAGGTTTCTTCGACTGTCCGGTAACAGGGATAACCCGGGATGCCCATGTACTGGGTCAGGGGGCGTGCCAGCCTGCGATTGGCCAGGGCCGTCCGCGACTCGTCGATTTCCAGCCGGTAACCGGCCTGCGTTAGTTCCGCATACTCGGCGGGGTGCAACCGGGCCGCCACATAGCCTTCGGCGTGATTCGCAAACTCAAAGACATCGTACCGGCTGACCAGTTGCCCCAACCGGTCACGGTCGCCGTAATACAGCCGAACGATGAGCTCCGTTTCCGCCGGGACCGCCTCAGCCTCGCCCGGCCAGTTCGCTGCGTTTGGCGTCGGCCTCGCCGGCTCGCTCTCCCCTGCCAGTGCCAGACTGGCAGAGCCAAAGCCCGCCACCAAGTCCAGGAGCAACAGCAGCGCCAGCCAGTGCCGACCGCCCCGGCCGCCTGGCCCGGGCGGTTTCGCACGCGCCTCTTCCGAGGCGGCCCAAGGCCGCTTAAGAATGCTCCGGTGTGCGACTTGCGCGAGCGCCGACCAGGCGAAACCAACAGTCGCGCCCAGGAGGGAGGTGGCCCTTTGCATGGCCTGGATGAAGCAACGTTACCCCGCGAGGTCAACAGAAAAGTGCTAAAACACCTCCCCCCAACTCCCCCGGTCTTTGAGCATCACTTCCCGCAGCAGGCGGATGGGCGGCGCGCCGTGCCGGAGCAGCTCGTCATGGAATTTCTGGAGCGTGAACTTCGGGCCTTGCTCTTTTCGATAATCTTCGCGCAGTTTGAGGATTTCCAGCTTGCCCAGGGTGTAATACAGGTATTCGGGATCGAAGGTCCCGCGCACCGCTTCCTGGCGCGCGGGCTTTGGCTCGTAATAGCAATTGTCCTGGAAGAACTTCGTGGCTTCGTCCACCGTCATGCCCTGGCAGTGCATCTGAATCGAGACGCACAGCCGGCATACTCGCAGCAGCGCCTCGTCCGTCTGTGCCAGCCGGTATTTCGCCGCCCGGAGCTGCTCCGCCAGCGTGGGGGTGGCCCCCTGGCTCTGGCCCAGGCCTTCGTCCACCATCAACTGCTCGGCGTAATGGGCCCAGCCCTCGACAAAGGCATAGCTGCTAAAGAGCTTTTCCAGTCTGGTGGCCGCTGAGACCTTGAGGCACAAAAACTGGACGTAGTGGCCCGGATACACCTCGTGGGTGGAAACGATGTCCGTGGTGTAATAGTTGAAGGCGGTGAGCCATTCCTCCTTTTGCGGCGGCGTCCAATCGGCTTCCACGGGCGTCACGTAATAGTAGGCCTCGGTCGCCCGGGTTTCGAAGGGACCGGGTGTGTCCATGGAAGCGAAGCTGGTGGCGCGCAGGAATTGCGGGGTTTCGGCCACACGCGGGCGGACGGGCGAGGGCAGTGTGATCAGCCCCCGAGCCACCAGGAACTGCCGGAGCATTTCCAGGTCCTTCGCCGTGTCCGCCACAAGGCCCTGCTCCGTGGGATGCTCTCTTTGGATGGCCCTGAAGACCTCGATGGGCCTTTTGTCCGGATCGATTTGCCGGGCCGCCTCGGCAAAGACCTCTTGCTTGCGCCGTAATTCGCGCCGGCCGATCTCCAGCAGTTCCTCCGGCGATGCTGTCACCATCTCGCCCGCTTGGAGCAGTTCCCGGTATTTTTCCCGGCCCAGCGCATAGCGGTCGTTGGCCTTGGGCAGCTTCTGTTCCTTGAGCCAGGCCACGTAGCCGTGCAGTTCCTGGATGGCCCCCTGGTTGGCCGCCTGGAACTGGGCCATCAGTTTGTCGTCCCTCACCTCCTTGAGCGCCACGACCAGGTCTTTCCCCAGAAAATCCGCCGCCCCGCCCGCCATTTCGATCGCGGTTTCCACCTGCGGACGCGGCAGGGAGTCCGCCAGGTTCGCCCGGGCGGCGGCCATGACCCGCGGCGCTTGATTGAGAATCGCGATCACCGACCGCACCCGCTGCCCCAGCGGGGCGAAGTCGCGTTTGATGTAAATGTTCACATCCAGCGCCCCGGCGTAGGTCATCGGGTTTTGCCAGAAGACTCGCATCCCCTCGAAGCTGAAGACCTCCCGTCGAATCGCGTTGCCCAGAATGCGGTAATCGTAAAAGGCGCGCGGGCTCAGGCCGTTCGTGTCCAACCCGGCCAGCCGCCGCCCAAAGGATTTCAGCCGGGCCGATTCGGCCTCGAGCGAGGCGCGGCTGTAATCGGTCACCTTCCCATCGTATTCATGAAACCCGAGGGCCGTGCCGGTCTGCGGACGCCAAGCCAGGTAACCCGCGGTGTACTCCTCGGCCAGGCCCGCCAAGGCGGCATCAGCAGCGCCGGTTCCCCGGACGGCCGACGGTGGAAGTTTAGCGCAACCGGCCACCAGGCCGCCAAGCACCAGCAAAAAGAATATTCGCATGGGCAAAAGCTAATCCCAGGACGCGATTCTGAGAAGGGGCAATGTGTCGTGCTTGAAGGCGGCCTTGGACTGAGCAAAAAAGCCAACGGAGCCAACCAAGCCAATGGAGCCAATGGAGCCAACGGAAGCTTACTTCCCGGACAAGTCCCGCAGCTTGAGATTGCGGAACCAGACTTCGCTATAGTGGTCCTGGAGCAGCAGGTGGCCCCGGATGCGGGCGCCGAAGCCGGCGACGTTCCTGAACTTGCTCTCGGCCACAGCCGCTTTGACCGCTGGGCTGCCGCACTCGTATTCCAGCACCTTCTTCCCGTTGAGCCAGTGCTCGACGTGGTTGCCCTGGACCAGAACGCGTGAATGGTTGACCTCGCCCACTGGCTTGGGCGCCGCCGGCTCGGTCAGCTTGAGCACGTCGTAAAACGAGGCGGTCACGTGTTTGCCGCCCGCCGCCCGGGCGTCCGCCTCGCGCTCGTCATCGACCATTTGGTATTCGTGGCCAATGGCGGAGGGGCGGGTCTCCGTAATGAAGTATTTGACCCCGCTGTTGCCGGCCGGCGCCAGCTTCCAGTCCCACTCCAAGTCGAACTGTTCAAACCCCGCCTCCGAGATAATGTCCCCGCCGCCTTGGCCGAGGCAGTGCAGCCAGCCCTCGGCGACGGCCCAGCCCTTGCTCGGAAACGACTGTTTCTTGAAGCTGCGCCAGCCCGCCGTCGTCTGACCGTCAAAAAGCAGCTTCCAACCCGCGGCCTTTTCTTCTTCCGTAAGCTGGTTGGCCGTCGCCCCGGAGGCCAGGACCGCCGTGCCCGCCAGCAGCGCAAACGCCCAGCTTAGCCCGCCGCAGCCGCAGCCAAAGCCCGGGGAGAATTCCCTCCTCAGGCAACCAACCCAAGCCTTCCCCCGCTGCGCTAATAACCGGCCCTCCGCGCGAAAAACAACCGCCCAATACGTCAGCGGATTTGTGAAATGGCTCGCTAAGACCAACATGTTGGTTTTGATCTTCTGACACTGGTACATGGGGCCAGGGCTGGTTGGCAACCAAATAAGATCTTGCGGTGATAATAGAGTTCTTGACCGGTAAGACTCGTTTTCATCAGGTCAGGTTTCGCGGCGATTGCAATCCCGATTCGGAATCGGGACTTTTAGGTGAATTGAGCATTGAGGATTGAAAAACGATCATTGGTTATTGAAGAATGCCCGTCCCGCCGCGCGGGACCGAATGAACTTTCGCCCTGCGGACTCGATGACCAATAAGCAATACCCAATACTCAATTCTCAATGAATCCCCCGTCCCTTGAAGGGATACCACTTCGGATGAAAATGACGCCTTTGTTCGTTTGCAGCGGGTTACGCGGCTATTTTCGGGGTAACCTCTCCGGGCAGGCTCGATTCCAGAGCTGGTCTGAGGCGCCGCCGGGCTAAATATTGTACCCAAAACACGCAACTAATCCCTGGTCTTACCCGGGTTTCATCGGCCTTTGGGCAGGCAGCGCCTGGGTCAACACAGAAAGCAAGGCGTCGAGCTGCGCGCGGCTGTGTTCGCTCGAGATGGCGAACCGCAGGTAGCCGTTGGCGGGGCCGCCGGGGTACCTGATGAAGGGCGGGTAAATGCCCGCGGCCAGCAGCGCTCGCTTTAACCCTTCCGCCTGGCTCTTCCCCTCCGGCACCAGGGCCACAATCGGCCCGGGCGTCTCGGGCCGCGGCCAGCCCGCCTCCCGCAGACGGCCCCGAACATAGGTTAGGTTCTCAACCAGGCGTTGCCGGAGGCTATGGTCGCTGGCCAGCACGTTCACGCTCGCCAGCGCCGCGTTGGCCAGCGGCAAGGGCACGGGCGTGCTGCCGACGAACAACGCGCTGTGGTTGAGCATTCGTTGGCGCAAGGCGGCCGTGCCCAGGACGGCTCCCCCGTAGGCGCCGAAGGCTTTGCTCAAGGTGATGGTCTGGAGCATCTGGCGGGCGCGCGGCACCCCGGCGTGTTCCAGCGTGCCTTTGCCCGTCCGGCCCAATACCCCGCCCCCGTGCGCGTCATCTACCAGGAGCAGCGCGTCCTTGGGCAGCACCGCCAGGTAGTCCGCCAGCGGCGCCGCCGAACCGTCGTGCGAAAACATCCCGTCCGTCAGCAAGATCAATCTTGCCCCCGGCCCGCAGCCCCGGACCAGGCGCGCCAGGTCCTCCGCCTCCCGGTGTTTGAATGGCAGCAACGGACAATCCAGGAACCGGGCGGCGTCGCAAAGCGACGGGTGGGATGCTTGATCGATCAGCGCGTGGGAGAACTCCCCCGCCAAGGCCTGGGCAGCGACGAGATTCGCCGTGTAGCCGCTGGAAGTCAGCAAAGCGCTCTCCGCCCCGAAGAATTCAGTCAGCCGCCTTTCCAACTGCCAGTAGAGCCTGTGGTTGCCGCTCGTCATGCGCGACGCCGCCACGTTCAAGCCATAGACTCGCGCCCCGGCCTCCAGGGCGGCCATCACCTTGCGATGGCTGGCCAGGCGGAAATAGTCGCAGCCAGAAAAGTAGGAGAGTTTCCGTCGGCGAAAGCGGACGTAGGTTCGGTCGAGTTGCTGCACCGGTTCGGGCTCATTCATGCCGGCCTGTTATAAAGGGCCCGGCGCACAAAGACACTGGAAAAAGAGGAGCGTGGAGCGTGGAGCGTAGGAGCGTGAGGCGTGGAGCGTGGAGCATGAAGCGTGCGCCAAGGGCTTTGAATTTTGAGATTAAGATTACGATTAAGATTAAGATTAGGGTTACGAGGTTAGAATTGCGCCCAAAGGACCGAAGTTGTTTTTGCCCGGGCGGTTACTCCCGCGCCTTGGAATCAATGAGGATCGTCACCGGCCCGTCGTTGGTGAGGCTGACGAGCATCTGCGCGCCGAATTCGCCGGTCGCCACCGGTTTGCCTAAATCCTGAGCCATGCGCGCAACGAACCGCTCGTAAAGCGGCACGGCGATTTCGGGCCTGGCCGACCGGCTGTAAGAAGGACGGTTGCCCTTGCGGGTGCTGGCAAACAAGGTGAATTGACTGACCACCAGCACTTCCCCCTGCACCTCCTGGACCGACCGGTTCATCACCCCGTTTTCATCATCGAAAATCCGCAACCGGGCGATCTTCCCACTCAGCCATTCGCTATCCTCCTCCGTGTCGGCCTCCTCGACCCCCAGCAGGACCAGCAATCCGTTGCCGATCGCCCCTTTGACCGCCCCGCCGATGGTCACCTTGGCGGCCGTCACTCGTTGGATCACTGCGCGCATAATCGTTTAGCTCGAACGCCATTCCCATACAACAAATCGCCGCTCCTGGACAATCACAACTGATTCTGCCTCGAGCACGCCTTTGGCGCGCCGCACAAGTCCGGGCGCAGCAGAAAAGCCCGGCCATCGGTTAAACCCAAAAAGAGGGCTTGCATTGTCCACTGGACCGAACTAGGCTCCCGTCGCTTTTTCTGATACCTTGGACGGCGAGTGGCAGGCGGGCCGTCGCCGCCGTCAAACGATACGATGATTTATGGCAGTTAGAATTCGCATGAAGCGGATCGGGGCGAGGAACACCCCCGTGTTCCGCATTGTCGTGGCTGATGCCCGCAGTCCTCGGGATGGCAAGTTCATTGAAGAACTGGGCACCTATCAGCCGCTCAAGCCGGGTGATAATTTCACCCTGGACCTGGAGCGGGCCAAGTACTGGCTGAGCAAGGGCGCGCAGCCCAGCCAAACCGTTGCCAGTTTCATCAAGAAAGCAACCAAAGCCGCGGCCGCGGCCCCGGCGTAACCCCTAATCTGGCTTATGCAGGCTTTCCTCGAGTACGTCGTCCGAGGCTTGGTGCAGCATCCGGAAGCCGTCACCGTCACCCCCGTGGAACGAGAGGGGACCACCGTGTATGAGCTGCGCCTGCATCCCCAGGACGTCGGGAAGGTCATCGGCCGCCAAGGGATGACCATCAACGCGATTCGCTCGCTGTTGCTGGCCGGCAGCGCCCACAAGGGCCTCCGCTGCACCCTGGAAATCGTCGAGGAAAAGCCGGCCACTTGAGCCGGGCAGGAGCTGAGTCGCGGCTGCTCGCCTGCCTCGCCGGCGGCAGGCGGGGCCCCCGCCCGGCGCCAACGGACATGAGAATTGACGTGCTCACCCTGTTCCCGGCGATGTTCGCCGGACCGCTGGATGAAAGCATTATCAAGCGGGCGCGCGCGACGGGGCGGCTGGACGTGAGCATCCACAATTTGCGCGATTATGCCCATGACCGCCATCTGACGGTCGATGACCGGCCGTTTGGCGGCGGGCCGGGCATGTTGCTGAAGCCCGAACCGATCTTTGAAGCCGTGGAAGCTTTGGCGCGCCAGCCAACCCGTGTCATCCTGGTCTCACCCGCCGGGCGGACCTTCAACCAGGCCATTGCCCGCGACCTGGCGGCCCAGGAGCACCTGCTCCTGATCGCGGGGCACTATGAGGGTTTCGACGAGCGGGTGCGCGACCAGTTGGCTGACGATGAGCTATCGATTGGCGACTACGTGCTGACCAACGGCGGCCTGCCGGTCATGGTGATCATTGACGCCGTGGCCCGCCTGTTGCCGGGCGTGCTCGGGGACCAGGAAAGCGCGCGTGAAGAATCCTTCAGCCACGGTTTGCTGGAGTACCCGCAATACACGCGGCCGGCGGAGTTCCGGGGCCTGAAAGTCCCGGAAGTCCTCTTGTCGGGCAACCATGCGGAGATTGCCCGCTGGCGGGCCGAGCAGGCCCGGTTGCGCACGCTGGAACGCAGACCGGATTTATTGTGAAAACCGAGCGGTCGATGGGTCGAGTGGTCGAGTATCGGGATGGCCCGATACTCCATCGCTCCGCTATTCCATCCCTCCAATCTGTGACTTTATGAATCAGGCATTACTTGATAAAATTGAATCCGAACAGTTCCGCAAAGTGGCCCTGGATTTCGCCGTGGGCGATACCGTGCGCGTGCACACCAAGGTGGTCGAAGGCGATAAAGAGCGCATCCAGGTCTTCACCGGCGTCGTCATTGGCCGGCGCGGCCATGGCCTCAACGAGATGTTCACCGTCCGGCGCATCAGCTACGGCGAAGGCGTCGAGCGCGTCTTTCCCGTCCATTCACCCCGCGTCGAAAAAGTGGAAGTCGAGCGCAAAGGCTCGGTGCGCCGCGCCAAGCTGACTTACCTGCGCAAGCGCCTGGGCCGAGGCGCCACACTGGTCAAAGAGCGGGAAGGCAAGGCCGCCGCCCCGGCGCCCCACGCCGCTGCCGCCCCGACGCCGCCCGCCGACGCCGACGCCGCCCCGGCGGCCCCCGCCGAAAAAGCCTGAACCACCGAACAACCAGATTTCGCAGGCGAGGCCTTTGGCCCCGCCTTTTTTCTTGTCTTTGGCCAACGCACTCAACTTGAACTGGCGCGCACCTGGCTGGCCGCCTCGGCGGGCTTGACCCTCCGTTCCTCGCGGGTCCTGAGGTTCTTGATCCTGGCCAGCAATTCGCCCGCTGGGCTGCGGTCGAGCTTGATCGCGCAGGCGGCCTTGAGCTCCTGGGCGCGCTTGAATTGCCGGTCTGATTTAGCGGCCGTGAGACTGTAGTCCACTGCCAGGCCGGCAGAACGCAGGTCCTGAATCAGTCTTAGCGACGCCCCGCGCAAGCTCTCGTCCTCGATGAGGCAAAACGCATCGAGCGTCGCCTCGAACTTCGGCAGCCGCCCGCGGGCTTTGAGCAGTTCGACCAGGACCACGTCCCCCAAGCCGAAGCCGAGGGCGGGCAGATTGACTTTGCCGCCGCTGATGAGCTTGAAAAGGTGGTCATACCGGCCGCCGCCGGCGAGGGCGCGAAACTGGCCCTGGCGGTCGAAGGCCTCGAAGACGATCCCCGTATAGTAGGCCAGACCGCGGATCACACCATAGTCCACCTTGGCAAACTCCTGCAATCCGCGCGCGGCCAGATTGTCCAGGAGTTGCTGCAGTTCGGCGGTTGGCTTTGCCTGCTCGATGAAAGCCCTGACCGCTTCGAGCGAAAATCCCAGGGTCCCCAGCTTCTGGCGGTTGGTTTCAGAATCTTCGCGCTCCAGTTTGTCAATGATTTGGTAAAACTGCTGTTCGCCGCCGGCCTCGCCGTGGTGCTGGAGGAAAAAGTCGCGCCAGGCGTTCCGGCTGCTCAAGCGCACCACGAAATCTTCTGCCGTCAGCCCAAACGAGCGCAGCGTGTCAATCAGCAGCGCGACCAGTTCCGCCTCGGCCGCCGGATCGCTCTCGCCGATGATATCGGCGTTAAACTGGAAGTGCTCGCGCAGCCGGCCCTTCTGCTGCCGTTCGTAGCGGAAGAGTTGGGGCAGGGCGAACCATTTCACCGGCTTCTTGTAGCTGCGCTCGTGGGCGGCCAGCATGCGCGCCAGGGTGGGCGTCATCTCGGGCCGCAACGACACTTCCCGTTCGCCTTTGTCGCGGAAATTGTACAATTGGCCGACGATCTCTTCGCCGCTCTTGGTGGTGAACAGTTCCAGCGGTTCCAGGGGTGGGCCATCGTACTCCCGGAACCCGTAGCGGCGCGCCGTCGCGCGCCACTGCTCAAGAATGTACTGGCGCGCCTCCGCGCTCCACAGGTCGGGCTGCGGCAGCGGCTCAGGATAAAAATCGCGAAATCCAGGCAAACGTTCCATAGAGCACGGCCCAAGCTAAAGCGCGGACCAGGAAAACCATAGCCGGCCAGCGGAGCGGGCTAGAGCTGGGTCGGTGGGCTGTTGACTTTGGCCGGAAGCTTGAGGACCTCGGCCCGCATCTCCTTGCCCGGCCGGAATCTGACCACCGACCGCTCGGGGATCGGCACGGTGGCCGTCGGCGCGTTGGGATTGCGCCCGAGCCGAGCCCGGCGCACCTTGACCTCGAACACACCAAAGTTCCTCAGTTCCACTTTGTCGCCCCTGGCCAACGCCTCCGCAATGTAGTTGAGCGTTTTCTGGACGACATCCATGACCTGCTGTTGGATCAGACCGGTCTCCTCGCTGATCCGCATCACCAAATCTCGCTTTGTCAGAGTCATAAATAATGGGGTCAATAGGCGCTGACTTCCCGTCATCGAGTTTGGGTATAACTCCCGTCCCGACAATGGTCAAGCGAGGAAATTGACCGAATTGGAATGAGCCGCCCTCACGGCCACGCCGGAACCAGGCCACTACTGGCCGACCTCCACCGCGCCGACCAGCTCTTTGACATCCCGGAGGCCGTGCTCCTGCATGAATTGGCGGACCCCGGCGATTACGCGCAGGGCCGTTTGCGGTTCGTAAAAATTCGCCGTCCCGACCGCCACGGCCGTTGCGCCGGCCATCAGGAACTCAATCGCGTCCGCTGCGCTTTGGATGCCGCCCATGCCGATGATGGGGATTTGCACCGCTTTGGCCGCTTCCCAGACCAGCTTTATGGCCAGCGGCTTGATGCACGGCCCGCTCAGCCCGCCGGTCACGTTCCCCAGCTTGGGCCGGCGCGTCTCGATGTCAATCGCCATGCCCGGGAAGCTGTTCGTGACCGACAACGCATCGCTGCCCGCTTGTTCCGCAGCCTGGGCGTAAGGCCGGATACTCGGCACATTCGGGCTCAGCTTCGTGATCAGCGGCAGCCTCGTCGCCTCTCGGCACACGCCCACCACCTGGCTGAGCAGTCTCACATCCGTCCCGAACTGCGCGCCACCCTCCTTGATGTTCGGGCAGGAGACATTGAGCTCCAGGGCGCCCACACCTTCCAGCGCGTCAAAGCGCCGCGCCACTTCGCCGTATTCTTCGATCGTTGTGCCCCAGATGTTGATGATCGTCGGCACCTTCAGTTCCTTAAGGAACGGCCAATATTTCTTGATGAATCCATCCACTCCCGGCCCTTGCAGGCCGATCGCGTTGAGCAGGCCGCTGGTCACTTCGACCGTGCGGGGCGTCGGGTGGCCGGCCACGCCCTCGAGCCGGAGGCCTTTGACGACCACCGCGCCGAGCTGGTTCAGGTCAACCAGTTGCGCGTATTCGACCCCGTAGCCGAACGTGCCCGAGGCGACCGTCACCGGGTTCTGCATCCTCAGCTTGCCGATTTGGACGGAAAGATTCATTGGAGCGGTTCACTTGACTAACTCCCAGGCAACCCGGCGTGAGTCGAATACCGGTCCTTCGGTGCAAGTCCGCTGGTATTCCCAACCCCCGTCAGTCTTGATCGGAACCACGCAGGTCAGGCAAACCCCCAGGCCGCAACACAGATGTTCATCCAGGGAAAGCTCTGCCGACACGTCGAATTCGGCCGCCATCCTCGCCACCGCCTTGAGCATGGGCGTTGGTCCGCAGGCGAACAGCCGCCGCCCCTCGGAACTCCGCTTCAACTCGGCCATTAAAGCTTGGGTCACCAGCCCTTGTTCCCCGCCACTGCCGTCCTCAGTGGTCAGGCGGACCTCCCAGCCGAGGGCGCGGAATTCCTCTTCGCACAGAAGGTCCACCCGGCGCCGTCCGCCGACGAAGACGATCCCTCTTTGCGGACAGCGCTGCGCCAGCAGATAGAGCGCCGCCATGCCGTAGCTGCCGGCGATCAGCAGCGGCGTTTCCCCGCCGGCCGGCGGCACCGTGAATCCCCGGCCCAGCGGCGCGATGACGCTCAATCCCTCTCCGCTGCGCATTTGCGAGAGGACTTCCGTGCCTTTGCCAACGGTCTTGTAAAGGATGGAGAAAGTACCACCCTCGGCCTGGAAGATGCTGAATGGCCGCCGCAGCAAGGCCTCCTTGAGGGGCAGGATGCGGACGTGAGCGAACTGGCCCGGTTGCACCAGGGGGGCGATCTGGGGGGCGCGCACCACTACACGGAAGTAAAGCTCGCTGTGGCGCTCGTTGGAAAGGATCTGCACTGTTTGCTCAACCATCGTGGCCCTTAGCATGGTCGGCGCGGCCGGGCCTGTCAACCTTGCCCGGCCGGAAGTTGGGCGGGCACGGCCTGGCCATTGGCCTCCCCATCCCGTGCCCTTGGCCAACTGGCCGGCAAATTCCGATAAGTGGCCAGGGCCAGCAACGGCCAACTGTTCCGGTACATGTCGTATTTGAGGTAGAACACTTTGGGGAAGCCCGTGCCGGTGGCCTCGTCTTCCGTCCAGGAGCCGTCGGCGTTTTGGGTCCGAACCAGGTACTCGACGCCCCGGCGGAGGGCGGGGCGGTCCGGGTCGTCGAAGGCACAAAGGCCCATCACGGCCCAGGCGGTTTGGGAGGCGGTAGAGGGACCCTGGCCTTTGAAGACGGGGTCGTCATAAGTGTTGCAGCGCTCGCCCCAGCCCCCGTCTTCATGCTGGACGCTCTCCAGCCATTGGCGGGCTTGGAGCAGCCACGGCTCGTTCATGTCCAGGTTGAGGGCGCGCAGTCCGCGCAACACTTGCCAGGTGCCATAGATATAGTTGACCCCCCAGCGGCCATACCAGGAACCGTCTGGCTCCTGGTGTTCGCGGATAAACCGCAAGGCCTTTTGCACCTGCGGATGCTCCAACCGGTAGCCCTCGTAGCCGAGTAATTCCAGGATGCGCGCCGTGATGTCCGCGCATTCGGGGTCGAGCATCGCGTTGTGGTCGGCGAAAGGGACCTTCTCCAACACGCCCTTGGTGCAATCTTTGTCGAAAGAAGCCCAGCCGCCGTCTTTGCACTGGAACGTCAGCATCCATTTCAGGCCCCGCTGGAAGGAGGCGTCGCGCTTTGGGGGGTCGGCGGTCGGGATTTTGCGCAACGCCAGCAGCACCATGGCCGTGTCGTCCACGTCCGGATTCCACTGGTTCGCGAATTCAAACACCCAGCCGCTCGGTTCCACCTTGGCGGGGTTCTTGTAGTGCCAGTCGCCCCGGAAACGGATCTCTCTGGAGATGAGCCACTCGGCGGCTTTGTTGAGGGCGGGGTGCTCGGCCGGCAGGCCCGATTCGCGCAGGCAAAGGGCCACGATGGCGGTGTCCCACACGGGCGAGAAGCAGGGCTCGAAGCGGACGCTGTGCTCGGTTTGGTGCTCCAGCTTCTTCAATTCACGCTGGGCGCGCAGCACCTGCGGGTGGTCGTCGGCGTAGCCCAGCGCCTGGAGGGCGATCAGCGAACTGAGCGTGGCTGGGAAAATCGCCGCCAGGCCGTCGGAACCCTCGAAACGTTCCAACATCCATTGCTCGGCTTTGCGCAAGGCGCGCTTGCGGAACGGATGAATGCCATTTTCGGCGAACCACTCGGCGAACTTGTGCACGCGGTCCAGCCAGAGGAAGAAATTGCGCCAGGTCAGCCGCTCGGGGTCGGGCGCCAGGGCCAGGTTGCGTCCGTGGATGCCTTCGGGGTAGAGTTCGTCCAGGTTGACCCTGTTCTTCAGGGGGCGTGTAGGCTTGAAATGGTTGATAATCGCCAGGGGAACCAGCATCGAGCGGCTCCACGAACTCATTTCATTGAAGTTCACGTAGAACCATTTGCCAAGCAGGATGACTTCGCACGGAATCGTGGGGACGTAGTCCCAGGGGAAGAGGCCCAGCAGGGCCAGGTAGAGCTTGGAAAAGGTGTTCAGCCGCGGCACCCCGCCCAAGCTCAGCGCCACCTCGCGCGCCCGCAACATCCGCTGGTCGGTCACCGGCACGCCCGCCAGCTTCAGCGCCAAGTAGGCCTTGATGGTGGCGTTGACCTCCGCCGGCCCGCCGTAATACTGGTTCCACCCCCCGTCGGACACCTGCATCGAAAAGATGTGGTTGACCGCCTTGCGCTCCCATTGGGGGTCCACCTGGCCATTCCAATGGTGGTAGGCAATCATGTCCGCCACCAGCGTGGCATCCACCATCAGTTCGCCAATCCAATAGCCCTCAGGCTTTTGCTGGCTCAGCAAATACCCCTGCGACCGCTGTATGGCGGTCTCCAACTCACCTTCAGGCCGATACCCCACGGCCGGCTGACGCGGCATTTTCCCGGCCATGCTCTCGCGGAACGACGCGACATCCACGCCCGATACTCTGCGGATGGCCGCCCCCACTGTAAAGTAATTATTCACCCCTCAACATGGCGCGTCAGGCTACAACTCTATTTCTTGAATCCGCCCCGTCCTCGACACCCCTGGCACTGGGCGGGCGGAGTGACCAGGTTTCGCCCGTGCAACGCTAGTGGGGCAGGCGTCCCGCCTGCCTTCCCATTTTGCCCGTGCTACCGCCGGGCCTTCACTCAACTTGCCCCAGCACGACTGTGATGCCCAAGCCGGCGGCCAAGGCCAGCGACAGCTTAAGCCGGTCGTGCGAGTGGAATTGAAGTTCTGGCAGCAGATCCGCGCAGGCGATGCATAAGAAAGTGCCCGCGCAAAACGCCAGCGCGCCCCCCAGGAACGCCGGGTCCATGTGGGCCAAGTGACTTGCTCCCAGGTAGAACAAGGCCATGCCCAAAGGAGTCGCCAGGGCAAACAGGCCGTTCAGCAGTTGCCGCGCAAACCGCGAGCAGCCGCTGGCCGCCATCATCGTCGAAATCGCCATGGCATCGAAAGGTTTGTGCAGCATGATCACCAGCGCCGTGCCCAGACCCACCACGACGCCGCCCTGCCCCCGTGATTCGGCCACGACGGCCGCGGCCAGAGCCACGCCGTCCATCAGCGAGTGCAACGACATCCCCAGCGTGGTCCCAACCCACGACAGGCCGTTGGCGGGCTTTGCTGCCGCCACCGCCGCCCAATGGGCATGCGCGTGCCGACCTTCAGCCCCCCTCGCTGCCTCCGGTTCCCTGCCGCTTTCCACCAAACCCTCCGGCTGGTCCGGCAGGTCATGATGATGATGGGGCAAAAAGCGCTCCAGGAAGAACATCGCCAGGAACCCGCCCAGACACCATCGCAAGACCCCTTCCAGCGAGTGGTACTGCTCGGAGGCATGCGGAATGAAATGCAGCAGCGCCATGCCCAGCATCAGGCCGGCCACGAAACTCACCGCCATTTGCAGCCGGGCATGAGTCAGCCGCATCGCCAACAAGACCCAACCCCCGCTCAGGGAGGCCAGCGCCACCAGCAGCCCGTAAATGACCAGCAATGCCCCTGCGGATAGCGAGACGCCTTTCATGAGGTCACCGCGGCAAAAGGCCCCGCGTGCGGCCTGCCTGCCGCCGCCCCTCTGGAACTCTCCTCGCCACAAACGAACACCACCGCGCTCGTTTTGTGTGGCCTCACGAGGCGCCTGACTGGCTGGGATTGCTGGCTTCGGCTTTCGGGCCCAACGATTCCAGCGCCTCGAGCACAACTGGGATGTGCGTGTAAGCGGGGCCGCCTTGCATCAGCACGGCCACCCCTGCCGCTTCGAGGACCTGCGCCGCGGAATTGCCCGCCTCCAGGCACTTCTGCACATGCAGGTTGATGCACGGTTCACATCGTTGGGCCACAGCGATTCCCAGCGCCACCAATTCCTTTTCCTTGGTCTTGAGGGCGCCATCCTTCATCACCGCTTGGAACAGCCCGCCAAACCCCTTCACCACCCCTGGCGCAGCCACCCGCATCCTTTCCTGATCGCCTTTGAATTTCTCCAAGAACTCCAGTGTCTTATCCGGCATAATCATCGTCCTTTCCTGGTGGATTACGTTGTGCCCAAGCCAGCCTCCCGCTTAGCGGGGCCTCTTCTCTGGTTAGGCATGCTCATCACGCTGGCCCGGATGTTGGCAGCCTGCGGGCCTCGCTGTCAATCGCCCAGTCAAATAAGCTCGACGACTTTCTCCACGGTTTCACCCAGCGGCCCCGCAACGACTTTGATGCCCTGTTGTGCGAACAACACCAAAGCGCGGTGGCCAATGCCGCCGGCGAGTCGTAGCCAAACTGCCGCAACTAGGCCTGGCGCTCCAATACCGGCTGGTGGTTGACGACCATGCACGACTTGGGCAGAGTCAGTTGAACATGTTATGAGATGTCTAGCCTTGGTCCTTGCCTGCACAGCTCCCTGCTTCAGCGATGCCGGTGAGCTTCAACTCCTTTTGCCCCTCGGGCGAACGGCTTATCAGTGCAACGAATTCATCCCGCTGACCGTGCTGGGCCGCGGCGCCCCCTCCCCTTGGCCGGGCGAGCTGGTCTTGACGCTGGCCGGGGAGGACGGCAGCCGGCTGCTTTTCACCTTCCCGCCGCCACAGGCAGGGGCCTCCGCCTCCCCCGCCGTCGAGCACCTGCGCCTCAATGGCTGGTTGCTCCGGCCGGGCACTTACTCCCTCCAGGTCGCCTGCGGCGCCGCCAGCGCCAGCACCAACCTCACGCTTCTGAGTCACCTCCGCCGCAGCGACTTCCAGCTCATCAACTGGCGCCAGACCCAAGCCAAGGACCAGCTTGCTCAAGGCGAGGACAGTCTCGGCTTCAACTTGTGCTACGCCAATTACGGCGGCGATGATGAGGAAAACTTCATCCGGGCGGGTGTGGACTTTGTGGCCTGCTGCGTGATGAGCGGGGGGCACCAAATGGACCTGCGCCAGGAGTGCGATTGGTCCGACCCCTACGTCCTCCGGGGCGGCACACGACGAGCCGTCCGCCGCGCCTTCAGGGACCGCACCTGGCCCAACGTCCGCGGCGTCCACTTCTACGACGAGCCGGGACTCACCTGGACCAAAGACCCGCACACCGGCCAGCCGACCCCGCACGCCGTCCCCTGGCAGTTGCGCCAATATGCAGCCGCCTTCGGCCAGCCCATGCTCGATTGGACGACACTCAATCCCCTCAATCCCGAGCACCTCGCCCGCTGGGCCGCATGGGCGCGCTGGAAACTGGGCCTGCTGGAGGCCGCCTGGCGGGACGCGCAATTCGGCGTGACTGCGGTCGAGCCGGCATACCTCTCCCTGACCCAAAGCCAGTACGGCTACGGCGCCTTCAGCGACGGTTACTACTTCAACGTCGTCCGCCCGCTGCCCATCATCAGCGGCCACGGGGGCTACCATGACTTCGGCCCCGGCTACTTCAATCCCGTGCTCTTCCTGGAATTCGCCCGCCCACGCGACCTCGCCAAACCCAATTGGTATCTGCCCACCTGGTTCGGCAGCACCACCACTGACCAGTTCCGCCTCGAACAATATCTCTGCTTCCAATGCGCCCTGCAGGGCCTCATCTCCCCGCCCGAAATTGACCCCGGCGCCACCCCGGAGCAATCCATTGCCGCCCAAGGCCTGGTCGAGTCCAATCACCTCCTGCAGCGCCTTGGACCCATCTTCAACACCATGGCCCCGACCCGCCCGCCCGTGGCCTTGCTCTTCTCCCTTTCACAGTGCATCCACGCCCAGGCCTTGGACCGCAAGGTCTGCTACGCCCACGAGACCCCGCATGGGCGCAACCTCCCGCTCGTCTATTTGGCCGGCAAGCTCCGCCAGCACCACTTCCTGCCGCTCCTCGATGAGGAAGTCTGCGATGGCACCCTCGCCGCCCATCATCGGGCCATCATCCTCACTTCCCTCGACTACCTCGATGCCGATGTCATCGCCGGCCTGGAACAATTTGCCCGCCAGCGCGGCCTCGTGCTCCTGACTGCGGACTGCACCGTCCCGGTCAAGGGCGCGCTCAAACTCGACGTCGCCCCCGCCTGGCCTGACGCGGAGCGCATCGCCGAGTTGAAGAGGACCGGCCAGGCTGACGCGGCCAACAAGCTGATGCAAATGCGCCAGGCCCTCGCGGCGGCGCAGCAGCTTGCTGACGCTATCGGCCCCCGCCTCGAGCAGGCCGGCATCCAGCCGCCCCTCTCCAGCACTGAACCCGGCATCGTCGTCACCCGCCAGGCCGCTGGTGACCTCGAGTACTTGTTTGCTGTCAACGCCGCCCACGACCCAAAAGGCTCGCCGATGCTCGGCATGAAAGCCCTCCAAACCACCCTCGCCCTGCCCAACGACGGCAGACCCGTTTATGACGCCGTATCGGCCCGCCCAGCCGACGCCTTCCAGGAGCACGCCGGACGACTCCGCGCCGAGTTGCGCTTCGGCCCTGGGCAGATGCGGGTATTTGCCCGCACCACGCGCCCCATCGCCAGCGTCGCCGTGGGCGCCCCCACGCTGTGCCGCGACTACACCCTCGCACAGGCCCCCCTCCGGTTTGATTTTGGGGCCGCCGTCCTGGACGACCAGGCGGCTGTCCTCAGTGGCTCCATTCCCCTGCGCATCGTCGTCTCCGACCCGCTGGGCGCCGCCCGCTATGACCTCTACCGTGCCACCGACCGCGGCTTCCTCAAGCTGAGTCTTCCACTCGCGCTTAACGATCCGCCCGGCGATTGGAAAATCACCGTCACCGAGTTGCTCAACCACCGCCGCGGCGCGGCAACCCTTAAACTCCCCCCTACTTCCACCTGTTCCGCCGCCGCCGGCGCAGTGCGGCGCGCGCTCTATTGGCCGGCGGATCGCGAGCGTATCTTCCGCTTCTTCCGCCAGCACCATCAGCTCACGCTCGTCACAGGCAGCAGCCAGTTCACCACCACCGCCGCTCAGCGCCTGGAGAATATCCTCAAACCTTGGAACATCACCTGCTCCATCATCCCTGCAACCGAGGCCAATCACCCGCGTTCCCTCACTGAGGATGAGGCCCGCACCTGGATCGGCCTCGACTACGCCGGCCAGGGCGCCATTCGCCCCGGCCCTTCCAACGCCCCTGTCCAGGTCGGCTTCGCCGTGCCCGGCCCGGTCATTCTCCTCGGCACGCCCGCCGACAATCCCCTCACCAGCTTTGTCGCTGACCAGCATTTCCTCCCCTTCCGCCCGGAGGCGGACGCCATGCCCGGACCGGGGCGCGGCTTCATCGCCTGGCAGCGCGAAGCCCTCGGCGTGAACCAGGAGAGCATCGCCCTGATTGCCTTCGACCCTGCCGGCATGGATGAAGCCGTCGGCACGCTCACCGAACTGCTCGCCGGGCTCCAAAGCCTCACGCCCCTGGCCATGCCCCACACCAGCACCATTACGCCTGCCAGCAGGACCAGCGGACCCCAACCTCTCCGCGTCGCCTGGACGGCTTTTTTGCCAGACCGCATCACCGGCCTGAAACTTGCCGGCGACCGATTTGCAGTCCTCACGCACGCGGAGACCCTCAGCCAGGTAACTGCCGATGGCAAAGTCCTTGCCACCCGGCCCGTGGCCCCTGACGACTACACGAACCTGGTCGCCCAATGGCGCCCCGCCTCCGACGCCGCCGCGCTGGCCGCCGCTCGCACCGCTTCCCCGCCAAACCGGCTCGTAAAACTCGTCGCTTCAGAAGGCCCTCACCTCGCCGTGGCCTACTGGGGCGGCACCGTCAGCGTCTTCGATCAAGCCGGCGCGGTCCGCGCCACTCGGCGCCTTTCACAGGACGTGACCGTGCTGGCCTGGCTCCACGGCCAACTCCTCGCCGGCGATGCCGATGGAAGGCTGATCGCGCTTAAGGTCGGCAGCAATTGAGTCCCCGCGCCTTGTTTCATTCCTGTTAGCCCCTGAAAACTGACAGTGAAACATCAACAAACCCCGGCAAAAAATCCGCTGGCTTTTTAAGCCACGCGGCGTTTCACCCTGAACCAGTACGGGGACGAGTGACGCGCCTTCAGATGAAGCCGTTTTCGCTCAGGCGCAGAATCAGTACAACCGGTGGCGGAACAGATAGCCGGCCAGGAGCAGGTTAAGCGCGCCGATAATCGCCATGGGCCAGAATTGAGCAACGAGCAGATGAAACGGGGTGCCCTCCAGAAACACCCCGCGCAGGATGATCAGGAAGTAGCGCAGCGGGTCGATGTAGGTGATCTGCTGCACCCAAGGCGGCATGTTGGCAATGGGCGTCGCGAAGCCCGACAGGATGATCGAGGGCACCAGAAACAGAAAGGCGCCCAGCAGGCCTTGTTGCTGGGTGATGGCCAGTGACGAAATCATCAACCCCATCCCAACCGTCGAGAGCAGGAAGCAGAGCAGTCCCACATACAACGTCAGCAAACTGCCGCGCAATGGCACCTCAAACCAAAACACCGCCATCAGAATAATCAGCGTGGCCTCGAACAGGCCGATGATGAATCCCGGCAGCGCCTTGCCAATCAGAATCTCCACCGGCCGGAACGGCGTCACCAGCAATTGGTCGAACGTGCCCTGCTCGCGTTCACGGGCCACCGATAGTGCCGTCACCAGCGTGGTGACCACCAGCGTCAGCAATCCCACAATGCCAGGCACGATGAACCACCGGCTGAGCAGGTTCAGATTGAACCACGCCCGCGTTTCCAGGCGAGCCTGCGCCCCCGCGCCGCCGGTGCGCTGCTGCCAGTCGCTATTGAACGCGCCCACGATGGTGCTGACATAACTGAGCAGGATCGCCGCCGTGTTGGAGTTGCGTCCATCCACAATCACCTGCACCGGAGCCGAACGTCCGCTGAGCAAATCCCGGCTGAACTGCGGCCCGATGTGCAGCACCAGCAGCACATTTCTTCCGTCCACCTGCGGAGCAATCTCTTCCTCGTGCTCCAGCACCGCCACCTGCCGGAAGTTCGGCGTCCCGGCAAAACGCGCCACCAACTCGCGCGACGCCTGGCCGGCGTCCTCGTTGTAAACGGCGAACCGAATGCGGTTCAAATCGAAGGTGGCTGCGTAACCGAACACCAGCAACTGTAGGACCGGCGGGATCAAGACGACCGTCCGGCTCCGCTTGTCCTTGAGCAGGGCCAGGAATTCTTTGATCATCAGTGCCTGGATTCGTCGTAACATCCTGTGTCCTATTCCAAACGCTTCCGCAGTTTGCGCCGGCTCACGCCCAGGAAAAAGCCCGCCATCAACACCAGCGCCAGCGCGTTGGGCCAAATCACCAGCCACACATTGCCCGCCAGAAAAATCGTTTGCAGCAGCGCCACGAAATAGCGCGCCGCGAGGATGTGCGTGATCCACTGGACGACCGTCGGCATGCTGCCGATGTCGAAGATGAAGCCCGAGAGGATGAAAGCCGGCAGGAACGTCGCGATGATGGCCACCTGGCCGGCCACAAACTGGTTTTTCGTCGCCGTCGAAATCACCAGACCCATTCCCAGTGCCGCCAGCAGGAACAACGCCGCCGCTCCAAACAACACCCAGAGCGAGCCGCGCAACGGCACGCCGAACAACCAGACGCCCATCGCCACCGACAACCCCATGCCGCCCATGCCCAGAATGAAGTAGGGCACGACCTTGCCCACCAGCACTTCTCGCATCGTGACCGGCGTCACCAGCAGCGCCTCCATCGTCCCGCGTTCCCATTCCCGCGCCATCACCAGCGCCGTCAGCAGCGCCCCAATCAACGTCATGATGATGGCGATCAGACCGGGCACGAGAAAGTTGCGGCTGCGCAACTCGCTGTTGAACCAGACCCGCGTTTGGAGCTGGATCGGCAGGTTGAACGTTTGTCCCTTCTCCTGGGCCTGGCGCTCGAGCCATTTCTGCCAGACCCCTTGCACGTAACCGAGAATGAGACGGCCGGTGTTGGCGTCCACGCCATTGACAATGACCTGCACCGGCGCGCCGTCAGCCTGACGCAACTGCCGCGCGAAATCCGCTCGCAGATGCACGATGGCGGATACCTGGCGGCTCAGCAGCGCCTTTTCCGCTTCCCGCATGTCTCGCATGAACACCGGTTGGAAATAGCGCGATTGTTGGAATCCGCTGGTGAAACTCGCCGTGTCGGCGCTGGGTTGTTCCACAACCAACGCCACCGGCACGTGCTCCGCGTCCAGCGAAACTCCATAACCGAAGACCAGGAGCAGCACCACCGGTAATAGAAAAGCGATGGCGATGCTGCTGGGGTCGCGCAGGATTTGGTAAAATTCCTTCCGGATCAATCCACGCAGCCGCATCGCGCCACCGCCGCGTGGGGGTGGGTTCAACGGACCCGGCTGCTGGCGTTCGACATTCATGAGGTCGCCGGTGCGGGTTGTCCTTGGCCTTCGATCAGCGCGATGAACGCATCCTCCATCGTCGGCTCCGGGTGCTCGGCGGAACGCTGACGCTGCTTGACTTCTTCCGGCGTGCCCAGCGCGAGGATTTCCCCGTCGGCCATGATCGCCAGCCGGTCGCAATACTCCGCTTCTTCCATGAAATGCGTGGTAACCATGACCGTGACCTGTTGTTCCGCCAGCCAATTGATGCGGCTCCAGAATTCGCGCCGCGCCAGCGGGTCCACGCCCGAAGTCGGCTCGTCCAGAAACAGGATTTCCGGCTCGTGCATCAGCGCGCAGGCCATGGCCAGCCGCTGTTTGTGCCCCAGCGGCAAATCCAGGCTGGGGGTCTCGGCCATCGGCGCCAGTTCAAACTGCGCCAGCGCCCACTCCAGCCGTTCCTGCTGGCGCTGCCCAGTCAGGCCGTAGGCGCTGCTGAAAAACCGGAGATTCTCCCACACGTTGAGATTGCCGTAGAGCGAGAATTTCTGGGACATGTATCCGATCCGCGCCCGCGCCGCCGCCGCCGCCCGCCGCAGGTCCAGTCCCGCCACGCGCAGGCTGCCTTCGGTGGCCGGCAACAGGCCGCACAACATGCGGAAGGTCGTGGACTTGCCGGCCCCATTGGCTCCCAGCAGCCCGAACACTTCGCCCCGCTCCACCTCAAACGTCACTCCCTTGACGGCGTAGAAATCGCCGAAACGCCGCTTCACGTCCCTGACCTCGATCACCGGGCCATTGCCCTGGTTCACATGCGCCGTTTCCTGCGCGGCTTGCTCCGAACGCGGTTTCATGCCGCTCTCCGCGCGCCGCTCTTTCAGCAGCGCCACAAAACTGTCTTCCAGGCGCGGCGGCACCGATTGGATTGAAAGGCCCGTGACACCGGGCAGAAGTTTGGCCGGGTCGGGAGGTGTTTCGTCAGCCATGACCAATCGCACCCGTTCACCCTGAATCAGCGTGTCAACCACAGACGCTGCCTTTGCCAGTTTTCCCTGCACCACACGTTTGCGTGCCCCGGCTGCGCTCACCAGGTAGGTCCGCCCGCGTGCTTTCTCGCGGAACTGCTGCGGCGGGCCGTGACCCAGCACCTCGCCTTCGTGCATCAGGATCACCTCCTGACAACGCTCGGCCTCATCCAGGTAGGCGGTGCTCAGCAGCACGGTCATTCCTTCCTGTTGCACCAGCCGATAAACGATCTGCCACAGTTCCCGCCGCGACACGGGATCCACCCCAACCGTTGGCTCGTCCAGCAACAATAATTGCGGCGCCCGCACCAGCGTGCAAGCCAGGCCAAGCTTCTGTTTCATGCCGCCGGACAGCCGCCCGCCCAGCCGCGCGGTGAATCGACCCAGCCCGGTCATGCGCATCAGTTCCTCGTAACGGGCCCCGCGCCTCTCCTGCGGCACCCCCTGCAAATCGGCGTAGAGGTCGAGGTTTTCCTGGACGGAGAGATCTTCGTAGAGGCCGAACCGCTGCGGCATGTAGCCGACCCGGGCCTGCACCGCCAGTGATTCCCGCGTCGCGTCGAAGCCCAGGGCATTGATCCGGCCTTCATCGGGCGCCAGCAATCCCACCACCAGCCGCATCAGCGTCGTCTTGCCGGCCCCGTCGGGGCCAATCAAGCCGGTCACCTGGCCGCGCTCCACCCGGAGACTGACATTACGAAGCGCCTGAATGATGCGCCGACCGGCCACGAATTGCTTGCTCACACCGCGCAACTCCAGCACGGCCTCATCCCCCTGCTCCGCGCCTTCGGCTTTGCCGGAATCGTCCATGCCAAGACTGTTTCAATGCGCGCCGTCAGGCGGGCTTTCGGCGCCGGTTCCGGACCTTTGCGGCTGGTTCAGGAGAATCGTCACCACCGCCGGCATGCCGAGCCGCAGTTCGTCTTGTGGGTTGTGCACGAAAACACGGACTTGATAAACGAGCTTGGTGCGCACCTCGGCGGTTTCGACGCTCTTCGGCGTGAACTCCGCAGTGGGTGAAATGAAACCGATCCAGCCAGCGTAACCTTTGCCGGGAAAACTGTCGCTGGTCACTGTCGCCTTCATGCCGAGGCGAATCTTTCCCAGGTCCGTCTCCGGCACGTAGGCGCGCACCCACACCGGGTCGTTGAGCGCCAGCGTGAACACCGGCTTCTGCGGCGAGGCCATGTCGCCCAGCTCCAGGATGCGGTCCTGGACAACGCCGTTGGTGGGCGCGTAGAGTTTGGCGTCGGCCAGGTCTCGCTCCGCCAAAACCAACTCCGCTTCATCAGCCTGCAACGTCGCCTTGGCGGCGGCGATGTCTTCCTGACGCGGACCAAGGACCATCAGCTCGTAGGTTTCTTTCGCGGCGGCCAACCGGGCCTTGGCGACCTCAAACGCGGCCCGGGCGTCATCGGCGCGTTGCTGCGTCTCCACGCTTTGCGTGACGAGGCTCGACACACGATTGTAAGTCAGTTGGGCGTTTTCAAGCTCGGCCCTGGCCGCCTCCATATCGGCCCTGGCTTTGCGGATTTCTTCGGGCCGATTCCCGGCTTCCAACCGGGCCACGACTTCGCGTTGCGCCGCCGCTTTGGCCTCGTGATCGGCCACGCTGGCCGCGAAACGCCGGCTGTCCAACGTGGCCAGCAATTGACCCGGCCGGACGCGCTCGCCTTCCTGCACCAGCAGCGCAGTGATCCGCTCGCTGTCGTTAAAGGCGAGTTGCACTTGTCGGATGTCCACGTTGCCGAACAGCACTAATTGACTATTTGATGCGGCTTGGTTCCGATCATGCCAGAACCAGAGGCCGCCCGCGATTCCACCGGCAGCCAATAGCCCGAAGATGATCCGAATTCGTTTCATATCTGAGTGTTAGGCGGCTCCGCGCCATTCACTGAGCAAACTACTTCTACCGCAATCAACCCTTCACGCCAGCAAATTAAACGCGGACAACCGACGCAAGAAAATCCAGCCGGAGTGTCCTCCTGCCAGCACGCACCACCCCTGGTCAATGGGAAAAGTTATGGTTTGGCCCCTTCTGTTTGATCTTGGTTGCGGCTCCGCCGCGCTAAGGGGATTCGGATTCGCCTTTCGACCGCCCTTGCGGACCATGAACCGGCGGATTCACCATCCGCGGGCGAGACGCCCGGAAGGCAGGCGGGACGCCTGCCCCACTACCGGCAGCCGGGACGCCTGGAGACAAGCTTGCTCCAAAGGTGCGGTTCCACGCTATCGGACTTCAGCCTGGCGGAAGAGCATTGTGACTGGCGGCTGCTGCTGTATAGTGGCGCGTCATGGCAGTCCAAAATCGTATCGTTAAAGTGCAGAAGCGCAACCGGGCGCTGGTACGGTTTGATGAAAGCCGCATCCACCGGGCCATCCTGGGCGCCGCTCAGTCCCTGGGCGGCTTCCACCACGACCTGCTGCCCGGCATCAACGACGGGGTCTTCGAGGCCTGCGGGGGTGTGGACGACAAGATTGCCCAATTCCTGGCTGACGCGGTCGTGGTCTGCCTCAATGCGGAGGCGCACCATCTGATCGCGAATTTTCCGCCCACGATTGAGACGATTCAAGACGACGTGCTGCACGCCCTGCGCAGTTATGGCTTTCAGAATACGGCCGACGCCTATGCCTGTTATCGCTGGGGCCGGCACTGGTTGCGCGAAGGGGCGATTACGCCGGACGAGTTCGTCGGCAACGGCTTTCCCAAGGCCCGGGTGGAAAAGGTCCTGGCCTGGAACCGGCAACGCGGCTGCGACACCGTGGCGGGCCTGAACGAAATCGTCCGCCGCGGCCAGGTCAAGGCCCTGGTCGAGGAATCGCTGGCGCTTTACGAGCAGTCCCTCGACGAGGCGGCCGGCAAGGTCATGGCCCGCCTCCGCGCCCGGGACCCGCCGCGGCTGCTCTGGGTGGCGGGCCCGAGTTCCTCCGGCAAGACCACCACCACGGTCAAACTCACCGAGCGGCTGCAAAAGCGCGGTTTGCGCTTCCTCATGCTCAACCTGGATGACTACTTCTGGTCCCTGGTGGAACATCCCACCGATTGGCTCAACGACCGGAATTACGAGACGCCCGAAGCGATGGACATCCAACTGCTCAACGCTCACTTGAAGGGCCTGCTGGCGGGCGAAACGATTGAGAAGCCGGTCTATAGTTTCAAAGAGGGCCGGCGCGTGGCGACCAAATCGATCAAGCTGGAGCAGGACCAGGTGCTGCTGCTGGATTGCCTCCATGGGCTCTACCCGCCCATCACCGAGGGCATCGCCGCCTCCGCCCAGTTCCGGCTCTACCTCGACAGCCAGAATGGCCTCTACGAAGGGGACGGCAGCACGCGGCGGCTGACGCAGTTCATGGATGTGCGGTTGCTGCGGCGGATGCTCCGCGACGCCCGCCACCGGAATCACAGCCCCCTGCTGACCATTCTCCACTGGCACTATGTGCGGGCCGGCGAACTGTTCAGCATCATCCCCCTGAGCGGCCTGGCCGACCACTTCGTCAACAGCGGCTTCCCCTTTGACCTCCCGGCGCTCAAACCGTTGCTCGGTGGGACGGGCGGTGGCCTGCCCCGCCCGGAGGAATTTCAACCTTACGGCAGCTTTCTCGATGCGCGCATTCGCTACGAGCGGGTGAAGCGGTTGCTGGAATCAATCGAGGGCCTGACCCCAGAGCAGGTCACCGGCTACGACCTCATCCCCGGTGACGCCCTGGTGCGGGAATTCATCGGCGGCAGCACGAGCAAAATTCCCCACAACGAGTAAGCCCGCCTGGCCCGCCCGCTGGAGCAGCTCATTCCCAGAGGAAATTCAACCGCTCCTGGTCGCACCATGTCGGATTATGCTGGAAAAAATCATCTCCGGCGGGCAGAGCGGGGCCGACCGTGCGGCGCTGGATTTCGCCCTCGCCCGCGGCCTTGCTCATGGAGGCTGGTGTCCGCGCGGGCGCCTGGCCGAAGACGGCGCCATTGATGTGCGCTATCAACTGGTCGAGACCCCCTCCGCCGAGTTTGCCCAGCGCACCGAATGGAATGTGCGCGATTCCGACGGCACGGTCATCTTCACGATTGCGGCAAGGCTGGCGGGCGGCTCGCTGCAAACCGCCGAATTCGCCCGGCGTTGCCAAAAGCCCTGCCTTCACCTGGCTCGAGAGCGGGAGGGCGACCGCGCCGCGGCGAAGCTCCTGGGCTTCCTCACCGGGCATCGCATCCGGACCTTGAACGTGGCCGGCCCCCGCGAATCCGAAGCGCCCCAGGTCGGGAAGTACGTGCGGGAGACGCTGCGGAAACTTGAAACTTGTCCGGGCCGCGGCGTGTGGTGAGGTTGGCTGCGCCAGATAACTGAAACCAAGTCCAGTTTCCTTCACTCTCGTGCTCGACCGAACGGGAGCGCCTGCTTTAAGCTCCTGGCCCGGCATGAGCAATGACATTCAAATCGTTTCTTTGTCCCGCGGCGGGCGGGATGTGATGCGTTTCTTGCAGGTGAGCTACGGCATCTATCTCGATGACCCGCATTGGGTGGCGCCGCTGCTGATGGATTTGAAAAAGGTGTTCACGGACGCCAATCCCCTGTTCGAGCACGCGACCATGCAGCTCTGGGTCGCCCGCCGCGACGGGCGTGACATAGGCCGCATCGCGGGGCTGGTGGACCATAACTACAATGCCTACGCCAAGGAGCAGGCCGCTTTCTTCGGCTTCTTCGAGAGCGTCAACGACCGCGCCGTCAGCGGCCGGCTCTTCGAGACCGCCAGCCAGTGGGCGCGCCAGGCCGGCCAAAAGCGGCTGCTCGGACCGATGAACCCCACGACCAACGACGAGTGCGGACTCCTGGTGGACGGCTTCGATTCCTCGCCCGTGTTCATGATGCCTTACAACCCCCGGTACTATGTCGACCTGGTCGAAGGGGAAGGCTTTCGCAAAGCCAAGGACCTGTTCGCCTTCCACATCGACTTGGCGACCCTGCCCATGGACCGGTTGCGCCGCATCGCCGCCAAGGTCAACGACCGCACGCCCAGCTTCGCCTTGCGCTCGGTTACGCGCAAGACCCTGGCGCAGGACCTGGCCAAGATCAAGGAAGTCTATAACGCGGCCTGGCAGCACAATTGGGGCTTCGTCCCGATGACCGATGCCGAGGTGGATTTCCTGGCGGCCCGGCTCAAGCCGCTGCTGACCGAGGGCCTGATCTGGCTGGCGGAAGCGGGCGCCGAGCCGGTGGGTTTTCTGCTGGCGCTGCCGGATTACAACGTGGCCTTCAAACCGCTCCAAGGCCGGTTGCTCACGCCCAAAGTGGCCGGTTTCCTGCCCTATTTGTTCGGCTGGAAACGCCCCACCCGCACGCGCGTCCTCACCCTCGGCGTCAAAGAGGAATTCCGCGCCAAAGGGGTGGAATCGGCCCTGTTGATCGAAGGTCTCAAGGTCGGCTTCGATCTCGGCGTGCGTGAGTCCGAGGCCTCGTGGATTCTCGAGGATAATGTCAGGATGTGCCGCCTCCTCGAGGCCATCGGCGGCCGCGTCTATAAAACCTACCGCATTTACGAGCGCATGGTGTGAGTTCGCCCGAGAATGACCCGGCTTTGGCGGGCCGAACTCGGTTCCAATTTCCCTCCGGCCCGCCAGAGCTCTCTTCCGTCCTCCGCTCTCCGGGGGCCAATTAGCAATCCCCTTGCGCGCTCGGCTCAGGCGGCGGTTGATGGACCGGCCCCGCGCGGGGGGTCGTCAGCAACGACGGTCGGTTCGGGATGGACCGTCACATCGGCGTCCGGGAGGGCTTCGCTCACCACGTGCTCGACCTGTTCGGTCACCGCGTGCGCCACATGCAGCGGCAGTCGGCCGTCCAACGTGATGTGCAGATCCACAAAATAGTGCGGCCCCGAATGCCGGACGCGGACCGCATGGCAATCCATGACTTCGGCGATGGCCTCCACCTGGGCTTTGATTCTCTCGGCGGCCCCCGAGGGAGACGCGTCCATCAGGCCTTCGACGGTGCGCAGCCCCAGCCGCCCCCCGACCAGGATCACCAAGCCCGCCACGAGCAGCGCTGCCACCGCGTCGGCCTTCTGGAAAAAGCCCAACTCGGGATACCAGGCCGCGATTCTTACCCCCAGCAACCCCACAATCACCACCGCCGAACTCCAAATATCGGCGCGGAAGTTCAGCGCGTCGGCTTCCAGCGCCTGGCTGCGGTACTGGGCCGCCACCCGAGAGAGCATCCGGGAGCGCGAGACATCCACCGCGATGGAAACGGCCATCACGCCAAAGGTCCAGCATGAGGCCTGGACCGCCACCCCCGCCCCCGCCAACCGGTGAAGCGACTCTTTGATGATCCACCCGCAGGTCACCAACAACAGCAGGGTTTCAAAAAGCGCGGAGAGATTCTCGACTTTGCCATGACCGTAGGGGTGGCCTGGATCCGGAGGCTTGCCGGCCAAGCGCACCGCAAGGTAGGTCACCAAGGAGGCGACAAAATCGATGCCGGAATGCGCCGCCTCGGCGAGGATGCCCAGGCTGCCGCTCCACAAGCCGACGATGACTTTGAGGGCGGTCAGTAAGACCGCCGCCGCCAGCGAGCTCAGCGCTGCCACTCTCTTCTCGGCTTGGCCTGCTCCAAACTTCATGGTCCTATAATCGTTTAGCCTAGGCCACGGCCCGCAATCCGGCAAGACAAAGCAAGCAATGCCCCGGCTAAGTGCCCGTCCAAAAGCAAATTCCGATTTTCTCCAACCCGGGAGGGTTGGTAGAAAGTAGCCGGTGGTCCCGCCCCGGCGGGACCACCGGGCTCCCGATTCCGAATCGGGACTGGCGGTCGCACCCCGGAGGGGTGCCAGAGTGCGCCTGTGATGGCGTACACACAGCGGGGTGCAAGTCCCCGTCAGGCGGAACGTTCACTC
>JBEKRX010000061.1:0-42091 GCA_049518415.1 Verrucomicrobiota bacterium
AAGAGCCCTCGCCCTTTGGGCCGGTGCTGGAGGTGCGCCCGCCCCCGGCCGAGCCTTGGGCGGGCCAGAGCCTGGTGCCGGCCCTGGCGCAGTTGGCCGGGGTGCAGGAGGTGGAGTTGGCGTGGCGGCGGGTGCCGGCCAACGACCTGAGCCGGGCGACGACGGGCGTGGCGGTGGATTCGGTAGTCCAGACCAACTACCTGAACCTGGGCGGCAGCAACGTGCTGGTGGCCCTGGAGGACAGTGGGGTGGACGCGACGCATCCGGACCTGGTGAACCGGGTCTTTGGGGACTCGACCAACAGCCTGATAGACAGAGCCGGGCACGGCACGCACGTGGCCGGCATCATTGCGGGCGACGGCACGATGTCCACGACGGTGACCAATGCCTCGGGTTCGGTCATGCCGACCACCAATGGTCATGCCACCAATTTTCAATTTCGGGGCAAAGCTCCCGCGGCGAAGCTGTTTTCGATGACGGGCGGGTCCGATTATTACCTGCAGCAGACGGCGGCCAGGACCAACGCCTTGATCTCGAACAACAGTTGGACTTATGGCAACAACGAATATGACCTGGCGGCGGCGAGTTACGATGCGGCGGTGCGCGACACCTTGCCCGACGTGCCCGGCTCGCAACCCGTTCTCTACGTCTTCGCCACCGGCAGCGGCGGCACGGTCAATGTCTATGACAACGGCGCCAATGACAATGGCTTGGGCGGTCATTCGGACACGATTTATTCTCCGGCCACGGCCAAGAACGTCATTACCGTCGGCGCCATCGAGCAGTTGCGCCACATCACCAATGAGGTGTGGCAGGACTGCCGGCCGGACCCCAGTTCGACCAATGGCTCGCTGACCTGCTCGACCAACCAGCCGTGGCTGCTCTCGACCGATTCGGGCGACCTGGCCACCGGTTTCCAGGTCGCCAAATGCTCGGGCCGCGGCAATGTGGGCGTCTATGCGGAAGGCGATTTCGGCCGGTTCAAACCCGATGTGGTCGCGCCCGGCACGTTCGTCGTCTCGACGCGTTCCTCGCAGTGGGACGAGGCGGCGTATTACAATCCGACGAGCTATCTGGCGAACGTCTTTCCGGACGCGGTGGTGGAGGCGAGCAACCTTTGGCAGAACGTGTTGTTTGTCCCTGCCAGCGCGGTTCAGGTGACCATCACGCTGGCGGCCAACGCCGGTTCGCCCGTGCCGTTTCCCAACCTGCCGATCTTCGTCCGGCAGGCGGACTTTCCGACCACCAACAGCTATGATTTCGTGGGCACGAACCAGGTGGCGATGCCGCCGGATCATCCCCTGATCCCGGTGGGCGACACCTGGCACTACGCGGTGGGTAATACCACGACTCAATCCGTCACTTTCGACGTGGTGACGGTCATCACCCTCACCAACGAGCATGGCAACTTTTTCCAGGTCCTGAGCAACATGAATAATGAGCTGGGCACCGGGCCGTATTACCGCTACGAGTCGGGCACGAGCATGGCGGCCGCCGATGTGTCCGGGATGTTGGCCCTGATGCAGGAATTCTTCGAGCAGCGCCTGGGCCGGACCAACAGCCCCGCCCTGATGAAAGGCCTGCTGATTAACGGCGCCCGCTCGCTCAGCCTGCCCTACGATTTCGGCGTGACCAACGAGGTGAATTTCCAGGGCTGGGGCCTGGTCAATTTGCCGACCACCATTCCCGGCGCGCTGACGAACCTCAATGCCCCGGCCAGTTCGATGTTCGTTTTCGACCAGGACCCGGCCAACGCCCTGGCTACGGGCCAGAGCTGCACGCGGCTTATCTCCGTTTCGTCCAACGCCCAGGATGCCCGCCTGTCCATGCGCCTGACGCTGGTCTGGACCGACCCGCCGGCCAACCCCGTCGTCGGCGTCAAACTCGTCAATGACCTGGACCTGATCGTCACCAACCTGGACACGGGCGAGGTCTATTTCGGCAACGACATTCAGGCGGGCAACACGGCCAACCTGCCGTGGGACACCAACTCGGCGCCGAACCTGGACGTGGTGAATAACGTGGAGAACGTCTATCTTGGGCCGCCGCTGGGCACCAATTACTCGATTACGGTGGTCGGCCGGCGGGTGAATGTGAACGCCGTGAGCGCGCAGACCAACAACGTGGTCCAGGATTACGCGCTGGTGCTTTCCTGCGGCGACGGCGAAGTCACCAACGCCCTGACGCTGACGCCGGCCAGGCCGGTGGTGTCGAGCAACCTGCCGTACGTGACGGTGGTCGCAAACATGTTCACCAACACGCCTGGCTATTCGGGGGGCGTGCTGCTGCACCAGCACGTGGGCGCCAGCTCGCCGCTGCTCGGCACCAATGCCATCGAGTATCCCACCGAGGGCAACGCGGTCATCACCCTGGGTGTCACCAACCAGTGGCACTTCTACATGCTGACCAACGACAACGCCTATACCAACGCCGTCTTCCTGACTTTATATCCCTACACGCTCTCGGTCCCGCGCATGGGTCCGACCAATGTCTTCGATCCGACCAACGCCACGCGCCCCGAGCCCGATATCGACCTGTATGTGTCCACCGACTTCGCCCTGACCAACCTGGACCCTGGGGCCGTCTCGAATGCCTGGAAATCGGTCGGCCCCGGCGGCTTCGAAACGGTTATGCTGAGCAATGCCGTCCTAGGCATCTATTATGTTGGCGTCAAAGCCGAGGACCAACTAGCCGCCGAATACGGCTTCATGGGCGTGTTCAGCCTCAACCCCTTCAGCGAAGATCAGAATGGCAACCAGCTCCTGCGGGGTTTCCCGTCGCCCGCCCCGATCCCGGACGGAACCCCTGAGCGCCCGGGCAGCACCTGGCCGATCCTTGCTGTCGCCCCAACGCCCATCAAGCTCCACCGCGCCATCGTCACCAACGTCATCTCCCATGAACTGGTCGGCGATTTGCTGGGGACCCTCACCCACGGCAGCGGCTTCGTCGTGCTCAACAACCACGCCACCAATCTCACCGTGGTGAACTGGGTCAACATTTACGACGACAGCGACCAGCACGACATCGCGTTAGCGCACCACACGGACGGCCCCGGCAGCCTGATGAGTTTCGCCGGCAAACAGGGCTCCGGCCAGTGGTTGCTCACCCAGGTGGACAATGCCGCCGGGCACCTCGGCACCAACGATTCGCTCTTTATCTACCTGGAGCGACAACTGGACCTCCTGGCCGGGATTTACGTCACGCTCCATCCGGGGGCTTGCGACAATGAATACTTGGATGTGCCCGCTAATGCCACCAACCTGACCGTCACGGCCCTGGTCGTCTCCAATGTCGGCCCGATCAACCTCACCATGCAGCTCTGTCCGCTGGAGGCCACGGGCGGCGGCTGCAAGAGCACCGTCATCACCAACCAAGTCCCCACTTCGCTCAGCATCGATCAATTCGATAATCCGCCGCTGACGGCGGGGACCTACTACGTCCGCATCTGCAATCATGGCATCGGGGACGTCACCATCTATCTCAAGGCGACGCTCCTGATGAACCGGGGCGCCATCGCGGTTTCCGTGCCCGACTCCGCCGGCCCGGTGACGATTCAGGACGACGCCATCACCTATGCCACGATCGAGGTGACCAACCACATGCTGATCTCGGACCTGGAGGTCGGCCTGCTCATCGACGATCCACGCATCTCCGACCTGGCCATCACCCTGATCGGCCCCAGCGGCAAGCGCGTCCTCCTGTTCCAGGACCGTGGCGGCACCTCGACCAACGGGCTGGGCACCTTCAGCGCCAACGCCAGCCCCTTTGGCCTGCCCGTCTTCGCCTACACCAACCTGGCGCCGTTCTGGACCAACAACTTCGACGCCGCCCCCATCGGCCTTTACGGGCCGGGCGCCCGCTTCCAGGGCTGGACGGTCCTCAGCAACGAGGTCAACGTCTATCCCGACTACAGCGTCCCCTGGCTCCAAAACAACTTCCTCGTGCTCGGTGAGGGCGTGGTTTCCAACTCCCTGCCCACCACCAACTCGACCCGGTATCGCCTGACCTTCCGGGCGACGCACGCCCCATATCTGGTCGGCATGGTCACGTGGTGGCCGTTGGACGGCGACGCCCGGGACATCTGGGGCGGCCTCGACGGCCTGCTCTACGGCGACGTGGCGTTCTCCCCCGGCAAGGTCGTCCAGGCCTATTACGACCGCAGCTTCGCCTTCTACGGGGACGGCGTGGCTACCAAGATGATGGTGCCGGCTTATCCGGAGCTCAACCTGGAGCGCCGGCCCGGCTTCAGCCTGGAGGGCTGGATCAACCCGGCCAATGTCGCCAAGCCGGCCCCGCTCGTCGAATGGTACGACCCCACCACTCCGTTTCCCCTCGGCGTCCAGTTCTGGCTGGGCGACCTTTCGAGCAACAGGACGGACGCCGGCATACTCTCGGCCGCGCTCTGGGACACCAACTCCCAGCCGCACTTCGTGGTCACCGGGCCGCAGGTGCTCACCAATGCCGGGTGGCAGCACGTGGCCCTGACCTACGACGGCTCGTCTCTGTTGGCCAGCCTTTACACGAACGGCTATCTCGCGGCGGCGCAGGCGCTCCCGGCCGGGGCGGTGCCGCGCACCACCGGTGACTTCTACTTGGGGTTCGATCCGCCCGCGGTGCCGACCTTCGCCTACCCCAACTTCGCTTCCACGCCCGGACTGAACCTGGTTAACAGCACGGCGCCAATGGGCAGCGTGTTGCGGCTCACGCCAGCGGCCCAGGCCATGAATGGCGCGGCCTGGTACTCGCAAAAGGTGCTTTGCTCCGGTGGTTTCAGCACCGCCTTCCGTTTCCAAATCAGCTCGCGGGGTTCGGTGCCGGTCGTCCCGCCCGGCGGCGGCGCCGAGGGCTTCTCCTTCAGCATCCAAAATGCTGGACCCAACGTCCCGGCCACCCAGTATGGTCCGAATCTGCCCATACAGCCCGGATGGAGCAACTGGATAAGCGTCTGTTTCATTGTGGGTTCGGCCGGCATACCTGGGCCAGCCGACAACTCCGTTGGCGTCAGAATCGGCCCGGGCGGTTGGGTGGCGGCGACGAACCTGAGCAACACGCCGATTAACCTGAGCGACGGCCAGGTCCACCTCGCCCAAATCGAGTGCGATGGCCGGGCGATCACGGTCATCGTTGACAACCATCCTGTTATCGCCGGCTTCCCCATCCCGCTGGCCCAGGCGATGGACGCGGGCGGCTATAGCTGGGCCGGCTTCGGCGCCGCCACGAGTGAGGCCTGGGAGAATCATGACATTCTGAGCTGGACCTTCAACGCCAACCTGCCCAACCCGGGCCTGGCTTACGCCGGCGGCCTGGACGAGTGGAGTCTCTATGCCCGCGCCCTTTCGGCCCAGGAAGTCCTGGCCATCTTCAACACCAGCACCAACGGCAAGTACGGCACCAACGCCTTGAGCAGCCCCGTCGCCCTCCGGGTCTCCCTCGCCACCGCCGTGGCCAATCTCACTTACACCTTCACCAACGGCCTCACCTGGACCAACGGGCCGCAATGGGAAACCAACATCATCGACTTTACCAATACCCTCCTGTTCGCCTCGACCAACGGCCCGGCCACCAATTTCACCCCGATCATCCTCACCCCGCTCGACCCGAACGTGGCCGTGGACGACTTTGTCCTGTCCGCCGTGACCACCAACTACCTGGACGGGCTGATGCATTTCACCGACAACACCAACCTGGCGGTCGTCCCGATCAAGTTCGCGCCCTGGCCTTATGTCCTGTCCAATAACCCCCCCACGCTGGTCTTCTCGAACAGCTTCCTGCTCTCGACGGCGATGGTCTTTGCCACCAGCAACGCCATCCCCGGCGGCCCCAGCCGCCCCGAGATCGGCATCCGCGACTGGACCGTCCTCCAGGGCCCCGTCACCGTGGTCAGCAATGCCACCGTGGACGCGATGCACACCAACTTCCTGGCCCTGGCGACCGGCGCTCTCCAATCCACCTTGCCCACGGTCCCCGGCCACCGCTACCAGCTCAGCTACACGCTGCGCGGCCCGTGCGCCGTCGGTTGGTGGGGCGGGGCCGTCAACCCGCTCGACCAGCGCGCCCAGGACCTCATCGGCGGCAACGACGGCGCGCTCATCAACGGGGCGGCCAGCCTCACCGGCCCCGGCAACGGCTACGTCGGCGACCAGGCCCTGTTCTTCCCCGGCATGATCACCAACGGCGTGGCCGGCAATCCGTACTTTGCCAGCAAGATCGAACTGGGCGACCCGGAGAATCTGCGGCTGACCAACAGCTTCACGATTGAGGGCTGGCTCATGCCCCTTGACCAGACCAACCAATACGTCAACACGCTTGGGCCGGAGAGCTTCCTGGAGCAGGTCTTTTTCCGCGGCGATCTCCGCGACTGCATGGATCCTTACTACCTGGCCCTGGAACGCACGTCGGCCCCCGGGGCCACCCCCGAGCAGTACGACCTCCAATTCCACATCGAGGACGCCCTGGGCGGCGATTGCGGGGTCATCCTGGAGACCGCCGATCACCCCATCACCGCCGGCAACTGGTACCATGTCGCCGCCGTCTTCGAGTGTAACTATCACTGGGCCGACAACGCCCCCTGGCCCACCAACATGCTCCGCCTCTACGTCAATGGCCAATACTACACCAACGTCTTCCTCGAAGACCCCTCGTTCCAAAGGATGGTGTACAGCTCCTACACCGGCCGGTTCCCCTTCCGCGACCTCGACCCGGCCTACAGCCCGGGCGTGGCCATCGGCAATTGCAGCCGCGCCGATGCCTCCCAACCATTCCGCGGCTTCATCGATGAACTCTCCGTCTATGGCCGCGCCCTGACGGACCCCGAGATCAAGGCCATCTATGACGCCGCCAGGGGGGGCAAGGCCGACTTCTTCGTCCCGCCCGGCCAGGGCCTGGCCAAACTCAGCGTCTCCCTGGACGACGTGCAGATGGACGTGGTCAACGGTGACAACGCCCAGTGGAGCACGAGCAGCTTCCTTTTCACCGCCTATCACACGAACACCGTCCTGACCTTGCAGGGCCTGCTGCCCGGCACGCTCCTGGACGGCGTGAGCCTAACGGAAGTCCCCTCCGAACTGTATTATCTGCCCGAGGATTCCCTGGATCCGTTCCTGGGCCAGGATGCCTTTGGCACCTGGAGACTTGAGATGGTGGACACCCGCGCCGGTCCAGGCCCGGATACCAACCTCGTGCAAATGGTCCACTGGGAGCTCGATTTCAAACTCTTCCCGAGCAATCCGCCGCCCATCATCGAACTGTCGCACGGCATTCCTTACACCAACACCCTGGTCGGCTTTGGCGCCCAGAACTTTATTGTCCAGGTCCCGCTCTGGGCCACCAATGCTACCAATGTCCTGCTCTCCGCCCTGGATCGCGCCGGTAACCCGTGGCCGATGGGGGTGCTCTACGACACCAATTTCTTCCCCACCGCCCTGACCAA
The DNA here is from genome assembly GCA_049518415.1 of Verrucomicrobiota bacterium. Classification (GTDB taxonomy): domain Bacteria; phylum Verrucomicrobiota; class Verrucomicrobiia; order Limisphaerales; family UBA8199; genus CAVQND01. Next base: position 7,430 of record JBEKRX010000061.1, read on the forward strand.
CGTCCTGTTCTGGCCGCCGGTGAACGCGCCCCGGACCAATATCCTCTCCACCAACGGCGCCAGCGCCCCGGTGCTGCCTGTGGGCAAGCCCTACTTCCTGACCGTCACCAACCCCAACCCGCTGGCGGTCGAGTTCGCCATCGGCGTTTGGTTCGACATCCTGACGCTGACCAACTGCGAGATACTGACCAACGGCCTCGTCGGCCCGGCCGGCATCCCGCGCTACTTCCAGTTCGACGTGCCCACCAACCGCGCTCCGCCGGACCTGCCGCAGAACGTCACCTTCTGGCTCGGCAACGCCAACAGCAACCTCACCGTTGTCCTCAGCCAGCACTTGCCCCTGCCCGACCCCGGCCACTACGATTACATCAGCCAGCAACCCGGCACGAACCGGGAGATCGTCATGGTGGTGCAAACCAACCTCCCCGACCTGGCCTCCTCGCCCATCGCTACCAACTCCACCCCTTGGCCCATCCAAACCAACCGCTGGTACGTCGGCGTGTTCAATACCGCCGAAGCCAGCGTCGCCTTCGCCGTCCAGGCCTGCTACTTGACCAATTACCCGGACATCATCCTGCTCACCAACGGTATTCCCTACGTCGCCCCGCTCACCAACAAGTACGTCGCCCCGCCCGGACCACCGCGCTGGTTCTTCTTCAGGTTCCCCATCACCAATTACGTGGACGGCGTGTTATTCGAGCTTTACGACCTGTCCGGCGATGCCGACCTGCTGCTGCAGCGCGACCTGCCGCCCACCATGGCGCCTTACTTCGCCGGCAGCTTCCAGCCCGGCGCCAGCCCCGAACAGATCGTCGTCCGCACCAGCGCCGCCCTGCCCGATCTGCGCGGCAATTGGTACTTGGGCGTCTATAACAACGAACTGACGAATAACGTCGCCTACCGCATCCGGGCCACCCTGCCCGTTGGCGGGGTCCTCCCCAGCGCCCTCCCGACCGTGATCACCAGTCATGTGTTTCTCTCGAACTACCTCCTCCTGTCTTGGAACTCGATCCTCGGCGAGTGGTACGCCGTGGACTATACCGACAACACCCTCTTCTGGACCCTCACGGTCACCAATGTGTTCGCTACCACGCCGGTAACCACTTGGGTCGTGCCCATGCCCACCAACGGCTATTACACCGTCATCAACGTCCCCGCGCCTGCCGCCGTGCGCCCGCCGCTCACCATCAAAGCGTTGGCCGGCCAGCAACTGCGCATCTCCTGGCCCATCAACTATCAGGGCTTTACCCTGCAGTACTCGCTGAGCCTCAGCCCGCCCGTCTGGGCCAATGTCAACCTCCCGGTCGTCATCGAGGGCAACGAGTTCGTCGTTTACGATACCCCCGGCGCCACAACCAAGTTCTACCGGCTCATCCAATGAAGAGCCGCGGGCGCGCATTCGCCGGCCATCCTTGCCCCGTGAGAGATGTGCCGCGCGAACGCTTATCTCGCGGGACGAGCCGGCGCTAGAGTTCTTCACCGGCAAAACTCGTTGTAATCAGGTCAGGTTTCGCTGCGATTGCAGAGGTGCGCTGAGCCAGCGCTTCTTTTAGGTGAATTGAAAATTGAGGAATGAGAAACGATCGTTGGTTATTGAAGAATGCCCGTCCCGCCACGCGGGACCGCATGAGCTTTCGGACTGCGGACTCAATGACCAATAACCGATACTCAATGCCCAATACTCAATGAATCCAAAAGCGAACAGCGAATAGCGAACAGTAATAACCAATCCTCAATACTCAATGAATCCCCCATCCCTTGGAGGGATACCACCTTGCATGAAAATGGCGCCTTTGTTCATTTGCAACGGGTTGCGCGGCTATTTTCTGGGTAACCTCTCCGGGCAGGCTCGATTCCGGAGGTGGTCTGAGGCGCAACCTCGCCCGGTCTTGGTTTCAGGGGCGGAGCTTGGCCATCACTTGGGCCATGGCGAGGGCGGTTTGGGCGGCCTCGGCGCCGCGGTTGTGGGTCTTGCCCAGGCAGCGGACGCGGGCCTGGTCCTGGTTTTCCAGGAGCAGGACTTCGTGGATGACGGGGACCTGATATTGGAGCTGAATTTGCATCAGGGCCTGGCTGACGGCTTCGCCGATGTGGGCGGCGTGGACAGTTTGGCCGCGCAGGATAACGCCGAGGCAGATGATGGCAGATGGGGCGGGCGGGGCGGGGCGCGCGGCGGCAGCCGCTTTAGCCAGGCGGGCGGCGGCGAGCGGGATTTCGTAGGCGCCGGGCACGCGGATGACCCGGACCTGTTTGGCGCCGGCGCGTTTGAGCTGGGCCTTGGCGGCCCGGAGCATGGCGTCGACATAGCGGGCGTTGTAGCGCGAGGCCACGATGGCAAACGGGGCATCACCGGCCTGAAAGGTCTTGGACTGGATGGGTTTGAGCATGGGAGTGGTGGCGTGGTGGGGTGATGGGGTGGTGGGAGCAGTTCGCTTTTAGTCAGGCTTTAGGGCTCATGCAAAAACAAGTTCCGAAGGCGAGGCGTAATTCCAACGTTATTCTCTGGCACCCCTCCGGGGTGCGACCACCAGTCCCGATTCGGAATCGGGAGCCCGGTGGTCGTTCCCCCTTTACCCTGAACGACCACCGGCTACTCTCTGCCAACCCTCCGGGTTGCAGAAAATCGGAATTTGTTTTTGCAAGGGCGCTTAGTTCGTTACTTCATTACCCCAACACGCCATTGCGTCAGAGCCAATGTCCGAGTTTGTCGCGTTTGGTTCGGAGATAGCGGGCGTTGTGGGGGTTGGGTTTAATTTTAACGGGGAGCTGTTCGACGATCTTGAGGCCGTAGCCTTCCAGGCCGACGATCTTGCGCGGGTTATTGGTAAGGAGGCGGATGGTCTTAAGGCCGAGGTCGGCCAGGATTTGGGCGCCGAGGCCGTATTCGCGGAGGTCCATGCCGAAGCCCAGCTTCTCGTTGGCTTCGACGGTATCGTAACCTTGCTCCTGGAGCTTGTAGGCCTTGATCTTGGCGGCGAGGCCGATGCCGCGCCCTTCCTGGCGCATATAGAGGAGGACGCCGCAGCCGGCGGCGGCGAGCTGGCGGAGGGCCTGGTGGAGTTGCGGACCGCAATCGCAGCGGCGGGAGCCGAAGACATCGCCGGTGAGGCACTCGCTGTGGACGCGGACGAGCACATTTTGTTTGCCGGCGAGGTCGCCGCAGACCAAGGCGAGGTGATGCTGGCCGTCGAGCTTGGATTGATAGAGGTAGAGATCGAAGTCGCCGTGCTCGGTGGGGAGCTTGACCACCTCGAGGCGCTCGACGAGCTTTTCGCGGGTGCGGCGGAAGCAGATGAGGTCGGAGATGGTGCAAATCTTAAGGCGGTGCTTTTTGGCGAATCGGATCAACTCGGCCAGGCGGGCCATCGAACCGTCATCGCTCATGATTTCACAGATGACGCCGACGGGGCGGCAGCCGGCGAGTTTGACCAGGTCCACGGCCGCCTCGGTGTGGCCGGCGCGCTGCAAGACGCCGCCGGGGCAGGCGCGGAGCGGGAAGACATGGCCGGGCTGAACGAGGTCATCGGGGAGGGTGGTCGGTTCGGCCAGGAGGCGGATGGTTTGGGCGCGGTCGGCGGCGCTGATGCCGGTGGAGATACCCCGGGCGGCATCCACGCTGACCTGGAAATCGGTCTTAAAGGCCTCGCGGTTTTGCTGGACCATGCGTCCGATGCCGAGCTGTTGGAGGCGTTGGGAAGTGGTGGGGACGCAGATGAGGCCGCGGCCCTGTTTGACCATGAAATTGACGGCCGCCGGCGTAACGAACTGGGCCGCCATGATGAGATCGCCTTCGTTCTCGCGGGCGGGGTCGTCCACCACGATCACGATTTTGCCTTGCCGCAAGTCGGCCACGACGGATTCGACGCGATTGAAGCGTTGAGCCATAAACAATGCGGCCATAAGGTAGCGGGACGCCGGGCGGATGGCAGCTAGAAAGTGGAAGGGAACTTTGAACCCGGACAACGGGCGCCGAACTTTTGACTCGCCCCGGGCTTGCGTGCTGGACCATGCTCGGCCGAGGCATGGACGCCGGCGACCGCAACGTTTCTGCGCCGCCCGCCACTGGGCCGGCGGGCGACGCGACCCCTTGGGGCCAACTCTCGCGCCAGCAGTGGCGTTCGGGCGTGGCCGCCTGGCTGGGCTGGACCTTCGACGGCCTGGACATGCACCTCTACACGCTGGTGGCGGCGCCGTTTGTGGCGCAGTTGCTGGGCGGCCTGGACACGACGGCGCCGGAGGTCGGCCGCTACGGTTCGATTATTCAAGGGGCCTTCCTGCTGGGGTGGGCGCTGGGCGGCGGCTTTTTCGGTCGGCTGGGCGATCGGCTTGGGCGGGCGCGGGCCTTGAGTCTGACGGTGCTGACTTACGCGGCGTTCACCGGGTTGTCGTTTTTTGCCCGGGCCTGGTGGCACTTGCTGGTGTTCCGGTTTCTGGCGGCACTGGGGATCGGCGGTGAATGGGCGGTGGGGGCGTCGCTGCTGAGTGAGACCTGGCCGCGGCGGTGGCGGCCCTGGGTGGCGGCCGTGCTGCAGACCGGGGTGAACATCGGCATCCTGATGGCGGGCCTGGCGAACTACGTCCTTGCGGCGGCGCCGCCGCGCTACCTGTTTTTGGTGGGGGTGTTGCCGGCCTGGCTGGTGTTCTGGATTCGCCGGGCAGTGGCCGAGCCGGAGGAATGGCGCGAGGCCAGGGCCAAGGCCCGGCACTACGAACCCAGGGTGCGGGAACTGTTCCGGGGGGAGATGCGGCGCGTGACCGTCTGGGTGATCCTGGTCTGCGGGGTCTCGCTGACGGCGCATTGGGCGTTCATGTTCTGGCACCAGCAGCACTTGCGCAACTTGCCGGAGGTGCTGCCCTGGACGGCGGAACAAAAGAACAAGCTGGCGACCCTGGGCATGTATTTGGTGATCGGCTCCTCGATCCTGGGCAATTTCTTTGCCGGGTGGCTGGCGCGGGGGCTGGGCTACCGCCGGACGATTGCGGCGATGTTCCTGGCGTATTTCCTGGCCATGATTGGGGCCTACGGCGTGGCGCGCGATCATGTCGTGCTGCTTTGCTGGTTCCCGCTGATCGGTTTTTGCCAGGGGGCGTTTGCGCTCTTCACGATGTATCTGCCGCCACTATTTCCCACCCTCCTGCGCACGACCGGGGCGGGTTTCTGCTACAACATCGGGCGCATCACCGCCGCCTTCGGCACGGTCTTCTTCGGGCTGTTTTCCAAGGTCGGCGACCACCGGGCCGCGTTGCTATACGCGGGGTTGCTGTTCCTGCCCGCCGCGCTCATCGCCTTGTTCCTGCCGCGCACACCGGAGTGAGTCCGCCGGCATCCGGGGCCTTGCTCCCGGGCGGCAATGGCTGTAAGATGCGCCCTATGCAAGCGAATCGCGCGGCGTTGAGTTTCCTGGCCGTCCTTGTTTTTGTGGCCGGTGGTCCTGGTTGGGCGGCGGCGGCGGCGCCGGCTCACAAGTCCTTGAGCATCGACGAAGCCCCCTTCGGCACGACCCAGGAGGGTCAGCCGGTTGAGTTGTACACGCTCAGGAATAGGAATGGCGTCACGGCCAAGGTCATGACCTACGGCGCCATCATCTGCTCGCTGGAGACCCTGGACCGGGACGGGCGCCTGGCCAATGTCACGGCCAACCGCGGGTCGCTGGCGGATTACGAAAAAAAGAGCGCCTGTTTCGGCTCGCTCATCGGGCGCTACGCCAACCGCATCGCCCAGGGGCAGTTCAGCCTGGACGGGCGCCAGGTTTCGCTGGCGCGCAACGGCGGCGCCCATCATATCCATGGCGGAGTCAAAGGTTTCGACAAGCGCGTCTGGAAGGCCGAAACGCTCCTGGAACCGGGGTTGGTCGCCCTCAAGCTGACCTACACCAGCCCGGATGGCGAAGAAGGCTATCCCGGCACGCTGAACTGCACGGTTCGCTATGAGCTCAACGACCGCAACGAATGGAAAATGGACTACACCGCCCAGACCGACAAGCCGACGCCGGTCAACTTCTCCAATCACGCCTATTGGAACCTGGCCGGCGCCCAGTCCGGCACGGTCCTCGATCAGGAGCTGACCGTCAATGCCGACCAGTACCTGTTGGTGGATGACACGCTCATCCCGACCGGGGAAATGGCGCCGGTCGAGGGGACGCCCCTGGACTTTCGCGCGGCGCACGCCATCGGCGAACGCATCGGCCAGATCGAAGGCCGGCACTTTAACGGCGGCTACGACCATTGCCTGGTGCTGAACCACTGGCGGGCCGGGCACCTGACCTTCTGCGCCAAGCTCAAGGACCCGAAATCGGGCCGAACGATGGAGGTCTTCACCACCGAGCCCGGCGTGCAGATTTACAGCGCTAACTTCCCCAGCGGCGCCATCGAAGGTCCCCACGGCTATCCCTATCCCAAACACGCCGGGATTTGCCTGGAGACCCAGCACTTCCCCGACTCGCCGAACAAACCGCAGTTCCCTTCCACGATCCTGCGCCCAGGGGAGACTTACCATTCGACCACGATCCATAAGTTCGGAGTGGAAAAGTGACGGCGGGGCGAGGCTCCTGCCGAGCCCCAACACTTAGCGAGGCTGCGCCGCAGACTACCTCTGGAATCCCGATTCGGAATCGGGATTCGGAATCGGGATTCATTGAGCATTGAGTATTGAGGATTGGTTATTTGTCATTGAGTCCGCAGTCCGAAAGTTCATGCGGCGTCATCGGCGGGCATTCTTCAATAACCAATGATCGTTTTTCGATCCTCAATTTTCAATTGATCTAGAAGAAGCGACGGCTGAGCGCGGTTTTGCATTCGCGGCGAAACTTGACCTGATTACAACCAGCTTTGCCGGTCAAGAACTCCAGCGTGGGAAGGAATCCCGGGAGGAATCCCGCAAGGGTGTCCTTCAACGGTGGCGGCGGGTTAGCCAGTGGCCGGGGCTGGCTGGCCCGGGGTGATGGGCAGTTCCAGGGTGAAGAGGGCCCCCTGGCCTAGGCCCTGGCTGGCGGCGTACAAGGCGCCGCCCAATTCCTTGGCGGCGAGGAGGCCGCTGTGCAGCCCAAAACCATGGCCGTCCTTGCGCGTGGTGAAGCCATGCTGGAAAAGGCAGGGGAGGTGGTCTGGTGAAATCCCAACACCATTGTCGCGCACCGTAATTTTGATGCGTTCCTCGCCGTTAAGGGCCATGCCCAGGGTCAGCACTTTATCCGGGCGTCTGGCGGCGTCCATGGCATATTTGGCGTTGCAGAGGAGGTTGATCAGGATTTGCAGCACCTTGTGTCTGTCCACGCGCACGGGCGGGACGGGCTGGAACTCCTTGCGGACGGTGACGCCATGCCGGCCTAGACTGTCTGCGGTCATGCGGAGGGCGTCCTCGACCAGGTCCACGGCGGAAAGGTCCTCGGTGACGCTGGCCAGGCGGGCGCAGCTTTGCTGCATGGCGACGATCTCCTTGATATGGTCGACGTTCCCGGTCAAGGTGTGCATTTCGGCGACCAGGGCGGCGTGGTCCGTTTCGGTCTGCTGGGCCAGTTGGCCGATGAACTCCGGCAGGAGCTTGCCTTTTGGGTGGGTGGTGATATAGGCGGCCAGGTCGTGGGCATGCTCGCGAAACAGAGCGGCGACCTTGCCCAGGAGAGCATGGCGGGACTGACGCAACTGCTGGCTGATGAGCTGGGTGGAGATATTGATGCTGTTGAGCACATTGCCCACGTTGTGGAGCACGCCGGTGGCCACTTCCGCCCTGCCGATCTGGCGGGAAGTCTCGATCAGCTTCCGGTTGACGTCTTCCAATTGTTCGGCCGCCTGCTTCTGGCGGGTGATGTCCAGAAAAATGCCGCGCACGCCGACCGGGCGGTCGTTTTCCACCGTGACGCTGCCGTTTTGGCGGACCCAGAGGGTGCGGCCATCGGCGGCCAACATGCGGTATTCGTGGCTGAAAGGCTTGCGGGCAGCCACGGCGGCCTGGCAGGCCGCCAGCGCTTGGGGCGCATCGTCCGGGTGCAGATGTTCGTGCCAGAAATGCCGGTTGGTCAGCCACAGTTCCGGCGCGAAACCGAAGATCCTTTCGGACTGCCGGCTGACGAAGGTGAAATGGAAGGTGTCCGGGGTGCACTCCCAGACCACGCCGCCAATGGAGTGGATGAGGGCTTGCATTTTTTGCAGGGAAGCCGTCAATGCGGCCTCCTCGGCCTGGATGCGGGCCAGCATTTGGTTAAAGGCACCGGTGAGCACGCCAAATTCCTCCCCGCTCTCCTCGCTGGCACGCACCGAATAATCGGCCTGGTCGGTGATGTGCCTGGCGGTGGCAGCCAGGCGGAGGACGGGTTCGGAAACCAGACGCTGCAAACGGCTGGAAAGCAGCGTCGCCAGGGCGACCGACACCAGGACGAGCAGCAGCAACCAGCAGAGCACGGCCTTGACCAGGGCGCGATCGAGGCTCCGGCAATCGGAAAGGACGTGCAAGGTAGCGAGCGGTTTTCCCTCCAGCATCACCGGCGCGGAGACCAGGAGGAGATGGCCGCGAAACCGGGCGCGGACGGCCGGCGCGCTGGCCGCCAATTCCGGACGGGTAATCTCTTGGCCATAGCGGGCGAATAGCTTTCCATCCGGGGTCACGAGCACGGCCGTGAGGATGTGCTCCTTGACCCGCAAGCTCTGGAGAATCTGGGCCGCGGCGGGCTGCGCTTTGGAATCCACCGCGGCCGCCGCATTGCCTGCCACGATTTGGGCCACCGTCATCAAATCGCGCTCGGAGTTGCGCCGAAAGGTCGCCAACTGGAATCCCACCAGCACGGTGCCGGCCAACAGCAGCACGACCAGGCACGGCCCCAGCAAGAGCAGCAGGAGTTTGCGCCGGATAGAAAGGCTGTGCAGGCAGCGAAGGGCAGGCATAGCTCACCCTCTTACCGAGCGGGCCACGGACCGTAACTGGGGATTGAGTCCTGGCCCGGGATGCCCATCACAAAGGGGGCCTTGGGTTCGCCCAGGGCCTGAAGGTTTGGGCTGAAGCTCAGCAGGCTCAGCCCCACGCAACCGCAAGCCAAGCTCGTGGCGAATCTCCTGGCGCTTGTCCAGAGGCGGGCCTTGGAGGCACCGGGCTGAGTTGGTTCTTCATAGAGGACCGGGAAAAACCGGTTGCCCGCGGTGGCACAGAAAATCTTCGCAGCCGGCAGGCGGCCCGGACTGTTGCCGGACAGGGGCCATGGGGGTGGCTTGCGCCCCCTGCCGACGATGTCGCTATTTGAGGTCCTGGTTTCCACGGTTACCCGCGGTAGTGGGAAGCACTAGCTATGCCAGCCATCCCCCAGTTTATCGGTTCAGTTGCGGTGGGGGTTCCCCGGGGCTCGTCTGCTCTCAGCGCCGGCCCGGCACTGAGCTTCCCGCGGCAAACTTTTCTGCACTGAAAAGTGACGGAAAGCCAGATTTGACCTGGATTGTGGACGGGGCGCGGCCGCAACCGTCTGATAATCAAGGAGTTAGACTTGCCCGGCTGTGGGAAGCGGCTCAGCCAGGCAGCCAAGCGCCGAGACTGCCGCCCTGGGGAAAGACTAGCAGGTCCAATTATCCCTTGCGAAGGCGGTCCCTTTGGCCAAGATTGCGTGCTAAATTGATGCCGGCCGCCATGCGCCGCCCGGAGCCAGGCGGCCCGCGTAGCCGCGTCAGCCGCGGTCACATTGCTCATGCGCACACTGATAAAACACGTTTTGGCGGCGACGGAGCCGCAAGCGGCGGTCACGGTGAAGGGCTGGGTCCGCACCCGGCGGGATGCCAAGGGCTTTTCGTTCCTTGAACTCAACGACGGTTCGTGCCTGGGCAGTCTCCAGGTCGTGGTGGATGCGGGCACGCCCGGGGCGGAGGAGTTGCCGAGGCTGACCACGGGGGCGTCGGCGGTGGTGGCGGGCCAGTTGGTGTCCTCGCCGGCGCCGGGGCAGAAGTGGGAACTGCGGGCGACGCGGCTCGAATTGGTGGGCGTGGCCGACGCGACCTATCCGCTGCAAAAGAAGGGGCACACGGCGGAGTTCCTGCGCACGATCGCGCACCTGCGCCCGCGCTCGAACCTTTACGGGGCGGTCTTCCGCGTGCGCAGCCGGCTGGCCTTCGCGGTGCACCAGTTCTTCCAGGAGCGCGACTTCGTCTATGTGCACACACCGATCATCACGGCCAGCGATTGCGAAGGGGCGGGGGAGATGTTCCGCGTCACGGCGCTCAAGGGCAACCCGGACGAGAAACCGCAGGCGGATTTCTTTGGCCGGCCGACCTACCTCACGGTCAGCGGCCAGCTCGAGGGCGAGAGCTTCGCTTGCGCGCTGTCCAATATCTATACCTTCGGCCCGACGTTCCGCGCGGAGAACTCGAACACCGCCCGGCACGCCGCCGAGTTCTGGATGATCGAGCCGGAGATGGCCTTTTGCGACCTGCCGGGGGACATGGACCTGGGCGAGGAGTTCATCAAGGCCATGGCCAAATACGCCCAGGAACAATGCGCCGAGGACCTGGCGCTGTTCGCCAGGTTCGTGGATAAGGGCCTGCCCGAGCGGCTGGAATTCGTCCTCGAGCGTCCCTTTGTGCGCGTGCCCTACGGCCAGGCCATCGACATCCTGAGGCAGTCCGGCAAGCAGTTCGAGTTCCCGGCGGCTTACGGGCAGAACCTCCAATCGGAACACGAGCGGTTCCTGACCGAGGAGCATTTCAAGTCGCCGGTGACGGTCTTCAACTACCCGCGCGCGATCAAGCCGTTCTACATGCGGCTCAACGATGACGGCCAGACGGTGGCGGCGATGGACGTGCTGGTGCCGGGCATCGGCGAGGTCATCGGCGGGGCGCAGCGCGAGGAGCGGCTGGAGCAACTCCACGACAACCTGAGATTCCACCAGCTCAGGGCCGAGGATTACTGGTGGTATGTGGATTTGCGCCGCTACGGCACCGTGCCGCACGCCGGGTTCGGCCTCGGCTTCGAGCGGCTGCTCATGTTTCTGACCGGCGTCGCCAATATCCGCGATGTCATCCCCTTTGCCCGCACGCCGGGCAATGCCGAATTTTGAGGGCCGCTCATGGTCACAGCTTGCGCCACACATACACGCATTTGCGCAACGGCGCGCGTCCGTGTGCGCCCATTTGCTGGCTGCTGTTGCCCTTGCCGTTGGGCAATACCAGGATTTGCTCGACCTCAAACCCAAGCTGTCGCGCGAGGTCGGACAGGATGATGTCCACGGGGATGCTCGCCCCCGCGTAGCGCACGTTGTCGTTGACCATAAGCAGCGGCGCGCGGGGTTTCAGCACTCGGCAGCACTCTGCGATCACGCAGGCCATTTCGTCGAAATAGCCGGCAGTGTCCTAATTTGGATTGCGTCCGGCACCTGCTGTGTGCTAAACAGCGCGGATGCCGGCGACTGGGCTTTTCAGCGAAGCGTTCTTGGCGAATGTTCAAACCCTCGTCCAGAGGCACCATACGATTTACCCGCGTTTGCCGCCGCAGGGGGTCTTTTTTGAAGCCCTGGTGGAACAAGCATTTCGGCTTTCCGGCTGGGCAGCTAATGAGGTGGTTCCCACGACCCCCAACAGCCCGTGGCACGATCTTTTGGTCGGAACGGCCCGGCTTTCGATCAAAAGCGAAACAGGAAAAGCCACGAAACGGACAAAAATCAGCATTACCAAGCTCTGCACGACGGAGGCTGGCGAATGGACCGCAAAGGCTTTAGTCAATCACGCCATTGCCCACGTTGACCGCCATGACCGAATGCTGATGCTGAGGGCCATTTGGAAACCCGGCGGATTTGATTATCAACTGGTGGAAATCCCCTTGGAATTGTTGAAGCGGATGCGGAATGCTCAGTTTTCCGGCGTCGGCAGTCGCCCCGGTCGTGAAAGTGTGGGTGGCGACGTGATGCTCGAAAGCGAAAGAGTTTTCCACGTCCACTTCGACGGAGCAGACGGCAAGTGCCAGGTTCACGGGTTGCTAATCCAATACTGCAAGATTCTGCGCGAGTGGAATCAGCCCATCCCGTGAGCGCCCCAGATTACTCGCATTTGTCAGATTTTCTGAAAATCAGCCAGTAACAGTGTTGACGGCGGGCGTGATGCGCCTGCTTCCACCGAGGGTCAACAATAGGGCCTTTTCTGACCTTGATGATGCAATCGCAGGGACAAAAACCGCCCTTCACGGCAGCTTGAAGAAAGTCGAGGTGCGCCCATTGGTAGCGGTGGCCGTGAACGTAGTCTGCGATCTTGCAGAGCAGAATCCCCTCGGGGCGCAGGACGCGGTAAGCTTCTGAAACGAAGGGTGGATACATGAATGCGAAGCTGTATCCCTGCTCTTTCGGTGATTTTATCGTCAATCCGAAGCGCGTATTGAAGTCCTTGGACCGGTCCTTGCCCTGATTCGGGATATGGGGCGGATCGTACACCACGACATCGAAGCTCGAATTTGGAAACGGCATGTCCGTATTGTCGCCAAGCACTGTTGGATGATGCTGAGGGTCAATATCCATCCCGATGATTTTCCAATCCAGCCCCTTCCAAAACCTGCCCCCATTCACGGTCGCATCGAGGATGTCCTTCGGTTTGCGGCGAGGATAAAAGCGGAGCATCTTGTCGAGTAATTCCGAATCCTCACCGAACCAAACCGAGGGCAAAGGGGCATACGTTTTGGCGCGGTTTCCCGGGTCTCCCGCATGATCAAGCTGAAACGTCCGCTGTGAAGGGTGATTAAAATCCATTTTAGAATTCGCTTTTTGGCTGTTGTAATACAAAAATACATTGCAGTCAACAACTATTTTTGTAATACGTCAATTATTTTATGGCCAAAGCTGGCAGACCCAAAACGCCCAAAGAGCGGGCCAGATCCCCGGGCATATCGGTCCGTTTGACGCCGGACGAGCGCCAGGCGATTGACACAGCAATTCGGCAATCTGGACTCACCCAATCAGATTGGGCCAGAAAGTGCCTGCTGTATGTTGCAAACAATGCTATCCGTATTACATAAATGGGCCTCGTCAGGTGGACACGGCGAGACTCGAACTCGCAGTCCGGGGATGTATAGCCGCCGGGTTCGCCTGTTAGCTTACTAGGGCACCACCCGGGAGTCCTTGGCAAAGGCTTCTTGCGGCAGCGGTCGCCGCCGGGCCGGCCAGGCGTAATCACACCTTGCAGGGATGACTTTAGAGTGACATTGTCACTTTATGAAACTGACTGCGGTTTTTGAGCCGGCAAGAGCGGGCGGATACACTTGTTTCGTCGAGGAGATTCCCGCGGCGATTTCCCAGGGTGAAACCCTTCAGGAAGCCAAGGCCAATCTGCTGGAGGCGCTGAAGCTGGTTTTGCCGTGCCAGCGTGAGCTCGCCGAGCAAGGACTTTCCCCAGGAGCGGTGCGTCAGGCGCTGGAATTTGCTGAGGCATGAGCTGGCTGATTTGCAGCGGCATCAGCGGCGGCACGGCTCCACCTTCTACCGTGAGGGCGGCGCGCCTACAGTTTGGCTCAACGGCGCAAATCGGAAGATAGCCAGCGTGCCGCGTCACCGGGAAATCAAGGAGGGCACAGTTCGGGCCATTGGCAAGCAGCTTGAGGTCCCGCCGCCCTGATCGGCTACTCGACAATCTTGGGCACGATGAACAAGCCGTGGGCGTGGGCGGGGGCGTTGCGCAAGGCGTCCTCCTGGGGCATCGAGGGGCGGACCTGGTCGGGGCGGGTCACATTGACCAGGGGGAAGGCGTGGGCCGTGGGTTCGACGCCGCGGACGTCGACTTGCTTGAGTTTTTCGATGTAGCCGAGGATATTGCCCAACTGGGCGCCGATTTTCTGCTCCTCGGCGGGCGAGAGCGAAAGCCGGGCCAGGTGGGCGACGTATTTCACATCAATTTCGACGGCCGCCATAAGTGAGTCTAAAGTCCGAAGTGCGCGTCTCGTGGGCGCGGACGGTCCTGAGGGGGCCACGCCTAAAGGCGCCCTGGGCCAGGTCAGTCTTCATCGAACTTCCGTTTCATGAGCGTCTCGATTTCGGCCAGGGCCGAGGAGGCGTCTTGGCCCTGGGCATGGACGGTGAGGGTGCTGCCAGGGCCGGCCGCCAGCATCATCAGGCCCATAATACTCTTGCCGTTGACCTTCTCCCCGCCTTTCTCGACGAAGATGTCGCAATTGAACCGGTTGGCGGTCTTGACGAACATGGCGGCGGGCCGGGCATGGATGCCGAGCTTGTTCGCTACCAGGAAGTCCTTGGTCAGGTTCGAGTCGCTGTCGGTGATTTGCTGACCGCTCATTGCGTTGTCCCACTACAGGTAGCCCAGCCGGGGGTGTTTTGCCAATAAATTCTACAGCTTGGCGGCGGCGGTCATGCGGGAGATGAGCCGGTCATCTAATTCCTTGGCCGGATTGTAGCCGGCGGACTTGAGCTTGGTCTGGAAGGCGGCCACTTCAATGAGGCGGGCGAGGTCGCGGCCCGGCCGCACCGGGATGGTGATATGCGGGATATCGATGCCCAGGATTTTGACGTATTCCTGTTCCATGCCCAGCCGGTCCACGTCGGCGACTTCATTCCACGATTTCAAGGAAATGACTAGGTCCACCTGTTTTTCCTGGCGGATGCAGCGGACGCCGAACATGGCGGCCACATTGATGATGCCAATGCCGCGCACCTCCATGTGATTGCGGGTGACCTCGGCGCTGGTGCCCACCACTTCCCGGCCATCCACCAGCACCACCTTGGTGATGTCATCGGCCACCAGGCTGTAGCCCCGTTCGATCAGCGCCAGGACGCTCTCGCTCTTGCCGATGCCGCTTTCGCCCCGCAGAATCACGCCCACGCCAAGGATGTCCACCATGCTCCCCATTTCGGTGCCGTGCGGGGCGAACATCATCTCCAGGGCGAGGGTGGCCAGGTTGATGAACTTCATGGTCACGCGCGAGCAGCGGAAGATGGGCACCGCCGCCTTCTCCGCCGCGGCCAGGAACAGCTTGTCCGGGTGCAAATTGCGGGAGAAGACCACGCAGGGCAGCTTGTAGGAGAAAAAAGTCTCGTAGCGCCTGGCCCGCTCCGCCTCGGGGAGCGATTTCAGGAAAAAGGCCTCGGCATTGCCGATGACCTGGACGCGCTTGAAAGCAAAATAGCGGGTGAACCCGGAGAGCACCAGGCCAGGACGATTGACGGTGGGTTCGCGAATCACGCGCTTGAGCCCGCTCGCCCCGGCGACCAGGTTCAAATCCAGGCTCCCGGCGTGGTCGGTGTAAAACCGCTCGACTGTTACGACATCGCGTTGCATCACAGGTTGAACTCCGGTCCGAGATAAATTTCGCGCGCTTTCGGGTCGTTGACCAACTGTTCGGCCGCTCCTTCATAAACCACTTCGCCCTTGTGAATCAAGTAGGCGCGGTCCACGAGCTTGAGGGTCTCCCGCACGTTATGGTCGGTGATCAGGATGCCCAGGCCGCGCTCGCGCAGGCGCCGGACAATCTTCTGCACCTCATAAACGGCGATGGGGTCGATGCCGCTGAAGGGCTCATCCAGCAGGAGCAGCTTGGGGCTGGTCACCAGGGCGCGGGTGATCTCCAGGCGCCGTTTTTCGCCGCCGCTCAAGGTGTAGGCCTTGTTCCTGGCCAGCGGCCTCAGGTCCAGCTCCTCGAGCAAATACGCCAACCGCACCGCCCGCTCCTGGCGTTTCATGCGGCAGGTTTCGAGAATAGCCAGGATGTTCTGCGCGACCGTCAGCTTGCGGAAGATGGACGGTTCCTGAGTGAGATAGCCGATGCCCAGCCGCGCGCGCCGGTGCATGGGCAGGCGGGTGATCGCGCGCTGCTGGAAGCTGACGCTGCCGGCGTCGGGCTGGATGACCCCCACGACCAGGTTGAAAGTGGTGGTCTTGCCTGCGCCGTTGGGGCCGAGCAAGCCGACGATCTCGCCGGCGGCGACGGAAATCGAAACGCCGTCGACCACGCGGCGGTGGCGGTACTCCTTGACCAGGTAGTAGGTGGCCAGCAACTGGTTTGGCAGGGCCGCCGCCGCGGAAGGGTTGGGCTCGACTTTCAGGCTCAAAGATTGTGTTTGCGTTTCGCTCATCAGGGCCGGGCTCGGGCTGCGCGGGGTTGCCAGCGAGCGCGTCTCACTTTTTTCGCCGGCGGCTCGCAAAGTCGTCCGCCAGCTTCCGGATGACCCGATTTCCACCCGCGTTGAAGAGTGTAGGAGGCGCACATGTCAATCACTTCAAGAACCTGCGCTTGGGCAACTGGAAGGCATTCGTATTCATGGGCGGGGCTTCGATCCGAATCGAGTACTTGCCCGGGGTTACCACCCGGGAATGCGTGAGGTCCAGGAAAACCACCTTGTTCTCGACCGTGCCCTTTTGCTTTTTCACGCCGTATTGCGTGTTGAGTCTGGCCGGAGTTCCGGTCAGGACCATCACCTCGTTAGTGGCGGCGTTGGCCACGCCATAAGTATAATCCGCTTGGTCGCCCGTGCCTTGCAGCTTTTCGCCCTTCGCGTCAGCCAATTCGAACGCGACGGCGCCCTCGGCCAGGATATGCCGGGTGTTCGGGGCCTCAGGAGTTTGCACCGTGACCTTCCGGCAAGTCCAATCCATTTGCGGATGTTTGATATGAACCTGGCGCTGAAAAACCGCTTCTTTGGGCGTGAGGGTGTACTCTTCGGCGGTGATCTCCGCGAAGGGCGGGTTGGTAGCGCCGGGCGCCGCCGCGGCGAGCGGTTGGCGCGCCTGAGCGGGGGCGGAGCGGCCAGGAGCGCCGGGAGCAAGGGCCGCCGGCTGCGCCAGCGCCTCCGGCGGCAAACGCATGAAGGCACTACCGCGCACGAGCATTTGCTCGGGCTTGCTGGCAAGCGTGATCAGGTCGCCACGGCCTTGGCGCAAGCCGAACTGCCACTTGGGGTTTTCAGTCAAGGCCAGCACGCCGTCGGCGCCGTTGAACACCGCCTGGCCTGCGGAAAACTGCCACTCCTCTGCTGACCGTTGGTCCTTTTGCCGGATGAGGACCCGGTTTTCGGCGGTCATGCGTTCCAGTTGGTTAGTCTCACTGAAGGCGGCCGTGAGCAGGCCGCAGGTCATGGTCCCCTCGACCTCTGCGCCCGCGCGTTGCCTGACCTGCACGTGGTCGCGAAACACCGCCCCAAGGTTGGTTCGGACCACGTAGCTGTCTGAGAGGACTTCCAGGACCCGGTCCCTGGCCGGAAGCGAACTGGCGGCGGCCGAGCCAGGGTGATGGAACAGACCGGACCCGCCGAGACCCTGGCCGGACATTTGGAGGCGGCCATGGCCGTTGGCCCGCAGAACCCCGTTGGTCCGCTCCAGGACCAGTTCATCGCCGCTGCCTTGGCGCTGGTGGGCGCGCCAGGTGGGATGCCCGGACACGCGGACCTGGTCGGTGTCCGGCGAATAGGCCGCCGCCTCGCCCGCCGCCTGGATGCCGGCATAGTCCACACTGACATTCTGCTCGGCGGTCAGGCCCTGGAACCGGCGCTGGCTGGGCTCCCAGAGGGCTTGCAACACGCCGCTGGTCAGCCCCAGGTTGGCCCCTGTTACCCGCACGTCCTGGCGCCACTCCGCCCGGCCGAGGTTGGTCGCGCATTCGAATTGGCGGGACAGAATTTCGATGGGGTCGGCCGGCGGCGGCGCGTTGGTCGAGGGGCGCCCAAGCAGGTCCGGGTGCAGGACCGTGCGGACGCGGTTGGAAATGATGAGGTCGGAATTGGTCTGCCGCCAGCGGAAGCCTTCCCCCTCGAGCGCGAACTTCCCGTCGGCCAACTGCGCGCGGAGCGGGCCGGGCGAACTCACCGTCCCCTGGCGGGTGTCGGTGAGGCATTGGGGGGTCTGCACTGCCAGTTCGCGTTCGCCTTGTAGGGTGAAGGTCTGTAACTTTGCGTCCGTGATGAGGAAGAGCCCGTTGGTGAGCGACTGCACCCTGGCCCCTTCCAGGAGCCATTTCATGCGGGTCTGATACGGCGCGCCATAGTACTGGGCCAACTTGCCGCTCCCTTCCAGCAACTGCCGCGCGTGCGCCGGACCGCCCACCAGCGCCAGGGCCAGCGCGGCCAGCACCGAGAGCCGGCGCGGCCGTTTGGCCATGCCTGGCGCCCCGGCGGCGTTAAGGATTGACGCACTCACACTGCCGCCCATCGTAAGCTGGGAACGCCGCTCGCGGCAACAACGAACCACCACAAATGGCGGAGGCATGATGAAGAAGAGGCGAAGATTTGATAGGCCGCCGAAAGTGCAAAGAGGAGGGTTTCCAGGGGGTCTGGGGAGAGCTCTGGCAGCGGCCCGGGCCTCGAGCACGGCGGCGGCTTAGCCGCAACGGAATTCCAGTTGTGTTTCGCTCATGGTTCCCAATCGTAGCCGGCGGCTTTGACGCGCTGGTAGTTCGCATCCAGTTCCGGTTGGAGCAAAACCAGCGCGGCCAGGCGGCGGGTGGTGTGCGTCACTTCGCGGACTTCATCGGTCGTCAGCGGGCGGCCCAACAAATCATGCTCGCGGTAGCTGAGCCACTTCTTGATGACCTGGTAGCCGCCGATGGTGTAGTCCCAAACCTTCTCCGGCACGTTCCGCCAATAGGTCGTGTCGTTGAGGTAAATGTCGTGTGTGCTCGTGCCGAGCAAGTCGAGTAGGGGCGTTTCGAGCGCTTCATCGGGCCGATAGCCGCGCGTGAGCGGCCTCCCTTTGCCGGGCATCGTCACGCCTACTTTCCCAGCGTGGCCCCAGCCGGCGGCGACGCGGAAATCAGGCGAGCCCGTGGAGTGGAGCTCCGCCACGGCCTTGAGTTCGCGGCGCAGCTTGCCGGTGGTGACGCCGGTCACGGGCGATTCGGTATCGAGCAACGCCGCCACCTGCCGGCCCAGTTCCGCCGACGCGAGTAGCGCGGCCTTCGCTGCCGGCAGCGGGATGCGGGGCCAGTCCTGCCGGATGCCATCCGCGTTCTCGGCGAGATAGGCGGGCGCGTAGCCCACGGCCAGGGCATGGAACCAAATCAGCGCGGCCGTGCCAGCCTCGCTGTCGGGGTTCTTGAGGCCCAAGGTGGCGAGATAAGCGCGGGCGGCGGGCGAAAGATTTGCGGTGGTCCTGCCTCCGCCCGCCTCGTAGGCGGGGGCGGCTTCTTCAAGGATGCTGCCGAACTCGCCGTTGCCGTCGTCTTTCCTCTTCGGCTTGGCGGGCGATGCGACACGGCAGCGGAAGGGAATGGCAACGGCGTCAGGCGTCAGAGAATGGTCATCGCAAAGACAAGTGGTGAAGCAAACCGGTGAGCCCTCAAGCGTTCGCGGGCAGTTCATCCGCGTGAGGAGAAAGGCGTTTCCCGTCCAGCATTGTGCCCAGAGCCTGGGCCGAGGCTCGTTCCACAACGGACGTTCCGCGCTATAGTAGCACCAACGAACATCGAATGGCCGGAGTGCGTAGCGCCGCACATGGTGGGGCTGAAAGCTTTCTGCCGCGAGGACTTTTCCCCGGGCCTTCCTGGCGTCGAAACGGGCGGCGTCTTCAGTCAATCCCGTGCCGAGTGCTTGCAAGTCCTGCCAACTCACGGCCGGGTCGTAATACATGGCCATGCGCTGGCGGAGCCGTTTTTCATCCGTGTCAATCAGCGCGCCGCCGCGTTTTTCCATCAGCCCGTTGCTGGGCGGCTCCGCGCAAAGCTCCAAAAGCGTCGGCCATTCGAGATAGCATGACGCGACATCCGCAGGCCGGAACGAAAACCGGTTGGCCGCGCTTGGGTTGGCCTTCTGGTACTGGCGGTTGATCTTTCTCGCCTTGAGGCTGGCCAGCAGTTCCGCGCGCCTTTCAGCAGCGCGAGCGGCGTTCAAGTCGTCACGGAACAACACCGTCGGCTTCCCCTTCTTCCCAGTGCAGAGGAGCAGTGACGTAGCGACGCCCTGCTTTATGCCAGGGGAAAAGGCTTGCATGGCAAAGACGGTTTCGCTTGTCCGTCCGTCGGGCGCGTACTCCGAAATCTTCCGATTGCCGTGCAGGTTCTCGATCCATAGCTTGTCGAACGAATCCAGCAAGTGCTTGCGCATCACCACGAAAGACGGGTCGCTGATCCAGGAGTGGTTGGAGATAAAGCTGACGATGCCCTTGCCCGTCTTCTCGGCAATCTTCCGCTCCGCGATGCGGAAGAAACGGACATAGAGGTCGTCGAGATTGAACTTCTTGATGCCCCATTCCTTAACCAGCCCCTGCTTGTATGGCTCAACCAAACCCTGCTCCTCCTCCGGGCTGATGCCCGCGTAGGCGTTGTAAGGCGGGTTCCCGAGGATCACGAGAATTTTGGTTTCTTGTTTCACCTGGCCGGCGCCTATGCGTTCGGCCTCCAGTTCCGGCCATTGGGCCAAATGCGGATTGTCGCCACTGAAATCCCATCCCGTGAGCGAGTTGGTGAGGAAAATCCCGGCGCGCTCGCCTTTCGACTCGTCCAGCGCCACGCCAAGGCTTTGCAACAGGAGGGCTATCTGCAAATGGGCCACCACAAAAGGCGCGGGCATCAGCTCGAAGCCATAGACGCGGTTCATCGCCGCCTGCTTGGCTTCCACGATGGACAGCACGCCTTCGCTTTTCTCCTCCCGGAGGGTTTTCACGATTCGGCGCAGGACTTCGACGAGGTAGGCGCCAGTGCCGCAGCAGGGGTCGAGGACGAAGACCCGGCGGTCGGCGAGGCCATCGGGGATGTCGAGTTCCTCGCGCAGGACGGTGTCCACGCGGGCGACCTGGTACTGGACGATTTCGGGCGGGGTGTACCAGACGCCGAGTTGCTTGCGGAGTTCGGGGTCGAAGGCCTCGAGGAACGGTTCGTAGAAGTACTGGACGGCGTGGGTTTCGAGAAACTTCTCAAAAAACGCGGGGCGGTCCACGCGATTCAGCGCGGCGGCGGTCCAGTCTAGCGGTTCCACGAGGCCGAGCGGGCCGAGCCTGGTGGCGGTGGCCACCTGCTCGAAGAGGGCGCGGATCATCGGGACATGGAGCGTCCAGCCGGCCACCTTCCAATCGAAGAGGTCTCGGCGCAGCGGGTCTTCCTTGTGCCAGAGCACCCAGGCGGAGAAGACGCCATAGAAGAGCGTTTGTACGAGCGTGGAGCGAAAGAAATGCTCGCCTTTCTCGGCCTCGAATTTCAGGCCGAGGGATTCCTCGAGCGCGGTGCGGACGGCGGTGAGGGCGGGGAGGCCGCCGGCGGACTGGACGCGGGCGCGGGCGTCGCGGGCGTACGAAGCGAGAAAGAAGGCGACGTCGCGCGGGTTGTTGAGCGGGGCGGCGTGGAGGAGGACACGCTTGAGATATTCGAGAAAACGCTCGCCGAGAGCGTCAGTCGTCTTGCGCGGGTGTGCGGCGGCGGACCAGAAGGCGGCTTCGCCATCGGCAAGGTGGAAGGACTCCAGCCGCTGCACTCCGCCGCCAGGGCCGCGCTTGAGCAGGAGGAAGTCGCGGTAATTCGTCAGCAAGACCTGGCCGTAGCGGCCGAGGTAGCCCTTGACTTGGGCCGTTTCAGCAATGGCCGGGACCTCGTCGGCAGCGGGCTTGACCTCGATCACGCCGCGTGCCGGACAAAGGTCGAGGAGAAGCGGTTGCTCGCCGGTGTTCTGGAGTTGGTCGGGGGTAAAGAGGCCGCCGTCGGGCAAGCCCGCGCCGCTGTTCCGGAGCTGGATGAGGCAGCGGACCTTGGGCTTGAGGTTGTGGCCGGCGGCGTCGAGCAGTTTGGCCAGCGCGCCGTATCCAGAGGTCTCTTTCGTAGCGGCGCCACTGTCGTGGATTTCACGCAACTCGCTCAGATAGGCTTCCAGCGGATTCATGCACACGACTTCCCAGACGGGCGGAGCGTAACCGGGACGTCTGGCAAACTGCAAGCCTGGGCGGATACGGACGCAGCCGTTTGACGGGTCTTTTGTCCGGGCCAGCGCAGTGAACGGTGAGGCCGCCGGGCTATTTCGGCAGATTGTCGGCCTCGAGTGAGATGACCAGGTCCTTTTCGGCCAGCACCCAGTCCTCGAGCGTCAGCGGATGGTCCGGCAGTTTGTCGCGAAACATTTTATAGGCGTGCTGTCGGACCATGCCCTGGGTGATGCCGGGGGTAACCGGTTTCGGCTGTGCTACGGGTTTTTCATCTCGCATTTTCATAAATTCTCTTGTTCCGGAATCAACATAGGCCCCTTCGCCAAGGTTGCAACTGCAGAGTGGGGAGGCTTGGGCCGCACTGTAATTTTGGGCGTGACGCGGGACCGGGCGGCGGTAAAATGGCTCCGGCGATGATGAAAAAAATGAGCACTCACAATAACCAATTCTCCCTTACTGGCGTGGCGTCAAAAGCGATTCCCTGTCTGCTGGCGGCAGGGCTGGTTTTGCCAACCGTTTCCAGCCTGGCCCAGGACCGGCTCAAGACCATGCCGGGCTATGAGCGATTCCGAAAGATGAGCAAGGAAATCCCGGACTCGGTCAAGCTGGGGTCGCTTTCGGTAACTTGGGTGGAGGGTGGCCGTGCCTTCGTGTATCAGAAGGATGGAAAGAGCTACAAATACGACATCGCTGAACGGTGGGCGACGGAAGTGCCGCCCCCAGCCGCCGGCAAGGCGTCCGCCCAGGAAGGCCAAGGGCGCCGGGGAGGAGTCTCCCGCCCCGAGCGACCTGAACGCGGCCGTCAGTTTACGACGGCCTTTTCTCCCGACGGCAAATGGAAGGCCTTCTACCGGGACCGCAATCTCTGGCTGTCAGCCACCAACACGACCAACGCCCTGGCCATCACCACTGAGGGCAGCGAAAAGACGCGGCTCAAGTACGGCACCGCCAATTGGGTCTATGGCGAAGAACTCGACCAGAACACGGCGATCTGGTGGTCGACGAACAGCCGGAAGCTCGCTTTCTACCGCTTTGACGAAAGCCAAGTGCGGGACTACTACCTGACCCTGGACGAAACCAAGTTCCAAGACCGTCTGAACGTCGAGCCCTACATGAAGGTAGGCACCACCAATCCCACCGTGGACCTGCTCATCTACGACCTGGAAACCAGGAAGACCACCCTGGTGGATGTGCGCGATGGCAAGCCGTTCGACAACTCCGTCATCGGCCACTACATCTATGCCATCACCTGGTCCCCCGATGGGAAGGAACTGCTCTTTCACCGCACCAATCGCCGTCAGAACATCATGGAGTTCTGCGCCGCCGACCCTGGAACGGGCAAGTGCCGCGTGGTCGTGCGGGAAGAATGGCTGCCGAGCTGGACCGAGAACATTCCCGGGCTCCACTGGCTGAGGGATGGCCAACGTTTTCTCTGGGCCTCCGAACGCACGGGTTGGAAGAACTTCTATCTCTATAACCTGAGCGGCGCCTTGCTGGCCACGGTGACGGCGCATCCCTTCGAGGTGGCGGACATTGTGCGGGTGGATGAACAAGCGGGGCTGCTCTACTACACCGCCCGCAGCGGCGACAACCCCATGAAGCTCCAACTCCACCGTGTCAGCCTGGACGGCCACGGCGACCGGCGGCTGACCGACCCGGCCTTCCACCACAATGTTGACCTGGCGCCTGATGGACAGCATTTCATCGATGTGGCCCAAACCCATGACACCCCGCCCGTCACCGTGCTGAGGGACGCCGAGGGCCGGCTGGTGGCAGAACTGGCCAGGAGCGATCTGAGCCGGTTCAAAAAGCTGGGCCTCAAGCCGGTCGAACTGCTCAAGTTCAAAGCCGCCGACCGCGACACCGACCTCTATGGGATGCTCCACTTCCCTTCGGATTTCCGCCCTCACCGGAAGTATCCGTTGCTGGTCAGCGTGTATGCGGGGCCTGCCACCACCGGGGCGAGAGAGACGTTCACGCTGCCGAATGCACTGACCGAAATGGGTTTTCTGGTGGCCACCTTCGACTCCCGCAGCGCCAGCGGGCGCGGCAAGCAGTTTCTCGATGCCATCTACCTGAGGCTGGGCATCGTCGAGGTGGACGACCAGGCCGCGGGTGTCAAGGCCCTCTGGCGCCGGCGCTACGTGGACAAGCGCCGCGTGGGCATGTTCGGGACTTCCTACGGCGGCACCGTCGCCGCCACCTGCCTCCTGCGTTATCCAGAGGTCATCCAGGCCGCCTGCGCCAACTCCGCCGTCACAGACTACCGGAACTACGACACCATCTACGCGGAGCGCTACATGTGGATGCCACAGGAAAACAAGGCCGGCTACCAAGCCGCCAGCGTGATGAGCCACGCCACCAACCTCCAGGGCCGCCTGATGCTGTTCTATGGAACGGCCGACAATAACGTGCATCCGGCCAACGCGCTCCAACTCATCCAGGCCTTGCAGCAAGCCGCTAAGAGCTTCGATGTCCAGGTGGGTCCCGACCAAGGGCACGCCGCCGTCAACCGCGACCGCATGATGGAGTTCTTCATCCAATCCCTGGTCCTGGCCAAGCCCTAGGCCCCCATAACCAGGCCAGTTCAAAATTCGATTCCATGATTGCTTCGGGCCGGAGCCATGGATTATTGAAGACTGATGGCCAGGCCGGTCAAATCGCAGTGGGATTTTGGCGAGCTGTTCCCCAAGGAACGGACCCGCCAGGTGTTGTCCGTCACTGAACTGACGTGGCAAATCAAGCGCCTGCTCGAGGACCAGGTGGGCCGGGTTTGGGTGAGCGGTGAAATCACCAACCTGCGGTTCCAGACCTCGGGCCACACTTACTTCACCCTCAAGGACGCCGGGGCGCAGTTGAATTGCGTGCTGTTCCGGGGAGAACTGAAGGTGGACCGCTCGCTGCTGCAGGATGGGCGCAAAGTGACCCTCCAAGGCGAGGTCACCGTGTATGAGCCGCGCGGACAATATCAGTTGCAGGTTACGGCGGTCGAGGTGCAGGGCCTTGGCGCCCTGCAAGCGGCTTTCGAGAAGCTCAAGCAAAAGCTCAGCGCCGAAGGGCTCTTCGCGCCGGCGCGCAAGCGGCCCTTGCCCCGTTACCCGCAGCGCCTCGGTCTGGTCACCTCCCCCACCGGCGCCGCCATCCGCGACGTGCTCCACGCCGTCCGGCGACGCCATCCCGGCCTGGAGCTCGTCCTGGCCCCGTGCCGCGTCCAGGGCGAAGGCGCGGCGGCGGAAATCGCCGCGGCGATTCGGCTCCTGAACGAATTCCACCGTTCCCAATTGGCAATTGGCAATTGGCAATTGGCAATTGATTTGATCCTGGTCACCCGCGGCGGCGGCAGCCTGGAGGACTTGTGGGCCTTCAACGAAGAAGTGGTGGCCCGCGCGATTTTTGAGTCCGCTTTGCCGGTCGTTTCGGCGGTCGGACACGAAATCGATTTCACCATCAGCGATTTTGTGGCCGACCTGCGCGCGGCCACGCCGAGCGCGGCCGCAGAAATCATCACCGAAGGGGTCTTCTCAAGCGGCCAATTCTGCGCCGAGGCCGCCGCCCGCATGAGGCAGTTGGTTCGGCAGCAGATCGCCGACAAGGCCCAGGTTCTGGCGCTGGTCTCGCGGCGGCTGGCCCGGGCACACCCAGGCCGGCGCCTGAATGATTGGCTCCAGCAGTTGGACGACTTGCAGACGGGCCTGCTGCGCTCCGTCAGGCAGGGCGCGCGCCGCCAGCGCGTGGCGTGGCAGAACCTGTCGGACCGCTTGTCCCGGGTGCGTCCCGCCTTGCTGTTGCAGCAGCGGCGAGAGGTCCTGCGCCAGGCCGGGCAGCGCCTGCAGAAACAGGCGCAGGCTCGCCTGCGCCAGGCGCGGAACCGGCTCGAGCCGCTGGCCGCGCGCCTGCGCCTGCTGGGGCCCGAGCAAGTCCTGGCGCGCGGCTACTCGATCACGAGGGACGCCCAGACCGGCGCGGTACTGCGCGAGGCCAGCGCCGCGCGGGCCGGGCAGCGATTGAGCACGCGTTTGAAGGTGGGCGAGGTGAGCAGCGTGGTGGAAGCAAAAGACTGAACTGACGGCAGACCAGCGGTTCAACCGGACCGCCCCGGCTGAGGGGGACCATTGTTCGCTTCGTTCTCTTCTGTTAATTGAATGGTTGTGGCTGAGCGCGACCGGACAAAACACGCTCCCAGTGGTCCTTGATTGCGGAAACAAGCGATGTGCTGTCCGTGTTACTGGATGGGCGGCGTTTCCGGCCCGAAGGGCCGGCAGAGCCCAGCCCAGGGCTGAGGCCGGCAGGCCGATGCCCTGGGAAGCCGTTTGCAAAGCCAAGCGCCCTGAAAGGGCGCCAAAACAACAAAGCCATGCCACAATCGCTTGCCAAGCTGTACACACACCTCGTTGACGAACGCTACGTGTGGGATTGAGGCCTGTAGCGCCCTTTGAGGGCGCGGGGCGGGCGGTGGGGACTAGGTCCCAGGGCATCGGTCCCGCCAAGCGGGACCTCAGCCCTGGGCTTGGTTCTGGCGGCCCGTTGGGCCGCGGCGCGGACCGCGAACGGCGACGCATTCCATCGCTTATCATCGCAATATGACACCGGTTCCGTCTTGACGAAACCCGTATTTTCAGGTTCTCCTTTTGCTGCAAGGCAGCAGGGCGCTAAGCCAGGCGGCGCCTGGCCTGGCTCTTGTTGCCGGACGGCGTCCCTCGGGCGGCAATGAACGTGCGTGGACGTTGCAGAGACCGGGCCACAACGGGGTTTGGGAAAATGACCAGGCTCCCGCTGCATAGGGGAATCGTGCGCCCGTTTGCCTTTGCCCCCGGCGGTGCGCGGCCGCGCCGCCCCATCCCTCGAATGTCAGGGGCACGTTGCACCCGCCTGCAGGCAGGCAGGCCGCGTCCCTCGACCCTCGACCCTCGCTGTTCGCCGTTCGCCCTCCAACTCTTAACCCCCAATCGTTAACCGTTCTATGAAACGCCTCACAAGTAACCTACTAGCGGGCCCGCTCCTGGCCACCCTGGCCCTGGCGGCGGCCACTCAGGCCACAGCCCAGGAATACACCTTCACCACCCTGGCCGGACCCGACGAGACCGCTGGCGCCGTTGACGGCGTGGGCAGCGCGGCGCGCTTCAACTGGCCGGGGGGCGTAGCCGTGGACGGCGCCGGGAACGTGTACGTGGCCGACGCTGACAACCACACGATTCGGAAGTTGACGCCGGGCGGGGTGGTTACGACACTGGCGGGCCTGGCGGGAACTCCGGGCAGCGCCGACGGCCCCGCCGGCGTGGCGCGGTTCTACTGCCCGCAGGGTGTAGCGGTGGACAGCGTGGGCAACGTGTACGTGGCCGACACCTACAACCACACGATTCGGAAGGTGGCGCCGTGGGGGACCGTGACGACGCTGGCGGGCCTGGCGGGAAGCTCTGGCAGCGCCGACGGCACGGGGAGCGCGGCGCGGTTCTCCTAT
The DNA here is from genome assembly GCA_049518415.1 of Verrucomicrobiota bacterium. Lineage (GTDB taxonomy): Bacteria > Verrucomicrobiota > Verrucomicrobiia > Limisphaerales > UBA8199 > CAVQND01. Next base: position 34,680 of record JBEKRX010000061.1, read on the forward strand.
CCATACGGCGTGGCGGTGGACAGCGCCGGCAACGTCTATGTGGCGGACACGTCCAACTACACGATTCGGAAGGTGACGCCGGCTGGGGTGGTGACCACCCTGGCGGGCCGGGCGGGAAGCTATGGCAGCGCCAACGGCATGGGCAGCGCGGCGCTGTTCGGCAGCTATATCGGTGGCCCTGCCGGCGTGGCGGTGGACAGCGCCGGCAACGTGTATGTGGCGGACACCTGGAACTGCACGATTCGGAAGGTGACGCCGGCCGGGGCGGTGACGACCCTGGCGGGCATGGCGCGAATGCCTGGCGCCGTCGACGGCCCGGGCAGCGTGGCGCATTTCAACTATCCATACGGCGTGGGTGTGGACAGCGCGGGCAACGTGTTTGTGGCGGACACGTCCAGCCACACGATTCGGAAGGTGACGCCGGCCGGCGTGGTCACGACCGTGGCGGGGCTGGCAGGGAAGTTTGGCAGCGCCGACGGCACGGCCAGCGCCGCGCGCTTCAACTGCCCGTCCGGCGTGGCGGTAGACAGCGCCGGCAACCTCTATGTGGCGGACTACTGGAACCACACCATCCGCGAGGTGACGCCGGCCGGGGTGGTCACGACCCTGGCGGGCCTGGCGGGAAGCTTCGGCAGCGCCGACGGCACAGGCAGCGCGGCGCGGTTCCGCTATCCATACGGCGTGGCGGTGGACAGCGCCGGCAACGCCTTTGTCGCCGACTCCGGCAACGAGACCATTCGGCAGGTGACGCCAGCCGGGGTAGTGACGACCCTGGCGGGCCTGGCGGGAAGCTATGGCAGCGCCGACGGCATAGGCAGCGCGGCGCGGTTCTGGGTGCCATCCGGCGTGGCGGTCGACAGCACGGGCAACGTTTATGTGGCGGACACCGACAACCACGCGATTCGGGAGGTGACGCCGGCCGGGGTGGTGACGACCCTGGCAGGCCTGGCGGCAAGTTCCGGCACCAATGACGGCATGGGCAGCGCGGCGCGGTTCTGCTACCCATTTGGCGTGGCGGTGGACACCGCGGCCAACGTGTACGTGGCCGACACCCAGAACCAGACGATCCGGGAGGTGACGCCTGGCGGGGTCGTGACGACGCTGGCGGGCCTGGCGGGAAACCGGGGCAGCGACAACGGCACGGGCAGCGACGCGCGGTTCAACAACCCGCACGGCGTGGCGGTGGATAGCGCCGGCAACGTCTATGTGGCGGACACCTACAACCACACGATTCGCAAGGTGACGCCCGCCGGGGTGGTCACAACGCTGGCGGGGCTGGCGGGAACTCCGGGCAGCGCCGACGGCACAGGCAGCGCGGCGCGGTTCTACCAGCCCTACGGCGTGGCGGTGGACAGCGCCGGCAACGTGTACGTGGCGGATGACCTTAACCACACGATTCGGAAGGTGACGCCGGACGGGGTGGTGACAACCCTCGGGGGAAGCTGGGGCAGCGACGACGGCACGGCCAGCGCGGCGCGCTTCAACGGCCCGCAGAGCGTGGCGGTGGACGGCGCGGGCAACGTCTATGTGGCGGACACCCTCAACCACGCGATTCGGATTGGCACCACGAACACCTGCCCGGATGCGCCCACGATTGACCTGGCTGTCGGGCCGGTGGGCGAGCTCCGCCGACTGGACACCAGCCCGCAAACCGCCGTGGCTTGGCAGTGGCTCCTGCTCCGGCAGCCGACCGGTTCCTCGGCTGCGCTCTCGGCCGCCAATCTCCGCAATCCCACCTTCACGCCCGATGTCGCCGATTTGTATGTCTTCCGGCTTTCGGCCACCAACGCCGCCGGGACGATCTGTATCCGGACGCTGGCCTTTACCGCCGTGCCGGCCATCGTGGTAAACGATGGCAGCTTCGGCGTCCGTTCGAACCGCTTCGGTTTCAATCTCCGCGCTGGCGCGGGCCAGGTGGTAGCCGTGGAGACCTCGACCGACCTGGTGAACTGGACGGGGCTGGCCACCAACACCGTCGGCGCCAGCCCGTCTTACTTCAGCGATCCCGCCCCGCCGAACTCGCCACGCCGGTTCTACCGCGCGCGGGCGCAGTGAGGGGCCAAGCCTGCGGCCTGGGGGCGCTGTTGGGCGGTTCACGCCCCCTGCGGGGGTCTTGGTCACCGCCCGCGCAATCGGTGATGTGAGTATTATCGTTGGGCCGCTCCCGGAGAGCGTTCCACTTTTTTGGGCGGTCCCCGCTAACCTTAATCCTAATCTTAATCCTAATCTTCATTCGGATTAAGATTAGGAGCAAAGATTAAGATGAAGAGCCAGCAGGACCACCAAAGAAAGTGAAATCCGCCCTTGTCCCGGAGAAGCGGATGGTTGCCTTTAACGACCGCCGCGAACATGCTGGACGGGCGGGGGGATTTGTGTTTAACTTTGGGTTATGCCGAATGCTTCCAAGAGCGCGGGCCCGAATAAGCCCGCCAAAGCCGGAACTCCGCCTTTTGAGGAGGCTTTGAAGAAGTTGGAGTCCATCGTTGAAGCGATGGAATCCGAGGATTTGGCGCTGGAGACCCTGGTGGCCAAGTACGAAGAAGGCAGGCGTCTGGCCCGGAGCTGCCAGGAAAAGCTGGCCGAGGCCGAACTGAAGATTCAACAGCTCGAGCAGAACGCGGCGGGCGAAATGCAGCTCAAACCGTTGTCGCCCGAGGCCCCAGAAGACGCTTAATATGAGCCGCTACCTGGACATGGTGGACAACCCGGCGCAAATCAAGAAACTGACGCTGGCACAACTGGGGGAGTTGGCGGAGGAAATCCGGCAGGAACTGATCACCGTCCTGGCCCGCAACGGCGGGCACCTGGGGCCGAACCTGGGGGTGGTCGAGTTGACCCTGGCGCTGCATCGCGTGTTCAATACCCCGACAGACAAGTTCGTCTGGGACGTCAGCCACCAGAGCTACGTCCACAAAGTCCTGACGGGCCGCAAGAGCCGTTTTCACACGATTCGGAGCACGGGGGGCCTCAGCGGATTCGCGCTGCGGTCCGAGAGCGAGCACGATTGCTATGGCGGGGCGCACTCGGGCACCGCGCTGTCGGCCGCCCTGGGCATCTGCGCGGCGCGCGACCAGCGCGGCACCGATGAGCACGTCGTGGCGATTTTCGGGGATGCGGCGCTGACGAACGGCATTTCCTTCGAGGCGCTCAATAATATCGCGCACACGACCAAGCGGTTCATCGGCGTCCTCAATGACAATGAGTGGAGCATTGCCAAGAACGTGGGCGCCGTGGCCAGCTACCTGAACAAGCTGATTACGCATCCCTCCTACAACAAGCTGGCGCGGGATTTCGAGCGGTTCATCCGGCGCCTGCCCAAAGGGGAAGTGGCTTTGAAGCTCGCCCACAAGGCGGAGGAGGGTTTCAAGGGGGCCCTGACCGACGTCGGCCTGCACCCCAGCCGGAGCCTGCTGGAGTCGGACGGCCGCGGCGGCTACGGCAGCAGCCTGATTTTTGAAGAGATGGGTTTGCGCTATCTGGGCCCGATTGACGGCCATAACCTGCCGTTGCTGATCAGCACCCTCCAGTTTGCCAAGGCCTGCGACCATCCCATCGTCATTCACGTGCTCACGCAAAAGGGCAAGGGCTTCGAGGCGGCGCTCAAGAATCCCGAAAAATTCCACGGCCTCGGCCCTTACGATGTGGCCACCGGGGCCACACTGCCCAGCATACCGGGGGCGCCGCCGAACTGGCAGGACGTCTTTGGCCAGGCCATGGTGAAGCTTTGCCAGCGGGATGATTCCGTGGTCGGCATCACCGCCGCCATGCCCAGCGGGACGGGCCTCAAGCTCCTGGAAAAGGCCATGCCCAACCGCTGCTACGACGTCGGCATCGCGGAGGAGCACGCGGTGCTCTTTGCTTGCGGCATGGCCACGATGGGTTTCCACCCGGTTTGCGCCATTTACTCGACCTTCCTGCAGCGCGCCTATGATTGCATCGTGCACGACGCGGCGCTCCAGGAACTGCCGGTGATCTTCTGCATGGACCGCGCCGGCCTCTCGCCGCAGGACGGCCCGACCCACCACGGCTTGTTCGACATCAGCTACCTCCGCTCGGTGCCCAACTGCATCGGCATGGCCCCCAAAGACGAGGACGAGCTGGTGGACATGATGTTCACCGCCACGCGCCAGCGGCACCCGACGTTCATCCGCTACCCGCGCGGGCCGGCCGAGGGTGTGCCGATCAAAGAGCAGCCCCGCCGGCTCGAAATCGGCCAGGGCGAAGTCGTGCAGGACTTCGCCCAGAACGGCCGCCGCAAGGTCGCCTTGTTCCCGCTGGGCAACATGATGAGCCTCGGGCGCAAGGTGGCGGCCCACCTGGCGGGCGAGGGCTACGATGTGGCCATCGTGAACCCGCGTTTCTTCAAGCCGCTGGATGCCGGGCTGACAGAGTTTTTCGGGCGCGCGGCCGAAGTGCTGGTGACCTTGGAGGACCACGTCCTGCCGGGCGGCTATGGCAGCGCGGTTTTGGAGCTCCTCAACGAGAAGCGGATTACTACCCCAGTGATTCAAATCGGCTGGCCCGACCGGTTTATCGAACATGCCAGCACCGTCCAGGAGTTGCGGGAGAAGTACGGCCTGACGGTGGAGAACACGGTGGCCAGGGTCAAAGCGGAGTTTGCTGCCACCAATTCCACTCTACCCGCGCGCAGCGCGGCTCTCTTCTGCCCCGGAGGGGCAGCAAGATAGTAGCCCAGGGCAAGGCCCGTCCCGCTCCGGGCGGGACCCCGGCGCGCCGGGGCCCTGGGTGAAGTGGAAAAAGGGATCACCCCCCTCCCATGCGCTCCGAGCGCATGGGAGGGGGGATGGGGGGAGGGCTTCTGCCCGCGCTCGGGGGCAGTGTCAGGATGCGCCTTCTTCGGCCTGGACTTGACGGACGGGTTTCAGTTAGTCGAGAATCTGGAATTGTAAATTAAGACCGAACATGGCTTACCGAGACATTACGCCGCCTGCGGGCGGCAAGATTTTGATGCAAGACGGACGGCTCAAGGTTCCCGACCATCCGGTTTTGCCGTTCATTCGCGGGGACGGCACGGGTCCGGACATCTGGGCGGCCAGCCAGCGCGTTTTCGAGGCCGCGGTGCAGCAGGCCTACGGGGGCCGACGCCGGGTGGCCTGGTTCGAGGTTTACGCCGGCCAGACGGCCAAGAACAGATTCGACGACTGGCTGCCCGACGACACGGTCGAGGCCTTCAAGGAATTCCTGGTCGGCATCAAGGGGCCGCTGACCACGCCGGTGGGCGGGGGCATTCGCTCGCTTAACGTGGCGCTGCGGCAGATGCTCGATCTCTACGTCTGCCTCCGCCCGGTGCAGTACGTGCCGGGCGTCCCCTCGCCGGTCAAACACCCGGAGAAGGTGAACATGGTCATCTTCCGCGAGAACACTGAGGACATTTACGCCGGCATCGATTACCAGGCGGGCAGCCCGGAGGCGAAAAAGATCCTGGAATTCCTCGAGCGCGAGCTGCCGGCGGCGCTCAAGAAGATCCGGTTCGGCAAAGAGGCCCCGGACCAGGTCGGCATTGGGATCAAAGCGGTGAGCCGGCCCGGCAGTGAGCGGTTAATTCGCGCGGCCCTGGAGTACGCCCTCCGGCACAAACGCAAGAGCGTCACCTTTGTCCATAAGGGCAACATCATGAAATACACCGAAGGCGCCTTCCGCGACTGGGGTTATGAATTGGCCAAGCGCGAGTTCGGGGCGTTGCCCTTGGAGGGCGGTCCCTGGTGCCGGTTGCCCCAGGGCCTGGTCATCAAAGACGCCATTGCCGACATCACCCTCCAGCAGGTGCTGACGCGGCCGGAGGAGTTCGACGTCATTGCCACGCTCAATTTGAACGGGGATTACCTGAGCGACGCCCTCGCCGCGCAGGTGGGCGGCATCGGGATTGCCCCCGGCGGCAACATCAACTATGTCACCGGCCACGCCATCTTCGAGGCGACCCACGGCACCGCTCCCAAATACGCCAACCTGGACCGCGTCAATCCCGGCAGCGTCGTGCTCAGCGGCGAAATGATGTTCCGCTACCTGGGGTGGACCGAGGCCGCCGACCTCATCCTCAAGGGCCTCACCGGCGCGATCAGTTCCAAGCGGGTGACTTATGATTTGGCCCGGCTGATGGAGGGCGCCACCCAGCTCAAGTGCTCGGAATTTGGCGACAACATCATCGAGCACATTTAAGCTGCTTTGGGGCGCGCGCCGAACAGGGCGGTGCCGATGCGGAGCATAGTCGCGCCTTCCTCGAGGGCGACCTCGAAGTCGCCGGTCATGCCCATGCTCAAGTGGGGCAGGGGCGCGCCCAGGACCTGTTCGCACTGCGCTTTCAAGTCGCGGACCTGCCGGAACGCCGGGCGCACTTTTTCCGGGTCGGGCGTCCACGGGGGCATGGTCATGAGACCGTGGATTTCCAGGCGGGGCAGGGCGTTGATTTGGCTCAGCTCGGCCAGGAGTTGCTGCGGGCGATAGCCGAATTTGCTGGCTTCGCCGGCGGCGTTGACCTCGAGCAGGATGGGCATGGTTTTCGCCGCCTGTTCCGCGCGTTTATTGATTTCCTGGGCCAGGTGGAGGCTGTCCACACTCTGAATCATCTCGAACAGCTCGACCGCGTCGCGGCACTTGTTGGTTTGCAGATGGCCGATCATGTGCCAGCGGAGCCGGCCCGGGCAGAGAGGGATTTTTGCCTTGGCCTCCTGGACCTTGTTCTCGCCGAAGAGCGTGAGGCCGAGCTTGGCGGCCTCGCTGACCAGTTCGGGCGGCTGGCTTTTCGTCACGGCGATGAGCGTGACCGTTGCCGGGTCGCGCCCCGCCCGCGCGCAAGCCGCCGCGATCCGCTGCTGAATCCCGTTCAGGTTTTCCGACAAATCCACGGCCGGAAAATAGCGCGAATGCGCATGGGGAGACAGTCAATTGTTGAAGCGCTGGAGCGTCGGAGCGTTAAATGAGTTAAATGGGTTTGCGTGTTGTTCCACTCGCGACTCACGCGCCAATGATTAGTTGATACGCGGCGCGGCGGGTGGCGATTCCGCGCGCCACAAAATCCCGTTGGAAATCGGTCAGCAGCCCGGCCAATTCCGCGGGCGTATCCGCCGGCCGAAAGGCCGGGCTGGCGGCAAACACGCTGGTCATCTGTTCGAAATAGGGCTGGTCATCGGTGCGCAAATAGACCGTGCCGCCCGGCGCCAGGGCCTGGCCGGCCAGGGCCGGAAAGCGCTCGTTGAGGAGGCGGTGGCGGCGGTGCCTGCGCTTGGGCCAGGGGTCGGGGAAATAGACATGCAGCACGGACGCCGCGTGCGGCGGCAGGAGGTACTCCAGGAAATAGGCCGATTCGATGCGGACCCCGCGCAAGTTGGTCAGGCCGGCGCGCCGCCCTTTGCGGTCCAGCTTGCGCAGGCGGCCCAGCAGCCGTTCCACGCCGA
>JBEKRX010000062.1:0-50409 GCA_049518415.1 Verrucomicrobiota bacterium
GTGCCGATGAATTGCTCGAAGGCGGTGTAGAGCGTCTTGTTGGTCAGCACCTGGCCGCCCGTGGCTTTGGCAATCCCAAAGTCAATCACCTTGGGCACGGGCACCCCGTCATGCAGCGTCACCAGGATATTCGAGGGCTTGATGTCCCGATGGATGATCCCCTTCTGATGGGCGTGCTGAATCGCGCGACAGACCTTGATGAACAAATCCAGCCGCTCCCGCGTGGCCAGCTTCTCCTGGTCGCAATACTTGATCATCGGAATCCCTTTCACCAGCTCCATCACAAAGTAAGGCCGGCCCTTATCCGTCGCCCCCGCATCCAGCACCTTGGCGATGTTCGGATGATCCATCAACGCCAGCGCCTGCCGTTCCGCCTCGAACCGCGCCACCACCTGCCGGGTGTCCATCCCCAGCTTGATGATCTTGAGGGCCACCCGGCGCTTGACCGGTTCGTGCTGTTCGGCGACATAGACGACCCCAAACCCGCCTTCCCCGATCTTTTCGAGGATCTTGTAGCGACCGATCACGGTGCCGGGGCCTTCTTCCGGCGGGAGAAGCACGATCGGGCTGGCCGGCGGCGCCGCCGGCCGTTCGAGGAACGGATCGGGACTCTCCTGGGCCTGGAGGAGCGCTGCGAGCCTGCCGCGCAGCGCCTCGTTGCCCGCGCAGGCCTGCCTGAGGTAGGCATCGCGCTCCGGGCCCTTGGCCCGCTGGAGGGCCTCACGGAAGAGGACTTCTTCCCTGTCGTCAGCGGTTTTCATAAGCGCAGAGGCAGTACTTAGTCGACGATGGCCTTCCTGGTCGAGATCACGGCGGCGCCGGCGCCATTGATGACGTGGCAGATGCCGCTGCCGGGCCTGCCCGCCAACCGGATCGTCACCAGGTGGCGCAGCTTGACGCCCGGAGCAACTGGCGTTTCGATGGCGTTGTCCGCCACCACGGGCGCGGCATAGAACACACAATAGACTCCCAGACCCCAGGCTTCGTGGGTCGTGACCGCGTCGCTCACTTTGTACGAGGCGTAGCCGTTAATTTCTCCGTGCCGCCAGGCCTCCTGGCTGGGCGGATCGTAGGGCAATTCCGATTGGTAAAAATAAACGCGTCCGCCGTTGCCATTCCACACGGTCTGATACTCCTGGCAATGTTCAACGAACAGGCCGTAGAGGGTGACGTTATTGCCATTTACGATCAAACCGGTGTTGTTTTTGTTCGAGTTCCAGCCCACGCCCCGGCCGTGATCGGCGCGCCAAAGCCAGAAATTATCGCCCACCACATCGTTGCAATTAATGGTGACAAAACAGGTTGCGTTTCCGGCCAGCGCGCCCCCCGCGCGGCAGGAAATATCGTAGAGCGACAGGGGGTCCGCCGCGTGGGAGGTGGAACTGCCGAGGTCCCCGACCTGCAGCAGCGTGCTGGAATTTGTGGCTCCCGCTTCGAAGAGGATCCCGCCCACTTTCACGCCAGCGACATCGGAAATCACGAGGGCGGGAGTGCCGTGCTCCGGCCTCAGAGTCGGGTATCCCAATCCGAGCACCAGTGTGCCCGGCCGCGTGACCCGGAGGCTCGTTTCCAGAAGATAAATGCCGGGAGTCAACAGCAGGTGTTTCCCGCCGTCCAGCGCGGCATTGATGCTGGCGGCAGTGTCCGCTCCAGGACGCGCCACGTGGAACCGGTCAATGGGGATAGGCGTTCCCAAGGTTGGGCCGGCCGACCAGGTGGTCCCCTGCATGCCGTTGGCCTGGAGGTTCGGAACCATGACAAAGTAGTGTCCGCCCGCGTCAATAAAGAGATACGGTTTCTCCCGAACCAGCGGCGTTTTGTCGATCACGGTGTACGGCGCTTCCGGCCACGTGCCCGTCGGCGGCTTGACCGTGCCGACGAACACCATGTTCCAGCTTCCGCCCCGCCAACTGCCCCATTCGGCATTGCGCGAGAACCACTGCTGTTGCGACCCGGAATTGACCTGGCCATCGATCCTGCAGTCCGCGATAAAGCCCCCGCTGGACCATCCGTTGTCCGAGAGATTCAAGGCGCCTTTCACGTGCACGCGGCGCAGGGCGGTGGCCTGGGAAACCGCCCAGACATTGACATTCTGGTCCTGCGTGGGCGTTACGGAGAGATTCTCGGCGCTGCGCCAGAAATTGCAGGTGGCATTGCCGCGCATCCAGCGCGCCTTGGATCGTACCGCACCGGTGATCGAAACATCGTCGGGTGACTTTCCCAAGCCCAGCACTTGCATGTAGAAACCCACCTGCACGTCCAGGTCGTACTTGCCCGGCTTGAAGAGATACGCATAGCGAGATGAACCGAACTGATTGGCCTCCTGTTCGCTGAAGACGGCGTCAATCCGGCCCTGGATGTTGGTCATGGCCGGGTCAAAGACCAGAATGTTCGGCCCAAAATCCGGAGGCGGGGTCTGGCCAGGTCCGGTCGGCTCGCGGGCCGGGGCCGAAAGGCAAACTGACGATTTCAAGACTATCGCCGCGACAATCAGTGAAAGGAAGAATTCGGTTTTCATGGTTTGCTGAACAAATCTTTAGCGCGGGGCGGGCAGCACGTGGAAGAGGCGGGTGACGCCCGAGGCGGTGTCCACCTGGAGGTTGAGCGCGCCGGCCGCGCGGGTGTGAGGGACTTCGTTCCCGTTCTCGAGGTCCACGATGCGGCCGACGGGGAACTCCAGTCCCGCCAAGCTGACCACGGTTCGGGGCGAGACGGCCTCGTGATTGATTACAAAGAGAAAGCCCTCTTTGGCGTTCGCGCGCAGCGAGGCTTCGATGTCCGGGTTGGAAGACCAGACGTGCGGGCGCACCTTCGCCTTTTGCGTCAGTGCGTGCAGCAGGGCGTACAACTGGTCCCGGGTCTCTTCATCGCCGTCCTGCCAGGTCTGGAAATAGGTGTCCTGCGCGCAAAACCCGAGCAGGAAGACCTCGCCGCGGCCGACCCTGTGGTGGAGCAGCGCGGGCTGTCCGGCGGCGGTCTTGAGCAGCACCTTGCCCTCGGTGGGCAGACAGGGACGCGGGCTGACGAGCTTCAGGTCGAGGGACAGTCCCAGGGCCTTGCCCTTGACGGTGTCCCGGGGGACGGCCTGCTGGTCTTCGGCGGCGTCGTGGGGGGAGCCCCAGGCCGGCGGTTTGGTGCGGTAGGGAACCCAGTTGCCCGTGCGCCGGAGGCGGTTGGTCGCGGCGTGCCGCACGCCGACGAGCTGGCTCATAAGCTCAAGGGGTTGCCGGCAGGCATCCAACTGGGGGACACAGTCGGCGATGAGGACGCCCCCGTTGCGCACAAAGGCAGCGATGTGCGCCGCCGTCTCTCTCGGGAGCAGCTTTACGTCGAATAGCGCAAGGATGCGGTAACCCTCCAGACGGTCGTCGCGGATTTGTTCCTCGTGGAGCACATCCAGTTCGCCGAAGGCCCGCAGGAACAATTCGTAGGAGAGCCCGACATTCCAGTACTCCTCCTGCAACTGCAGATACTGGGTGCGCGGGAAGAGGAAGCAGGCCTCGGCTTTGGTCTTGGGCGCGTCCAGCAGGGCGGACCCGGCGTTCTGAAGGAGGCGCAGCCCCTGGCCCAGTTCATTCCAATGGCGCGGGTCGGTTGGCAGGTTGAGGCCGGTGAGGATAAAGTCGGCCCCCTGGGCCACGGCAGTGGTGCTGGTCTCGCGTTCGGCCCAGGTTTGCCGGGTCAACTCCGGGCCCATGAACTCCTTGAACCAGGCTGGGTTGCAGGTGCCGAACCAGAATCCCATCTGCTTGCCGTAGGCGCGCGTCAGGTTTCGCATTTGACCCATAGCATAATGGAGCTGGCTCAGGCGCGGCTGGGGCAGCTTCCCGCACTGCCCATAACGGAAGTCGAACATCATGTAAGGGTAGATGTCGAAGACGAACGTGTCCGCGAAATCGCCGCCCCAGTGGAACACGTCGTCCACAGCCAGCTCCGCGTTCGAGCCGACGCCGCCGCCGAAGGTGTTGTGGCTGTCGTGGGTGAGGATGACCTGGAAGCCGGGGTTGATTTCCTTGATGAGGCGGTAAACCTGCCGCCAGCCGTCCGGGAAGTAGTCCGAGCGGAAGTTGAGGACGTCGCGCCAGACTCGCGGGTTGTTCCGAATCGGTTCGAGGGCCGGCGGCAGCGCATAGCCGTAGCGCTTCTTAAACTCGGCCTTCACTTCCTCGTTGTAGCCGAAAGACTTCGCGCCGGCGTGAAAGGGTTCGTCCTGGTAGCAGAAGACGTTATAGAGCCGGGGGAGGTCCCGGAGACCCGCCAGCCCGGCCTGGACTGCTTCCCGCGCCTGGGCGGCGTACTTCGGGGAATAGACGCAGACGGGCGGGGGCGCGTCCCGACCGAAACCTTCGAAGCCGGAGGTGATGTGGGTGATGACCATGCCGCGTGACTGGGCGTAGGCCAGAACCACCCTTGCTTGGTCGTCGGGCAGGGGTAGCGGATGGTAGAGCCCGGTGAACCCGTGGGCCACGAGGTTGTCGATGGTGTCGCGCAAAACCTGCGCGGAAAGCGGCGGCGTTTCGCCCTTCCAACCCTTGCCGTCCGGGACCGGGGAGAACTGGGTGGTGACGGGGAAGAAATCCGGGTGAAGAGCGCTGACCGGAGCCTTCGGGGTGCTCTCGGGGGCGCCCACAGCGGCGCACACGATGAGATTCACAGCCGCCAACATCCGGACAGGTCCTGTCAGAGGGGGCGTAGCCGCCGCCTTCAACCAGTTTTTGGGTCGTGCGTTCATCCTACTCCATGAGCCAGGCTTCGTTGAAGTGCGCGTGCTTGATGGATTTGGCGGCTGGGATTTCCTGCCGGCGCAGATAAGCGAGCACCGGATTCTGGAGGTTGGCCGCCTTGGGATTCTCTTCCGGCTTCAGAGGGAGAAAGGTGAGGCGGCAATCCCGGCCGCGGAGCTCAGCTTCGGTCGCCGCCTCGAGCCAGCGGCCTTGCCAGGGATCATCCACCGGATCTTCGATGGCGGGCATGGTTGGAGGCGGATAGGGCCAATGCTGAAACCAATGCTGTGTGCGTAAGGTCAAAGTGAAATCCGCGGCCGCAAGAAAACATTTCGCGAGACCGGGCTGATTGCGGAAGATCGACTGTCAAGGACCTCAGCCTTTCTTTTCTCTGTTAAGGCACAAATAGCACTCGGCCATCAAAAGGAAGAAGATGGCGTCGGCCACGCCAAACAGCCCGACGAAGATGAAATGCGGAATGGTGCCCGCCAGCCAGTAATAAAACGCGGTGGCGGAATACGCCAGCTTGTAGAGCGTACCGACGAGGATCAAATCCACATTCCGCCGCAGGTCGCCGCGCGCAATCAGAAAGTAGGCGACGCCAAGTACCAGCACGAACGCGCCGAGCAGCGCGAGATAACCGCCGAAGGCCGGCAGTTGCTCACGGATGCCCAGCGCGGCATAGGCCGGGCCGGGGAAAAAGAGGAAAGTGATTCCCACGAGAACATCGTAAACAGCGGCAAGGGCAAACAAGCTCCGGTAGTACTTTTCTTTGGCAGGATTCATGGCTGGGAGTTTAGCACCCAACGCGCTGAGTGCAAATGAAATTCCGTCTCAATCTTTTCGTCGCCGGTTTTCATGCTTGAGCTTGCGCTTGCGGCCGAGTAAGAGGTCTCCATGAATGGATCAGGAAAACAATCCTCTTCTGCGCGTTCCGCGCCCAGAAACCAAACCCGGTTGTCCAAGAGACCGCCGCCAGGTTACGGAGGGGCGCTGGTGTTCGCCCGGTCCTTGCTCCAGCGGTTCTCTCTCGTGGTCCTGCTGGCGGCCTTGGCCGGGCCCAACCCGGCTGCCGCCCAGTTGAAGATCTATATCAACACCGATCTGGAGGGCGCCAGCGGGGTTTTCAAGTTCGCGCAGACCCGCGAGGTGGACACGCCACTGAACCGAGAGGCGAGGGAGTATTTCATGGGCGACCTCGCCGCCGTGGTGCGCGGGCTGCGCGACGGCGGGGCAACTGAAATCCTGGTGTATGACGGCCACGGCTCGGGGGCGCTCATCCCGCACTTGATGGAGCCCGGGGCGAAATACGCCACGGGCAAGCCCAAACCTGAGATGTGGGGCGTGGACAAGAGCTACGCGGGCTTGGTCTTCCTCGGCTTTCACGCGATGATGGGCACGCCCGACGGCGTCCTCAACCACACGCAGTCTTCGCGAACGGAGAACCGCTATTGGTATAACGGGGTTGAATCAGGGGAGCTGGCCCAGGTCGCTGCGATTGCCGGCCATTACGGCGTGCCGCCGATCCTGGTGACCGGCGATGAGGCGACTTGTCGGGAGGCACGACAATTCTTCGGCGACGGTTGTGTCACCGTGGCCGTGAAAAAGGGGATCGGCCGCGAGGCCGCCGTGCTCTATCCTTTTGCCGAGACACGCCAGGCGCTCTACGAAGGCGCCAAGCGGGCGGTGGCAGCCATCCCGCGCTGCCAGCCCTACCAACTCGCACTGCCGATCAAGGCCAAGAAGCAGTTCCTCGTCTTTGGCAAGGAGGGCACTGAACCTAAACTGGTGACGAAGGAGGGCAGCATCGAGGATGTCTTGCACCTCCTGGATTTCTAAGCCCAGGCGAGGTGCGGAGGACGAGGTCGCGCACGGTCAAAATATTCGTCGCGCCGCAACCACTCCTGATCGACTGAGCCGGTGATATAGGCAAGCATTCGCTTCCACTCAATGCGGGATTGGAACAGGCGCCCAGGGGATCGTCAAGGTCCGGAAACCTCTCCTCGGTTTCGCCTCAAAATCGGCCATTCGAGTTTTTTGACCATACGCCCGGCCGGGCCGGCCGCGGCACACCTTTGCCCGCCCAAGCGCCGGTCCACTCGCCCACGCACCCCCTGCCTTCGCCTCTGGCCGAAGCCGAATTCAACGTTGTCGAAACAGGCGCGGCTCAGATCTGCGAGTATGCGGCTGGCGCCAGGAACCAGTTCGCGACCTTCGATACGGTGTCAGCGTATTGAGGATCGTTCTTGAGCTTGTTCCAGGTCGGATGTTTGCCGAAGGCATCAAAATGCTTCTGGTGCGCTTCCCGGTCCTCAGCGGAGAGCATGTAAGTCAGGTGCGGCAGGTCCTTGCCCAACAGGACCTGCCCGTAGAAGACGGGCGCCAGACCGACCTCGTGCATCACCTCGATTTCGCCCGAGTTGAACATCTCGACCTTCTTGAGCGCCTTGAGCTCACTATGGCTCTGATAGGTGCGCAACTCGAAGACGCGCGGCTTCTGCTCGACTGAGTACGGAGCCAAGTGGAGCTTAGGCTGGCCGGCGAAGGCGAGCATCAGCCAACTGTCAATCCGCTCGAACGCAGGGTCGGATTTGGGCGCCTGCAGGTAGGCGGCGCCGGCCTGCTGGTACTCGGGGTCGGCGTTCAGGCGCGACGCGGCCTTGGCAAAAGCATCGAGTGATGGATAAGGAATGAGCACATAGACGGATGCGGGCCCCTTGGGCTCCAGCTCGGTGAACACGCCGATCGATTTGAGGCCCAGCCGGTTCAGCGCTGGAATGGCCGCCTTCTCCAGGTAACCGTCCAACAGCTCATGGCTGGCACCCTCTTTGAAACGGTAGGCCCGCAGTTCGTAATACTCCCGGGCGGCGCCGCCACTGGGCTGAGCCGCGGCGGTTCGCACGCCGACGGGGCCGAGGCCGGCGAGTGCAGAAGCCGCAAGAGAGGTTTTGAGGAATTCGCGTCGTTTCATGTTTTCTTGTCCTGGTTGTGGGCGGGACATTCCCGCCACGATGCTTGCGCAATTCTCAACAACTTACCGCATCCGCGGACGAGGCGCCATGAAATGATGGCGGGCCGCGTCAGCGGAGCTGGAGCACGTCGGGATGGGTGCGGTTGGCGGCGCTGATTTGCTCCAGAACCTCGTTTGCCGCCAGGTGGTCGTCGAGGCCAAGCCAGCCCTGAGCGGCCCGAAGGTGAAGGGTATCGGGTGGTCTGAGGAGCTTCACGCTGCCTTTCCGCTCATTTGTCTCCAGTCATCGTGGAGGATGGCCATGAGCACCACGTCTTCAAAGACCCCCCACTTTCGCACCCGCTGGCGCAGCAGCCCCTCCCGTTTCATCCCGAGCTTTTCCAGCACCCGACCCGACGCTGGATTTCTGACCATGTGGTGGGCGTAAATACGATTGAGCTTCAACTCCTCAAAGGCATAGCGGATTACCCTCCGCGCCGCCTCGGTCACATAGCCTTTGCCCCAGGATGGCACCCCAATCCAGAAGCCCGTCTCGGCTTGAGAATGTTCGGTATCGATCTCGCGCAGGCCCACAGCCCCGACCAACTGAGCGTCTTCCCTGGTCACAACGCCAAATACTAATTCCTTGTCTGTAGCGGATTGGCCCGTGCGGGCGGCTATCCATTCCCGCGCCTGGTCTTCGGAATAGGGGTGGGGGATGGAGATGGTCGTGTGGGCTATCTCGCGGCTTCCCGCTAACCTGGCCACGGTTGCCGCATCATCCGTTGTCAGTGGACGCAGCAGGAGGCGTTCAGTCTCAAGGGTGGGTTGTTGAATCATGCGGCTGCCCAAACTTTATCCAAGACCTTTTTCACAAACGCCGCGATTTAGTCCGATGGCAAAAGCGCCAGGGCTGCAAAGGCCGTCGCGGCGTCCGACATGAACATCCGCCTCCAGGGTTCGCCTTCGTCGCCGCCATGTTCTTGATCATGATTGAGCGAATACGTCCGCCAGCATTTCCAGCGGCTTTGATCGATCTGACATTCCCGTTGATTGGCCTCCAACCAGGCCGTGGCCCTCTTCAGACTCGGCTGGTCGGCGGGCAATCCCGCCTGGCGAAGCGCATAGGCGATCAGACCCGTGGCATACCCATCCGACTTGGACAGCAGCGGGACATCAGGCTTTCCCCCTGGCCCATACGGCGGGCTGGCCTTGGACCAGGTCCACGGCCCCAACTTGTAAAGGGACCAACCGCCATCGGCGTTCTGTTTGCTCTGAAGGTCTGTCGTCAACGCATCGGTCTGCTCGCGGCTCAGCAAACCCGCCAGACGAGTGGAGGCCAGCAGCATCCAAGCTCTGCTGTAGAGATTCTGATCGGCATAGTTCGCGTTCAGGTAGGAGCGCAATTTACCAACACCGCTGGCCACGTATTCGCCCGCGCCGCCTGTGTAGCCAGGAGCGGTTCCCACAGCCATCGCCGCCAGGGCCGCGCCGTAGTAAACGCTGTCGGTGGACTCGTAAGGCTCAAGCCCGGTGTCCAGCCAATTCCATGCTCCGTCAGCACGTTGCTCTTTCCAAAGCTCTTCGAGCGCTTTGCGGGTCGGCCCACTCGGCACCTGACGATGCTGGCGGGCATCCTCACCGGCCAGAACGAGAAGGTTCAGCACCGCCTCGGTCCCGCGTGACTGTTCATCCTTACCTTTGAATAACGCTTCGTGGCTGCCATACGTGTCCACCCGACGAAGCGTTTCGTCGAGCAGCTTTGCTTCCTGGGGCGTCGGCTGGCTCACGCCTGCCGCTTTGCGCAGCGCCGGGCGGGCCAGCGCATAGGGGACTGTGTTGTGGCACGAAGCACACGAGGTATTGCCTTGGCCAGTTCGCAGCTTTCTGGCTTTGTCGAACCACAAATCCATGCGGTCATCCAGGTATTTTGCCGCCGCCTGCTGGTCCCAGGCAGTTGGTTTATTCCGCACCGTTGATACCTGGGACGGCACCGGCGCGGCAGAGGCCGCCAGGGCCGACGACATGCCAACCGCAAAGAACGGTAGGGCGAACATCGATCCGCAGAATTTCATGGTTTACCCTGTAGCTCGGGCGAAGCTGCCGGTCAAGGCGTTTCTCTTGATGTGTTAATACGCCCGTCCGGCAGGCTCGCCAAACCGGCGGCGGTCGAGGCCTCACGCGACACAATAATGGATTTCGTTTTTGGCTTTGTGGCCCCGCAGCGACCGGTGGTCAAGGGCTTAGCCGCTGGGCACAGTCCCCATCCTGATCGCGGAAGAGAAGGATTCCCCAAATGCGAGGCTCGCGAAGAACACGACCTAGCAACCCGTCGTTGCCTGTAGCAGCCGGGTTAGCGAACATTTTTCACCATCACTTTCTTCTCAGACAGGATGCCCCGTCTCGGTTGGACGGTCCAAAACGTGAACACCGTGTAGTCGCGCTTTTTTTCGGCCTTCATTCGATAATCAATTCTGTCCGGGGAGGTAATATTTGGTTTTAGGCTGTCCACGTAATATGAGGTCTGCACGTCGCACACTTCCTCCATGGAATCGCGGGTGAGCCTATACACCTTGATGTGCTCATCCCGAGCGCAGGTGCCCCTTCCGATCCCATACTTGAGGAGCAGCAGATTATCGTAGAGGGCGACGGCCCCAGTGCCGTAAGAGGAGTCAAACCATTGCTGGATGCTTCTCCCCCTGGCGATACGCGCCGTCAGAATCAGGTGGTCCTCTTTGAAGTCTCCGGCGTCCGCGTCCCTCGTCTGTATCGTGATTCTGGTCTTACCAATCTTGAAAACCTTTTTGCTGCCTTCGGAAAGGCCGAACTCTTTCCACTTCCAGTCCGCGATGAGCAGAAAGGGCTGAAAGGCCAGGAACAGGAGAATGACCGCTGTCTTCATGCGACGGTGATGGCTAACAATTATTCAAGGAACCAGCCGTTCGGATACTGAACCATACAAATTCCAGATGCAATCCCTTTGTTCTGTGAGGTTTGCAGTTGCCGTCACCTGTGCTTCAACACCGAGAAAACCGACACGCGCACCTGAACAGAGGACCGACGCATCCCTGAACATCAACACCGTTGACCGGATTGAGGTTCGGCGATGTCGCCGACCACCACACCCAACGGCAGGGTTTCGGCGATGGTCTCCCTCAAGGCAAGACCCGCAGCTCGTCCAGGTGGTTGTGGAGGTCGGCGGCGGCGCGGAAGACCGGGAAGGCACCTGCCCGGATTAGTTCATCCCCCCCGTAGCCGCCGCTGAGCAGCCCGACGCTGAGCATTCCGGCCCTGCGGGCAGCCATTAAGTCCCAGACCGCGTCGCCGACCACATAGCAGTCATTCACTTCCACGCCCAGGCGCTCCTGGCATTCCAGGAAGAGGTCCGGCTCGGGCTTGGCCCTCGCCACATCCCCGCGCTCCACGACCACCGTCTCCTTGGTGACGCCCAGCGCCTTGAGGGACGGATTGATGTGGGGCCGCTGGTTGGAAGTGGCGATGCCGTGGATGATCTTGTTCTGGCGCAGGAACCGGGTCGATTGAGCGTGTCCCCGCACCCGGCCAAAGGGAGCGCTTTGTTTGCATCAAGGCCGGTCGCCACTCCGGTTGTCCCAAGAATGGATTTGCCGCCCCGTCCTGGTCGGGCATAATGCCGCCATGCGGAAGCGGGTCAAGATCGCGTTTGCGGTGGTGCTGCTCGGCATCGTCGGCGTGATTGCCTGGGAGCTTTCGCGTGAACGTGAGCCGGAGTATCAGGGAAAGCCGTTGAGCAAATGGCTTGGCGAAGCTGCTGACGACTCCCCTGGTATTCCTCTGGACCCTGAAGAAAAACCGGCATCCAGGGATGCAATCCGAGCGATGGGGACCAACGCGCTGCCGGGGCTGATCAAGATGCTGAAGGCGCAAGACTCACCACTGAAACTGAATCTCCTGAATTTGGCTCGAAAGCATTCTCTTTGGGGATTCTCAGTAACGAGGGCGCGAAAGCTGAACAACCGCGCTGTTTTCGGTTTGTGTGCGCTCGGGACCAACGCAAACGTGGCCGTGCCAGAGTTGATGGACCTCTATTTGAAACGGGGTGACGGGACCACGGCCATCGCACTGGCCAATCTAAGCGCAGACGGTGTGTTGGCGTTGGGTCAAGCTCTGACCAACCCAAATATAATCCTGACCAACAAAGTGCCTCAGCTTCGGTTCAGGATGATCTATGCATTAGGTCAACTGGGCGCGTTGGCCCGTAAGGCCGACGCACGTCCTGAACGATTGGCCCGCCTCGAATTAGAAGCTAAGCTCGCGGCATCAGCCCTGCTTCAGTGTCTGAACGACCCTGACGTTTTCATTCGCATTGCCGCCGCGCAGGCGTTGGTTGATCTGGGCATTGACCAGGAGAGAGCCGTAGCCGTTTTCGCGAAGAGCTTGACCGATCCTAATCGGCGCGCCAAACAACAGGCAGCATTCTACTTGCTCAGGCTCGGCCCCGCCGCCGCGTCTGCCGTCCCGGCTTTGGTCAAGGCATTGCAGGACCAAGATGAACTGGTCCGGCCAGTGGTTAGCAATGCTCTGAAGGAAATCAGTCCCGGAGCCGCCGCCAAGGCGTTGGCAAACACGAATCTGCCGGGCTTGTGACCGGCCATCTGGGGGCAAGGCATCCAACTGACCGCCGCGTCGAACCGCCGAGGGGGCCGAAGCCGACCAGAACCCATCACAGGGTAATTAAGCTCATGGGAACCCTAAAACTGATCGAGGCGGTTCGTGGCTCCTGCCTGGCTTCCGCCTGGCATCAAATGAGGTTACTTGAGGCTGGCGGTGGGGCGGCACCGGGCGGCACCGGATTTACATCCAGCGCGGTCGGTTTACCTGGTGACGGCGAGCTTCAGCCCCAGCCCGACAAACAGAGCACCGGTTGCCCTCTTCGCCAGCAAACTGCTGGACGAGCCTTGCCTTAACCGTGTGCTGATCGCGGCGGCGAACCAGGCGACCAGGGAGCAGTAAATCGTCGAGTTGAAGATGAAAACCGCGCCCAGGAACAAGAAGGCGAGGACCTTCGCATGGCTCGCGGGGTCCACGAACTGCGGCAGGAAGGACAGGAAGAACAGCGCCACTTTGGGGTTGAGCACGTTGGTCATGGCGCCCTGCCGGTAGATGGTCCACAATTTCTGCGTCGGAAGCTCAGGTGCCGCCGTCGCCGCGACCGTCCGGTCCAGCAGCAGGCGTGAACCCAAATAGACCAGGTAGGCGGCACCGGCCAGCCTAACGACCGTAAACGCGGAGGCGGATGCGGCCAGGATGGCGGACAGCCCTAAGGCGGCGGCAACCGTGTGGACCGTGCCGCCTGAGCTGATTCCCAGGACCGACACCACGCCCGCCTTTCGCCCCTGGGAGATGCTGCGCCCGACGATGTAGAGGGTGTCCGGGCCAGGCATGAGGTTCAGCAGCAGGCCGCTGGCGATGAAAAGAGGAAGATTTTCGGTTCCGAGCACGGGGCGTCCTTACGAGGCCATCGGAAGCGCGAAGTCGGGGCTTTGCACATGCCGGATGTAACCCTCGGCCTGCTTGTGGCCGCTCTCGACCCCGCGCATCCGGGTGACCATTTCCTGGAGGGCATAGAACTTGTCCGGGGCCTGGCTGGCGTGGGCGTAGCAGGCCGCCCGCTTCCGTGGTTCGGTTCCCGTAATATCGACGTAGTGGGTTGGGGTGAACTGAACCGTGTCCTCGCCGTTGGAAACCTCGTAATAATAGAGGGCGAACTTTTTGCCCATCCGCAGCCAAGCCTCATAGACCAGGAGCGAAATGGCGCGGTGATCGGCGTGATTGTCGATGGGCCAATGGGTGAAGACGAGATTCGGTTGTTCGGCCTCCAGGATGCGTTGGAATCCCTTGTAGTGGGCAGAATCAACGATCGCGGCACCGTTGAGCTGCCCAGCGTAAGCAGGGCGGGCCTTGAGAATCTCGCAGGCTTTCTTGGCCTCAGCTATACGCACCGATTTGGCATCTTCCAGCAGCGGGTTTTCGGGCCACTCACCCCGGTTGAGGTAGAGCAGGACAACCTCGTGCCCCAGGTCAGTGTAACGGGCGATGCTGCCGCCGCAGCCGTATTCGGGGTCGCCGGGATGCCCACCGGTGACGACCACCTTGAGCTTGGGCTTTGTTGCTGGCGGTGTTTTGCCGGGCAACGGCTCGGCGGCGGTTGTCGCCAGCGGCAGGCCAACCGCGACGGTGGTTCCCAGCCAGCCCGCCTTGCTCAGCATGTTTCGGCGTGAGATCGGTTTCATGTGCTCGTCCTGGATTCTTTTGCGGCGAGTATGGGAGCGGAATCGGCGGAGATCAACACCTCCGGCTGGTCCGTTGACGAAGACCAAGTCAGGGTGAAGAATATCGGCGTGGAACCGACCTACACCGAGACGCAGGGCCAATACTTGGCGTTCATTTACTACTACACCAAAATCCACGGGTAAAGCAGTAAAGCAGGGGGTCGCAGCCCCTTGGCAAACGCCGCGATGCCCAGGGCCAGCCCGCCGGCCAGCCGGTCCCAGGGCCCTTCGAGCACTCCTTGGCGCAACGGCCCCTCGGTGCATTGCCGCAACGCCGCGCGTTGCTCCTTGTCGGTCCATCAGGCGCACAGACCGCCCAAGGGCGCGGGCACAAGGAGGGGGGCCATTTTCCTCGCCAGGTCACTTGCTCAGTTCGTAAACGCGGACGTAATCGACCTCGAAGTAGTCCGGCAGTTTGGCCTTGCGGATGTCCCCGGCCCAGTTGCCGATTTCCTCGGTCAGCTTGAGGTACTGCGGCACCTGGGAAACGCCGCCGGCCTTGCTGCGCCAGACTTCCTTGCCATCCACGTAAAAAACGTATTCCTCCGGCGTCCACCACAGGCCATAATTGTGGAAGCCTTCCGTCAGTTCGGGCATCGTCATTGAGGTGCCGGCGGTCTGGTGTTCCTTGCCGTAGCCGTCCCAGTGGAGATTCATCGTGATTTTGCCGTCGCGCCAGGGAATTTCCACGATGTCGATCTCGGTTCCATCCCGGCCTTCATCGCCGACTTTGCTCACGCCCGGACACATCATCCAGAAGGCGGGCCAATGGCCTGGCTCGCGCGGCATCTTGCAGCGGGCCACGTAATAGCCGAAAGCGTGCTCGAACTTGCCCTGCGTTCTAACCGCTCCGCAGGTGTAACGGTCGCCATCCTTTTTGGTGCGGAGCAACAGGGTGCCCTGGCCGCTAAGATAGGCGTCCGCTTTGACCCAGTAACCGTCCCGGCGTTTCCCGTCGCCGAGCCGGTTCCATTTCGTCTCATCCAACGTGGTGCCGTCGAATTCATCGTGCCAGATGAGTTTCCACTCCTTGCCCGCCGGGGCGGGCGGGAGGAATTCTTTTGCGGATTCAGTTTGGCCGGGCGCGGGCCATGAGGCGGCGACACCAAACAGGAAGATCAAGGGGTTGAGCAGCTTTGTCATCATGGCTCGACTTTATGCGGCGTACTCGCCCCAAAAGCAAGAAAATCGACGCCAGTGTCGCGCAGCAGCGGGTTCAAAGCCAAGGCCAGGGCGGTGACGGCGCCGAGCGAGTTGACTTGGCCGGCGGCGATGGCGGCGGCCGCTTCGGCACTGGTCAACGTCACCAGTTCCATCTCCTCGAGGTCGCCGGGGTCAGGGGCCGCGACGCGCCGGAGATGGTCGGCGGCAAAAAAGTGGGCGCGGCCGCAGCCCTGGTTGGCGTTGCAGACAAAGCTGCCGAGGCTGCGCCAATGCTCGGAGACGGAGCCGGTTTCCTCCAGCAATTCCCGCTGCACCGCGGCCAGGGGCGACTCTGCCGGGGCGATATGCCCGCCGGGCGGGTAGAGGCCGACCGCGCGGGCGCCGTGCTTGTATTGGCGCAGCAACAGGATGCGTCCATCCTCCAGCCGGGGCACAACCAGCGCGTAGTCCGGCATTTGGAGCTGGTGAAAGTTCTCGATGACCCGGCCGTCGGGCAGGCGCAGGCGCTGGACGAACAGGCGCACCCAGGGCGGCGCGGCATAGACCTCGCGCGTGTCGAGGACTTGCCAGGGCTGGTGTTTGGGGGAGGAGTGGGGCATAGATAAACCTCCAAAGGCATAGAGTATTAGCGAGGCTGCGCCTCAGACCACCTGTGGAATCGAGTCTGCCCGGCGAGGTTCATTGAGCATTGAGTATTGAGTATTGCTTATTGGTCATTGGGTCCGCAGTCCGAAAGTTCATTCGGCGTCATCCGCGGGCATTCTTCAATAACCAACGATCGTTTTTCTCCCGATTCGGAATCGGGATTCAATTCACCTAAAAGTCCCGATTCCGAATCGGGATTGCCATCGCAGCGAAACTTGGCCTGATTACAACGAGTTTTGCCGGTCAGGAACTCAAGTGACGAGTGACAAGCAGGTTGGTCCTGCAGGGCCAGCCTTTCCAGGCGGCGCTACCTTGTCCGGTTGCCCAGGGGTGCCGGGTCCATGGGGCTATTGGCCGGCCGGAGCCCCGCCCTGCCGGACCAGTTCGACGCAGCGCAGGTTGACGGCCTTCCAGGCGGCGGGGTCAGGGGAACGCACCGCCACCACCAACTCACCCGGCTGGTTGATTTGGACCTGGCCGAAATCGGTGACGCGGAAGTCGCTCCAGCTCCCGGTTTGGGGGACTTTGCCGGCGAGCGACTCTTTGCCCACGGCGACCGCCAGCGCGGCGCCTTCATGGACGGTGGCCAGGGAGGCACGGACGTTGAAGCGGCCGGGCCTGGTCACCTGGAGTGTCCAGGAAACCCAATCCTCGGGCCGGTCCCAGAAGCCGATGTTCGGCTGGCCGCCTTGGGCTTCCTGCTGCAGGTCGCCATGGAGTTCAGCGGACTCAGCGGGCAGGGTGAAGCCGCCATTGGGCTCCGGCTGAATGAGGGCGGTCTTTTCCGTGGTGGCGCTCGGCTTGAGGTTACGGCCGGTGATCTTCAGGCCGCAGGCAATGTCGCTCACCTTTTCGGCCGGCAGGGTGACGACCAAGGCCTCGGCCGTTTGGGTGAAGTGGAGCCGGCCCTTGTGTCCGAGCAGTTCGATGCGTGAGATGCGGTTGCCGCCGCCGGCGGCGGGCTTGGCGAGGGTCTTGATGACGAGGCGGCCGTCCTCGGGCCAGCCGAGGGCAAAGGCATAGAGGGTCTTGCCCTTGGTCGTGAAGCGGATGTCACGGGCGCCGTAGGCAAAGTCCTCGCCGAAATGACCCCCCTTGGGCCGGACCGGTCCTTCGCCATAGACCAGCCAGGGACGGGTCCCGTGGAGGCCCTCGCCGTTGCGGGCCATCCAGTCGGCCAACTGGTTGAGCATCTGCTCGACTTCCGGGTCGAGCGAACCATCCGGGCGCTGGACGACATTGAGCAGGAGGTTGCCGTTCTTGCTGACGATATCAACGAGCATGTGCACGGTCCACTTGAGGGGACGGAACTTCCAGGTGCGGTTGTAGAACCAGTCGCCGATCGAGGTATCGGTCTGCCAGGGGCAGGGGTTGATGCCGGCCATGACGCCGCGTTCGAGGTCTTCGACCCAGCGGCCTTGGGACTTTTGCTTGCAGGTGTAAATGACCTGCGGGGCGCCGCCGCGGCGATGGGCGTCGCTGTTGTAGAGATGGGCGATGAGGCTGCGGCCGACCTCGTTGCCGAACGGCACGCCGCCGTCGGTGTAGAGCAGGTCGGGGTGGTAGTTGTCCACCAGTTCCTTGATTTCGTTGAACCACAGGCGCTGCCAGCGGGGATTGTTGCTATACCAGCCGCGGTCACCCGGCTGGGCAGGGAAATGGTAGAGGTCCTGGTACTGGGGGTCGGCACCGTCGTAAGGCACGCCGGCCAGCGGGCCGTTGGTGTCGGAGCGGTGGCTGTCCTGGAACCAGGTGAAGCTGGCGCCGAGATGCTCGGAGACGCCGAAGCGGAGGCCGTATTTGGCGGCGGCCTTCTGCCACTCGCCGACGACGTCGCGTTTGGGTCCCATGTTGACGGCATTCCAGCGGTGGAGTTGGGAGTTCCAAAGGAAGAAGTTGTCGTGATGGGAGCCCATACTGACGAAGTAGCGGGCGCCGGCGCGCTGGTAGAGGGCCATGAGCCGATCGGGGTCCCATTTCTCGGCTTTCCAGAGCGGGATGATGTCTTTGTAGCCGTTGGTGGAGGGGTGCCCGTAGCGTTCGAGGTGGTCTTTGTACTGGGGATGGCCCTGCACATAGATATGGCGGGCGTACCAGTCACCGAACATGGGCACCGCCTGCGGGCCCCAGTGCGCCCAGATGCCGAACTTGGCATCCCGAAACCACTCCGGGCAATGATAGTTGGTCAGCGATTCCATGGTCGGCTGGAAGGGGCCGGGGGCAATGGGCAGTTCGCCGACCGAGTTGGACTGCGCTGCCTGGGCGCCGAGGCAAAACGCCAGGAGCAGTCCCGCCGACAGCACGCTGAAGGTTCGTTTGATGCTCATAGGTCCTGGTTTATATCGGGGATTGCGGCCGCGGTCAAGATTATCCGGGCATGGCCCCGGCTTGAAATCCGAAGTCGGAGTCCTTTTTTGGGAAAAAATGGCCAATGTAGCCAATGGAGCCAAGGCAGCCAATGCAGGGCATCGTTTGGGCAAGGGAATCGCCGTGGACAGTGCCTCCGGGGCCAGAGCCGCAGCATGGGGATCACGTCGCGCAGGTTTGACAGGCCGACGGTAAGACGGTATCTTACCACGCAATGACGACGAAGGTTTCCACAAAAGGGCAGATTGTGTTACCTGCCGAAATCCGGCGGCGGGACGGCATTGAACCCGGTCAAGAGTTCGAAGTCGAGCGCGTTGACCGTGATGAGTATCGGCTTGTGCGCCGCCGACCGCGCCCGAATGAGGGTCTGGTGGACTGGCTGTTGGCCTGCCCCGAAAAAGGGTTTTTCGTCCCGGTTGAATCCGAGTCCACGGACACTCTGTGACCTTCCTCGTTGACGCTAACGTACTGAGCGAACCGACCAAGCCGGCGCCGCAGCCGAAGGTGGTCGAGTGGCTGCGGCGCAACGAACGCGAGGTTGCCGTTGATCCGATCATCCTTGGTGAGATTCGGTTTGGCATTCATCTCCTGCCCGCGGGCGAACGCCGCCGGCGGTTGGAGCACTGGTTCAATGCGGGCGTGAGGCAGATCGTGTGTTTGACGTGGGATGCCGCCGTGGGCCTGCGTTGGGCGAAGCTGCTCGCCGAGCTGCGCGGCCGAGGCCAAACTATGCCCATCAAGGATAGCCTGGTCGCTGCGACCGCGCTCAGTCACGGCCTGACCGTCGCTACTCGCAATGTGTCTGATTTCAAGAAGGCGGCAGTGAAGGTCGTCAATCCGTTCGGCTGAGGCGGACAAACGGTGTTCAACGGGTGTGGTCGCCTCCGGGAAAGAGCGGCTACACAGAATCGTTTCGATGCGCGTGGGGTTAGTTAAAGCCAACTCTGATTGGGGGTTGCACGAGGGAGATTAGGAGTAGGAGTAAGAGTAAGGATTAGGAGTAGGATTAGAGATTAGGATTAAGATTAGGAGGGAGCAGCCAGAAACGTGAAATGCTCCCATTTCAGAACCCTCGCAGGTCGGTGCTGAAACGTTCCGGCAGTCCGGGCGCCGGCCGGCGCTTGAGGACCAGGTATTCGAGGCCGTTGCGGGCGCAGTATTCGCGCTTGCCTCCCTGGTCGCCATCCTCGTTGACGGCGTAAATGTCCGGCTTGAGGCGCTGGATTTCCGGGTCGGCGTCCAGCCAGCCCTCGCCGCTCGAGACCAGCGCCCGGGCCACATAGCGGATCGAACCGGCCAGGTAGCGGCGTTCTTCCTGCGGAAACAGCGGATGGCCTTGGCCCTTGAGCAGCCGGATGTTCGCGTCATGGCCCACGATGACATAAAGCTCACCGTAGGCGCTGACTTCCTCAAAGAAGCGCACGTGGCCGGAGTGGAACCAATCATAGCAGCCCGTAACCACCACTTTTTTGCGGCCGGGCACAGCCGGCTGCGCCGGGGCTTCGGGAAAGCCTTTGAGTTGCTCGGCGGGCAGCACCCGGTAGTGGAGGCCGCGCCGCCGGCAGGCGGCCAGGCGGGCATTATTCGCCGGCGATGGTTCGTCCACCCATATATCCGCCTGCAAACCGCTCAGCTCCGGCGGCGCCTCGGCATCCACCGGGCTGACCCGAGGCAGTGCCCGGCTCACATACCGCACGGCGTTCAAGAAATAAAGCCGCTCGGCCAAGGGGAACTTGGGCAGTTGGCCCGTGATGGCCTGCACCGCCTGGTCCGGCCACAGCAGTACGGTCACCGGGCCGAACCGGGCGGCCTCTTCCAGGAACCGGAGGTGACGGGAACGGACATCATCGAATGGCCCTGTGACCACGACCTGGTTATGCGGAGCGGTTTTCAGGTTCATGGCCGATTTCACTCGCCGCTGCAGTTAGGCCCCTCGACCCCCGACCCGCGCCCTGGTTCTGATCGTCACCCTGAAGGCCCCCGGCACCGGCTCCCTGGAAACGATGAGCAGGTAGCCGCCGCCGCAGCCCGAATACATGGCGCCGGGATAGTGCCGTTGATAGGCCCTCAGGATGCCCTTGAGGTCCACTTGGATGACCGGGTGCCGGACCGTATGCGGCAGGAGCTTCTCCCAGCACACCATGCAGTGGTTGAGCGAGGCGCCCAGGGCCGCGACATCCATTTTGCGGATGGCCTCGAAGCAATCCTTGCCCGTCTGGCCCAGGCGCGCAATCCACTTCGGAGCCAGGTGTTGCTCGCCCAGGGGATTGTAGCCCTCGGGCCGCGGTTCCACGGGCAGCACCTGCAGGACCCGCTCCAGCCAGCGCGTCACTCGGGCCTGGTTGAGCGACTCGATGTGCGACGGAAACACCCCGCCATTGGCGGCAAAATCGTAGTCGAGCCGGCTGATGCCCGGATAGACGAGGCCGATCATGTCCTGCGAACCGCTCGGCTCGGCTTTGCCTTTGTTCTCGGCCGCGTAGAGCTCCCGGACCAATTGGTCGGGCGGACGGTCCGGGAGGCGCTTGGCCCAGAGTTTCATGGCCACCGCGCGGGTGCCGCTGGCGCAGCCGGCGCGTTCCATCACGCGGAAAGTCGGTTCGAGCGCCACGACCACCATCGAGCCTGGGGGCTTGGGGTTGTGGCGGGAGACAAAAGGCTGGTCAATCCAGCCGCCCGCCAGGGCCAGCCGGTTGGGGATGCCGCCGATGACCTCGGTGATCGGCCAGGGGCCGCCCCGCCCCGCGCCGCCGCCGCCAGAGTGCCTGCACGATGCCGATGCCATGATTGCTCTCAAAGCATTTCTCCGCCGCGCTCAAGGCCGCGCCGCGTGGCGGTATTGAACAACAGGGTTGCCGGTATGGCCAGCAGAATGGTGCGGGCGAGGTTTGACGGGGCGCATGGGAGTGTTTGCGAACGGCGAATGGCGAACGGCGAACGGCAAGCGGCGAGCGGCGAATGGCGAACGGCGAACGGCCCCTCCTCTCTCCCATGCGCTCGGAGCGCGTGGGAGGGGGTGAACCGTCTCTCCGCTCTACCCAGGGCGGCCCGCCTCCGCTACGCTGCGGCGCGGCGGGCAGGCCCGCCGGTGCTCGCCCCGTGGGATAAGCAGGGAGGAGTGTCTATCTCACGGGGCGAGCTCAAGAAGTGGCTGGATAAAAAGGCTTGCGTTCGTGGAGTCGATAGACATATAACATGATATACGGATTAGGCACCACCGATATTATGACGAGGGAATTCCGAGTTTCTCGCATGGCGCGGCCAGTCAGGAGGACCAACACCTGGATGGTTTGGGCGGCGTCTTGCAAGGCTTCGCCCAGCAGGAGGGTGTATTGTCTGCGGCACGGGGGGTGTCTGAATCGGTGCCGGTTTTCGGCGAGCAGGCGGGTGATATGAAGAACGGGTGCCAAATGCTTAGGGCGCGCGTGCTGAGGGGTGGGGCGCGCTGGCTTGGCGCCATCGTGACGCCCTTGGCGCTCAGCCTGTCGCCATTCGTGCGGGCCGCGGCCAGTTCGGGCGCGTGGTGCGAGAATTGGGAGAGCGCGCCGGTCGGCACCTACGTCCCGGCCGAGCTTCCCACGGCCCCGTACCGCACTTTCATCCAGACCGGGTCGGCTTACTGGGTGGTGGATGATACTATTTCGCACAGCTCCGACTGCGGACCCCCTCTGGAGACGGCGGAGATCCTCACCTACGGGGGAAGCAAAGTCCTGAAGCTGACTTCGATCGAGAGCGGCAGCGAATGCGCGGACAATGTGTGGGTAGATGCCTTTGCCACGCTCTCGCCCCCGAGCCGTGTTTCGTTGCCGCTCAATGCGGACACGACGCTCTCTTTCTACGAAATCGGTCAGTTGGTGAATCCCGGGGCGGCGGGGCCAGGCTGCGCGCTCCTGCCGTGCGGGGACAAGATTTATCTGGCGTTGGCGGACAACCGGAGTAACGATCTGATTTACGTTCTGCAGCGCGCCGATAATGACTCGCCATTCGAATCACCCTTGGTGCCCGGTTACAAGGAGATATTCCTCGACCCAGGCGGTGGATACTATAGCCGCAACCTCTTTGCCGATTTCAGCAGCATCCGGGGTTCGAATGCGGTTGGGAACCAGATTACTGCGGTAAGCTTTTCGGTCGACGAGCACGGGTGGGCTATCCTGGACGACCTGGCGATCGGTGGCGCGGCTTTTGATGTGATTGATCCCAATCCGGATCTTCTCGACCCAGACGGGGAGGTCATCGACCTGCGCTCGTCGGCGAACATCGATCAGTTGGCGTCCGCCAACACTACCAAACGCGGCGTGGTGGCCGACGGGGTGACGCAGTTGCTTTTGCGGGTGGCAGCGAAAGGTGCCGTGACATTTTCGTTGCCGAGCGGCACCCTGATGGATGGCAGCCTGGGGCCGGTGGGTGGCACCGGCAGCCCGAGCACGACCGTCCGAGTGAATCCGGTCAAGGGTTCGGACGGACGGTCCTGGGCTTTCGCCCTCTATACATCGCCGGTGGATTTCATACCGGTCGACGGAGTTCGGCGCACCCTTAATCTCACGGCGGCGGGCACATTCGGCTCGGTGCCGAAGACGTTGAGTTTGGAACGTCCCCCGGTGGTGCTGGTGCACGGAGTGTGGAGCAGCGGAAGCGCGTGGCGACGGCTGCAGAGTTACCTGACGGCGCGGGGTTTCACCGTTCCGGCGGAAGCCCTTATTGACTACGCAGAAGAATCTGCGGGTTCGTTCGATCCCTATTCGAGGGACCACTTCGTTGTGGACATGCTGAGTATGGGGACCGAGGGTGTCCTGCGGGGTATTCGTTCTCAAGGGATTGCCGCTACCCAAGTCGATGTGGTCGGGCACAGCATGGGAGGTCTGGTGGCCCGGTCACGCGTGGCGACCTTGAATCAGCCGCTGTACCTGCGGAGGGAGAATTTCCGAAAGGGCGACTTTCACAAAATCATTACGGTGGGGACACCGCATCGCGGAACACCGTTGGCTGATTGGCTGCTGACCTACAAATGCGATCGGCTGTCGTGGTTCGGCGGCCACCCGACGATCGAGCAATGGTTCGAGCAACACGGGCGACCTCTTGGCGCCGCGATTTATGGATTCCAGACCGCGAGTGTCGCCTTGAAGAACATTGGCGCCACCGCAGTGCCTTCATCAGCCATCGTGGGCATAGCCCCGGACAATTCGGGCACGGAATTCTTTTTGAATAGGATCCCGGCTTGGTCCGGACATCCGGAGACCACCGTGGACCTTTTGCTCGGCGGGAACGGAAATCACGACACGATCGTTACGGTGGAAAGCCAGCGTGGGGGGCTGGGCGGTGGGGCCAGCAGATCAGTCTCGGGAGTCGTTCATACCAGCATCGCGCTGGGCGATGTCAGCGAAACGGAATCAACGGCCGTTTGGGAGGGCGTGGTGGAGCGGCTGCGCACGTCGGTTGGCTCGCCCCTGTTCGGCACTTTTGGCAATGTGAATTCGACTGGAACAGCGCTTCAGCCGACGCCGTGTCCCGGCAGTTTGCGGGCGGCCGCGTCCCCACCAGGGTCCGGGCAAAGCGCCCTGCTCGAGTCCGGTGCCACGGTCACGCTCACGCCGGCCCCCGGCACGATAGTGCACCCGGGCGACGCGCTGAACAGCGATTTCAGCATCGTCGGTGGCAACGCCGTGGAAGGCGCGTTGTTGGCCGTGGGGCGGCAACTCGAAATCATGACCGGCGCCCCTCCGTTTGCCCTTTCCTACATCGTTCCTGCGGATCGCCTGGGCAGGATCGAGATTCTGGCGGATACGTTCGGCCCCGGCCCCGAGAACTATTCGGCTTCGACCTATGTCCTGGTACAGGCGCTTTCGCCGCTGACGGCGCTCAGCGTGGAACCCAGGCAGCTTTCGCTGACGCAAATCGGGCAGCACTATCGGCTCCACGTCAGCGGCGTGTTCGCCGACGGAACAACGAACGACTTGACGGCGGGCGACACCGGGACGTCCTATGCAACCCTCACAGGCAGCAACTCCGTCATCTCGGTGAGTACCAATGGTCTCATCGAAGCCCGCGGATTGGGTGGAGACACGGTCGTCATTTTGAACCAGGGCCTGACCGCACGGGCGGTTGTTAGCGTAACCAATCCCCCGCCCGCCCCGCCATCGATCGTCAGACAGCCGCAGGGCCAGGTTGCCGTCCCCGGTGCCGGGGTTGTGTTCACCGTGCAAGCCGAGGGATCGGTGCCGCTGTATTATCAGTGGTACTTGAACGGACACGCTGTCGCCGGAGCCACGTTGCCGAGCTTGAGTCTCGGCGCCTCCCAGCCGGGCGACTTGGGTCGTTATACGGTCGTCGTCACCAACCGATGGGGGGCGGTGACGAGCGCCGTTGCCACATTGGCTGCACCTGAAACGGTGAAGCCGACGGTGACAATCACGTCGCCGGCCGCAGGCGCCCGCCTGACAAGCGGTGCTATCACCATCAAGGGAACCGCCAAAGACAACGTAGCCGTGGCCTGTGTTTGGTGGCAACTGAACGCGGGCTCCTCGACAGCGGCAGTCGGCACTGCCATCTGGACGGCAGATGTCGGCCTTGCGCCCGGCACTAACGCGTTCCGCGTTTACGCGGTGGACAGTAGCGGGAATTTTTCGGTGACAAACCAAACCACTTACGACTATGCGCTGACAGCCCGGTTGACCGTGGTCGTCGACGGCGTTGGAGCCGTAACACCGAAACTGGACGGACAAAACCTGGAACTTGGCAGGAGCTACACCATCACCGCGAAGCCCGGCAATGGCTATGTGTTTTCCGGCTGGGGGGGTGATGTTGCCGCCAGCACGCCCGCGCTGACCTTCATCATGCGGAGCAATCTGGTGTTGCGGGCCGTCTTCATTCCGAGTCCGTTCATTCCATTGGCCGGCAATTACGCCGGGCTGTTCCTTAGCACAGATACCAACCTGGATGTGACTGCAGGCAACAATGGGTTCTTCACGGCCTCCGTCGAGGACAGTGGGAGCTTCACCGCCAAACTGCGGCAAGGAGTTCGCATGTGTCCCTTGTCTGGGCAGTTCTCGCTGGCCGGCAGTTGGCGCGGGACAGTGACCGGGGGAGCGAGTAATCTCAGCCTGAGCCTCCAACTCGACTTGATCGGGAGAAACACTATCGTCGGCCAGGTCGATGGCGGCGCCTGGATGGCGGAGCTGGTCGCCGTTTTGAACGCGAGGACCAATGGAGAATCACGGGCGGGGAACTATACGCTGGTGCTCTCCGGGAGCGAGGATGCACCGGTTTTCCCTGGGGGCTTCGGCTTTGGCACGGTGAAGTTGACGAAATCGGGGGCGGTAAGCTTAGGCGGCACCCTGGGTGACGGAACCAAGATCACGGAAAGCACCTTTGTATCACGAACCGGTCACTGGCCGCTTTACGCTTCACTGTATTCAGGCAGGGGGTTGATCTGCGGCTGGCTGATGTTTACCAACACCGCTGCGAACGATATCGAGGGGGTGCTGCGCTGGGTCAAGCCGGGACAGGTGCTGGGGACGAAGATTTATCCGAACGGATTTGCGTTTGGTCCAACCAACGGGCTGGCAGCGTCGGGGTCATACTGGACGAACCGCACGCCGCTGTTCAACTGGAGCAACGGCGTTGTGGTGCTAGAGAATGGGAATCTCAGGCAGAGCATCGTCAACCCGGTCGGCGTGGCCGCCAACGGTAAGGTGACTGACAACGCTAAGACAAATGGTTTGAGCCTGAAGATCGCGACGGCCTCCGGCCTATTCAGCGCGAGCATGACGCAAATCAACGGGGCGAAAAAGACGCTTAAGTTCAGCGGAGCACTCAACCTGAAATCGAGTTCTGGTTACGGCATGTTCCTCGGGACCGACGAGACCGGCAGCGTGTTTTTGGGGGCCCGGCCTTGACTGTCTCGTCAGAGGCCGTGCACGAGCTGTCGTTGCGCTCCTGAAATCCGCGCATTCCCATCCAAGAGGCACGCAAGTTAATCGCCGGAAAATCGAAACACTTTCGCAATGGCGCGGGGCTGACGGATCATATCTGGACGATTGATGAACTGCAGGCGGCTAGCTAAACATGCCCCGCAAGCCGTCAACGCCCCCAGCCGTGAGTGCAGCGGTTCAGCTTGAGGGCCACAAAAAGCAGCGCACCCCCCAAGACGAGGGCCCAGTACCTCCACATCGCTACGGCCTTCTCGGCTTTCCTCAACTGCTCATCCTTGATTCCCCACCGTTCCCATTCTTCTTCTTCTTCGCTCCGGTTCATGGCTTGGGTTCAAGCCCCTGGCGCCGCCAGTGTCGACTCAAAACCGAGATTGACAGGTCAACACAGGGTTGGGACGTTGCCGCTCCGTAAGAAACATCAGGCCGGTATCGGACTTTTCACGGGCCGTATATTGATTAACTATGTTGCAGAATCTTCGCAGGCGGGCGCATTCCGACACTGCCCCCGAGCGCGGGCGGAAGCCCTCCCCCCTTCCCCCCTCCCATGCGCTCGGAGCGCAGGGGAGTGTTTGCGAACGGCGAATGGCGAACGGCGAACGGCCCTTCCCCTCTCCCATGCGCTCGGAGCGCAGGGGTGTGGTCGGTTTTTCCGGTTTATGCAGGGCGGCGGCCCGCCGAGGCTGCGCCCCGGCGGGCCTTGTCCTGAGCTACTCTCTTGGTGCCCCTATGGGGCGCAAGAGTGCCGCGGTGCGCGCGGGTGAAGTGGAATTGGTGGTCCCGCTCCGGGCGGGATCAGGATGCGGGCTTCGCCGGCTGGGCTGGTTGGCGGCGCTGGTGTTGCTGGCGGGCGGGTGCCTGGCCGGCCGGCCGGTCATCCCCAGCGCCGCGGGCCCCGGCTGGCAGGTGCAGCAAGGCCAGGCGCTCTGGCGGCCCAACCGGCATCGGCCCGAACTGGCGGGCGAATTGGTGATGGCCAGCCACGGGGAGGCCGCTTGCAGCCTCGAATTCTCCAAGGCGCCGTTCCCCCTGGTGCGGGCGCAGACCACGCGCACGAACTGGTTCATCCAGTTCCCCGCCCAGCACATTGGCCTGCGCGGCGGCGGCGCGCCGCCCGCCCGCTTTGCCTGGCTGCATCTGCACGCGGCGCTGGCCGGGCAATCGTTGCCGCCGGCCCTGCGCTTCGAGCGCAAGCCGGCGGGCGGCTGGCGGTTGGTCAACACGCGCTCGGGCGAAAGCCTCGAGGGCTTTCTGGGGCCGTGAGCCTGTTCTTGAAACGATGGTGGTGGCTGCCCCTGGCCCTGTTGGTCGGTCTTGGGCAGTGGCGCCTCCGTTTTGATGTGGATGTCCTCAATCTGCTGCCGCCGGAGCAGCCGACCGTGCAAGGGCTGAAACTCTACCAGCAACATTTCGCCAATGCCCGGGAACTCATCATCAGCCTGCGCGCCCCGGATGCCGAAACGGCGGAGCGGTTGGCGGAGGCCCTGGCCTTGGGCTTGCGCCAGGCGACGAACCTGGTGGCGGGCGTGGCCTGGCAGCCGCCGTGGATGGAGGCGCCGGGGCAACTGGCCGAACTGCTCGGCTGCTTGTGGCTCAATCAGCCGCCGGAGTCATTTGGGGCGCTGACCAATCGGCTGGCGGCGGACCGGTTGAAGGCGGTGCTGGCCCAAACCAAGGAAGCCCTCGCCACTTCCCTCTCGCCGCTGGACATCACGCGGCGGGCGTTCGATCCGTTCGATCTGTTGAACCTGCCGGCGCTGACCAATGTCAGCGGCCTTTCCCTGGAACAGGGGCAAAGGATGTTTGCTTCCAGCCAGGGGAGCTATCGCTTGCTGTTCGTGCAAGCCCGCCCGGAGTTGGCCAGTTACCGTGCCTGCGCCAGTTGGTTGAAATCGATAGCGGCGACCGTGGGCGGTCTCCGGCTCCACCAGGCGGATTGGGAAGGGGTGGTGATTCGCTATACCGGGCGCCCGGCCTTTGTAACAGAAATTGCCGGCAGTATGCGCCATGACCTGAGTGGCTCGGTGGCGGGCACGGCGGCCATCATTGCGCTGCTGTTTTGGCTGAGCCATCGGCGGTGGCTGCCGATGTTCTGGCTGCTGGCGCTGCTGGCCTTGATTTTGGCGGCCACGCTCGCGCTGGGGGGGTTGGTTCTGGGGTCGATCAACGTGGTGAGCATGGGATTTGCGGCGGTCCTGCTGGGATTGGCAGTGGACTACGCGGTAGTGCATTATCAGGAGGCGGTCGCGCATCCGCAGATGACGGTGCCGGAGGTTCGGCGGGCCATTGCCCCGAGCATCCTCTGGGCCGCCATCACCACGATCAGCGCCTTCCTGGTATTGAATCTGGGCGGGCTGCCCGGACTGGCGCAACTGGGCACGCTGGTGGCTATCGGTGTGGCACTGGCAGCCCTGGTCATGGTCATGGTTTTTCTGCCGCCGCTCTTTCCAGACCGCCGAAAGCCGGCTCCGGCCCCAAGCCCGCCCAGTTTGTGGTCCTACTTCATCCCGCCCCGGGAAACATCGTCTCGGGGGCTGGCGCCGGTCGGACAACTTTATGGCCGCGCGGCACTGTGGCTGACCGGTTTGCTCCTGCTCGTTGCCGGCGCGGTTTTGTGCTTTCAGCGGCCGGGTCTGGACCGGAGCGGAAACGCGTTGCGGTTCACGCATGGCGAAGCGGAAAGGGCGTTGGAGGAAATGGCCGCCGAGATGGGCATTCCCCAGGATGCCTTGTGGGTGATCGTCCCTGGCCCTGGTGAGCCGGAAGTCTATGAGGGCCTGTGCCAGGCAGAGGCCTTGCTGGACCGGGCGGCCTCGAACCGGGTCATCAGCCATTATCTGCTGCCAACGGCGATGTGGCCGCGCGCGGAATGTCAAGCGGCCAACCGGGCGACGGCCATGCTGTTGGGCAGGCAAGGTCCCTTGCTGCGCGAGGCGGCGCTCCGCGAGGGGTTCAGCACCAACGCCCTGTTGCTGACCGAGGAATTGGTGCGGACTTGGGCACGCGCGGGCGCCAGCGCCGGCGTGGTCTGGCCGACCAACCAGGTGAGCCAATGGCTGCTGAAACGATTTGTAGCGCGCACGACCAATGAGTGGCTGGTAATGGGTCTGGTCTATCCCGCCACCAATCAAGTGGCGGCGGCATCCCTGGGTGACCTGTCATCCCGGCTGTCCGAGAGGCACGTGTTGCTCACCGGCTGGGGATTGCTGGCGACCACGACGCTCAAAAGAGTGCAAGCCAGGCTGTGGCAGGTGGTCACTCCGATGGTCGTCCTGGTGCTGGTGTCCTTGGGGCTGGCCTTTGGCCGCCTAACCGAGGTGCTGCTCGGTTTGGGCGTGTTGCTCCTGAGCGGGCTGTGCTTGCTGGCAACGATGGCAGTCGCGGGCTGGTCCTGGAACCTGCTCAATTTGATGGCCTTGCCGCTGATGCTGGGCACAGGGGTCGACTACACCATTTTCATGCAACTGGCCCTGTGCCGGCATCGCGGAGACCTCGGCCTGGTTCGCCGCTCCATCGGGCGGGCGCTGTTGCTGTGCGGCGGCACGGCCATTGCCGGATTTGGTTCCCTGGCCTGGTCCGGCTACGCCGGCATGGCCAGCCTGGGGAAGGTGTGCGCGGCGGGCATTGGCGCCAACATGCTGATTTCAGTGTTTCTGCTTCCCGCCTGGTGGTGCTGCGCCCGCGCGGGGCCGAGGGCCGAGGGCCGAGGGACCGAACCGGACAGGCGGGTGAAAACCGGGACAAGCCGCCACGGCGGCGCTGCGCCGGGGGCGCCGGCTGTTCCCTCTTCGTTCTACGGCGCCGGCCTGTGGCGGCTGGGCCTGGCGCTGGTCCGGGTGCTGCCGGCCTGGTTGGTTAAGGGATTCTGTGTGGCAGTGGCCGAAGTCCACTTCCGGTTGGGCCGGCAAGGTCGCGAGGTGCTCGTAGGGAATTTGCTGCCGGCGTGTTGCGACGAGCGGCCGGCGGCCGAGAAGACCGCCCGCCGTCTCTATCGGAGATTTGCCGTGAAACTGGCGGAATTGTGGCGGGTGGAAAGCGGCGTGCCGGTGCAGAACTGGGTCACCACTCCCGGTGAACTGGAAGTGATTCAGGCCGCCTGGGAGCGGGGGCGCGGTGTGCTTTTTGTCACGCTGCATCTGGGCAACTGGGAGCACGGCGGGTTGTTGCTGGCGCAAATGGGCCTCAAGTTGACGGTGCTCACCTTGGCTGAACCGGATGATCACCTGACGGAAATTCGCATCGCCTCGCGGGCCCGGTGGGGCATCGAGACCTTGATTATCGGCCAGGACAGTTTCGGCCTGGTGGAGGCCATCAAACGACTCCAAGCTGGGGCGGCGCTGGCCATAGCGATTGACCGTCCGGTGGAACGGAGCGATTTGCGGGTGGAACTCTTCGGCCGGCCGTTTGCCGCCCCGCTGGCGGCGGCCGAGTTGGCGCGGGCGTCAGGCTGCGCGCTGGTGGGGGTGACGATCGTGCGGGGCCGGGAGGGGTATGTGGTGAAGGTGCTCCCGGAGTTCACCTACAATCGCCAGGCGCTCGGCAGCCGCGAAGCCCGCCGCCAACTGACGCAAGAAATCCTGCGTGCATTTGAGCCGGAGATTCGCCAACATCTGGATCAATGGTATCAGTTCGTTCCGATTTGGCCCAAAGACCAGTAGCGCGGCGCCTTGGGAGGGCGCACATTCAGGTCCGCCCTGGGAGCGCGGACCAGCTTGTCCGCCTGGCGACACCGGCAGCGAGCTGGCGGACAAGAATGTGCGCGCTCCTGGGCTGCGGCTTGGCCGCGCTGTGCTGGGTGGGGCCTTTTGTTTCTGGCGGCGCTGAGCTCAGCGGACTGCTCGACCGCTGGTTCACCGCGCAGACCAACCTCCAGACCTGGTCGGCCGACCTCATCCAAACGCGCTCCCTCAAGGTGCTGGCGCAGCCGCTGGTTTCCACCGGCCGGGTCTGGGTGGCGGTGCCCGACCGGTTCCGCTGGGAACTGGGCCAGCCGGCGCAGACCATCGCGTTGCGCCAGCCGGACCGGCTCTTCATTATCTATCCGCGGCTCAAGCGCGCCGAAAAGTACCCGCTGAACAGCGCCCAGCCCGGTCCCTTGAAAGACGCGTTGGCACTCCTGGAAGCCAGCTTCCCTCGCAACCGGGCGGACCTGGAGTCGCGTTTTCGCGTGCTGACGGTGACCGCAACCAATGGGGCCGTGCAAGTGGGGCTCCAGCCCAAGAGCGCTTCCGCCCGCAAATTCATGAGCGAAATCCGGGTCTGCTTCCGCACCAACGATTTCTCGCTCGCTTCCACCGAGTTGAGGTTCAACGACGACTCGCGCCTGCGCAACGATTTCACGGGGGGGGTGCTCAACGCGCCCCTCGACCAAGGGTTGTTCGAGGCCAAGCTGGACCCGGACTTTACAGTGGTGGAGCCGCTGGGGCCATGACCGGGGGCAGCTTTGGCCGGCGTATTCCTGAGCGCGGCGGATTGCCGGGTTCTATCGACAGCATGACTTTATCGCCAGAGCCCGGCGTCCGCCCCTTCCTGTTCGAGCGGGACACTTTTACCTTTGCCAATGAACTGGTCTGGGAATACCGCTTCGACCCCGCGACCGGGACGATGACCACCATCCGCAGCGACCCGCCTCCCACGTATTCCCATCGCTGCTTCGTCATGGTGAGGTCCGCGCGGCAATTCTTTTACCATGCCCGATTTGAGCCGGGGCTGCCGGTGGCCGAACCGCGGACTTACCAGCGACTCATTCGCGAAGTCGTCCGGCGCAGTCCGCGCAGGCCCAGCCTGGAAACGGAGAAAGTCGCCATTCCGGGCTATGACTGCCTGCGTTCCTTCAGCCGCGCGCAAACCCCGCTCCTCAAGGCCGGCGTGGGCGGCCCGTGGAAATCCTATTTTGTGCGGAGCCATTGGCGCATGGTGGCCCCGGTCGGGCGACCGCACCAGGAGCGGATGGCGCAGCAACTCAGCCAGGCCCTGCGCGAGCGTCCGGCGCCGATTGTGCATCTCTTCCGCTTTCCTCACATCACCATTAACCACGGGCTTGTGCTGTTTGGCTCGACCGAGTCGGAGCGGGACATCCAGTTCGACGCCTACGACCCGAACCTTCCCGCGCGTCCGGTCAAACTCATTTACGAGCGGGCGGCGCGCAGCTTTTCCTTCCCACGGACACAGTATTGGGCCGGCGGAGCACTCAATGTCTATGAAATGTATCTCGGCGGGCTTTATTAGCCCGGCCAGCCCAGGCCGCCCGCCGTGCTGGCGGCTGGGTGGCCTTCAGGACTTCCGTGGCCGGCGAAAGGCCAGACCAAAAAAGAGCAGGCCGCAAAGGTTGATGCCCGCAATGTATCCGAGCTTGTAGGTTCGGCCGGCTTTGCTCGGGGCGTAGATGGGAACATCCTTGCCCAGCAACAGACTCGGCAGCGCTATGGGCATCAAAGCGCCGTGCAGGACGCCCAGCCGAAAGCCGCTCACTCGCTCGGGCCCATAGAGCCGGGGCGCCGCCCAGGCATAGGCGTAACCGAAGACCAGCCCCAGCACAACCAGGGTCGCCACTTTCACCGTCAATCTCTTCACCCAGGGTCCACGGCTGGGGGACGGGCTTGGTTTTGGAGCCGGCGCGGCCATGGGCCACAGCATGTTTGGCCCGCGCCGGGCCAGGCAAGCCCATAATGCGCATCTTTCTTATGCCACGAGCGTTCATCCTGTCAAAATGCCCTTAATCCCGTTAATCCGGTTAATCCTATCAAAAAGCCGAAAAATCAGCCAATACAGCCAATACAGCCAATGGAGGATTTGGCTTCCCGCCCTTGCGGACTTGACGGGCCGCTGCAACGAGCCATACTCGCTGCCATGAGCCGGGCCAATTGCCAATCGGCCGCAGTGCGGGCCATGCAGTGGGCTTCAGCCGGCGAAACGGAATGTGCAGCATTGATAGCGCCGGAGCGATGAGCCCGCAGAAGGATGCCGATGCGGTCGTCGAGCAACTGTGCCAATTCGCGCGGGCGAACCTCGTGGCCGAGGGGACGGAGATCAACGAGCAGAGCCTGCTGGCCGAGGTTGGCATCGATTCCTTTTCGCTGGTTGAGCTGCTGCTCTTTTGCGAGCGCGCCTTCGGGGTCACGGTGCCGGAGTCGCACCTGACGCACGAGAATCTGATGTCCTTGGCCGCCCTGGCCCGTTGCATTGGCAGGTTGGCCCGCCCGGGCGCCACTTCCCCGCCGGCGCCCAAGTAACCGCCGCCCATGCCCAATTTCCCACGCCAGCTCCGACTGACCGGCGGCGACTACTTCTTCGAGGCGATGGACCGTCGGCTGCGGCGGGCGGGTCTGCCGGGCAACGTCTGTCACCTGGCGCTACGCCTGGAGCCGGGGCTGAACACGGAACGGCTGCGAGAGCGCCTGGAGGCTTCGCCGATCTTTGACTGGCTGTCGCGCGTGCGGATGGTGCGCCTGCTGCCAGTGCTCCCCCCGCGGTGGCGCACGTCGGCGCGGCGGGGGCCGATCTTACACGAACACGACGGCGAGGGCGCCAACGGCAAGGAGTTGGCGGGACTGCCCAGTGCGGTGCTGGGGCGCGAACTGCGCGCCGGTCGAAGCCCGGCCCTGGCGCTGGACCTGGTGCGCCACGCGGATGGGAGCGCCCATCTGGTCCTTTCCTGGCATCATAGCCTGATGGACGTGCGCGGGGCGGAACTGCTCTTGCGTCACCTCCAGGCCGGCGGCGCGGCGGACAGTTCACCTGGCGTCCAGGACCTGTTTCATCCCGAGCAGAGGAAATTCGGCCTGCCGCGGCTGTGGGGGGGCTACCGGCGCAAGGTTATGTTCGCCCGCGGAGCCCTGGCTTTGATCAACACGACCTGCCAAGAACCTCTGTTCTCCCTGCTGCCGGCGCCGCAGCGGGTGGGCCGATGCCAGCACCACTACCGCATCTGGTCATTCGGCGAGGAGGAAACCGCGCGCATCGAGAGGCACTGCCAGCGGCTCAACGCCAGCTTCCGCCGCAGCCACTTCTACCTGGCGGCGTCCATCCAGGCGCTGCATGCGGTGGCGGCGCGCCGCGGGGAGGCGCGCGGGGCTTATTTGATCCCGGTGCCCCATGACATGCGCCGGCGCGGGGCCAGAGGCCCGATCTTCTCCAACCAGCTTTCCTTCCTTTTCTACCGGATCGAGCCGCGCCTGGCCGCCAGTATGAGCGAGATGATCGGCGAACTGACCCGCCAGATGATGGACCAGGTCCGCAACCGCACC
Organism: Verrucomicrobiota bacterium; assembly: GCA_049518415.1. Classification (GTDB taxonomy): domain Bacteria; phylum Verrucomicrobiota; class Verrucomicrobiia; order Limisphaerales; family UBA8199; genus CAVQND01. The sequence goes on from JBEKRX010000062.1 coordinate 34,333, forward strand.
CCGGAGTCCCTTATGGCCGCGATGGATTTGTTCAAGCCGATGCCCCTGGATTTTTACCTGCACCGGCTTGGCCGCCCGACCCGCGGCAAGTTCGCCAGTTTTTTCTTTTCGGATGCGGGCGAGTCGTGCGCCGGGATGAACGAGGTGCTGGGCGGGCGGCTGGCGGCCGTGACGCACCTGGCGCCGGCTTCGCGTCCACCCGGGCTGGCGGTGGCGTTCTCTCATTTCCGCGGGCAGCTCTGCGTCATGTTGGCGTGGGTGGATGACTGCCTGAGCGTGGAGGAGGTGGCTGGGCTGGAGGGCGGGCTGCGCGCCGGCCTGCTGGGCGAGGGGGCGTCATGAAGCTGCTGCTGGTCGCCACCAACCGGGAGCAGGCGCCGTTTCCGGTGGCGCCGCTGGGGGCCTTGTGCGTGGCCGCGGCCGCCCGCGCGGCCGGCCACCAAGTGCAGTTTCTGGACCTGGGGATCGAGTCTTCGCCCAAGAGAGCGGTGCGCCGGAGGCTGGCGGCCGGGCGAGTCGAGGCCGTGGCCTTGAGCATCCGCAACCTCGACAACTGTTTCGTCCTGGCGCCGCGCACGTATTTCGACGAGGTGGAGGAAGTGGCGGAGACGGTGCGGCGTTGTTTCCAGGGACCGCTCATCGTGGGTGGCAGCGGCTTCTCGCTGGCGCCGGGCGGTTGGATGCGGCGGCTGGAGGCGGATTGCGGCGTGGTCGGAGAGGGCGAGCGGGTGTTGGTGGAGTTGCTGGGGCGATTGGAGGCGGGGCGGTCGCTGGAGGGGATGGCGGGTGTGATGACCGCACCAGGCCGGGCTGGGTCGAGCGCCTGCGGACCCGCCGAGCCGATTGAAGAATTGAGCCGGTTGCCGCGGCCGGCTCACGAACTATGCCGCTACGGGAAGTACTTGCGGCGCGGCGGCTCCGTGAGCGTGCAGACCAAGCGCGGCTGCCCTTTCGGGTGCGTCTATTGCGTCTATCCGCAGCTCGAGGGGCGGCGTTACCGCCTGCGTCCCCCGGAAGCTGTGGCGGAGGAAGTTGTGGCGGTGCTCGACCAGTCCAAGTCGCGCCATTTCTTTTTCGTTGACAGTGTGTTTAACGACCCGCGCGAGCACGCCCTGGGGGTTTGCGCGGCACTGAGCCGCCGCCGGGCGCCGTTGCGCTGGATGGCGTTCTGCAACCCTATGGGTTTCGACGCGGGGCTGGCGCGCGCGATGGCGCAAGCCGGGTGCGAGGGGATCGAGTTCGGGCTGGACGCGGTCACTCCCAAGATGCTGGCGGCACTGGGCAAGCCTTTTGGGCAGGAGGAAATCCGGACCGCCATGCAGGCCGCGCATCAGGCCGGACTGCCGTTCTCGGTGCATCTGCTCTTTGGCGGACCCGGCGAGACCTGGGCTGACGTCGAGGAGGCGCAGGAGTTTTTGAACGGGTGCGCGCCGGCCAACGCCATCTTTGCCGGCTTTGGCATTCGCGTCTATGCGGGCACGGCGCTGCAGACGAGCGCGGCGCGCGAGGGCTTGCTGGCGCCAGACCACGAGCTGTTTGAGCCGGCGTATTACGTCTCGCCCGCCCTCGCCGAGCAGACCGAGGAAAACCTCGACCGGATCGTGCGCCGGCGCCCGGAGTGGACCTCGCCAGTGGACTGGCGCCGGCCCATGATGCGCTGGGCACAGAGACTGTCCAGCCTGCTGGGGGTGCGCCCGCAGTGGAAGAACATCCGCGGCTACGGGCTGCACCTGAGAAAATGAAGGCGCTGCATTGTGATGTTCTGGTCATTGGCGGCGGGGCGGCCGGCCTGGCGGCAGCGGCGGCAGCGGGGCGCGCCGGGGCCCAGGTTGTGCTGCTGGAGCGTTACGGTTTTTTGGGGGGCCTAGCCACGGCGGGAGGGGTGGGCACGGTTTGCGGGCTTTATTTGCGCGACGCGGCGGGTTCCAAACCCGTGCTGGCCGCGGCCGGGTTCCTGGGGGAATTCTCGGCCCGCCTGGCGAGCGCCTCGGGGTCCGGCCCCAGGCGGCTGGAGCAGGGGCTTTGGGTGCTTCCGTTTCTGCCCTGGGCCTTCCAGGGCGTGGCCGAGGCGGTGGTGAACGAGGCCAAAAACGTGACGCCGGTCCTCCACGCCACCGTGGCGGACGTGAGCGTCGAGGGTGGGCGCCTGAGCCAGGTTCGCGCGCTGGCGTGGAATGAGGTCTTGAGCCTGCACCCCAAATGGGTCGTGGATTGCAGCGGCGAAGCGACCGTGGTGGCGCTCGCCGGCGGGGCCACAGAAGAGGGGAGCGCCGACCAGGCGCCCGCCCTGGTATTCGTCATGGAAGACGCCGAGCGCGGCTGGGTCGAGGGCCGGATGCTGGGAGTGCTGCGCGAGTTGCGCCGCGCGGTGGACCAGGGGCGGCTGCCGGCCGGCTGCGAGAGGTTGTCGCTCGTGCCCGGCAGCGGACCCAGCCGGCGCGTGACGTTTAAGATCAACCTGCCGCTTGGCGAACCCGGCCAGCCCGGCTGGTCTCGGGTCACCGCCTGCGAACGCCAGGCGCGCGGGCTGGTGGACGCGCTCCAGCGTTTCTTGATCCAGAACGTGGCTGCCTTCCGGCAGGCGCATTTTTCGGGCGCCGCCGCGCAACTGGGCGTGCGCGCGGGCCGGCGTATCCGGGGCCTGGCCACCCTGAGCGAGGAGGATGTGTTGGGCGGGCGCAAGTTTGCCAGCGGCATTGCGCGCGGCTGCTGGCCGATGGAACGATGGCTGGACCAACCGCAGCCGGTGATTGCTTTTTTCCAGGAACGCGATTACTACGAGATACCCGTTGGCTGTCTGCGGCCGGCCGGGCTGGATAATGTGCTGGCCGCGGGGCGTTGCCTCTCGGCAACGGCTGGGGCGCTGGCCTCGGCCCGCGTGATCGGCACGGCCTTGGCGACCGGCTGGGCCGCGGGGCAGGCGGCGGCCGTGCAGGCCGGGGGAAGACCGCTCGCCGAGGCGGTCGAGTTGATTCGCAGACAGATGACGGAATGAATGCGGGATGAACGTCTTTGAAAAGCGATTAGGATTAGGATTAAGATTAGGATTAAGATTAGGATTAGGATTAGAAGCAAAGATTAAGGATGACGGAATGAGTGCGGGATGAACGTCTTTGAAACCCTCTCCCAGGCCGCGAGCCAGTGGCCCGAGCGGCCGGCGGTCATCGACGGGGCCGGCCAGTTGGATTACCGGTCGCTCTGGCGGGAAATCCAGGCCTTGCGCATTCAGCTTGACCGCCAGGGCGTGCGGGACGGGCAGGGGGTGGGCGTCCTGGCGCGCAACGGCCGTGCCTTCATCATCGGGGCGCTGGCGGCGCTGGGTTGCAACGCCGTCGTGATGCCGCTCGACTACCAGCTCAAGGCGAACGAACTGGCCGAACTGCTGGCGCGGGTGCCGCTGTCGGCGCTCCTGGACGCGGGCAGCGGGCCGCCGCCGGGCGGAGGTCTGCGCTCCGAGCTGGGGCTGCTGGACGGCACACCCTTGCGCTTGACCCAGTTGCGTGGAGCCGCGCCCGCGCCGCTCGTGCCTTGGGTCGAGGGGGCCGCGTTCGTCCGCTTCACCTCCGGCACGACGGGCGCCGCCAAAGGGGTGATCCTGACGCACCAGGGGGTGCTGGAACGCAGCCGGGCGGCCAACGCCGGGCTGGGCCTGACCGGCCAAGACAAGGTGCTCTGGGTCCTGCCCATGGCCTACCACTTTTTCGTCTCCGTCCTCCTTTACCTGGAGGTCGGCGCGGCGATCCTGGTCAGTGCGGGTGACCTGGCCGAGAGTGTCCTGGAGGCGGCGGCCCGCCACCAGGCAACGTTCCTTTATGGCGCGCCGATGCACGTGCGCCTGCTGGCAGCCGACCTCTCGGGGCGCCGGCTGCCGCCCACCCTCAAACGAGTGCTCTCGGTGTCCAGCCGTCTCCACCCGCAGGTGGCCAGGGATTTCTTTTCGCGTTACGGCCTGCCGGTCACACAGGGCTACGGCGTCATCGAGGTCGGACTGCCGATCCTGAATCTCCTGGACGCGGCGGAGCATCCCGAGGCGATCGGGCGGCCGCTGCCGGCTTATGAGGCGGCCATCCTGGACGAGGCGGGGCAGCCCGTGGCGGAGGGCGAAACGGGGCAGCTCGCCCTGCGCGGCCCCGGCATGTTCGCCGGCTACCTGCATCCGCCGCGGCGGCGCGAGGAGGTGCTGCGGCGGGGCTGGTTCATGACCGGCGACCTGGCGCACCGCGACGGAGCGGGATTGATCACGATCGACGGACGCAGCAAGTCGGTGATCAATGTGGGCGGCCATAAGGTATTCCCCGAAGAGGTCGCGGCGGTTTTGGACCAGCACCCGGCGGTGCTGCGTTCGCGCGTGACGGCCCGGCCCCATCCGCAACTGGGCGAAGTCGTGCACGCCGAGGTGCAACTGCGCCAGCCGGGGGTGACCGTCGCGACGGAAGCCATCCTGGGGTTCTGCCGCCGCCAGCTTTCCGGTTTCAAAGTGCCGGCCTCCCTCGAGTTGGTGAGCGCGATCGACCTGACTCCCAGCGGAAAGGTGCGGCACGGATGAGAATCCTTTTGGTCAAACCCAAACCGCGTTTAAAGACGATCCGGAAGCTTCACCCGATAATTCTGCTCGAGCCGCTGGAACTGGGGTATGTCGCCGCCGCCGTGCCGCCGGGTCATGAGGTGCGGGTGCTGGACCTGCGCCTGTCGCGTTGGCCCGACCACCAGTTCGCCAGGACGCTCCGGCGATACCAGCCCGAGCTGGTTGGGTTATCCGGCTACACCCACGAAGCGACCAAGGTCAAGGAGCTGGCGCGCGCGGTCCGGCGGGTGCTCCCGCAAGCCCGCATCGTCGTGGGCGGACATCACGCCACAGTCCTGCCGCAGGATTACGACCTGGATTGCTTCGACGCGATTGTGCGCGGCGAAGGGTGCGCGCCCTTTCGCGCCATCGTCCAGGCGGCGGCGGGCGGCAGGGCGTTGAGTGGCATTGAAAACGTGATGGTCCCCGGCCCCCGGTTCAGCGCCGGGGCGGCGGCGCGCCTGCCGCGCTACCCGGACCTGGCGACGCTGCCGGCGCCGCGGCGCGATTTGTGGGACCCGCGTCCCTACCAGTGCATCTGGCCGTCGGAAAATCACCCCCCGGGAAGATCAATCTTCCCGCAAGTGGCGCTGGTGCGCACCTCCTTGGGCTGCCTGCTGGATTGCTCCTTCTGCGTCGTGCCGGCGCTCAGCGGCCGGCGCCACCTGACGCGTCCGCCCGAGCACGTGGCCGACGAAATCGCTGCCCTCCCACAGGAACACGTTTATTTCTGCGACGATGAGACGTTCCTGGACGAGCTTCACGCGCGGCGGTTGGCCGAGGTCATCCGCCAGCGTGGCCTCAAAAAGCATTTCTTCGCCTGGGCGCGCTCGACGACCGTCAATCGGCGCCCCGAGCTGTTCCGCCTCTGGGGCGAGGTGGGCCTGGACGCCGTCTTTCTGGGTTTCGAGGCGATCCGGGACGCCGAGCTGAAGCAGCTCTCCAAACACGCCACCGTAGCCGATAATGAGCAGGCTCACGCCACGTTGCGCCGGATGGGCATTGCCGTGCATGCCGGCTTCATGGTCCACGCCGGCTTCACGCGGCAGGATTTCAAGAACTTGCAGGACTACCTGAGGCGCATGCCGCCAGCGCAGATCACCTGCACGGTCTATACGCCCTCGCCGGGCAGCCAGGCCTGGGAGGAAGAGAAAACCAGATACATTTGCCATCCCTTCGATCTGCACGACTGCATGCACCCGCTCACGCCGACGGCGCTCCCGCTCCGGGAATTCTACCGCGAGTTTGCCAAGCTCAGTGCGATCGGTTCCTCGCGCAACCCGCTGCGCACCAGCCAGGCGCGGTTCCCCTGGCGTGAGGTTTTCCGGATTCTGATGGCGGCCAGGGGCTACACGCGCGCCCTGCGGCGGGCTTGGCGCGATTTCTAATAAATCTCCTCCAAAGCCGAGGAATGCGCCCGGCCCTCCGCCTGGCGGGCGCGCCGCATCGAAGCCAGAGCGAAGCTGGCCGGCACAGAGCAATGGAACGGCGCCGAATCCCGGCCTTGCCCAGGGCTACAAGAGTCCGTCGCGTGCGGCGATGGCTTCCTGGCGAACAGTGAGCACTTTGCGGAGCTCGGCTTGTGCCTTCTCCAAGTTGGCTTGCTTCTGTTTGCGCGCCTCGTTGAACTTGGCCAGGGCGGCTTTGAGTTCGGCATTCGAGGCCTTGGCATCGATGGCCTTCTCCAAGGCTTGTTCCTCCAGACCAGGTGTCGGGGCGAAAGCGGCGAAAGGTCCGCCACCGGGACCACCCGCTCCGCCGCCCGGCCTGCCGCCACGCCGACCGCCCATGAACATTCTCATCATGCCCAGGCCGCCGCCGAATCCGGCTTCGCGCCGGGCGTCCATGACTTTCTGGATTCGTTCCTCGAGCACCTTCCACTCGGCGTCATCCCTCACCTCGAGTTGTTCCCGGTATCTGTCCATAATCATCTTCTGCACCTGCGCCGGGTCAAAATTGAAATTGCCGGGGCCTGCCGGCTGCGCCAGAGCTTTGCCGGCACCCAGGCCGAACACCCCGACCAGGCCGACTATCGCCAACAGTTGGCTCGTTTTCATAGTTGTGATCTCTCGAATCATGGTTTGGTTGATCTAGTTCTTTGCGCTCAGTGACGACACGGGCATGGCCTGTCGGGCCTGCCTGTTCATAAGACACACGCCCGAGCAGATTATTACAAGAATTTTCATCTTAACGCGGCGGAGCCGCAACCAAGAGCGGAGCGTCAGTTCCTGAGTGGGAAGAGCAACGTGGGCCTTTCCCCGCCGCGTTAAATGCGGCGCTCCGCGCCGAAGAATCAGGCCCCTCCAAAGGAAACATGCCAAGACATTCACGCAAAAACGTGGATGTTTGGTCGCGCCAACTTTCTTTATTGCCTTTTCCCGGCGCCAGCCTCATGCTCGGAACATCAGAGCGGTCCAGTCAGGAACGCTGTTGGCGTATGATGCAAGGCACTGGAGTTTGGAGAGGTTGGTCAGAAGGTCAAGGCATTTCTCCGCAGTTCCCCCCGGAAGGAGGCGAGGCGGCCGCAAGGGCAAGAGCCTGCTTCGGGAACGCTGGCGGCCAAGGCAATGCGAGCGCTCGCGCCCGTTCCTTCATCGCGAAATGATCACCCAACCAACAGCGCGTCACCGGCAAGGCTGGAACTCCGTGAACGGCTTCAAGGCATCCCTCATCCTGGTGCTGGCCGCCGGTGTTTTGTCCGGCCGCGCAGCCGTGTCCGAGACCAATATCTTCGCGAATATTCGCCGGCTCATACCCGATGGCGACAGCGCCGGCATCGAGGACGTCCGCGCCGTCGCGTCCGACATCGTGAACATCACCTCGGTCCAGGTGCGGTTGAAAGTCGCGGGCAACTTCAACGGGGACCTCTATGGCTTCCTGAGCCACGGGGGCGGTCTGACCGTTTTACTCAACCGGCCGGGGCGGACGGCGACCAGCCCTTTCGGCTACGATGACTGTGGTTTTGAGGTGACGTTTTCCGACGCCGCGGCCAACGACATACACACTTACCGCCTGAGCACGACGCCGCCGGCAGGTTCGCCCCTCACGGGAACCTGGCAGCCGGACGCGCGCTACACCGATCCGGCGGCGGTGCTGGACACTTCCCTGCGGTCCACCTACCTTAGTGAGTTCAGTGGGTTGAACGCCTCCGGGGATTGGGTCTTGTTCCTGGCCGACATGGACGCCGGCGGGACGAATATGCTCGTCAGTTGGGAGCTTGATCTTGCCGGCAGGGCGCTGATCAAGCCGGCGTTGGCCTGGGCCACTCCGGCCGCCGTGAGCTATGGCACGGCCCTGGGCGCGGCCCAACTGAGCGCCACGGCGGAGGTCCCGGGCAGCTTTGTGTACAGCCCCCCCGCCGGGACCGTCCTGGAGGCCGGCAACGGGTGGAGCTTGTCGGTCACTTTCGTGCCGAACGACACCAATGAATATGCCGTGGCGACAGCGATGGTGCTTCTGGATGTCCTGCCCCAAGCCCTGACGGTCACGGCCGATGACCAGAGCCGGGCCTACGGAGGGGCCAACCCGCTTCTCACCGGTTCGCTCGCGGGGTTGCAGAATGGGGACAACATCCTCGCCAGTTACACCACGCCCGCCGCCCCGGACAGTCCCGCAGGCAGCTACGCGATTGAGCCCGCGCTTTCCGACCCGAACGGCAGGTTGGCCAATTACAGCGTGAGCACCAACCAAGGCACGCTTCAGGTGGTGCCGGTGCTGCTGACCGTGACGGCGGATGACCTCGGCCGCAGCTACGGCGCCGCCAATCCTGCCCTGGCTTGGCAGGTCAGCGGCTTTGTCAATGGCGAGACGGCGACGGCCGTCCTGAGCGGCAGCCCGGCCCTGGGCACGTTGGCGACCCCAACCAGTCCGGTGGGCGACTACCCGATTACGCCGACGCCGGGGAGCTTGAGCGCCGCCAACTACACGTTCGCCTTTGTAAATGGCACGCTGAGGGTCACGCCGGTGGAACTGACCGGCCGGGCCGACGACCAGCGCCGGTGCTATGGCGAGACGAACCCTGTGTTCACGGCAACCTACCGCGGCTTTGTCAACGGCGAGGATGCGTCCATCGTGACGGGGAGCTTGAGCGGGAGCAGCGCCGCCCAAACCAACAGCCCCGTTGGGCTGTACCCGATTGAGGTCTGGGGCCAGAGCGCGCCCAACTATCGCCTCGAGTATGAAGGAGGCAGCCTGACGGTGGCGCCCGCCCCGCTGGTCGTGCAAGCCAACGACGCCAGCCGGGCTTATGGGCAGACCAACCCGACTTTCACGGCCACCTTGAGCGGGTTGGTGAACAACGAGGACATCACGGCGCTGGCAGGAACGCTGGCCTTCACCACGCCGGCCCAGACCGACAGCCCGGCGGGCAGTTACCCAATCGAGCCTTGGGGGCTGAGCGCGACCAACTACAGCCTGGTCTTTTCAAATGGCGCCTTGACGGTCTGCCCCTATGCCCTGGTGGTCAGCGCCGATAACCAGAGCCGTGCCTATGGGACCCCGAACCCGAGCCTGACCGGCTCGCTGGCTGGGGTGCAGAACGGCGACAACCTCACCGCCAGCTTCTCGACCTTGGCCGATGAGAGCAGCCTGGTCGGCAGCTACCCGATCATAGTCGGCCTTTCGGACCCCGACAACAAACTGCCCAACTACAGCGTCAGCACCAATCAAGGCACGTTGAGCGTCGCCCCGGCGGCGCTGGTGGTCAGCTCCGACAACCAGACCCGGAGCTACGGCTCGCCCAATCCCGGCCTGACCGGCTCGCTGGCAGGGGTGCAGAACGGCGACAACCTCACCGCCAGCTTCTCGACCTTGGCCGATGAGAGCAGCGCGGTCGGCAGCTACCCGATCACAGTCGGCCTTTCAGACCCCGACAACAAGCTGCCCAACTACAGCGTCAGCACCAATCAAGGCACGTTGAGCGTCGCCCCAGCGGCGCTGGTGGTCAGCACGGACAACCAGACCCGGAGCTACGGCGCGCCCAATCCCGGCCTGACCGGCTCGCTGGCGGGGGTGCAGAACGGCGACAACCTCACGGCCAGCTTCTCGACGCCCGCTGGGGCCGTCAGTCCCGTGGGCGATTATCCAATCAACATCGGCCTCTCGGATGCGGACAACAAGCTGGGCAACTACAGCGTGACGACCAACGTCGGCGTGCTGACGGTTGCCCCAGCCGAGTTGGTGGGGCGGGCCGATGACCAGGTCCGCCTGTACGGCCAGCCCAACCCGCTGTTCACCATCACCTACTCCGGTTTTGTCAACGGAGAGGATGCCAGCGTGGTGAGCGGGGCCTTGGGCGCGCAAACCCCGGCCCAGACCAACAGTCCGGTGGGGGTGTACCCGATTCAGGTCTGGGGCCAGAGCGCGCCCAACTACCACATCCAGTTTGTGTCGGGCAGCCTGACGGTGGCGCCCGCCCCGCTGGTCGCGCAAGCCAACGACGCCAGCCGGGTTTGGGGGCTGACCAATCCTGTCTTTAGCGCCACGTTCCACGGCTTCTCCAATGGCGAGGGTCTCGAAGCCCTCAGCGGCACGCTGGTCTTTTCCACTCCGGCCGACACCAACAGCCCGGTGGGGAGTTACCCGATTGAGCCCTCGGGACTGAGCGCGACGAACTACACCCTGCTCTATTCGAACGGCACCCTAAGAGTCTGCGAGTTCGCGCTGGTCGTCAGCGCCGACAACCAGGCACGGAGCTATGGGGCCGCCAATCCCCCCTGGACGGGCTCACTGGCGGGCTTGCAGACCGGCGACAATATCACGGCGAACTACGCGACGGCGGCCGACACCAACAGCCCGGTGGGCAGCTATCCGATCACGGTGAGCTGGGAGGACCCGGACAACCAGCTCTCGAAATACAGCGTGACCACCAACCAGGGCATCTTGACGGTCACGCCGGCAGCGCTCCTGGTCAGCGCGGACAATCAGAGCCGGAGCTACGGCGCGCCCAATCCCGGCCTAAGCGGCTCGCTCACCGGTCTCCAGAACGGCGATAACATCACCGCCAGCTTCGCCACGGCGGCGGACACCAATGCCCCGGTAGGAACCTATGCCATCGGGCCGATGCTCAGTGACCCGGACCTCAAGCTCGGAAACTACGTGGTGACGACCAACCAGGGCATCTTGACTGTCAACCCGGCGGCGCTGGTGGTCAGCGCGGACAACCAGGCCCGGGCCTACGGCGCGCCCAATCCTGACCTGACCGGTTCGATGAACGGTCTGCAAAACGGGGACAATATCACGCCAATCTACGCTACAGTGGCCGACGCCACCACCCTGGTGGGCGCCTATCCGATCTCCGTGGGCCTTTCGGACCCGGACAGCAAGCTCTCCAACTACATCGTGAGCACCAACAACGGCAGCCTCACCGTTGATCCGGCCCCACTGGCGGTCAGCGCGGACAATCAGGCCCGAACCTACGGCGCCCTCAATCCCGATCTGACCGGTTCGATCAGCGGTCTCCGGAACGGGGATAATATCACGGCCAGCTTCTCGACGGGCGCCGATGCCTCCAGCCCCGTGGGGGATTATCCGATCATCATCAGCCTCTCCGATCCGGACAACAAACTGGGCAACTACAGCGTGGCGACGCAGAGCGGTACGCTCAGCGTCATACCGGCAGTCCTGACCGGCCGGGCCGATGACCAGTTCCGGCTCTACGGCCAGAGCAACCCCGCGTTCAGCGTGACCTACCGCGGGTTTGTCAACGGCGAGGATGCGCGCATCGTGAGCGGGGCCTTGACCGTGGCCTGCCTCGCCCAGACCAACAGTCCGGTGGGAGTATATCCAATCGAGGCCGGGGGTCAGAGCGCCCCCAATTACCGGATCGAGTATGCCCCGGGCAACCTGGCCGTAGGGCCCGTCCCGCTGGTGGTCCAGGCCAATGACGCCAGCCGGGCTTACGGGCAGACCAATCCCGCCTTTACCGTCAGCACGAGCGGTTTCGTCAACGGGGAAGACCTCAGCGTGTTGGGCGGAGAACTGGTCTTCACGACGCCGGCCCAGACCAACAGCCCGGTGGGGAGCTATCCGATTGAGCCGGAGGGATTAAGTGCCACCAACTACAGCCTCCTCTATTCGAACGGCACGCTTCGGATCACGCAGTATGCGCTGGCCGTCACCCCGGACAACCAGGTTCGGAGCTACGGCACTGCCAATCCCGCCCTGACGGGCACCATCGCGGGCCTGCTGGAGGGAGACAACATCACCGCCAGTTTCTCGACCCCGGCCGATGCGAGCAGCCCGGTGGGCGATTATCCGATCACGGCGAGCCTGTCGGACCCGGACGGCAAGCTGGCCAATTACAGTGTCAGCACCAACGTCGGCACGCTGACCGTCGCCCCGGCCGCCCTGGTGGTCGCGGCGGACGACCTGGTCCGGAGTTACGGGGCGCCCAACCCGACACTGACCGGCACGCTGGTGAGCGTGCAGAACGGAGACAACATCACCGCCAGTTTCTCGACCCCGGCCGATGCGACCAGCCCGGTGGGCAATTACCCGATCCCCGTAAGTCTCGGGGATCCGGAGGGCAAGCTCTCCAACTACAGCGTGACCATCAATGACGGCACATTGACCGTCGCCCCCGCAGCGCTGGTGGTCAGCGCGGACAACCAGAGCCGGAGCTACGGGTCCGCTAATCCGCCCTTGACGGGTTCGATCAGCGGCCTGCAAAACGGGGAGAGCGTCACGGCCGGCTTCTGGACGGAGGCCGGCCCCGGCAGTGCCGCAGGCGATTACCCGATAGGCATCAGCCTCCTGGATTCCGACAACCGGCTGGGTAACTACAACGTGACGACCAACCTTGCCGTGCTGACGGTCACCCCAGCCGAGTTGGCGGGGCGGGCCGATGACCAGGTCCGCCTTTACGGCCAGCCCAACCCGCTGTTCACGATCACCTACTCCGGTTTTGTCAATGGAGAGGATGCCAGCGTGGTGAGCGGGACCTTGGGCGCGCAAACCCCGGCCCAGACCAACAGTCCGGTGGGGGTGTACCCGATTCAGGTCTGGGGCCAGAGCGCGCCCAACTACCACATCCAGTTTGTGTCGGGCAGCCTGACAGTGGCGCCCGCCCCGCTGGTCGTGCAAGCCGACGACGCCAGCCGGGCTTACGGGCAGACCAACCCGGCTTTCACCGCCACCTTGAGCGGGTTGGCGAACGACGAGGACATCACGGCACTGGTAGGAACGCTGGCCTTCACCACGCCGGCCCAGACCGACAGCCCGGTGGGGAGTTATCCAATCGAGCCCTCGGGGCTGAGCGCGACGAATTACAGCCTGGTCTTCTCGAACGGCACGCTCAACGTCCGCGAGCACGCATTGGTGGTCACCGCGGACGACCTGGTCCGGAGTTATGGCGCGACCAATCCGCCGCTAACGGGCACGGTGGTGGGTGCGCAGAATGGGGATAACATCACCGCCAATTTCTCGACCCCGGCCGATGCGAGCAGCCCGGTCGGCAGCTACCCGATTATCGCCAGCCTTTCGGATCCCGACGGCCGACTCTCTAACTACAGCGTGACGACCAATAACGGCACGCTCACCGTCGCCCCGGCCACGCTGGTGGTGACCGCGGACAGCCTGGTCCGGAGCTATGGCCTGCCCAACCCGGTCCTGACCGGCACGCTCGTCGGTTTGCAGAACGGGGACAACATCACCGCGAATTTCTCGACCCTCGCGGATGCGGGCAGTCCCGCGGCCCAGTATCTCATCACCGCCGGCCTCTCCGCTGCCGACGGCCAACTGGGCAACTACAACGTCACCACCAACAGCGGCACGTTGACCATCAACACGGCGGCTACTGTGGGTAGCATCGCTTCGTCCGCCAATCCCGCCCCCTTCCATTCCTGGGTCACCTTCACGCTTCGGTTCGACGCGGCCCCGCCCGGAAACGGCACCCCGACCGGCACGGTTGAGTTGCTGCTCGACGAGGTTCCCTACGGCTCTCCCCTCACTCTGAGCGAAGGCAATGCCAACCTGAGTACCGACGCCCTGCCCCTGGGCGCTCACGCCATCAGCGCCCGGTATCAGGGCGACGAAAATTTCCTCGGCGTCACCGTGGCGCTGGCTTCACCCCAAGTCATCCACACTCCACCGGTGGCGGGCGCTTATACGATCCGCCGGGCGCCAAACCAAGGGACCCGGGTCAGCGTCAGCGATCTGCTGGCGGCCAGCTCCGACCCCGACGGCTACGCGCTGGGGTTGGACAGCGCGGCCAGCACCACCGATCAGGGGGGGACGGTCCGGTCCGCCGACGGCTGGCTCTTCTACGAGCCGCCGGCCGGACTCACGAACGCGGATTCCTTCACTTACACGGTGCGCGATCAGTACGGCGCCTCGGCCCCCGGCCTGGTGAGTATCCAAGTCGATGACCAGGCCGCGCCCACGCTGAGGCCCACCGGTTCCAGCAAGGGGACCAACTATTTTCTCCTCTGCGGCATCCCGTGGCGGACCTATACCATCGAATACTCGAGCCATCTCCCCCACCCGACCTGGCAGCCCCTGGTGACCGTGATGACCGACGCTCGGGGCCAATTCGAGTGTGCCGATGCCTTGCCTGGCGGAACTCCAATGCGGTTCTACCGTTGCTTCTGGGAGGCGAGCCCCGGCCAAAACACCGTCGTCGTGCTCTTGACTTCTTCGTGCAACCCCGCCTGGCCGGGAACTGCCGTTACGTTTACTGCGACCGTCCTGGCCGCTGACCCCGGCCTGGGCATCCCTTCGGGCTCCGTCCAGTTCACTTCCGAAACCGGCCCGCTTGGCCCGGCGGTTGCCCTGGTTGAAGGTGTCGCCAGCCTCACCACCAGTTCGCTGGCTTCGGGCTTGCCCAGGGTGGCTGTGGAATACGGAGGCGACGACCATTTCCTCGCCAACGCGGCCTCGCTGGAACCGCCTCAAGTCGTCAATACGCCCCCGGTCGCTTCGGACGATGTCGTTCAAAGGCCGCCCACGGCCGGAACCAAAGTCGCCGCCAGCGATCTCCTGGCGAACGACTCCGACCCCGACGGCGACCCTCTTTTGCTCGACAGCGTTGCCCCTTTGAGCGACGAGGGCGGGCTGCTCAGCCTGGCCAACGGCTGGATCTACTACGCCCCGCCCGCCGGGTTTTCCGGGGTGGATTCGTTCACCTACACGGTGCGTGATCCCTATAATGCCACCGCCGTCGGCACGGTCACCGTCGAGCCGCTGTTGAGCTCCGGCCCGTCTCAGAGTGCCACCTTCCTCGACGTGGGCAACGGAACCTACCGGATTATCTTCACGGGCATTCCCTGGCGGACCTACACCATCCAATACACCGAAGACCCGGCCAGCGCCAACTGGCTTTCTTTGGGAACCGCGACGGCGGATTCGTGGGGCAGCTACCAGTTCGAGGATACGCCGCCTCCGGGAGCGCCGCCGCGCTTCTATCGCGGCGTTTCGACGTTCGCGGGACCCACCGCCTCGCCCTTCCGCCTGGCCGTCTGGACCAATTTCATCGCCCACACCAACGGACGGACCATGGCAATCTGGTCCGAAAGGTCCCTGCCGGACGGGTGGCCGAATGTCCAGCCGGTGCTTGCCTGGAACACCAATTGCCTCCTTTACGGCCTGGACGGCTTCACCGCCATTTCCCAGTGCAACGAATTTCAGGGCAGCCCGGGCCAGGTGCCCGCCACGTTGCTGACCCGCCGCCACGCCTACCTGCGCGGCCATGGACTCGGCTCCACGGGTTTGACAACTGAATTGGCCGGACAACGAGTCTGGTTCTGCGCCGCCGACAATACCGTCGTCACCATGACCATTGCGGCCAAGGTGGTCCAGCTCGGCACGATCGCCGGTCAATTCTACGATTATGGCTTGGTCGTGTTCACCGAAGACGTCCCCGCCACCCTCACGCCCATGTCGGTTCTCTCCGCGGCCAACTTCGAAACCTATTACTCGGCTACGCCGGACTTGCCGTTCATGTTCTTGGGCACCGAGCAGGATGGATACGTCTCGGCCCAGGTCCCGCCCTTTGTTTATCCCTTGTTCGGAGGCGGAGACTCCGGCTCGCCCAACATGATTCCCACTCCAGATAACGTGCTGGTGATGGTCTCCGGCCGCTCCACCAGCGGCCCCAGCCCCCAAATGCAGGCGGACATGGATGCGCTCTCGGCTTATCTCGGGTTGAACCCGAACAATTACCGGTTGCGCTGGTACAACATGAGGCCCTGGGGGCCTTAACTTAACGCGGCGGAGCCGCAACCAAGAGCGAAGCGTCAATTCCTGAGTGGGAAGAGCAACGTGGGCCTTTCCCCGCCGCGTTAAATGCGGCGCTCCGCGCCGAAGAATCAGGCCCCTCCAAATCCGGTAAGCGTGGGCGCATCCTGACACTGCCCCCGAGCGCGGGCGGAAGCCCTCCCCCCTTCCCCCCTCCCATCCCGCCAAGGCGCATACGCGTCAAGCTAAGGGATGGGTGATCCCAGCCAGCAGTTCGTAGAAGTTTATTCGATCCCTCCTGCGCTCGTAAAGGAGATGGTTTTTGAGGTGAGCTTCCACCC
>JBEKRX010000063.1:0-40451 GCA_049518415.1 Verrucomicrobiota bacterium
GCCGACTGTTCACCGCCGCCACTATAGCCGGCGGCAAAGTTATTGACCACCTTCGGGCTGGGGTCCTGACCGGGACCCTTCCCTCGGTGGTGAATAACTTTGGAAAGCGTATCAGGGGCAGCGAACAGCGAACGGCGAACGGCGAACAGTGCCGCGGAGCGGCAGAGAATGGGAGTCAGCCAGCCCTTTGTGGCAAGATGCGGCTCACAACGCCTATGTCTATCGAATCCTATCGCGCCGAGGGTGCGCGCGGCGTCCTTTCGGGCGCTGGCCGGGAGAGGGCAGGATTAAGATTAAGATTAGGATTAAGATTAAGTGACTTACGGCGGGGTCGTTTTGGGCGCTGGCCGGCCGGGCCGGTCTAGGGTTGCATCGGGAGCGCCCGGCCCGCCCCTTGCCGACGGCCGGCCCTGCTCCATGACCTCGCTAAGCGTGGGGAGCTTCAGGAATTCGATGGCGTCGGCAATCGCGGCCTTTTCGTGGGGATCATCGGTTTGCGAGGCGGCCTCTAGCAGCCGGGGAATGGCCTCCCGGCTCCGGAACTGAACCGTGGCCTCCAAGGCCGCCTTCCGGATTTCGGGGTCCCGGTTGGTCAACTCCGAGAGGATGCTCTCCAGCGAGGCCGAATCGTCGTTCATGGACAGCTCGTACAACTCCGCCACCCGCTGTTCCGCGTAAGCCCTCTGCCTGGCCTCGGCTGTTCCCTCCGACTCGCCTGCTTCCTGGCCTGGGGCAGCGCCGTCCATGGCCGCCTGGGACCTGGTCTCTTTACCCGTTTTAGGCTCGGTTGCAGGCTCATTCTCTGCCGCCTTCTGCTCCGCCTGTTCGCTCTCCGCCACAGGCAGGTTGCCCTTCGGCGCGCCGCCTCCCTGCCGGAGAAGCACCAACCCTGTGAGCAGGCCTACGCCCAGGACCAGTACCGGGATGACTATACGAGAGCGCATAAACAAAACCGCACGCCGCGGCGCAGCCGCCGCCCAGTTGGCCGGGAGGCGTGAAATAAGACGCCGAGCTGCCGGGACCGCCTCCCGTTCTTGAGGAGGCTCGATGGCCTTTCGACCGTGCGCAGGGACCATGAGCCGGGCGATTCGCGGGCGAGACGTACGGGTGGCAGGCTCCCGATTCCGAATCGGGACCCCACTGGCAGGCGGGACGCCTGCCCCACGACCTGCCGGTTCATGGAAAGAAACCCCAGCGAGGTAAGGGAACGGGTCCCTGCCAGACAATCTTCAGAGCCTGCGAGCATTTTAGACTGTTGCAACTCCAAAGGGCTTCGCCGGCCGGGTCTGCCGCGCCTGCGACCCCCGGCCTGCCAGGGCCGGGTCCTTACTCGAGATGGCCGCCGGCCATGCTCACCGTGCCGCCAAACACATTGGTAGTGGTCCCGATCGTGCCCGTGCCCGCAACCGTGGCCGTAAGCCCCTTGGACGGGTAATAAGTGGCGCTGCCGCTCTTGGCCGTCGTATCGCTCGCCGCCATGAGACCCGAGACCACAAAGGACAGGACATTTGAATTGCCGGCGAAGGCAAAGGTCGTGATGCCGTGATAGTTCGTCAGCCCGGCGCTGACAAAAGTGATCGGCGGTTTATTCGCCGTGTCGGCGGCAGGCACGAAGGCACTGCTGACATCCCAGTCCGTCTGGCTCTTGCCGGCGCCCTGGCGGACGAGGACTTGCGGCGGGTTGGTGCTCCCCAAGAGCTGTTTGGTCAACAACTTTTCGCTGCCGACAAACGTTGGCAGGATGACGTTGGTGACGGTTGGCGGCCCTCCGGGCTGGGAGGGAGGCAACATCTGTCGAACCGTCGCCCCGCTCAAGGCGGCGACCACGTTCTTGGTGCTTATCGCTGTCGGTTTGGACTGATTTTGCGCCCAGCCGGTCAGCGTGAAATTGAAGGTCTGCACCCAGTTGGTTTTGCCCGTGGGCGCAAGGGTGCCGCCGGCGCCGGAAACGCTGATGGTGCTGGCGCCGTTGGTGGCATCCGAACTGACCCAAATAGCGCCGCTGTAATAGGTGGCTGCCCTCGGCGAAAAGCTGATCGTCACGTCATGCGAACCGCCGGCCGCGACCGTGCCGGACCAGTTCCCGCTAAAGCCGCTGGGACAACTGAGGCCGTTGACCGTCAGGCTGGCAGTGCCGTGGTTGGCAATGGTCAGGGTGCGCTGCGCGCTCGCCCCCACCTTCACGTTGCCAAAGGCCAAATTGCCGCTCAAGGAAATTATCCCCGTGACCTCGTTGGTGCCGGCGCCGGAAACGCTGATGCTGTTGAAGCCGCTGGTGGCATCCGAAATGGCCGAAATAGCCCCGCTGTAATTGGTGGCTGCGGCCGGTGAAAAGCTGATCGTCACGTTAGTCGAACCGCCGGCCGTCACCGTGCCCGACCACTTCCCGCTAACGCTAAAGCCGCTGGGGCAACTGAGGCCGGTGACCGTCAGGGGGCCATCACCGCTGTTCGTTATGGTCAGGGTGCGCTCTGCGCTCGCCCCCACCTCCACGTCGCCAAAGGCCAAATCGCCGCTCAAGTAAATTATCCTCGTCACCGGGTTGGTGCCGGCGCCGGAAATGGGGATGGTGTTGGCCCCGCCGGTGGCATCCGAAATGGCCGAAATCGTGCCGCTGTAAGTAGTCGCTGCCGTCGGCGAAAAGCTGATCGTCACGTCATGGGAACCGCCGGCCGTCACCGTGACCGGCCAGTTCCCGCTAACGGTAAAGCCGCTCGGACAACTGAGGGCGTTGACTCTCAGGATGGCATTACCGCTGTTCGTAATGGTCAGGGTGCGCTGCGCGCTCGCCCCCACCTGCACGTTGCCAAAGGCCAAATTGCCGCTCAAGGAAATGATCCTGCTCTCCGGGCTGATGCCGGTGCCTGAAACGCCGATGGTGTTGCTGCCGCCGGCGGCATCCGAATCGACCGAAATAGCGCCGCTGTAAGTGGTCGCTGCCGTCGGCGAAAAGCTGATCGTCACGTTCTGCGAATTGCTCGCCGTGATCGTGCCGCCCGGCCAGTTCCCGCTGAAGCCGCTGGGACAACTCAGGGCGTTAACCGTCAAATTGCTATTGCCAATGTTGGCAATCGTCAGCGTCCGCTGCGCGCTCGTCCCCACGGTCACGTTGCCAAAGGCCAAGTCCCCACTGAGCGAAATCACCCCGCCTGGAGGCGGGTTGGTGTCCACAGTAAAGGCGTTCGTGCTCACCGCGGAGCCGAAGGTGTTGGTCCCATCGCCAGTGCTCACAGTGATCGGACCGCTCTGCGCGTTGGTCGGCACGTAAACGTAGATGGTCGTCTCATCGCTTGTGCCACCATAGGGCGCCACCGCGTCAGCACCAGTGAACTGGACCGTCGTGTGACCAGGATTATGGTAAAAATACTGCCCATAGATGGTCACCGAGTCGCCAACCTTGCCATGAGTTGGACTAAAGCTGTCGATGACGGGTTTGGGAGGGTTCGTGGGTTGTGCCAGGGCGGTCCCGGCGCCGAAGGCGGAGATGCTCAGCCCAGCCGCGAGCAGGCGGGCAATTAAGGTGCTGTACCTCATAACCTTGCCGAGCTGACGGTTTCAGTTGCTTTCAATTGCACGGCGCAAGCCCACAAAGTCCGCGGCAGGCCGGGGCCCCCCCCAGGGGACCCCCGGCCTGCCAGGGCCAGGTCCTTACTCGAGATGGCCGCCCGCCATGCTCACCGTGCCGCCAAACACATTGGTAGTCGTCCCGATCGCGCCCGTGCCCGCAACCGTGGCCGTAAGCCCCTTGGACGCGGTATAAGTGGCGCTGCCGATCTTGACCTTGGTATCGCTGGCCGCCATGAAACCCGAGAGCACAAACGACAGGACATTTGTCTTGCCGGCGAAGGCAAAGGTCGTGATGCTGTGATAGTTCGTGAGCCCGGCGCTGACGAACGTGATCGGCGGGTTATTCGGCGTGTCGGCGGCAGGCACGAAGGCACTGCTGACATCGTAGTCCGTCTGGCTCTTGCCGGAGCCCTTGCGGACGAGGACTTGCGGCGGATTGGTGCTCAGCACGCTCTGTAAGGTGAGCAACTTTTCGGTGCCGGCAAATGTTGGCAGGGTAACCACGTTGGTGTGTGGGGGCCCTCCCGGATAGGAGGGCGGCGACATCTGTTGAACCGTCGCCCCGCTCAAGGCGGAGACCACGTCTTTGGAGCTTATCGCTGTCGGTTTGGACTGATCTGGCGCCCAGCCGCTCAGCTTGAAATTGAAGTTTTGCACCCAATTGGTTTTGACCGCAGCCGCAGTGGCAGCCGGCGCTACCGTCGTTTCCACGGCAAACAGACCGAGACTCAGGCTGGCCACAGCCAGCCGAGACAACATGAGGTTGTTCTTCATACTTTTCCTGAGGTCATTCGTTGATTAGCGAACGAGGCAAGCGCAACACGGGGCCAGAAGGTTTCCGGAGCAGGCAGAAAGCTTTCACTGCAAAACTTCGGACTAAAGCACGGAAACCCCGACACCATAAAACGCCGCCCCCACACAGACATTTTCTTCGCCCAACTCTTTCAAGCATTCAGCCTGTCGCGGCCCTTTTAGCGAAATGAACCTCCCGCTGTCAACAAGAATTTCCGGGCGGTGGCAACAGGGCAGTTGCAGTTGTGGGTCAAAATGGCCCTTGGCGCGGCCGCGCCTTCGCTGGCAGGGGCGGGCCAAGCGCAGCCTCTGACCGTGCGGCTGCAGACGGCTCAGCTTGACGCCGATGCGACCTGTCGGGACCCCTCCCCCTTCTTGGCCCGGACAATGCCAGGCAGGCAGTGCCGGACGGCCTGCAACCCGCCGGCGCCCCATCGCCATTTTCTCCTTTCAATGGCATTGACAGGCGTGCCCGCAACCGCTAGTCTATGCCCTCGACAGTGGTAAATCACTTTTTGATACCATGTTGATTCGAATCAGCTTAATCGTGGCCATCATCGCCGGGCTGGCCGTCGCCGTTCTCAATTTCACCCAGGTGCGGGACAAGGTCGCCACCCTGCAAACCAACCTCAAAGCGGAAACCGATGCCCACACCAAATTCCAGGGGCTCTATAGCACGACCAACGCCAAGCTCAAGAAGACGGAGGACGAATTGAAGCAGACCAAGGCGAGCCTCGACCAGGCCAGCGAGGAACGCGACTCCGCCGTGAAGAAGGCTGACGAACAAACCAAGCTCGCCGAGAAGCTCCAGAAGGACCTGGACAAGACCATCGCGGAGCGCAACTCGGCCCAGGAAAAGCTCGCCGCCTATGAGGCCATCGGATTCACCCCCAGGCAAATCACCACCCTCAGGGAGGACATGAACGCCCTCCAAAAGACCCTGACGGGAGTCCAGGCGGAGAACAAGACCTTCGCCCAAAACATTGAAACGCTCAAAAACAAGCTGGATCGATACGAGCATCCGGAAAAGCACGTGACCCTCCCGCCCTTCCTGACGGCCAAAGTCCTGGTGGTGGATCCAAAGTATAATTTCGTGCTGCTCAACGTCGGTGAAAACCAGCGCGCGAAGGAGTTTGGCGAAATGCTGGTCAATCGGAACGGCAAACTCGTGGCCAAAGTCATCATCCGCAATCTGCAGAAGGATCGCAGCATCGCCAACGTCATGCCCGGTTGGGAAATCGGCGAAGTCATGGAGGGGGATCTGGCCATCCCCGCCTATCCTGAGCAATGAAAAACCTGCTTGCGCATCCGCGTGCCGTCCTTCTCCTGCTCCTGGCCTTGACCGTGCTCGCCCTGGGCGGTTGCGCCACCACCGATTCGGAAAACCTCTCCGAGCGGCCCTGGAACTCCCCCAAAAGCTGGGAAAACGGCCTCCCCAGTTCCATGACCGAAGGACGGTAGAGCTCTCGACCGGCAAAACTCGTTGTAATCAGGCCAAGTTTCGCTGCGATTGCAAGAGTGCGCTGAGCCAGCGCTTCTTTTAGGTAAATTGAAAATTGAGTATTGAAGAACGATCATTGGTTATTGAAGAATGCCCGCGGATGACGCGGAATGGACTTTCGGACTGCGGACTCAATGATCAATAAGCAATACTCAATGAATCCCCCATCCCTTAAAGGGATGGGGGATTCATTTGCAACGGGTTACGCGGCTATTTTCGGGGTAATCCCGATTCCGAATCGGGGCTCGATGCCAGAGGTGGTCTGGGGCGGAGCCTCGCTGACCTCATTTCGCCACTTCCACGCAGCGCGTCTCGCGGATGACGGTAATCCGGATCTGGCCCGGATACTGCAATTCGTTTTCGATCCGCGAGGCAATGCTCCGCGCCAGGGCAAAGGCCCCTTCATCATCGAGCTGCTCCGGCTGAACAAACACCCGCAATTCCCGCCCGGCCTGCACCGCAAAGCACTTCTCCACGCCGGCGAATGAACCGGCAATCCGCTCGAGGTCCTCGACGCGTTTGAGGTAAGTGGTCATGTTCTCCGAACGGGCGCCCGGCCGGGACGCGCTGATCGCGTCGGCGGCGCCGACCAGGATGCCGAGCGGCCCGCTGGGGGGCACGTCGTTGTGATGCGAAGCCACGCCGTTGACGACTGCTTCGGACTCGCCGTAGCGTCGGAGCAGGGCCGCGCCCGTCACGGCGTGCGGGCCCTCCACCTCGTGGTTGACCGCCTTGCCGATGTCGTGCAGCAATCCGGCCCGTTTGGCCGTGCTTACGTCCAGGCCCAGCTCCCCGGCCATCAGACCCGCCAGGTGGGCCACCTCGACCGAATGGTCGAGCACGTTTTGCGAGTAGCTGTGCCGGAAATGCAGCCGCCCCAGCAGCTTCACAATCTCCAGGTGCACCGGCGGCAAACCCGCCTTCACCACCGCCTCCTCCCCGGTCCGCACGATCGTCTCCTCCATCTCCTGGCTGACCTTGGCCACGATTTCCTCGATCCGCGTCGGGTGAATCCGCCCGTCGGCGATGAGCCGCCGCATCGATTCGCGCGCAATCTCTCGCCGCACCGGGTCGAACCCGGAGAGCAGCACCGCCCCCGGCGTGTCGTCAATGAGCACCGTAATGCCGGTCGCCGCCTCGAAGGCGCGGATGTTCCGGCCCTCCCGTCCGATGATCCGCCCCTTGATCTCCTCGCCCTGGAGCGCGATGCTGGCGGTCGTGCTGTCAAAGGTGTGCTCCGCGGCGTAGCGCTCGATGGCCACACTGATAATCCGCCGCGCCTTTTCTTCGGCCTTGACCTGCGCCTCCTCCAGCACCCGGCGCGTCAGCTTGTTGGCCTCGCCCACGGCCTCCTGCTCGACCTTCTTGAGAAACGCCTCGCGTGCCTCCGCCTCGCTCAAGCCCGCCTGCTTCTCCAATTGCTCACCCGCCTGCCGCCTCTGTTCCGCCAGCTCCCGCTGCCGCGCCTCCAGCGCCTCCGCCTGCTGGCGCAACGCCCCCTTGTGCTCGTTGACGCTCTTCTCCGCCTCGACCACCCGCTGGAGCTGGGAGTTGATCAGCGCCTCCCGCTCCCCCAGCCGGCGCTCCAGCTCGGCGCGCTCGGCCCGCCCGGCCGCAAAGGATTTCTCGATCTGCTCGCGCAGCTTGAGGGCCTCTTCGTTGGCCGCCAGCCGGGCGGCCGCCGCCAGGGCCTCGGCCTCGTTGCGGGCTTTGGCCAACAGCGCCTCGGCCTCCAGTTGCCTGGCCTCCTTGAGATTGCGCTCTTTCCACCACAGCAGCAGATAACATAGCGCCGCCCCGGCCATCGCCAGCGCGCCGTCCTGCACAATATTGACCATACCAGTCATGCCAAAACCGCGCGCCCTCGCCGCCCAATCCAGCGCGTCGGCGTCAAGATGCAATTCACCTGTATATCCTGCGGCCCGACGGGGACGTGGCGCACGATTTGTTGATCGAACGCCACGCCGCACATCACGCCGCGCGCGCCCGCCAGCAATTGGTCATAATACCCTTTGCCCCGGCCAAGGCGGCGGCCGTGCAGGTCGAATGCTACTCCAGGCACCAGGAGCAAGTCCAGCCACTTTGACGAAAATGCGGCACAATGGGCCGCCGGTTCGCCAATGCCGAAATGCCCCGCCTTGAGGTCCCGCGCCAGGTCCTCCACCTGGCAGGCGACATACCTCCCGGTTTCGGGCGCGAACCGCGGCAGGACCACCCGCTTGCCCGCCGCCAGGGCCTCCCCAGCCAGCGGCCAGACATCCACTTCCTCCGCCAGCGGCGCGTAGAACAGGACCGACCGCGCCGCCCGCCACTCCGCCTGTGCCGCCAGCAAGGCCCGC
This sequence comes from Verrucomicrobiota bacterium, assembly GCA_049518415.1. GTDB lineage: Bacteria > Verrucomicrobiota > Verrucomicrobiia > Limisphaerales > UBA8199 > CAVQND01. The sequence continues at coordinate 8,200 of JBEKRX010000063.1, forward strand.
GCCCGCGCCGAGGCGTCCCTCCGCTCCGCTACAGTCATGGCCTTCAACACCGCCGCCACCTCCCGCCGCAACGCCCGCTTGGACTCGCTTATGCCGGCGCTCATTTGCAGCCCTCCTTTCCCAGGTCCAACCGCCCGCCACGCGAAGAACGCAGAGAAAAAAGACCTGTTGCTGCTGCGCGAGCCGTCATCAAACAGTGACCCTCTTGCTGGTCCTGGGGCGCATCCTGACACTGCCTCCGAGCGCGGGCGGAAGCCCTCCCCCCATCCCCCCTCCCATCCCGCCAAGGCGGGATGGGAGGGGGGTGATCCCTTTTTCCACTTTACCCAGGGCGGCGGCCCGTCCCGCCAAGGCGGGACGGCCCTTGCCCTGGGCTACTATCTTGCCGCCCCTCCGGGGCGGAAGGATGCCGCGCTGCGCGCGGGTAGAGTGGAATTGGTGGCAGTATCGTGATGCGCTCTTGGTCCTGCCCAACGCTGTTTTCTTTCTGTCCATCGCAGTGCTATATCTTAGAATCGCACATTCTGAGCAAGCTCTTTCGCCAGCCGGTTCTCGGGGCCATTATCCCCTGGGGCCAATCTCACCTTCTCCATCCCGCTCCTTCCCACCACTCCATCACTCGGCTCCTCCCCCCGTTTTTGCCTTGAAAAGCGCGGGCGGCTCTGATTCACTCATCGGCAAACGCGTGGTCGATGGTCAGGAAAGACTCCCCCGACGAGTCGGGGACGCCCAAGGGGCAACCGGCCCGGCCGGAAAACTCTCAGGCATGAAAATCGTTGTGTTGGATGGCCGCACCCTCAACCCGGGTGACAATCCTTGGACCCTCATCGAAGCCCTGGGCGAGTTGGCTCTTTTCGAGCACACGCCGGCCGACCAAATCCTCGAGCGGGCGCGGCCCGCGGACATCCTCCTCACCAACAAGACGCCGCTGACCGCCGCCCTGTTGGGCGAACTGCCCAGGCTGAAATTCATTTCGGTCCTGGCCACGGGCTTCAACGTGGTGGACGTGCAAGCCGCGCGGCGACGCGGCATTCCGGTCTCCAATGTCCCGGTGTATGGCACCGACTCGGTGGCACAGTTTGTTCTGGCCCTGCTTTTGGAGCTCTGCCATCACGTGGGCCTCCACGATGCCTCCGTCAAGCAGGGCGACTGGACCCGCGCCCTGGATTTCTGCTATTGGAAGACGCCGCTGGTGGAATTGGCGGACCAGACGATGGGCGTGGTGGGTTTCGGCCGCATCGGCCAGCGGGTGGGCCATCTTGCCCACGCCCTCGGCATGAAGCTCATCGCCTATGATGTCGTCTGCGGCCCCAATCCCGGATTTGCGCCCTTCCGGTGGGTCTCCTTGCCGGACCTGTTCAGCCAGGCCGACGTGGTTTCCCTCCACTGCCCGCAGACGCCCGCCAACCAGGGCTTTGTCAATCAGGCCCTGCTGCAGCGCATGCAGCCGCACGCCTTCTTCATCAACACCGCCCGCGGCGGCTTGGTGAATGAGGTCGACCTCGCCGCCGCCTTGAACGCCGGCACCATCGCCGGCGCGGCTGTCGATGTGGTCGCCAGCGAACCCATCCAACCGGCCAACCCGCTCTTGCGGGCGAAGAACTGCATCATTACGCCCCACCAGGCCTGGGCCACGCTCTCGGCCCGCAAGAGGTTGATGCAGGCCACCGCCGAGAATATTGCCGGCTTCATCCAAGGCCGGCCGATCCATGTCGTCAACTGACCCGCTCTCCGAAATCCGAATACGTCAGCGGATTTGTGAGATGGCCCGCTTAACGTGCCCCGGTGTAGTCGTTGTCATCCCAGCCCCGCCGGCTGTGGTAACTCCACCAGTCGACTTCCTTGGGGTTGCGCTTCTCGCCCGCGGCATGAGTATCGGCGAAGACCAGATTCAGGCGGAAGTTGTGCGGGGCTGCCGACGGCGTCCAATACGGCATCTCCCAAACCAGCACGGCCGAAGAGGGGTTCACGACCAGGGTGCTCTTGCGTCCGCTCACAGGGTTGGAGGTCTCATAATCGCACGGGTCTGAGTCGCTTTGCCGCTTCTTCAGGTAGATGTGGTTCCAGACGTAAGTGACATTGTCGTTATCCTTCAACATAGTCTGATAACCCGAGACCGCAGGGTCTTTGGCGCGCAAGCCGGCGGGACAGATGAACAGGCTCACCGCCGGCGCCGCCGAGGCGGGCGGCAGGTTGGACCCGACGTTCTTGCCCACCAGCGGTTCAATCAGTTCCGGCAGATACTTGTCCCCCAGCCGGTGGTCGTCGCCCCAGGCCTTGCCCCAGCTTCGGCAATAAGGAAAGCGTTCCCTGTAATCCAGGGCGTACATCGAGACCCCCGCCCCGATCTGTTTATTGTTGTTGAGGCAGGTGGCCTGCTGCGCTTTGGTCTTGGCCTTGGCCAGCGCGGGCAGGAGCATGGCCGCCAGGATGGCGATAATCGCAATCACCACCAGCAGCTCAATCAAGGTAAAAGCAGGACGCTGGCCCCCCGCTTCCCGCGCAGGAACAATTGGCTTTCTCATAAACCCTGGCATCAACTGTTCAGTTCATTGCTGGCTCTTAACTTCCGCGAGCCTGCCCGGCCCTTTCCTCAACTCGCAAAACGACCGGCCCAATCAAACCTGCCACTCTTTCTTCATCAGAGGCAAGCCTAAGTTTCTTTCCCCAAATCCTCGCCTAAGAAAATCTTCGGCTGCGGCTCCGCCGCGCTGCCAAACCTGCCGGTCAGCCCCCAGGGAAGGGCCTGCCCAGGGCCTTGGGGGCGCGGGAGCGGCCGACCACCCCAGCCAGCACGAGAATGGTCACCAGGTAAGGAAGGATTTGGATGAACTGCACCGGGATGGGTTTCCCGCCCCAAAGCGTCGCGCCTTGCAGCCGCATCTGCGCCGCGTCAGCAAAGCCAAACAGCAGGCAGGCCAGGGCGGCGGGCACCGGCCGCCATTTCCCGAAAATGAGCGCCGCCAGGGCCATGAAGCCGCGGCCGGCTGTCATGTTGCGCGAGAACGAAGAGGAGAGATAGACCGAAAGCGAGGCGCCGCCCATTCCGGCCAGCGCGCCGCTCATCAGCACTGCCGCCCAGCGGACGCGGTTGACGCGGATGCCGGCGGCCTCCAGGGCCTCGGGATGCTCCCCCGCGAAAGTCAGCCAAAGCCCCGCCGGCGTCTGTTTCAGCCCCACCCAGCACAAGGCCACCAGCACCCAACTCAGCCAGAGCGGGGCGGAGTGGAACCGCTCAGGGGCGGCAATGGCGGGCGTCGAGCCGGTCACGTCGTAGAACATCTTGCACAGGAACGGCGTCAGGCCCAGCGCGAGCATGTTCAGCGCCATGCCCGCCACAATCTGGTTGGCCCGCAAGCGAATCACGAACAGGCCGTAAAGGGCCGCCAGCGCGGCGCCGGCCCCCATGCCGCAAACCGACCCCAGCCACGGGGAATGGGTTACCAGTGTGCCAACCGCGGCCCCGAAGGCGCCTATCAGCATCAGGCCTTCCAGGGCGATATTGATGACGCCGGACCGCTCGCTCAACAGCCCGCCCAAGGCGGCGAAGATCAGCGGCGTCGAAACCCTGAGCGTAGCGGCAGAGAGCTGGAAGAACATTGGAGTGTTGCAGCGTGGAAGCGCCAATTCAGTGAAGGCAATTCTCAATTCCCATTTCCCCTGCCCCCTTCTTCCCGGCATCACCCGGTGGCCGCTTCCCTGCCCAGTGTTTGTCGCCCATCCAGGCCCAAAGGCCCTCGGCGGAGACGCAAAGGATGATCAAGGCCTGGAGCAGCAGGGAGACTTCGCGGGTCACGTGCTCGGTCTCCAGGTCCAGGGCGGCCGCGCCTTTGTGCAGCGCCCCGAAGAGCAACGCCGCCGCCACGATGCCCGCCGGGTGATTCCGGCCCAGCAGGGCGACGGCAATGCCGATGAATCCGTATTCGGGGGAAAAGTCCACCCTGAATTTGCCCGCGTTGCCCAAGACCTCGCCCACCCCAACCAACCCGGCCAGCCCGCCAGCCAGCGACAAGGCGATGATGCGGATGCGGCCCGCGTCAATTCCTGCGGCGCGCGCGGCCGCTTCCCCCTGGCCCACGGCGCGCAGTTCGTAGCCCAGGCCGGTCCGCCAAAGCAAGACCCACACCAGGACCGCCGCCAGGATGGCCAGGGGCAGCGCCGCACTGACGGGGGCGCCCGAAAACACGCCAAACTGCGAAATCAAATAGCCCGGGCCGATGGGCCGAGTTTCCGCATTCTGCGACTCCGGATTCCTCAGGGGGTAAAGGGCCACGTAGCTGGCCAGGCCGGCGGCGATGAAGTTGAGCATGATGGTGTTGATGACTTCATGGCTGCCGCGCCGGGCGCGCAGCCAGCCGGGAATAGCGCCCCACAAGGTCCCGGCCAGGAGGGCGGCCAGCCCGGCGAGCCAGGGAGCGGCAGGGGCGGGCAGGCGCGGCCACAGCCCCCCCACCGCCGCCGCGGCGAGCGCGCCCAGCGTAAGCTGGCCCTCGGCCCCGACGTTAAACAGCCCGGCCTGCAAGGCCACCGCGACCGAAAGGCCGGTGAAAATGAGCGGCGTCGTGTAGAACAAGGTCTGGCCCAGGTCGTAGCGGGAGCCGAACGCGCCTTGGCCCAGGATGCGCAGAACGTGCCAGGGACTCTCACCCGCAAACCAGGTCACCAACAGGCCCGCCGCCAAGCCCAGGAGCAGCGACAGCAGAGGCTGGAGTGTGCGTCTCATGATTCAAAGTCCGAACGCCGATTGCCATTTGCCAATTGCTCGACACCGATGCCTCACCGCGTGACTGTGACGAACGACGGCTCACAAAATTGGGAATTGGAAATGGGCAATTGGAAATGTGCCTTCGCACCTCCTCCTACGCCCCTCCCATCTTCAATCCCAGCTCCTGCTCCGAGACCTGCCCACGCCGGAACTCAGCCACGATCCGGCCCTCGTACATCACCAGGATGCGATCGGACAAGGCCATAATCTCGTCGAGCTCGGAAGAAACCAGCAATATGCCGGCGCCTTCGTCGCGGGCGCGCACGAGGCGTTGATGAATGAACTCGATGGCGCCGACATCCACCCCGCGGGTGGGCTGGGCGGCAATCAGCAGGCGCGGATGGCGCTCGAACTCGCGCGCAATGACCAGCTTCTGTTGGTTTCCGCCGGAGAGTTTTCCCGCAGGCATCGCCAAGTCTCCTGGCCGGACATCGTAGTCCGCCACGGCCCGCCCGGCGGCCTGGCCGATGGCCCGCCCGCGCAGGAATCCGGCCCGGTTGAAGGCGCGGTTCCGCTGCAGACCCAGCAGGAAGTTCTCGCGCACGGGCCGCTCGAGCAACAACCCCTCCCGCAGGCGATCCGCCGGGATGACCGCCACGCCGAGGTCCCGAATCTTCCGAGCCTCCCAGCCGGTCACCTCATTTCCCAGCACCTTGACCGCCCCGGCGGTGCGGCAACGCGCCTCGCGCGGGTGAAGCAGGGCCTCCAACAGCTCCGACTGGCCGTTGCCATCGACGCCGGCGATGCCGACAATTTCTCCCCGGCGGACCACGAAACTGACCTGGGAAAGCCTGGGCCGGCTGGCGACCGCGCCGGACAGGCCCAGCTCGGCCACCTCCACGGCCGGTTCCGGGCGCGGCCGCGCGGGCGGCGCCTCCAGGCCCAGCGCCACTTTGCGCCCGACCATCAGGTTGGCCAAGGCTTGCGGATTCGTCTGCCCGGTCGCCAGGTCGCCGACGGCGCGGCCGGCGCGAAAGACGGTGACCCGGTCGGTAAAGGCCATCACCTCTTTGAGCTTGTGGGTCACCAGGAGGATGGTCTTGCCCTCGTCGCGAAGCCTGCGCAGGTTGGCAAACAGGACCTTGGTTTCCTGCGGCGTCAGGACGGCGGTGGGCTCGTCCAGGATGAGGATGCTGGCCTGGCGAAAGAGCAGCTTGAGGATTTCGACCCGCTGCTGGATGCCCACGGGCAGTTCTTCGACCGGGCAGCCCCAATCCACCGGCAGACCGTATTGGCGGGCCAGCGCCTCCACGCGCCCCCGGGCGCGCTTCCGGTCGATCAGCCCCCATCGCACCGGCTCGGCCCCCAGCAGGATGTTGTCCAGCACCGTGCACGGACCCGCCAGCATGAACTGCTGGTCCACCATGCCAATCCCACGCGCGATCGCCTCGGCGGGCGACGCCCAAATGCACCGCCGGCCCCAAAGCCAAATCTCCCCCGCCTCCGGCCGATAGACCCCGTAGAGCAGTTTCATGGCCGTCGATTTGCCGGCCCCATTTTCGCCGATGATCCCGTGAATCGTGCCGGGTTCGACCCGCAGGTTCACCCCGTCATTGGCGACCACGGCCCCAAAGCGCTTGCTCAGGCCACGCAACTCGACTGCGGCGGGAGTCTCGGCGGTCATCGGTCCGCTAGTGTCTGGTTCTGCCCGCCAGAGTCACCCCACGAACTGGGCTCTTGTGGCTGGCCGTTTTGCGATGTCTGAATCCAAATCGCCTTTGCGCTTCATCTCCCTATTTCCGATAGTAATCCGGCACCACAATCTTCCCCGCGATGATGCCGGCCTTGAGCTCGTCGGCGCGTTTGCGTACTGCCTCCGTCAGGATTCCCGCGTTGTATTGGTCGAACGCGTAATCGATGCCCTTGTTGGCCAGGCCGAAGCGTTTGACGCCCCCGGCGAACTTGCCGGTCGTGGCTTCCTCGATGGTCGCATAGACCGCTTCATCCACGCGCTTGAGCATGCTCGTCAGGATCAGGCCCGGTTTGGTCCAGTCCTGGTTCGCATCCACGCCGATGGCAAATTTCTTCTTGTCCTCCGCGGCATCAAAGACGCCCAGGCCCGATGCCCCGGCGGCGGCAAAAATTATGTCCGCCCCGGCGTCATACTGCGAAACGGCCAGTTCCTTGGCCTTGGGCGGGTTGTTCCAGGCCTCGCTGGTGACCCCAACGTAGTTGGCCAGCACGGCAATCTGAGGATTGATCTTCCTGGCGCCGGCTTCGTAGCCCAACTCGAACCGGCGGATGAGCGGCACATCCATGCCCCCGACGAACCCGATCTTGCCCGTCTTGCTCGTCAGGGCGGCGATCGCGCCGACGAGGTAAGCCCCTTCATGTTCTTCAAACAGGAGCGAGCGGACGTTGGGGGCCTCCACCGGCGCATCCACGATGGCGAAGTGCTTTTGCGGAAACCGCGCCGCCACTTTTCTGATGGCTTCCTGCTGAGCGAACCCGATGCCGAAAATGAGATCGTAATCCCGTTGCGCAAAACCGCGCAGGAGCGACTCGTAGGCATTGTCATCGGGGGCCTCGACGTATTTCAGCAAGATGCCAAACTTGTGCTTGGCCCGCGTGGCGCCCTCATACGCCGAGCTATTAAAAGACTTGTCATCCTTGCCCCCACGATCCAGCAGCAAGGCGACTTTCAATTCCGCAAACGCCCCCTGCAACGAAAGCGCGAGAACGGCTGCCATCAGGTAGCGCCCAGGCCGCAGACCTGACGGATAATGCCCGCAGCAACTTCGCATAACGCCATTTTTCTAGGCGCAAAGCTGCGGACAGTCAAGCCAAGCCCGGACTGCGCAGGGCGGGCTGCGCCGGCAAGCCCGACGCCTCGGGAGACGCCCCTTTGGCTCCCACCCACCCACTTTCCCACCTCTCCAGGAACCGCGAGGTAGTGGGGCAGGCGGGACGCCTGCCCCACTACAGGCGAGACGCCTGCCCCACTACCGCGCCTGGCTCAAGTGGCCCAGGGCGAGCAGGGCGTAGAAGGTGTATTCGCAATCCAGGTGGTCGTCGCCCCAATGACCGTAGAACCCCCCCTCATTGGTCCAGAGCGAGTCGATGAAGTCCAGGCACGGCTCTTTGAGCGCGGCCAAGGGGATTTGCAGGCCCGCCAGTGCGTGCAAGGCGGTGGCGGTCGAAAGCAGGTCGGGCATTGGCGCCCAGGGCGCAGCCACGAACCCGCCCTGCGGATGCGCGCGCGCCAGCAGCCAATCGGCCGCGGCCCGATTCACCGGCCGGCCGAGGTGGCGCAAGATCGAAATCACCGCCGTGGTCGCGTTGGTCGCAGCCGGCAGCGAGGTGGCGATTGGCCATTGGGGGCCGGGGCCTTCGTTAGTCCAGGCCCCATCAGGAGTCTCCAGGCTGGCCAGGGACTGGATGAACCGGGCCGCGCCGGGCAATGGTCCATCCAGGTCCTCGTAAGCGCCCAGGGCCAGGAAGGCGGCGTATGCAGTGCCAGCTTCACTCCCGGCTATGGGATGGTAACCGCCATCGGTGCTGCGATGGCCCTCCAGGCGCCCCAGGAGCTCCGCCCGAACCGCCCCGCCGCAGGCCTCCCCTGGGTTCAGCGCCGAAACCGCCCCCCAGCCCCGCGCCAGGCAACAGAGATGAATAAAGTCCAATCCCTGGCCGCCGCCGAATGAACGCAAGTATCTCTGCGCCGCAGCCACCGCGCTCGACACCGCTGGACTGTGCTCCGTCCCGCGGCGAGGTTGCGCAATCTCGGCGCCCGGCGCCAATTCTCCGGCAGCGACGCGCTCGAACGCCTCCCGGCCACCTTCGCTCGCCGCCACCCCCGCCAGCCCGAAAACCGTGTAGTAAAGGTCGCTCTGGCCCGCCCGGTCCTGGAAGCCGCCATCGGGGTTCTGGCGGCACAACAGGAACTTGCCGATCAGTTCCGTGGAATCACCCAGCAGCGCCGGGGCCAGGCGCGCCGCCTGCAGCATTTCAAGAAAAAGGCTCACGCGAGGAGTACGCCAGCGCCACGACTGGTGGGGTAAAGGCCTTAGGGCTCGCGGAAAAATAGATTCCGAGACCTGATTGCTCGAGTCGAGCGTGGAGTCCCGCCGTGGCGGGACTCCACGCTCGGACGCAGAGCGTGCGCCAAAATGTTTGAACTACGCCCAAAGCACCGAAGTTGTTTTTGCACGGGCGCTCAAAAGTAGCCACGTTTATTGCCCCGCGGCGTCAGGCGCGGGGTCAGGCGCTGCCCGGGGGCGCATCTTGACACTGCCCCCGAGCGCGGGCGGCCCTCCCCCATTCCCCCCTCCCATCCCGCGGGGCGGGATGGGAGGGGGCTGATCGGTTTTTGGTCTTTACCCAGGGCGGCGGCCCGCCTCCGCTGCGCTCCGGCGGGCCTTGCCCTGGGCTACTATCTTCCGGCCCCTCCGGGGCGGAAGAGTGCCGCGCTGCGCGCGGGTAGAGTGGAATCGGTGGTAGTGTCAGGATGCGCCTCCTGGCTGCTTGGACTGCTCGAATTCCTTGCACCAGCCTTTGATTTCCGGTTCGTTAAAGACCCGACCGATGACGCGGCGCAACAGGCCTTTGAGGCTCGGGTTTTCCAGGTCCCGCAACGAGCGAATGGCCTCTTCTTTGTAGGTTTCCAGCAGTGTGCGAGCCCGCGCGTCGGCCTTCAACTCGGCAAACACGGCTTCGATCTCTCGGGCCTCCCGGCCGGCCGGCATGGCGCGGCGCCAGAGCGATTCCAGCAACTGCTTGGTCTGGCCGGCAGCCCGTTCGTAGGCAATCGCCAGCAACAACCCCGGCCGCAGGGCGGCCAGGTCGTTGCTCTCGCCCTGCTCGCCGTGGTCGCTGAGGTCATCCCGGATTTGGTAGGCAATGCCCAGCGCCTCGCTGTAGGTCTGCAGCGCGGCGGCCACCTCTTCGTAGCCGCCGGCGCGCCTTTCGGCGCGCTTTCGCTCCAAAGCCGCCCCGCCGCCCGCCCACCCGCTTTCGGCCGCGAGCGCGCCCAGTTTGAGCGCGACCTCGAAGGCCGGCGCGGTCTTCTGGCGGAAGATTTCGAGCACCTGCGGCGGCGTCAAGGGCCGCGGCGCGCGCGCCCAGCAAAGCTCGGCGCCCTGGCCGCGGCATAGCTGGCGTTGCCCCTGCGCCGCCACCAGCAGCATCCGCGCCTTCTGCTCGCCGGCAAGCTCGCACGAGCCAACCAGGCGGTAGCCTTCCCCGATCAGGAGATCGCCCACGTTCAGCGCCACCGGAACCCCGTATTCGGCGTGCAGGCTCTTCTCACCGTAACGCGTAGCGTCGCCGTCCTCGATGTCATCATGGATGAGCGAGGCCTTGTGGAAGCACTCGACGGCCACGGCGAGTCGGCGGATGTCCTTCGGGAGGCCAACGCTCGGGTCGGGGCGGAGCGCCTGGAAGGTCGCCACGGTCAGCAAAGGGCGCCACCGTTTGCCCGCGCGGCCCAGCCACCGGCGCGCCAGCCGCTCGGTTTCGCCCTCGGCCCCGCCCAGCAGCGAATCGAGCGCGGCGGCTGAGAACCAGCTATCCACTTCTTCGCGCAGGGCCCCCAGGTCCAGCCGGCTCGTCCGGTCCTCGCTGCTGAGGTGGATGTAGTCCCACAGCCAATCCAGGTCCACAGTCGAGTCGGCGCATTCCTCTTGCAGCAGCGGGATGGCCAGCCCGGGGATGGCGGCGGCTTCCATGTATGGGAAGGCCTGTTCCAGCACCCCGAGGCAACTGACCCCGATGATGGCCTCGATGTTGCCGGCTTGGATGAGCGACATCACCCGCGCCGAACCTTCGGCCACCAGCACGGCGTAACCCAGTTTCTCGGCCTCGGACTGGAGCTCCTGGATGCTGCACAGGCCGCACCGCCGGCAGAGCAGCCCGAATTCGTCGAACGGGGCGCGGCACTTGTTTTCCACCCGCAGGCACTTGGGCAGCAGCAGCAGGCGTTTGCCGTAAGGCACCGCGGCCAGGGCTTCCCGCCACATTTCATTGTTCAGCAGCACGCCGAGGTAGTCGCGGTAAATCGGCGCGCAGCCCAGCAACTCCACCACGCGCTGCGCGTGCTCTTTCAACTGGGCCAGTGGCAAGGGCGGCACGGGGTTGAACTCCGCCACGTAGTGCCGCACATACTGCAGCAGCCGGTTCCGCTCCGCCGCGCTCGGCGGAATTTCCTTCCGCGCCGGCCGCAAGCGTTGCTGCACCCTCTGACGAGGCACGGCTATCCCCTTGAACTCATCCGTCGTTTTGCTCGGGACCGGTCGCATCGTGTCAACGCTTTGCCGGGAGATTATCGCTCCCCAGCCCCGCCGGGTCGAGCCTGATTTTCAGCAATAAAGCTCGCGCGGCCCAGGCGGAGTTGGCACACTCCTTCTATGGGCCGATTGGATCAGGCACTGGTCGAGCGCGGACTCAGTGGCAGCCGCGAGCAGGCCAAACGCGCCATCCTGGCCGGCCGCGTCAGGATTAACGGCCAACTGGCCCGCAAGCCGAGCGATCCCGTCCGGCCCGCCGACCAACTCGGCTTCCTGGCGCCGGAAAGGTTTGTCAGCCGGGGCGGGCTCAAGCTCGAGCACGCCCTCAATTGGTTTCAGCTCCAAGTCTCCGGCTGGACGGCCATCGATCTTGGCGCTTCCACCGGCGGCTTCACCGACTGCCTGCTGCAACGCGGCGCGGCCAGGGTTTACGCGGTGGACGTCGGCCGGGGCCAACTGGCCTGGAAATTGCGCGCCGATCCCCGCGTCGTGGTCATGGAAAAGACCAACGCCCGCCTGCTCACCCCAGCCCACTTTCCCCCGCCCTTTGCCCCGGTCGACCTGGTCGTCATTGATTGCTCCTTCATCTCGCTGCGCAAAATCCTTCCCCCCGCCGTTGCATTGTTGCGCCCTTGCGGTAGAATCATTGCCCTGGTCAAACCCCAATTCGAGGCGGGCAAGGCCGAAGCCGACAAAGGCGCCGGTGTCATCCGCGACCCGGCGATTCACGAGCGCGTGTTGCGCGAGTTGGCCGATTTCCTGGCTGGCCTGCCCGGCCTCCGGTGGCGCGGCGTGACCGACTCCCCGGTGCTCGGACCGGCGGGCAACAAAGAGTTCCTGGTGCTGCTTGAAAACATGGGCTGACAAAATCAAACGTGTGGGCGTGATCGGCAATTCCGAGAAGGCCGCCGGCTTTGGCGCCATCACCCAGGCCGCGCGCCTGATCGCGGCCGCCGGCCGAGAGCTTTACAGCGACCCGGCCACCGCCCGGCTCGCCAGCTTGAAAGCCACCGTCTGCCAGGACGCCGCCACCCTGGCCCGCGAGGTTCATCTCTTGCTGGTCTTCGGCGGCGACGGCACGATCCTGCGCGTGGCCCGGGAAATCGCCGGCTCCCGCACCCCGCTGCTCGGCATCAACATCGGCAGCCTCGGTTTCCTGACCGCCGTGCCTTCGGACCAGTTGGCCCAGGCCCTCAAGCACATTTGGCAAGGCCACTTCAAGTTCGAGGCCCGGATTTTGCTCCAAGCCAGCGCCCGCTGCAACGGCCGGTTGCTCAACCTCACCGCGTTGAACGACATCATCATCAGCCGTGGCATCGTCTCCCGCCTCATCGAACTGGACGTGCGCATCAATGGCGACCCTCTCACGCGCTATCGCTGCGACGGACTGATCATCAGCTCCCCTACCGGCTCGACCGCCTATTCCCTGGCCGCCGGCGGCGCGGTCATCTTCCCCACCGCCGCCGTCCTGGCCCTCACCCCCATCTGCCCCCATACCCTTTCCAATCGCGCCTTGATCCTGCCCGGCAACGCCACGATTGACGTGGCCGTGGTCAGTCCCAAGCCCGCCACCATCCTGAGCGCCGACGGCCAGGTGATGAGCGAACTGGGCACCGGCGATTCCATCACCATCGCCCGCAGCCATGGCTCCGTCCGGTTGATGCACCTGGCCGGCAGTTCTTTCTGTGAAACCTTGCGGCGCAAGCTGCACTGGCGAGGCGCCACTATCTGAGGCCGCCTCACGCCGCTCCTGCCTATGGTTCGACTAAAAGACATCGCTGAACGGGCGGGCGTCTCCGTCATGACCGTCTCCAAGGCCCTGCGCGACGAACCCGACGTGTCCGCGGCGACCAAGACCCGCATTAAACTGCTGGCCCAGCAACTGGGCTATGTGCCCGATTCCACGGCCCAGGGCCTGCGCAACCGCACCACCAAGCTCTTCGGCCTGGCCGTCGCTTCCTCGGCCGACCCCTTCCTCGGCCGCCTCGTGCTGGCCGTCGAGGAACGCGCCTACGAACTCGGCTACGACCTGCTCCTCGCCCATACCCTCAATATCCCGGAACGCGAGGATGCCTGCATCCGCCGCTTCCTGGCCCGGCGCGTGGACGGATTGTTCCTTTCCCCCGTCTATCGCATTGCCACCGAAGCCCGCGTCTATCAGGAGTTGCTCGCCCGCCGCGTCCCCACCGTCCTGCTGGGCCATCCCGCCCCCTTCTGCAACCAGTTCCTTTGCGTCCACTCCGACGACCTCCTGGCCAGCTACGCCCTCACGCGCCACTTGCTCAAACTGGGCCACAAACGCATCGCCTTTCTGGCCGGCCCCATCGCCACCCCCTGGGCCCAGCAGCGCTTCGAAGGCTACCGCCGCGCCTTGCGCGAGGCGGGCATGGACGTCGATGACAAGCTCGTCTTCCAGGCCGGCCGCACTCCTGAGGAGGGCGCCAAAGCCGCCGCCCAAATGATCGCCGAGTCCTCCAACGCCACCGCCGTCCAGGCCGTCAATGACCTCGTCGCCCTCGGCTGCGCCCAGCTCTTCCTCAAGCACCGCCTCAGCATTCCCCGGGACCTCTCCCTCGCCGGCTTCGGCAATATTGCCTTCTGCGACCACTTCCAGGTCCCCTTGACCACCGTGCGCCAGCCCAAGTACCGCCTTGGCTCCGCCGCCGTCGCCGCCATGCAACAACTCTTGCGCGGCCAGCGCCCAGACCTCAAACCCTTGCCCGCCGAACTGGTCGTGCGCGCCAGCACCGGCACTCCTCCTGCTACACCTCCACTCGGCAATCTGAGAACCGCCAACGCCTAGGGCCGGCCCCACCCCGGCCCGGGGCGCCGGCTCAGACGACTGAGCGCAGGACCAGGCGCCGCCCCGGCATTCCTTGCCGGTCGCCGCCCCCTGCCCAGAACCGTAAGAGATCGCATGCATTGTAGTATGAAAAGAGCACTTGCCATTCTGCTCCTCGTGGCGGGCGCCGTCAGTGTCTTCTGGGTCGCCAGGGCCTGGACCCAACGGCAGCTCGACCAGAATGTCGCCCGCTTTGACGCCCAAGCGGACAACCTGATCCTCAGCCTCCAACAATACAGGGAATTCCTGGGCAGCTACCCGACCGGGAACAACCCCGCCATTGCCAAAGCCCTCCTTGGCCGCGGTGAGAAGAAGGTCGTCATCCTGACCGCCCGCAATCACTGCCAGCTCGATGAAAAGGGCCAGATCCTCGACCCCTGGGGCACCCCGCTCCAGTTCTATTTCTCCGATACCGAGGTCCTCATCCGCTCGGCCGGCCCCAATAAGCTCTGGGAGGACACCGCCGTCCCATTTGCGGACGATCTGTACCGATCTGCGCCAAAGACAAAGTAACGAGAAAGCCGAAAGGAGCCGGGGCCTGGCGGACGCCGCGGCCAAAGGCCGGACCCATAGCAGCCCGCGGCAACGCCGCACGACACCGCCCGGCATTGGAAGTGGTGGACTCGGGGTAGCGCCAAAAGCATCCAGGAAGGCCATTCGGCTTGACAGCAAGCCGTCAAGTCGGCGACAAGAAGAGACCCCTGGCGGGTCCGGCCGATCCGAGGCACAGACCGGCCGCCTGGGAGGAGCAATCGCAATCGCAGGCCCGCCCGCACCAGACACGGCGCGGGTCAGAAGGGCAAATAGACTGAAATCGCCAACTGTCGCCGAAAGAGCCGTCGCAACTCAAGGCCACGGCCTGGTGGACCAGCGCGGGGCCGCGGCCCCGAAGCTGTTCGTCATTGCGTTGAGGTGCGGCCAGCTCGGCAACCGACTGATCCTCTTCGCGCATTTTATCGCCCTCGCGGAGGAGTCGGGGTGTCGCGTCGTGAACATCTCTTTCCATTCTTACGCGCACCTGTTCGAGCACACGGCCCAAGACATTTATTGCCGCTACCCGGTGGCCGCGCGGCGAAGCTGGCTCGACGCCGTGCCGGGTTTGGCCCGGGCGATTCGCAAGACGCGGATACTCTACCACGTGGTGCGCTACGGCAGCGCCCTCAACGCCCGTCTGCCGCTCCTGGGCAAGTCAGTCCTTACGGTGGAGGAAATGCCAGAGATCACGCTGATCGAGGGGGCCGAGTTCCAGGGGCGCATCCGCGACGCGCGCCTGGTGCTGATTTACGGCTGGCCCTTTCGCGCGCCGGGCTGTGTGGCCCGGCACGCAGATAAGATCCGCGCCTATTTCCGCCCCGTGCCGGAACACGCCCGCGCCAGCCGCGAGGCCGTCGAGCGCCTTCGGCGCGGCGCCGACGTGGTCGCCGGCGTTCACATCCGCCACGGCGATTATCGCCACTATCGAGGCGGGCAATTCAACTTCCCTGTGGCCCGCTATGCCGCCTGGATGCGTGAGTTGGCCGGCCAGTTTCCGGGGCGCAAAGTGTCCTTCCTGGTTTGCAGCGACGAGCCGCGAAACGCGGCTGAGTTCCCGGGGTTGGCGGTGGGGTTCGGTCCCGGCACCCCGGTGGGTGACCTCTACGCTTTGGCAGGGTGCGATTGCCTTTTCGGACCCCGGAGCACCTTCACCCAATGGGCCTCCTTTTATGGCAACACCCCGTTGCGGCCCATCTCCAGCAGCGAGGATCGCCTCGACCGCGCCACTTTTCGGGTTTCGGGACTCGAAGGCTGACGCCTTGCCCGGCGCCCGTACAAGAGCAAAGCACCCCGTGGGCGGGGGCTTTGTCCTTTGCAGTCGGCTTGGGGGCAAATTGCCTTCCCGGCCCTATTGGGCGGACTGATGCGGCCCGAAGCGTCAATAGAGGCGATGTGGCAATGGGGTCCCGGACGGGACTCGGTCCGGTCTGACTCGGCAACCCAGCGATAAATATAAATCGTTGGGCCAGGTTCGGTCGTCCCTCCGCGACTGCCCCCAGCCATCGTCCCGTCTCTCTCTTAATGTTCCCTTAAGCTTTTCTGTGATAAGCTGTGGGACCTTATGAAAGCAGCCCCGCGCTCGATCAGGCCAGGCGTCTCCGAGGGGAACGCGGGTTTGGTGGCGGCCTGGAATGAAGGCGGCCGCCGGGGCGCAATTCACCCTTGGCGCCGCTTATGAAACAACTCACCCTGCTCGCTCTCCACCTGTGCATCGCCGCGGCGGCCTCGGCCGCCAACTGGCCCGGCTGGCGCGGACCTGAGGGCACCGGTGTTTCTTTGGAAAAAGACCTGCCTGAAACCTGGGGCACGAACCAGAACGTGCGCTGGCGCGTCGCGCTGCCCGGTCCGTGCAATTCCTCGCCGATTGCCTGGGGCAACCGGGTCTTCATTGCGCAGGCCATCAAGAGCGACAAGCGCCGCACCGTGATCTGTTTCGACCGCGCCGACGGCAGGCAACTCTGGCAAGCGGGCGTAATCTATGCCGAGAACGAGCCGACACAGGAAAACAACCCCTATTGCTCCGCCACGCCGGTGACCGACGGCGACCGGGTCGTCGCGTCCTTTGGCTCGGCGGGGCTGTACTGCTACGACTTCGACGGGAAGGAGCTTTGGCATCGTGACCTCGGCAAGATGAACCATATGTTCGGCAACGCCTCATCGCCCGTGCTCTACGGCAACCTCTGCTTCCTCAACTTCGGCCCCGACCCCAAGGCCAGGCTGATCGCGGTCAACAAACGCGACGGCCAGACGGTTTGGGAAGTCGAGCCGCCGAAGCCTGATCCCGGCGAAGAGCCACCAGCGCGCGGCGGCTTTGGCGCACCGGGTCCGCCGGGTGGCCCCGGCGGCTTCGGCCCCGGCATGTTCATTGCCCCGCAAATGCTGACCCAAGCCGATAAGAACGGAGATCAGAAACTCTCTCGGGCAGAGTTCCTCGCCTTGGCGGACGTGTGGTTCGACAAACTGGATTCGGAAAAGACCGGCAAGGTAAGCCGGGAACAGTTTACAGAAAAACTCCCCGCCGTGCTGCCACCGCCCGCCGGATTCGCTCCGCCGGGCGGCCCGGCGCCCCCGGCAGAAGAGCCGGGCCCAGGCAGGGGACCGGCCGGGTCCGGCCCCGGCACATTCATTGGGCCGGGCCTCTTCGCCGCCGCCGATACGGACAAAGACGGCTTGCTGACGCGCGCCGAACTCAAAGGCGCGTTCGAAAGGTGGTTTGCCGATTGGGATTCGGATAAGAGCGGCTCGCTCAACCAAGAGAAGCTCCGCGCCGGTCTCGACGCAGCGCTGCCCCGGCCCAACTTCGGCGGTCCCGGCGGTGGAGGCGGTCTTGGTGGGCCGGGCGGTCCCGGGGGTCCTCCGGGTGGAGCGTGGAGCACGCCCCTGCTCATCAAGGCCGGCCAACGCGATGAACTGGTCATGAATTTCCCGAATCGTCTGGCGGGATACGAGCCCGAGACCGGCAAGCAACTCTGGCTCAGCAAAGGCATTGATGATTGGATTTTCACGACGCCCGTCTCAGGCGACGGGGTGGTCGTGGGGATAAGCAGCGGCCTGATGGGTGGCCGCGCCATCGCCGTGCGGCCGGGCGGCAGCGGGGATGTGACCGAGAGTCAGCGGGTCTGGCGTTTGGAGCGCGTAAAGAGTCAGCCCATCGGTTCAGGGGTTATCCACGAGGGGTATCTTTACCTGATCGGTCAGGACGGCATCGCCTCCTGCCTCGAACTGAAGACCGGCAACGAGCTATGGGAAGAGCGCCTCAAAGGTCCCGGCGTGAAAGGCAGTTCCTGGTCCTCGATGCTCCTGGCCGACGGGAAGATCTATGTGCCCAACCAATCCGGCGACGTGTTCGTCCTGCGCGCCGGCCCCAAGTTCCAACTGCTGGCCACCAACTCGGTGTACGAGCCGACCAACGCCTCCTTGGCCGCGTCCGATGGGGACCTCTTCCTCCGCACCGACAAGAGCCTTTGGTGTTTCGCCCGCACAAAGCAATAGACAAAAAAACCAACGCGCGCCGAAACGCGCGCTTGCTAACGTGGCAGCGGTTTTGGTATGAGAAAGCCATCCAACGTTCAGGACAGGACGCGGGTGCGGCACTTTAATGAGCTTGGAGATATGAGATGCTTTCGCCGACCTGATAAGTCAGGGACGAGCCGCGGACCCACCACCGGGCTAACCCGTCGTCCAGCGTTCACGCTCATCGAACTGCTCGTGGTAATCGCCGTCATCGGCATCCTGGCGAGCCTATTGCTGCCGGTGCTGAGCCGGGCCAAGGAAGCCGCCAGGGCCACGGCCTGCGCAAACAACCTGCGACAGTTCAGCCATGCTGCCGCCGTTTATTCGCTAGATAACAAGGGCCGCCTGCCCTACTTCCTGGACTGGCTGCACACCGAGCACGGCAGTGTTGATCTCGCGACCGGCGAGCTCTATCCCTACTTGAAGAGCCGGGAGGTTTACCTCTGCCCCACCGATCAACTCGCGCTGGGCATCAGGCCCAGCGGTTCCTCTCCGCCGCCCACTTCCACCCGCCAATGCAGCTACGCCATGAACTGCGTGCTCTGCCACGACGGCGACCCCTCCAAATACACAGCGCCCACGCGAACCCTCCTCTTCATGGAGGCTAACCTGGCCCGAAACGACCTTTCCGGAATGGTTGGCCCCGTGCCCGTGTTGGGCAGCACAAACGCCATCAGTACGCGCCACAATGGCAGCGGGCATCTGATGTTCTCCGACTTTCACGTTCAACGAGTGAACGCGGCGACTGCCAAGAAGCTGGAAAGGAGCAAGACCTTCTGGCTCCCGGCCCCCACATCGGATCCGCGCTCGATGGGATTCGTCACCGGCCTGCCGGACCCATGAATTGGGTCGAGCCGACTCACTTGGGCAAGGTGAAGGAGGCCGGCCAAGCACCGGACTTTGCCACCAACTGCTTCCCGTTAACCGCAGCGGAACTCATGAAACCCAATCACAGCGAACTGACCAGCGGCTGGCGCGTCATAGCAGTCATCGCATTACGTGCGCTCGGGTCATTTTTCCCTCAAATCCTGGATGAGCGCCGCATCCAACCCTTCGACCGTAACCTCGCGGACCTGCGCCCCGCAACGGACGGCAAAAGTCTTCCGCGCGTCGTGCGGATTCCACAGCAGGGCGGCGCGCGCGGAGGGATACCAAGCCAGCACCGCCGGCTCGGCGGTTTCCACCCACGGCGTCTTCCCCAACCGCGGCAGGACGCCCCGTTTCAGGGCCCAGAGCGCTTCCAGGGATTCCTCGCAGGTTTCGGCGCCCGCCAGCGGCGCCTGCGCCTGCGGCCGGCACACCCATCGAGTCGCCGTCGCGGCCAATCGTCCACCGGCGGCCGACCGGGCATCGGCGTCGGAGAGGAAAGTCCAGCCGTCGTGCGGCAACTCATCCGCCACCTCGAACGGAATTCCCGTGGCCAGGAACAGGCTGAAGGGACGGTCATCGCCGACCAGCCGGCTGGCCTCGCCCCAGTAGTGCTTGAACGGGCCGCGCGGCCGGTGGCCGGCCAGCCGGGCGTGGAAATCCGCCTGCCGCCTCATCGCCGGCGCCAGGGTCGTCCAGTGTGCCTTCGGAAAAGGTGTCACCCCGCTCATGAACACCGTGTGGCGCACATCCGCCAGGGTCGAGATCACCAGTTTGGCCGCCAGGTGGCGGGCGGAAAGGCGGTCGGCCGGGAACGCCGTCGTCTCACTGTAGGCCAACTCCGGAGCCACAAAGCGGCGGTGAAACAACACGCTGAACAACTCGTCGGTCTTGCCCTTGAGCGGGCTGAAGGCCGAGTCGTTAAACATCAATTCGCCGACTCGCAGCGGCACGGCCCGATAGTCACGCAGCCGGATGCCGGCCTTCTCCGCGCCCAGGTACATGACCATGATGCCGAGGCCGCCCCCGGCGGCTCGGTTCTGCGCCCGGAATGAGCCGGTCAGTTCGTCGCACGTGAACTCCAGCCATTCCCGCAGCAAGCGCGTTGGCCGGCGGGCTCGCGCGTCGTCCCGCAATTCCGGCCAGCGTGCCTCGGGCAATCCCGTGCGTCGGAGGAACCCTGTCCGATGCTCCGCGCAGAAGCACCCGCCGATCTCGCCGGGACCGCGGGCTGGATGCTTCGCCGCCGGGTCATCCGGCTCGGCGGGGCTGGCGCGCCAGAACAACGGAGTGGCCGGTTCATAAAACGGCACGCACTATAGGCCAAAGCGCCCCGCCTGAGAACTGCAAGAGCCTGCGGCCGCCAAGACCTCAGGGACCGCCCGACGGAACACCCAATTCCATTTCAGCGCCGCGGGCGGCGGGACCAGACTCGCGCCGAAATGGAATTCGGCGCGCCGCTCCCGCCTCGACTGACCAGTTGGGTTTTTGCTTTACCATTTGACACGCGGAAGCGGCACGATAAGATGCGGACATGATGAGCCTGACAGCGAGCCGTCCTCCCCTGCCCGCGCAACCTCACAGGCAATTCCTTATCTGTATCGGTAAGCCGGGGTTTACTTTAATCGAACTGCTCGTGGTGATTGCGATCATCGGCATCCTGGCGGCTCTATTGTTGCCAGTCCTGGGACGAGCCCGGCTCAAGGCCAAGGAGATTCAATGTCTGAGCAATACCAGGCAGTTAACCATGGCCACTTCCATCTATGTGGCCGACCAGGAGAAACAGCCGGCGTACAACGCCCCCGCGTTTCCCGATGGCAACTGGATGGGAACACTCATCGATTACGCCAAAGACAAGAATTTGCGGCTATGCCCTCTGGCTCCGTTGCGTACCCCCGCTCCGGCGTCGGGAAACCGGCAGGGTAGCGCGGATGGCGCCTGGGTGCGCTGGACCAGCGATCGCAAAACGATGTTTTACGGAAGCTACGGGTTTAACGGATGGTTGTATTCGCAGGTCGTAATGTTCCATGGCGGACCCCACCCGCTTCCCCACTTCTTTTTTGCCAACCAAGGAAGCCTCGAGAAGCCCTCGCACACGCCGGTGTTTTTCGACGAGAATTGGCTGGACACCTGGCCACTCGAAACGGACCTCCCAGCGCGCGATCTTTACAATGGGGAAACCTTCGTCGGAGGTCCCGGCGTGTACAATATTGGCCGCTGCACGATTGCCCGGCATCATGTGCGCAGCCCTGCCAGCGCACCACGCCGCGTAGCCCCGGGACAAAGGCTGCCGGGCGCCATAGAAATGGGCATGGCCGACGGACATTCGGAGTTCGTGGACTTGGAGCATTTGTGGAACCTGAACTGGCACTACGGTTGGCAAACTCCCGCCAAGCGGCCGGATTAGTCAGCATCGCTGCCAGCAAAGTCTTCCGGCTCGGCTTGCCGGGGACGGTTGTGGATGATCAATCCCACAATCACTATTCCTGCGACCGGGTACTGCCTCCAACTCGCCGGAGAGCCTCATCCCCACGTATCCCCTGGATTGTGCAATTCCATCGTGCCTTGTAGAGGCGCTCGCCACGGCGTTGGACCTCCCCCTCGGCCCCGAGCAAGAAAACGCGGGACGACCACCAACTCGTCTCCGCCTGCACGTAGGCGATCCGTCCCGTCCGGGGGTCGATGTCAACGCTCTTGACCGCCTGAAGGTCCCCCAGTCCGTCGAACGGCTCGAACCGGCGGGATTCCGGGTCGAACGTCCAAACATGCTGGTCGGTGGTGAGGGCCAGCCGCCGTGTGCCGGGCAACGGGCGGAGGTCATGTCCGCCCCGATCGGGTAGATCGAACCGGCGAGAGAGGGCGAACGCCGGCGTCGCCGTTCCCCAGTCCTTCAGCTCGTAGGCCTGGAGTTCTTTATAGCCCAAAGCCCAGAGGTAACGCAGTTCGGGGTCCCAGACCAAGCCGTGGGCTCCCTCAAGAGGGTGACTCGCGATCTCCTTTTCCGGCTGGGACAGGTCGAAGAGGGCGAGGCGGTTCCCGTCGGCTCCCGCCACCACCACTCGGTCGCGGGGGAGCAGCTCGGCCGAGTGGGCGTCTTCGACCGACGCCCAGAAGAGTGCCCGGCCGCTGGCGCGCTCGACCAAGGCCACGCCGCCTCCTGAAGAGGTGATGAGGAGCTTCGATCCTTCCTGCACCGGCTTGCAGTCGTCCGTCGTCCCGAACTGCTTTCTCACGGTCGCGGGGATTTCCGAATGCTCGGCCGCCAGCCAACTCCAGACCTTCTTTCCATCGGCCTTGAGGTCCAGGACGAAGACCTCCTTGCCCCCGCAGAGGATCAACTCCTCCGCCTCGGTGGCGGCGAAGGAAGCGCCAGCGCCCACCGCGAGCCCCAAGAGGGCGGAGGCGAAAATCCGCCTATTTGCCCGGTCTCTCCGCCAACGCGCCATGGTTTTGCTCGCGGAGTCGGGCATACGCCTGAGCATCGTTATGCTCGAAGGTTCATTGCTTGCCCAGCTTGTTGAGCGCCCATCGTAACGCTTCCCTTTCGCCGGAAACCTTCACGCGGTCGTAGAAGCTGATTAGGTCCTGCGGCGGCATCTTTTCCCACAAGGTCACCAGCACGTCTCGCCGTTCTCCGCCCATCCAGGTTGATGGATCGGCCAGGCGTTTGATTTCCTCCCGGCGTCGGGCGAGTTCGTCCAGCCGGTCCTTAACAGTACCCTTGCCGTCGTCGAACTGGCTGCCGGGGTCCATCGAACCGAGGATCTGACTCTCGATGTTCACGCCCACCAACTCGTTGATCAAATAATGATTTCCAGAAGGCTCACCGACCCGCTGTGCCAGGTTCAGGCCCATCTGCAAGGCGGCCTGCGCCGAGGCCTCGTCACCCGCTTGCCGGTAGAGCGTTGCCAGTTCCACCATGTTTTGCCCCAGGCGCTTGAGTCGGGCCAACTGCGGCAGCGGCAACGAGCAAGCCGCCAGCGCTTTGGCCTCCGCCTCCGAGTAACCGGCGGCGCGGTAGGCTTCTTCCGCGTTCTGAACGAAGTCCCCTGAGTAGTCCTGGAACCCCGATTTCCCGGAGGCGGCCACCAAATCCTCTACGGCCTGGTCGCTCTGGCCGGAGTTGAAGTGCTCCTGCGCGGAGAGGTAATCCGCCAGTGCATTGTCTGGGGCCGACTGCTTAAACGCATCCAATCTTTGGCGACGTTCCTCGGGACTTGAGTCGGGCTGATTGCGCGCAGCGAAATAAGCGGCAAAGTTCACCCGCGGGTCTTTGGGATATTTCTCCACCGCTTCCCGCAGAAAAGATTGGTCCTCCGTGACGCGGAAGGCGGCGAGCAGGCTTTCCGCACTGCGGTGGTTTTCCTCGAGGTACGGCTCGACCTGCTGCGGGCTCAGCTTGAACGACTCATCACCAGTCAGCAGCCGGGCAACCAGGTTGGTGGGCCCTGAGTGGTCCACCGAGGGGTCGGCCGCCGGGGCGGTTGCCGCCATTCGTGGCGCCGGCAGCCGGGGTCTAAGCGCGCGCTTCGCCGAGAGCGGCTCCGTCTGCGCCGGCGGCGGCAAAGACACGGTTGGGCGCGGGCGACTGAGGATAGCGAACCCAAGGACCGTCAATCCCGCGATCACGATGATTGCTGTTTTCCCACTCATAACTCTATTCCGAGGCCGATCACCGACTGCCCTGCCGGTTCATCACCCAGCGGAGTGCGTCCAATTCACCGGCGAGCTTCATCCGGTCAAAGTAGCTGATCAGCTCATTATCCGGCATTTTCTGGAGAATAGGTTCGGCTTCTTTCCAGAGTGTCTTGCGATCCTCGATTTCATGGCGGATTTCCTCCAGGCGGTCCTTGATGGAATCACCTGCGGCGTCATACGAACTGGCCGGGTCCATGGTCTGCAGGATTAGCCGTTGAATGGCAAGGCCGCTCATGTCGGAGATCAAAAGGTTTTCCCCGCAGGGTTGGGCCACGCGCTGCCCCAAACCCAGGCCCATTTGCACCACCGCTTGCGCCGACGCCTGGTCGCCTGCCTGACGGTATAGGTTTGCCAGGTCACCGAGACTTTGTGCCAGTCCCTTCAGTTCGCGCAGTTGCGGCAACCACTGCGCGTAGGCCGCTTCCGCTTTGGCCTCAGCGCGTGAGTTGCCCGCCGAAACATAAGCCTCCTCGAGGTTCTGAGCGCTTTCTGCCGCGTAGTCCTGGAACTTGGCTCTGCCCGAAGCCGCAATGAGTTCTTCCACTGCGAGGTCGGTCTGCCCGGACTTAAAGTAGGCCTGCGCGGAGAGGTAGCCAGCAAGGGCATTTTCCGGCGCCGATCGTTTGAACGCGTCCAACCATTGGCGACACTCTTCAGGGGACATGTTCTCCTTCATCTGGGCGGCGACCCAGCCGGCATAGCTGACCTGAGGGTTATCCGGGTATTTCTCGGCGGCTTCCTGCAGCAAGGAGGGATCGTGAGTGAGGCGGAACGCAGCGAGCAGGCTCTCAGCGCTGCGCCGATTCTCCGCGAGGTAAGCGTCGACCTGGGCGCGATTAGGCGTGGGTAAGCCGGCCTCATCCCTCTGCAAACGCGCGAACACATTCGTGTGCTCCAAATCACCTGGCTCGGCTTCGGGCGCCAATGCGGCCGCGACTTGCATTCGTGGCGCCGGCAGGCGGGGTTTGAACCCCGGCATCGTGGAAACCAGTTCCGTCTGCGCCGGTGACGAAACGCGCTCCGCGCGCCAGCAACGGCTCTGGATGGCCACTCCTACGCCCACCGCGCCCGCGGCCAGGATGATTAAGCTCTTTGCATTCATGACTCCAATTGAGCCTCAGTGCTATAGACAGGGCTGGGAATAAATCGTGTCGGGCAGTTGCACTTCGGCTCTTTTCATGTGGGAAGTTTGCCTCACCCTGTGGGTTTCGTGCAAGGCCAAGTTCCCGGACGACCTCGAGTTGAACTGTGAAAAGGCTCGTCTTGGAAAAATGCCGAGCACCTTTTGGCGTGGCGTGCGCGGTTCTTCCTGGCCTCATTGCTCCCTCATTTCCGACCCGACCGGACCCATTGATTGGGTTTCGGGATTCGGCAGCCGGCGAGTTTCAAGCGGCCGTTCGCGAAAAACCACACCCGCGCATCACTCCACAGCGGCCCCGGCCAGCGTGGCCACCGCTTTCGTGAGGAGCACTGGCAACACCCGCGTTGCTTTCGGTCGCGTCGTCGCTTACATTTCGCAGCATGAAAGCGGTTACAATTCGGGAAGCCCAGGGACAGCTTGGACATCTCATCGCTGAGGCTTGTCGCGGCGAATTAATCGTGCTCACCGACGGCGACAAGCAAGTCGCTTTAGAGCCGCGTCCTTCACTGGACTTGGAGGAGGACAGCCCGGAATTGGAGGCGGAGTTGTTGCGAGCGGTCAACGGGCCGCATTCCCTGTTCTCGGAAGCTCAATTGCGGGAGTTGGCAAATAAGGCCCTGGGAGAACACCGGGCGCGTCGCCACAAATGAAGCTCGCGCTCCATCGCTCGGGTGACTTCAATCGCGACTTCGACCTGCAGTATCGGTGGTATCTTGAACAGGCAGGCGAAGCAGTGGCTGAGCGTTATCTGCATGCTGTGCTGGCTACGCTGCGCTTGCTCCCCACCCAACCCGACCTGGGCCACCGCAGGAAGTTCCGTCATCGAACTCTTCGGGGTATCCGCTCATTCCGGTTGCCTTCTCCGTTCGATGTTCACTTGATTTTCTACCGCCACAACTCCGCCCAGCTTTTTGCCGAACGCCTCATGCACGGTGCGCGCGACTTGCCCCGG
This sequence comes from Verrucomicrobiota bacterium, assembly GCA_049518415.1. Lineage (GTDB taxonomy): Bacteria > Verrucomicrobiota > Verrucomicrobiia > Limisphaerales > UBA8199 > CAVQND01. The sequence continues at coordinate 33,736 of JBEKRX010000063.1, forward strand.
CGGTTGGTTGAGCCGCCGGGTTCTCCGGCGCACTGATCTCGAAAAGGTCCGTCGCACAAAAAGGACCACAGACTTCTTTTTGGCGTGGGGTGAGCGGTTGTTGGCTTCCTGCTGATGCCATAGCCTAATAGATAAAATCCAGCTAAAGGTTGCTCATCAATTGGCGCAGGACATAGGGGAGGATGCCGCCGTGCTGGTAATAGTCGATTTCGATTGGCGTATCGATGCGGCAGGTGACCGGGACGCTCTCCGCATTCCCGTTGGCGCGGCTGATGCGGAGCGTCAAATCCTGCTGCGGCTTGAGCCCGGGGCCGAGGCCGAGCACGTCGTAAGTTTCGGCGCCGTCCAGCTTGAGAGTCTGGGCATTGGTGCCTTCCTTGAATTGCAGCGGCAGCACGCCCATCCCCACCAGGTTCGCGCGGTGAATGCGCTCGTAGCTTTGCGCCACTACGCATTTGACGCCCAGCAGCGCGGTCCCCTTGGCCGCCCAATCGCGGGAACTGCCGGTCCCGTATTCCTGGCCGGCCATGACCAGCAGCGGCGTGCCTTCCTTCTGGTAGGCCATCGCCGCGTCGTAGATCGGCGCCACTTGGCCCGGCCCGCCGGCGCAGGCCCGGGCGAAACACCGCGTCACCCCGCCCTCCGTGCCCGGCGCCATCAGGTTCTTGATGCGGACATTGGCAAACGTCCCGCGGGTCATCACACGGTCATTGCCCCGCCGCGAGCCGTAGCTGTTGAAATCCTCGAAGGCGACCCCATGCCCGAGCAAGTACTTGCCGGCCGGCGAATTCTTCTTGATGCTGCCGGCGGGCGAGATGTGGTCCGTCGTCACGCTGTCGCCAAATATCCCAAGGGCGCGCGCCCCTTTGATTTCGCGGATGACTCCGGCCTGTAGCCCGAAATTGGCGAAGAACGGCGGCTCCTGGATGTAAGTGCTCTCGGGGTCCCACTGGTACACGTCGCCGGTGGGGGCGGGAATGGCATTCCACTTAGGGTTCTGCGCGGCGAAGTCGTGGTAGAGCTGGCGGAAGACCTCCGGCTTGAGGGCCGCCTGCATCAGGTCGCGCACTTCCTGCATGGTCGGCCAGATGTCCTTGAGATAAACCGCGCGCCCGTCTTTGCCCTGGCCGAGCGGCTCCCGGCTCAGGTCAATATTCACCCGTCCCGCCAGGGCGAAGGCCACCACCAGCGGCGGGGACATCAGGAAATTGGCCTTGATGCTCTGGTGGATGCGGGCCTCGAAATTGCGGTTGCCGGAGAGCACCGAGGCGGCCACCAGATCGTACTTGCCGACCGCCTCTTCCACGGGCGCCGGCAGCGGACCCGAGTTGCCGATGCACGTGGTGCAGCCGTAGCCGACCAGGTTGAAGCCGAGCTGGTCCAGGGACTTCTGCAAACCGGTCTTTTCCAGATAGTCGCTCACCACGCGCGAGCCGGGCGCCAGCGAGGTCTTCACCAGCGGATTCACCCGCAGCCCCCGTGCCACGGCCTTTTTCGCCAGCAACCCTGCCGCCAGCATCACCGAAGGATTGCTGGTGTTGGTGCAACTGGTTATCGCCGCAATCAACACGCTCCCGTGGCGAATCCGGGCCTCAGATGGGAACGCCGTGGCGCTGACCGGCTCGGTGATCGGCCGCTGCTTGGCCATCCCCGGCTCCCTCAACGGATTGCTGGCGCCCGCCTGGCCTCCGCTCCGCGTCACCGCTCCCTGGCTGCCGCCGCCAGGCCCAACGCCATCGCCGAGGCGCACCGCAAAGCTCTTGCCCAAATCCTCCGCCGACTTGCCAAAGCCGTTCTGGGTGAGCGGTCTGGCCAGGGCGGCCTCGAATTCCCGCTTCAGCTTCGGCAGCTCGATCCGGTCCTGCGGCCGCTTCGGCCCCGCCACGCTCGGCACCACCGTCCCCAGGTCCAGTTCCAGCCCCGCGGAATACTCGATCTGGCCCTTGGCCGGCAGGCCGAACAGCCCTTGCGCCCGGTAATAGTTCTCGTAAGTCCGGCACTGCTCCTCGCTGCGGCCCGTGGCCCGCAGGTAGTTCACGCACTCCGCATCCACCGGGAAGAACCCCATCGTAGCGCCGTACTCGGGGGCCATATTCGCAATCGTGGCCCGGTCCACCACGGGCAGGGCGGCGGCCCCCGGCCCATAGAATTCCACGAACTTGCCCACCACCTTGGCCTGGCGCAGCATCTGCGTGATCGTCAGCGCCAGGTCGGTCGCGGTCACCCCCTCCGCCAACGCCCCGCTCAGGCAGACGCCCACGACATCGGGCGTGAGGAAATAGACCGGCTGGCCCAGCATCCCAGCTTCCGCTTCGATACCCCCCACACCCCAGCCGACGATGCCCAGGCCATTGATCATGGTCGTGTGCGAATCGGTGCCCACCAGCGTGTCCGCATAGTAAAGGGTGGAGGCTTGCGAGTTGCCAGTCGAGGCGGAGGCCAGAACGCCTTGGGCCAGGTACTCGAGGTTGACCTGGTGGACGATGCCGATGCCCGGCGGGACGACCTTGAAGGTGTTGAAGGCCTGCCTGCCCCATTTCAAAAACTGGTAGCGCTCGCGATTGCGGCGAAATTCCAGCTCCAGGTTCTGCTCCAGGGCCTCCGGCGTCCCGTAGTAATCCACCTGGACCGAGTGGTCCACCACCAAATCCACCGGCACCAGCGGCTCGATCACCTTGGGGCTCTTGCCCAGCCGCCCCACCGCCGAGCGCATCGCCGCCAGGTCCACCAGCAACGGCACGCCCGTGAAATCCTGCAGCACGATCCGCGCCACCACAAACGGGATTTCCTCCCTGCGCGCCGCCCCGGGCTGCCAATTGGCCAGCGCCCGCACATGCTGCTCCGACACCCGCCGGCCGTCGCAGTTGCGCAGCACCGACTCCAGCACCAGCCGAAGCGAAACCGGTAATCGGGACACCGGGCCGACGCCCGCTCTTTCCAGTTGCGGCAGCGAATAGAACGTTCCTCGCCGGCCATTGCCCAGCTCGAATTCTTGGAGCGTACCAAACAGATTATGCGCATTCTTCATAAAATCATCAGGAGCCTGCTACATCCGTAAAATCTCGGCGGCGGTCTTGCGCAGCAGCCTGCGGGTGGGCAGGTAGGCCGCCAGCGCCCCGGCCACCAGGCTGATGGCAAAGGTGGCTAGGAAGGTCAGGTAGGGCATCGTGAAAACCGCGGCCAGTTCCATCAGCACCGCGGCCTGCAACACGAAGAGCCAAGCCAGGGTGAAACCAATCGCCCCGCCGCCGATGCCGGCGCTCAGGGTCAGGACGACCGATTCGCCCAGGAACAACCGGAACAGTTGCCGGCGGCGCAAACCCAGCGCCTTCAACACCCCGATTTCCCGCTGCCGCTCCACGACCGCGCTGGCCATCGAGGCAATCAGGGCGAAGACCGCGATGACCACCGCCACCCCCAGCAGCAGCCCAAAGAACACTTGCGTCGCCCAATACAGCACCCGCGCCTCTTCCTTCTGCTCAGCGGTGCATTGCACTCCGAAGCGATAGCGCACATCGAACTCTTCCCGGATCCTCCCGGCGACGGCCTTCTGGCCCGCCGCTCCGCCTTTGGCCCGGACGAAGTAAAGCGCCTGGAAGGCCTCGGCCGGCGCGGCGCCCGTCAGGGCCTGGAAGTTCTCCAGCGAAATCAGCACGCCTGAGCCGACGGCATTGGCCAGGCGTCCCCGGAAGTTCTCCAGGCCCGGCATCGCGCTGCACACCGCCGCCACCCGGAACCTGGCCTGGCTGCGCTCGGCCCCCAGCCAGAAGGACAACTGAACCGGGTCCCCCACCCTCACCTCGAGAAAGCGCGCCGCCGCCAGGCTCAGGATAATCGGCGGCGCAGGGTTGGTGGGCGAATGGTCGTCGAGGCGGACGCGCTGGCCCGCCAGGCTGGCGAGCACCCCGGGGCTGCCCGCCTCCCACACGATGCGCTCGACATACAGTACCTTGGCCAAATCCGGGTCGGCGCCGAACGGCACGACCCACAGGTTCTTCAGGCCCACCAGATCGCTGGCCACGACATCATAAGCCACGCCCAATTCGGAGCGGCTCTGGAGGTACTTGACTTCCGCCACGCCGGCCACGTCGGGCACCCGCCCCAGGTCGGCCTTGAGGCTCTCGGCCCCGGCACGCACGGCATGAATCCGCACGTCGGCCCCATGGGTCTGCTCCACCAGCGCCAGGGCCATGCGGCTGAACAGCGCCACCAGGCTCGCGATGAAGATCACCAGCGCCACCGACAACGTGAACAACAGGGCCGTCGTCGTGTGCCGCCGCCGGTGCCGTGCCAGATTGCGCGCCGCCAGTTCGCTGGCGGGCTCGAAGGCCCAGCCCAGCCCAAGGAACAACAGGCCCTGCACAAACGGCAGCAGCCCCACCATCACCAGCGTGAACCCCAGGAGGATCGACAGCAGCAGGCAGAGGATCACCGTGCCGATCAGCGACGGGTTCCCGGAAAGAAACGCCCCCGGCAACACGAAAAAGACGATCACCGACAGGGCGGAGAGGACCAGCCCGCTCAGCACCAGGGGACGGTTGGCCTGGCCCTCGCGCCCGGGGGCCGCGCGAATCTGCCCCCGCCGCAACGGATCCAGGGCATCCACAATCCGCCAGCGCGTGGCATGGAGGGCCGGCACCAGGGCGCTGCCGATGGAAAGGAGCGCGCCGGCGGCCAGGGTCAGCCAGAGCGTGGCCGGCGCCACTTCCAGGCCGAGCGCGACCCCCTTGGCGCCCATGGCCAAGGCTACGACCTTCACGATAATCCGGGCGAACAAAGTCCCGGCCAGGACCCCTGGAACCACGCCCAGAAAACAGAGCAGCAGCGACTCACTCAGGACCAGGTGGAAGATGTGGCGCCGCCGGGCGCCCAGCGTGCGCAGAATGCCGTACTCCCGGATGCGCTCCTCGACCGCCACCGAGATCAGCGAGTAGAGCAACAGCCCGGTAATGCCCAGGGCCAGCAGGGCGAACACGCCAAAAACCGCCTGCAGGGGCGAGGTGAAATTCTGGAAGGCGGTAATGGCCGCCGCTTTGGGCAGGCGCACCTCGTAATCCGGGCCCAGGCTGGCGGCCACGGCCGCGCCGGCCTCCTTGAGGCGCAGCACGCTGGCGTGCAGGTCACGGGCATCGTAGCACGCGCGGGGATTCCGCAGGGCGCCCGCCAGCACGTGCACCCGCTCGGCTTCATTCAGCAGCGCCCGGGCCGCGGCCGGGCCGACCACGATGTAGTCGCGCACTTGTTGGGGGAGCACCAGTTGGCGCTCGATCACGTTCCCCAGCCGGAGGGTCTGCTCCGAGAAAGTGCTGGGGCAGCGGATGGACAGGCTGGCCCCGGCCTTGGCCCGGAGTTTTTCCGCCAGCCCCTTTGAGAGAGCGCAGGTTTCCCCGCCCAGGGCCGGTTCCGGAACCATCCCGCCTATGTCCAGTTCGCGTTCCCGCCGCGGATCCACGCCCACCAGCACGGCGTAGTGTTCGCGCGCCTCGCAACTGACCTGCACCACGCCAAGCCATCTGGGCGCCAGGCCCAGAAGCGCCGGGTTGTCTTTGAGCCTCGCAATGACTTCCGCCGGGGCAAACGCCGGCGGGTTGAACGGGTCGCCGCCCGGATAGGTGATGAGCAGGTCGGCTTTGCCGGCCTGCAGCGCCACCAGGTCGAGGTAGGAAATCGAAATCGAATCCAGCCCCACCTGGACGGCCGTGAGCAGAGCCAGCGTCAGGAAAATGCCCAGGACGCCCAACAGCGTGCGCGCCCGCCGCCGGCCCAGGTTCCGCAGGACGTAAAGCAGCGTCGCGCTCATGCGGCCTGGGCGTCGCCCCTGGTGCCGCAGGCCTCCCGCCTACCCGCCTGCGAGTCACTCTCGATGCGCCCATCCCGCAGGCCGATGATCCGCGAACTGGCCTGGGCGATCAGGGCGTCATGCGTGGCTACGAGCAGCGTGACCTTTTCCCGTCGGTTCAGGTCCTGCAGCAGACCCATGATCTCCTGGCCCGTCACGCTGTCCAAATCGCCCGTCGGTTCATCCAGCAGGACCAGTGCCGGCTGGTTGGCCAGGGCGCGCGCGATCGAGACCCGTTGCTGTTCACCCCCGGAAAGCTCCGCCGGCTTGTGGTCCGCCCGGTCTTTCAACCCGACTCGTTCCAAAAGCCAGAGCGCCCGCTCCCGCCGCTCGCCCCGCCCTGTCCCCTTGAACTGCATCGGCAGTTCGATGTTCTCCCGCGCCGACAACGTCGCCAGCAGATTGTAGAACTGGAACACCACGCCGATGCGTTCCCGGCGCAGATCCGCCAACTGGTCTTCCGACAGATTCTCCAGGGCGACGCCGTCCACGCTCAAGGTGCCGCGCGACGGCGTATCCAGGGCCCCAATCAGGTTGAGCAGCGTCGTCTTCCCGCACCCGGACGGACCCATCAAGGCCACAAACTCGCCGCGGTGGACCGTGAGGTCCACCCCGCGCAACGCCCCAACCGCGGTGGCCCCCATTACATAGCTCTTGTGCAGGTTTTGCGTCTGGACAGCAATCGCGCTCATGCGGGCCGACTCTGCGCCCAAAGATCAACTATGGCAATGAGAAAGGGCGCGAAGGCATTTTCGGGCAGGGCTGCATCAAGCTCGGTTCGGCCCATACAGGCGCAGGCGCGGATGAGGTTCTCAGGTTCATTTATCAGATTGGGATGGGGCGCGTGAGGAGGCGGATGCCGTTCCAGCGGTTGCAT
>JBEKRX010000064.1:0-64644 GCA_049518415.1 Verrucomicrobiota bacterium
ACTTATCGTAACCCAAGCCTCCCACAAGCTGCCGCCCTGTGAATAACTTTTATGAAAAAGCCACTTGCAAAACAGAGAACATCTCCGGGGCAGAAGAGAGCCGCGCTGCGCGCGGGTAGAGTAGAATTGGTGGCAGTGTCGAGATGCGCCCTGAAACGTATTGCATGTTGGATTAGGATCGTTTAATATACGAACAGATTGTTACGTGAATAATTCTCACCAGGAGTAAGCAGTATGCAACTCACGAGTCGAGAGACGAAGATGGTCGAGCGATTACGAAAACAGGAGCGCCAATGGCCTCAACTGCGTTGGTTCACCCTCGGAGCAGGTCTCTTCGGCGCGCTCTGTTCCAGCTTCATTTGGATTATCCTTTTGAAGCACATTGATTCCGCCCTGGGCGACCACGGAGATTTCCTGGCCCGTGCCTGGTTATTTGCCTTTGCCTCTTTCTACCCCAAATGTCTCCTCGGGTTTTGCCTTTCCGCTTACCTTATTGGTTGGACCATTAGAGACTGGTCTGGAAACACGAACCGCGTGCTCCTGTTAAAGCTGCTGGAGGCGGATCAAAAGGACAGAGCCAAGTGATCCAAAGCCCCGCTCGCGCATCGCTGGCCGCCGCCCTCCCTATGGGCCGCGCACGTTCGCCGGCTCACCGCAGGCGGCGGTGACGCCCAGCCCTGGGTCAAGCCTGGATATTGAGGAGGCTGCCCGTGGTGGCCGAGACGGCGCTGGTGGAGGTGGAATCGGAAGTCTGTGTGCCGCTCCTGGCCGCGCTGCTGCTCTTGTGATGATGGTGATGGTGGCCGCGGGCGGCGCCGGCGCTTTGGAGGTCCTGCTTGACCGAAGCGAAAGCGCTCTGGGCGCCGGAAAGGTCGCCTGATTGGAGGGCGCTTTGCAGCGCCTGGAAGTCTTTGCCGAGGGGGTTGTTCTGGCTCCAAGGACTGGCGCTGCTGCTGCCGGTCGCCCCGGCAGCGGGCTGGAGGTCTTTTTGCAGCGAGGCGAAGGCCTGTTGGGCACTCGAAAGGTCCCCGCTTTGCAGGGCGTTTTGCAGGGCCCTGAAGTCCTGGCCTGTTTGTTGGAAGATACTCGGTCCGGGGGTGGGGTACGAGGTTGCGAGTGGACTTACATTTGACACATTCATACGGTCTCTAGCTAACAGTTCATAGTGCCCGCTGACTCTTTATCGGCCAAACAAAGCGGGACTTTAGCCCGGACGTTTCAGAGGCAATTGCGGCTGGAGGAGGGGTCCTCGCACTATCGGCGGTTGCGGCCTTGAGGGGATTGACTAACCGTAACTGTTCAAGTAGCCGCCCAGGTCAGTCGGCGCATTATTGGTCTTCGGGAAGATCAGAGCCGACTGACGTCGGCTGCTACATGTCGTATGGCGCGGGTGCCCGACCAGATGCAGCGTTCTAGTGCCTTCCCACCCGAATAGCTACGCATTTTGTTGCCGTTCCTCAGGCAGACCGCGTAAGCTGGAAGGATGGACCAGCAGAACCTTGGAAAATCCGAAAGCGCAACTCCGCCGGCGGCGCCCCAAGCGCGCCCCTCCGATTTCATCCGCGACATCGTCGCCGCCCACGTGGCGGAGCACAAATATCCGCAGATTCACACGCGCTTTCCGCCCGAGCCCAACGGCTATCTCCATATCGGGCACGCCAAGTCCATCTGCCTGAACTTCGGCATCGCCCGCGAGTTCGGCGGCGTGTGCAACCTCCGCATGGACGACACCAACCCGACCAAGGAGGCCGTCGAATACGTTGACTCCATCACCGAAGACGTGCGCTGGGTCATCAGCGCCTGGGCCGAGGACCGGCTCGGGCTCAAGCCCAAGGGCCAGACCCCGGCCACGCAGACAGTTCAGGGCAAGCCGGACTTTTTTCTCGCGCCGATGCTCGAGCGCCAGGCAGACCCATTGGCCGGGGTCGAGCCTTTCTACGCCTCAGATTATTTCGACCAGCTCTATGAATACGCCGTGCAGCTCGTCCGGAAGCACCTGGCCTACGTTTGCGACCTTTCGGCCGAGGACATTGACCAGTACCGCGGGGCGCCGGACCGGACCGGCCAGCCCAGCCCCTTCCGCAACCGCCCCGTGCGGGAGAACCTCGACCTCTTTAGCCGGATGAAGGACGGCGAGTTCCCCGACGGCGCGCGCACGCTGCGCGCCAAGATTGACGTGGCCTCCCCCAATATCTGGATGCGCGACCCGGTGCTCTACCGCATCCGCCACGCCGAACACCATCACACCGGCGCTAAGTGGTGCCTCTACCCGATGTATGACTTTGCCCATTGCCTGAGCGATTACCTCGAAGGCATCACCCACTCCATCTGCACGCTCGAATTCGAGGTCCACCGCCCGCTTTACGACTGGATTCTCGAAAACCTCGACCTGCCCCGTCCCCTGCCCCGCCAATATGAGTTTGCCCGGCTCAGCCTCGCCTACACCGTCATGAGCAAGCGCAAACTTATGCAACTGGTCAACGAGCGCCTCGTCGCCGGCTGGGACGACCCCCGCCTGCCCACCATCAGCGGCCTGCGCCGCCGCGGCGTCACCCCGCAGGCCCTGCGCGACTTCGCCTACAACATCGGCATTACCAAATACAACGCCCTCACCGACGTCTCGGTGCTCGACTACTCGATCCGCAACGACCTCAATCGCCGCGCCCTGCGCCGCCTGGCCGTGCTCCGGCCCATCAAAGTCCTCATCACCAATTATCCCGCCGGCCAGGTGGAAATGCTCGCCGCCCTCAACAACCCCGAGGACCGGTCCGCCGGCACGCGCCTGCTGCCTTTCAGCCGGGAACTCTACCTCGAGCGGAACGACTTTATGGAAGCGCCGCCGCCCAACTATTTCCGCCTCCGCCCCGGCGGCGAGGTGCGCCTCAAGTATGCCTATATCATCAAGTGCGACCAGGTCCTCAAGGACCCCGCCGGCAACGTGGCCGAACTGCGCTGCACCGCCGACCTGGGCAGCAAGACCGGCGGCCCGACCGCCTCCCGCAAAGTCAAAGGCACGCTCCATTGGGTCAGCGCCTCGCACGCGGTGGAGGCCGAAGTTCGTTTGTACGACCGGCTCTTCACCGTGCCGGAGCCCGATGCCAAGGGCGATTTCAAAAAGTACTTGAATCCCCACTCCCTGGAGGTCGTCACGGCCAAGTGCGAGCCGAGCCTCAAAGACGCCCTTCCTGGCCTCCGCTACCAGTTCGAGCGCCTGGCCTATTTCGCCCTGGATAAAGACAGCGCCCCCGGCAAGCTGGTCTTTAACCGGACGATCACCTTGAAAGACACCTGGGCAAAAGAGGCCCGCAAAGAGTAGCTCCCACTTCGCCCCGCGGCGGTAGTGGGGCAGGCGTCTCGCCTGTCTTGGCGGGCGTCCCGCCCGCGTTGGTTTCGAGGGCGAGACGCCCTCGCGGCAGGCGGGACGCCTGCCCCACTGCCCTCACCGAACAGTCCGACGCTCGCCTCGCAAACAAAATATATTCAAGACCGCTGCGAGGCCGCGCCCGAGGGGAAAGCTTGCCCGTACGCGGCCAAGCATATATCTTTGGCTCATGAACGAGCCGGAGCAAAGCGCGCGCCAGCGGCGCTTGGAACTGGCGCGGAAGGCGTTTAACGACTTTTACGCGCAGTGCTTCTGGTCGTATCGTGACGACCTGGAGATCACGGAGGAGAAGATACCGCTTGTGATTCGCGGCCTGCGTCTGCATGGCGGGCATCGGGGCTACAGGATCGCCGCCGCCTTATGCCAATAGGAGTGTGGCTCCCACCTCCGAAACCGGACGCGCATAGGGGCGGGCCGGGAACCGGCCGGTTCATGGCTGGCGAGGCGGCGCCTCAAACCTCATGCGTAGTGGTATCCCTGCAAGGGACGGGGCGTTCATTGAGAATTGAGCATTGAGTATTGGTTATTGGTCATTGAGTCCGCAGTCCGAAAGTCCATGCGGCGTCGGCGGCGGGCGTTCTTCAATGACCAATGATCGTTTTTCGATCCTCAATTTTCAATTCAGCTAAAAGAAGCGCTGGCTCCGCGCACCCTTGCGACCGCAGCGGAACTCGACCTGATTGCAACGAGTTCTGCCAGTCAAGAACTCTGGCACGGCTGCGCCGGCCAAAAAAAATAACCCTGTGGCCGGTCGCGGGCGTGAGCCGAGCCACAGGGAGCGGTGGGTCGCCGCTAATCTTATCACTGCAAGCTCCGTTGGCAATGCACCGTTCGCGTTCAACGAAGCAAGAGTTCAAGAGCCAGAATCATGCCAAGCCAGCCAAAGGCGCCGTGGCCGCGATTTTCAGGGCTTTCTGGCTACTCTTCATTCAAGAGACCGCGCCGAAGGTGATAACCTGCTTACCACCACTGACAAGTTGCTTTGCTGGTTCCAACGTCAAGGTTCTTTGTGACAGCCTGGCGTGGTTCGAGCGGTTCCAGTCCTGTTTCGACTCCGGAGCCGTGGCCGCAAGTTATTTCTTAGCAAGACGAATGCATTAAAGAAGGTCCCGTTTTATCTTGCTCTGGTCTCGCTTTTCCGTTTGCGCTCCCCCAGCCGTTACGCGCAGGATGCGCGCCAATGCAGACGCTTGAGCGATCTGTGTGTCACTCGCGAACATTCGACCTTCACCCGGTCATGGCGGCAGGGTGTTGTTTGTCGTCGGATGAGGCCGCGCAGTGCCTGGTAGCTAACCCCAAAGAAAGGAATCCACTTGAGCCATCATACTCGAATCACCTCGTTGGCCTTCGCTTCGGCGCTGGCCTGGACGGCTACTGCGGCTGAACCCGCAGGCAGTTCGTCCGACACCTCGTCCGCTTCTTCCACTTCCCCCACCAAACCGCCCATCGCGGCGGATAGCGCCTCCGCCAGTTCGGGCGACACCAACGCCACGGCGAAAGCCGAGAAACCTCCGCCACTGCCACTGCACCAGATCGAAGGCAACGGCGGGGTCTTTTCCACGCTCTCGGCCTACCTGGTTAACCCGCCCCGAGATGGGGAGCCGGTGGGACGGCCTAGTGCCGGTTTTGTCTATGTCCACCTCGGCAGCGGGCGGGAGCTCGAGGCCCTGACCGTGACAGAGACTCCGTGGAAACGCCTCGAATTGGGATACGGCTACGACCATCTGAGCCTGGGCGACCTGCCGACGGCGATTGCGTCCGGTGGTGGCCCCCAGATTGCCAGTTCTGTAACCATGCACAATGCCAACGCCCGGCTCCAGCTCCTGCAAGAAGGCGAGTTTGACCGCAAGTGGCTGCCCGCCCTCACGGCCGGCATTCACTACAAGTACAACGATGGCATCCAGGACATCAATCAGAAGCTCGGCGGCGGCCTGCAGGCCCTTGGCATCACCGGCCACCAGGGCCTGGACTTCACGCTCTATGGCTCCAAGATGTTGTCCTTCCTGCCGCGGCCGGTCCTGGTGAACCTGGGCGGACGCGCGACCAAGGGCGCGCAACTCGGACTGCTGGGTTTCACGGATGAATACAGTTTCGTCTTTGAAGGCAGCGTGGTGCTGTTTGTCACGGACCGGCTGTTGCTGGCGGCGGAATACAAAGAGAAACCCAGGGACTTCTCGGCCGCCCCTTTGGTCGGTCGTGAAGACGACTGGTGGACGATTGATGCCGGTTATGTGGTCAGCAAACACATGACCGTCGCCGCCGGCTACGGCCACTTCGGCACCGTGGCGAATCACAAAGCCAACGGCGCCTGGGGCCTGGCCTTTAAATGGGAGTTCTAATCTGGGTCCGAGTCAAAACCACAAAGCTCAACTGACTATGAAAAGCATTGACAATATCGGGCTGGAGAACGTCCAGGCCGTCTATGGCGGCCCGGAAGGAGACCTCTGGGAACTGGTCATGGGGGAGCAAATCCACATCGGCGGGTTCCAATCGTCGATGGATTTGGCCAAGCGGGCAGGGCTCCGCGCCGGCACGCGCGGGATTGATCTCTGCTGCTGCAACGGCGCCGGCATGCGCTTCCTGGTGAGATTCTGCGGGGTGGCATCGATGCGCGGCGTGGATGCCACGGCCAAGGTCGTGGAGCGGGGCCGCCAACGCTGCCACGCCGCGGGGCTGGATAACCAGATCACCTTCACGCTGGCCGATGCCTGCGCCAGTGGGCTGCCCTCGGCCAGCGCTGACTTCGTGTGGGGCGAGGACGCCTGGTGTTACGTGGTGGACAAGGCCAGGTTGCTGGCCGAGGCGGCGCGGTTGGTGAAGCCGGGCGGCTTGATTGCCTTCACTGATTGGATCGAGGGACCGGCCGCTTTGTCCCCCCAGGAGGCCGAGCGTTACCTGACCTTCATGAAGTTCCCCAACGTCCAGGACTTGAAGGGCTACCAGGACTTGCTGGCCGCCAACGGCTGCCAGACGCAAGTGGCCCAGGACACCGGCCGCTTCGCCCCGTGTGTGGACCTCTATCTGGACATGCTCAACAAGCAACTGACCTATGACGCGCTGCGCATCATCGGGTTTGACCTGGCGCTGCTCCAGGCGATGAGCGGCGAGATGCTCTTCATGCAGCAACTGGCGCATGCGGGCAAGATTGCCCAGGGCCTTTTCATCGCGCGAAAGAAGTAAGCCAGCCCCCATCACACTCTCAACACTTCCCCTGCCTGCGTGGACCAGCCGGCAGGGGCGCGTCCTCTAGAGCTTTTCACCGGCAAGACTCGCTGTAATCAGGCCAAATCTCGCTGCGATTGCAAAAGTGCCCTGAGCCAGCGCTCCTTTCAGGTGAATTGAAAATTGAGGATGGAAAAACGATCGTTGGTTATTGAAGAATGCCCGCGGATGACGCGGCATGAACTTTCGGACTGCGGACTCAATGACCAATAAGCGATGCTCAATACTCAATTCTCAATGAATCCCGATTCCGAATCGGGACTCGATTCTAGACGTGGTCTGAGGCGCAGCCTCGCTAAGGAGTGCGGCGCCAAGCGGAGCGGGACGCCGCTTCGGCTTTGGCTCGCGGGGTGGCGCGCAGGTAGCTCACGCCAAAGCGCCCACCGCGCTCCGCTCCGCCCGGCGCGCGCCAAGGACCGGCGCTCCGCCACGCTGGGCGAACAAAATGCCGGGGCGATTGTCCATATAGCGTGCGCTATCGCCTTGCCTGGCGGCCAAGGCGCACCGGCCAACTGGAACTTGCGTTGGCCCCTGCGCCGGGCAAGACTTAGCGAACGCAGATGCTTGAGCTGTGGCGTCAGACCCTACGCGCGGGCCGCCGGAAACTCCCCGACTTCCGGCTGGCTGCCGCTTTGGCCGCGCTCTGTCTGGGGCTGGCCCCGGCCCTCGCGGGTGCGGCCACCTTCACCGCCTCCCTGGACCGCGACACGATCACCCTCGGCGAGAGCGTGACCCTGGCGCTGACCTTTCAAGGCGGCGCCCCGCCGGAGGCGCCCAGCCCCCCGGACATTGCGAACCTGCGCCTCGCTTATGTCGGGCCTTCCAGCCAGTTTACTGTGGTTAACGGCGTGGTCAGTTCCACGGTCACACACAATTTTACGGTGACACCCTTGCAGGCGGGCGATTTCACCATTCCCTCACTTGCGGCTCAGGTGGACGGCGCCAGGCTGAGCACTCAACCGCTCAAACTCAAGGTGCTCAAGCCGGGCGCGCCCTCGCCCGAGGCCATCAACTCCGGCGCGCAAGCCGCCTTCCTCAAACTGGTCCTGCCGCAGCACGAGGTTTACCTCGGCCAAACGCTCGTCGCCGAACTCCAGCTCTATGTGCGCGACGGGGTGGGCCTCAGCCGGAGCCAACTCACCGCCTTTCCGGCCGAGGGCTTCAACCTCGGCCAACTCCAGGCCGGCACGCCTCGCGGCGTCCGCATCGGCCCAGCGGTCTATCGAGTCTCACCGTACGAATTCACTCTGAAACCTGTAAAAACCGGCTCGCTCAGCCTCGGCCCGGTCACCGTGAACGCCTTGTTGGAACTGCCTTCACGCGACGGCCGGCGCGATCCGTTCTTCGAGCAGTTCGGCCTCCGCAGCCTGTTCTCGAGCGGCGAACAAAAACAGGTCGTGCTCGCCACCGAGACGACCAACCTCCTGTCCCTCCCGTTGCCCAGCCAGGATGTGCCGCCCAATTTTAGCGGCGCCGTCGGCAATTTTACCATGACCGTTACCGCCGGTCCCACCAATGTTATGGCCGGCGACCCCATCACGGTGCGCGTGCAAATCGCCGGGCGCGGCGCCTTGGACGCACTGGTCTGGCCGGACCAGCCCGCGTGGCGGGATTTCAAAACCTACCCCCCCACCGCCAAGCCCCTCGAACCCGCGGACCGCTTCGGACTGCAAGGCGCCAAAACGTTCGAACAGATCGTTGTGCCCCAGAACCCCGAGGTCAAGGAACTGCCCCCGATTTCCTTCAGCTTTTTCGACCCCGACCGGAAGACTTACCGCACGCTGACCCAGCCGGCGGTGCCGCTCCTCGTGCGCCCGGGCGGCTCGGTCCCCGCCCCCACCATTGTGGCTGCCGGCCGCGCCGCCCAGGACCTGCCGCCCCCGGCGCAGGACATCGTTCACATCAAGCCCCGTTTGGGCGCGCTGGCGCAGGTCGGCCCGCCCTTGCTCGCCCACCCGTGGTTTCTCGCCTTGCAAGCCGTGCCGGTGCTCGCTTGGGCTTCGACCCTGGCCTGGCGCAAGCGCGCGCAACGGCTGGCCAATAATCCTCGCCTCCGCCGCCGCCGGCAGGTCGCCCAAACCATTCGCGACGGCCTGCGCGAGTTGCGCTCCCAGGCCGCGGGGAACCAGTCCGACGAGTTCTTTGCCACCCTCTTTCGTTTGCTCCAGGAGCAACTCGGCGAGCGTCTGGACTTGCCGGCCTCGGCCATCACCGAGGCGGTCATCGAAGAGCATCTGCGCCCGCGTGGCGCGCCGGAATCGGTCTTGGCCCAGGTCCAGGAGCTGTTCCAAACCTGCAACCTGGCCCGCTATGCGCCCGTCAGGACCAGCCAGGAATTGACTGCCCTGATTCCCAAGTTCGAAGCCGCCCGGCGCGAGTTGCAGACCCTGGACACGTGAGCCCAGCCCCGCAGCCCATCCGAAACCTGGCCGCCCGACTTGGCTGCCTGTTCGTCCTGCTGCTGGCGCTGGACCCGGTGCCCGCCCCCGCCGAGCCTTCCCCGGCGGCCTTCCAGGCCGCCAACAAACTCTACGAAGAAGGCAATTACGCCGCCGCCGCCGCGGCTTATGAGAACCTGATTCAAGACGACCGGGCCTCCGCCGCGCTCTACTTCAACCTGGGCAACGCCTTCTTCAAATCCAGCCAAATCGGCCGCGCCATCGCCGCCTACCGTCAGGCCGAGCGGCTCACCCCCCGCGACCCGGACGTGCGCGCCAACCTCCAGTTCGCCCGCAACCAGGTCCAGGGACCGACCCTCCCGGTCGGCCGCGGGCAACGCTGGCTGGCCAGGCTGAGCCTGGACGAGTGGACGCTGCTGGCGGCCGCCGCCGCCTGGCTCCTGTTCCTGCTCTTGGCGCTCCGCCAATGGCGCCCCGCCCTCAAGGCCAGTCTGCGCTCGGCTGTGCTGGCGGTCGGGGTGGCCGCGGTATCGCTCGGCGCCTGCCTCGCCGCGGCGCTCTACCAGGCCCGCTCGGTTCACCTCGTGATTGTCGTCAAGCCCGAAGCGGTGGTTCGCTGGGGATGGCTCGAAGGCTCCAAGGAGGCCTTCACCGTCCATGACGGCGCCGAGTTGAAGGTGCTGGATCAGAATGGCCAATGGCTCCAGGTCAGCGCCGGCCCGCTCCGGCTCGGCTGGCTCCCCCGCGACCAAGTCGTGCCGGCCCACTAAAGTTCTTGACCGGCAAAACTCGTCGTAATCAGGTCAAGTTTCGCTCCGACTGCAAAAGTGCGCTGAGCAGTTGTGGCTGGAAACCTCACGGCTCCCAGCGCACCCCTTCCAGGCGAGGCTCGAGCGCGAGTTCGGCGTGGCCATCCGCAAAAACCAAGCCGATGGCCCTGCCATGCCGCGACTTTTTGAGCAGCAGTTCAGGTCCGCCGCTTACATTCCATCCCCCGTCCGACTCAAAGAGCAATACCGTCTGGGCACGATCCGCTACTTTGCTCAGTTCGATGCCTGACAGCCGCGCGTTCAGCGCATAATGACAGCGACCGTTCTGATCACCACCTGGGCACAGGAAGACGAAGGCCTGCCCGCTGCCGACGTACTTCTGAACGGTATCACACCAATTCTTGCCGGACGGGAGCTGATTGTTGTTGTCGTCCGCATACATGATGGCCCCCAAGGCCAGTTGTTTCATGTTGTTCATGCACATGATTCCTTGAGCGTTCGTTTTGGCGCTGCCCAGCGCCGGGAGGAGCAGCAGCGCAGCGAACACCGGCGCCAGCAACAGCATCACCCCGCAGGTAATGCTTCCAGCCAAAGCCAGACCCCATCCGCCCAACGCGCCGTTGCTGCCCCGGATTTTGACCAGCGAGACAATACCCAGGGGCAAACCAACGAGCGCCGTAACACCAAAGGTCAATAATCCCAGAATGCCCAGCACGAGCGACGCGATGGCCATGCCGCTCGTCCTAGACGCCCTCGCCGGCGCACGGGGCGGCATCGGCGGGGCAATCACGCCCCCCTTCAACAACTCTGCAAACTCCGGCAATTCCGCCAGTGGCCTCCATTCCACGCTCCCTTCTGCCTGAGCTTTGGTTTGTGCATTGAGGCGCCCCGCGCTGAGCCATTGGCGAATTTGCTCTATGCTGGCCGGGCCGTATTCCTTGGCATCGGTTCCGATGATCTTATACATGCGCATGTCGTTTCGGCATCGCTGCCAGGCGCCGTTGCGCCCGGCTTGAACTGCCGTCGTGCGGTCGGTTTGGTTTCGGTTGCCGGCTTCTTACACCGGCGCCGGCGGCCTGTCAATGGCTTTGGCGGATGAGGGCCTCTCGGGGGCGCCTCTCGCCAGTGCCAGGCGGCGGCTCCGTGCGCGGCCTGCAACCCTCCGGCTCAGCGCAGGATAGAATTGAGTTGACCGGCGGCAGTGGGGCTCGCAGAGTGACGCCACTATGCTGCGTGCTATCTTCATCGGGATGGCCTGCCTTTCCCTGGGCTGCCTGTCCACTGCCCAATCCGCCGAAACCGCCGCCACTCCGCCCCCAGGCCAGGGTGTCCAGATCACCCAATTGGCCGACCGTCTCCGCGTCGAGATCAACGGCCAACTCTTCACCGAATACTACTTCCAGGGGGGCGTCCCGCGGCCGTTCTGCTACCCGCTCATGGGCCCGGGCGGCGCGCCCATGACCCGGAATTGGCCCATGAAAACCACTCCGAACGAGGACCACGGTCACCCGCATCACCGCTCCCTCTGGTTCGCCCACGGCTCGGTCAACGGACACGATTTTTGGTCCGAGGAGAAACAATTCGGCAAGACCGTCCATGACGGCTTCATCGAAATCAAGTCCGGCCTGGATTCCGGCGTCATTAGCTCCCGCAATGATTGGGTCGCCGCCGACGGCTCGGTTATCTGCCGCGACCAGCGCACCTTGCGCTTCTACAATCCTGGCCTTCGCCACGAACGGATATTGGATTTTGCTATCACCCTCTTTGCCTCCAACGGCCCTTTGACCCTGGGCGATACCAAAGAAGGAACCATGGCCGTGCGCCTGGCCGAAACCATGCCGCTCAGGGGGCCGGCCGGCAGCGGCCATATCGTCAACAGCGCCGGGGCCCGCGATGACGCCACCTGGGGCAAGCGCGCCGATTGGTGCGACTATTACGGGCCGGTCGAGGGCAGGACGGTCGGCCTTGCCATCTTCGATCATCCGGAAAACCCCAGGCACCCCACCTGGTGGCACGTGCGCGATTACGGGCTCTTCGCCGCCAACCCCTTTGGCCGGCATGATTTCGAAAAACTGCCCAATAAAACCGCCGGCGACCTCACCGTTCCCGCCGGCCAAAGCGTGACCTTCCGCTATCGCTTTTATTTGCATGAAGGCAATGAGCAGCAGGCCAATGTGGCTGAAAAATACCGCGAGTACGTAAAGTCGACCCCGCCAAAGCCTGGCCTGTAAATGGTAAATTCAATCCGCTTAGCGCCCGTGCAAAAACAACTTCGGTGCTTTGGGCGTAATTCTAACAAACTGCCTTCGCCTGGCGTCCAGAGCGTGGAGTCCCGATTTGGAATCGGGATAGAGCGTGAGGGCATCGGAGCACTTGCCACGCTCCACGCTCTCACGCTTCACGCTCCACCCAAGCAGCCAGATCTCGGAATTTATTTTTGCACGGGCCCTTATGACACCGGGTGAGTTGCCGCCCCCAAGGGCTGTAACCAAACCTCTGTGCCTGAACGTCCAATATTCCACCAGACCGACCTATGAACCACCTCGACCGCCGCAGCTTCCTTAAATCCACTCTCCTCACGACCGCCTCGCTCAGCTTCTGGCCGGCAACGGGCGGCCGCGCCGCCGCCGCCAGGCGGCCCTCGGTTCAAACCCGCCTGCCCGGCGCAAACCAGGACCTCCGCTTCGCCGTCGTCGGCTTCAACGGCCGCGGCGCGGACCACATCAGCGGCCTGCGCCAGGTCAAAGGCACCCGGCTCGTCGCCCTGTGTGACGTGGACCGCGACGTTTTGGCCAGGGAAATCAAGAAATGCCAGGACCGCGGCGAGCAGGTCCAAGGCTATACCGATATTCGCAAGTTGCTGGAGCATCCGGACCTCGACTTCATCAGCATCGCCACGCCCAACCACTGGCACGCGCTGGCCTCCATCTGGGCCATCCAGGCCGGCAAGGACGTTTACGTCGAGAAGCCGGTCTCCCATAACGTCTGGGAGGGCCGGCAGCTCGTCGCCGCGGCGCGCCAATACCATCGCATTGTCCAGGCCGGCACCCAGTCCCGTTCCTGCACCGGCATCGCCCAGGCCATCCAGTGGCTCCGCGAAGGGAACCTGGGCAAAATCCGCTGGGGGCGCGGCCTCTGCTACAAGCGCCGGCCCAGCATCGGCAAGGTCAACGGCCCGCAGCCGACCCCTCCCTCCGTGGACTATGACCTCTGGTGCGGACCCGCCCCCAACGGCCCGCTCCTGCGCAAGCACCTGCACTATGACTGGCACTGGGTCTGGCCGACCGGCAACGGCGACCTCGGCAACCAGGGCATCCACGAGATGGACATGGCCCGCTGGATTCTCGGCGAAACCACCCTTTCCCCGCGTGTCCTGAGCCTCGGCGGCCGCCTCGGCTACGAGGATGACGGCGCCACGCCCAACACCCAGATCGTCCTGCACGACTACCCGGCGGCCCCGCTCTTCTTCGAAGTGCGCGGACTGCCCGCCAGCGACGCCTCCCAGAAGATGGACCAGTACCGGGGCGCCAGCGTCGGCGTCGTCGTCGAGTGCGAAGGCGGCTCCCTGGTCATTCCCGACGGCAGCAGCGCCAGAATCCTCGACCAGGACGGCAAGGAAATCAAACGCTTCACAGGCACCTCGAACCACTATGCCAATTTCATCGAAGCCGTGCGCAGCCGCAAGCCCGCCGACCTCAAGGCCGACATCCTCCAAGGCCACCTTTCCAGCGCCCTCTGCCACACCGGCAACATCTCCTATCGCCTCGGCGCCACCCATTCCCCCGAACAAATCCGCGAAGCCGTCAAAGCCGACGCCGGCCTGGCCGAGGCCCTGGGCCGCATGGAGGAACACCTCGCCGCCAACCATGTGGACCTGCACCAGACCCCAGCCACGTTGGGCGTGCTCCTAAGGATGGACCCCAAAAAGGAACGCTTCATCGGGAACGACCAGGCCAACCACTTGCTCACCCAAGACTACCGCCAGCCCTTTGTCGTGCCCCGAAGGGTCTGAGCAGGGCTCCCCTGCCCGCGTCTTCCCGCCCTTATTTGTTCTGCCGCCGACCATCACGCGGGCCAGTCTTGAGTTGACTTGGGCGCTGCCGATTGCTACTCTGCTAAGCCGAGGGCGTTTTGCGTGATGCGCAGCGGCGCAGCATCCGGATTTTGCCCGTAACTATGGCCAAGAGGCTATGACCAATAGGGTACATAAGCCCATCCCGGGACGAGCCCCTGGACTCACACCGAAACCAAGGACTGTACTATCCAGCCATGTCGGGCGCGCGCGCGAGTCAGTGCCGGCAGGGACGCGTGAAATAGGATCCCGACCCCTCGGGACCGCGCCCCACTTCCGCGGACAAAACCCAGGGACCCGCTGTAACGCGTCCCCGGCAGAACAGTTATCAAGGATTGACCACACCATGAACCTAATGACTGAATCCAGAGCGTTTTTGGGACGCGAAAAGAAGCACTGCGAAAGGGCTGGCCGGAGGCGGCAGATACTCCGGCTGGGCGTCACGTTGGCCCTGACCCTGGCCACCGTTGCGTCCGCCCAAACCTATAGGGTCCTCAAGAGTTTCACCGGCAGCGATGGCAGGTGGCCGAAGGCGGGCCTGGTCCTGGCGGGCAGCACGCTCTATGGGACGACGGCAGAAGGCGGCAGTTCGGATTACGGGGTGGTCTTCAAGGTCAACACGGACGGGTCGGGCTACGCAGTGCTCAAGAGCTTCACCGGCAGCGATGGCAGCGATCCGGAGGCGGGCCTGGTCTTGGCGGGCAGCACGCTCTATGGGACGACGTCTTGGGGCGGGCCTTGGCTCCGTGGCGTGATCTTCAAGGTGAACACGGACGGTTCGGGCTACGCGGTGCTCAAGACCTTCGGGATCTATGATGGGGGGAATCCGGCGGCGGGCGTAGTCCTGGCGCCCGGCACGCTCCGCCCGCAGCCGCGCGGGTCCGCCGGAACCACAAACCCCTGAGCGCCGCAAGTGCCTGTCCCGCAACAGCCTTACGCAGAAATGAACAAGGCTTGACAAACCGCGTGGTTTGTTGTCTAATCCTGATGCGATCGAGTTGTTAGAGCAGGCCCCAGTTTTGGGCGTGCTTTTCTTCGCGGGCCAACTCCCTTGCTGCTCGGATGAACCTGGCGTGGTCATTTTCGGCGGCACAGGACAACGAGGTCCGCGAGCTTTACCGGGCTTCGATTGTCCAACGGAGGTCCACAGGCTGCTCCCGCCTCATCCGGCCGTCTCCGTCGGTTGACCCTCAACTCAGCACGGTATGAAAACACCACTTTTGAATCAGCAGCTCGGATTCTGCCTTTTTCCCGTTCGCCGACGGAAGCGGAGGCGCGCGGCCGGAGCCAACTCCGGTTCAACCGTCAATGCTACGGTCATTAGTGCGGCTGTGCGGCCGCCAGTTGGCGAAGTCATTGCCAAGCCGCGGCGGCGGCGCGGCGGACGAATCTCAAGAAACAACTCGGTTATGAATACATTAGCGCCCTTACCTGTACTGCCTCAACGGTTGCACGCGGCGAAAACGCCCGCCTGGCTCGCCAGGCAAACTGCCCTCGCGGCGGGCCTCTTGTTCCTGCCTCTGGCCGCTTCGGCCGCGGGCGTGGTGATGGATTGCACGGAGGCGGCCTTGCGGGCCGCCGCGGCAGGCGGTGGCGCGGTCACCTTCGCCTGCGACGGGACCATCACCCTGACCAACCAGATCGTCATCACCAACGATACGGTGCTCGATGGCACGGGACACGAAATCACCATTGGCTGCACCAATCCCACCCCCAATCTCCCTGGGACCGGCAACCGTGCCTTTTATGTCATCTCGAATGTCGCCTTCACCGCCATCAATCTCAGCATCTCCAACGGCTGCCCACAAGCAGCGGACCTGAACGATACGTTCGCTCTAGGGGGCGCGATCCTCAATGACGGCATCCTGAACCTGCGCGGAGTCTCTTTCCTGAACAATTCCGCCTTCCACGGTGGCGGAGCCATCGCCAATCGCAACGCCGGCACCGTCAACGCCTCCAGTTGCACGTTTGCGGGCAACTTTGCCGGCGCGGTGCCCCCCGCCCGCCGGCCGGCCTACGGCGGGGCGATTCTCAACCAAGGCGGCCAAGTGAGCCTCCAGGCCTGCGTATTCCGGGGCAACAGCGCCCAGGCCGGATACGACCAGTATGGCGACGGCCCGTCCGACGCCTATGGCGGCGCCATCCACAACCAGGGCAGCTTGAACGTCAGCGCCTGCACGTTTCAGGGGAATTCGGTACAGGGCAGCGGGGGCTTTTCCATGTTCCAGGGGCCGGGAGCCCCTGGTGGTCCAGGCGGCTCAGGCTATGGCGGCGCTATTTCCAGCCTGGGCAGCCTCCGCATCTCGAGCAGTACCATTGTCAGCAACACCGCCAGCGGCGGCGGCGGTGGCCGTGGCAACAGTGGCGAATGGGATAGCCTCAACTATCAAGTCATCCCCAGCGGGAGCGGCGGCAACGGCGGTAACGGCATTGGCGGCGGGCTGTACGCCGGCGGCACGGCCAGCGCCGTCAATTGCACCTTTTGCGGGAACACCGGCTGGGGCGGTTATGGCGGAACGGGAGGGGCTGCATGGACCGGCGGCTTCTATTATGAGGGCCGGTACTATGAAGTGAGCGGCCCTGCCGGGGCCGACGGCATCGCCGGATATGGGGTCGGCTCCGGCTGCGGCGGGGTTAACCTGACCAATTGCACGCTCGCATTCAACATGGCTGCCCTCGGCACGAACTGGTCGCCGCAGTGGGTCGAGGAAACCTTGTCGGGTTTTGGGTCCGCCATGGTTAACAGCCTGGTGGCCACCACCGCTTCCGGCGGCAATACTTCAGGCCCGGTCGTCGTCGCCGGCAGCAACCTCGGCTCGGATGTTGCCAGCCTCAAGCTCGGTCCCTTAGCCGAAAACGGCGGACCTACCCTGACCATGGCCCTGCTGCCAGGCAGCCCGGCCATCGATGCCGCCGACCCCTCCGTCGCCCCAGCGACCGATCAACGCGGCTTTTTGCGCCCGTTCGGCTCCGCCGCCGACATCGGCGCCTACGAATTCGGCTCCCTCGGGGGCCTCCTAGCCGCCCTGTCGCCGGGAGGCGGGCTGGACGTTTCCGTGAACGGCCGGCCCGGCCAGGTCTGCTGGTTGCTCACGAGCCCGGACCTCGTGAACTGGACGGCCATCGTTACAAACTCCCTTGGCCCCAGCGGCTTCCTTCTCTTCCATGACCCAGCCGTGGCCGGCCAAACCCAGCGCTTTTACCGCGTCCTAATGCCTTGAGCGAGGCCCCACTACCACCTGGCATTTATCGGCTTATGAACTCAACAACCCGACTTGGAATGTTTTGGAGAACCGCAACTGATCACTGGCCAGGACTTGGCCGCAGACGGCGCGTGCTCCGGCTGGGCGTGGCGTTGGCTCTGACGCTGGCCACCGCTGCGTCCGCCCAAACCTATACGGTGGTCAAGAGCTTCACCGGCAGCGATGGCAGCTATCCGGTTGCGGGCCTGGTCCTGGCGGGCAGCACGCTCTATGGGACGACGGCAGAAGGCGGCAGTTCGGATTACGGGGTGGTCTTCAAGGTCAACACGGACGGGTCGGGCTACGCGGTGCTCAAGAGCTTCACCGGCAGCGATGGGGCGGAACCCAATGCGGGCCTGGTCTTGGCGGGCAGCACGCTCTATGGGACGACCATTTATGGCGGCAGTTCGGCCTGTCTCCTTGGCTGTGGCACGGTCTTCAAGGTCAACACGGACGGGTCGGGCTACGCGGTGCTCAGGAGCTTCACCGGCAGCGATGGCGCGGGTCCGTGGGCGGGCCTGGTCTTGGCGGGCAGCACGTTCTATGGGACGACGTTTGGGGGCGGCAGTTCGAATTGTGGCGTGGTCTTCAAGGTCAACACGGACGGGTCGGGCTACGCGGTGCTCAAGAGCTTCACCGGCAGCGATGGGGCGAATCCGCAGCAGGCAGGCCTGGTCTTGGCGGGCAGCACGCTGTATGGGACGACGCTTTATGGCGGCAGTTCGTGGTCTGGCGTCGGTTCGGGTTTTGGCGTCGTCTTCAAGGTGAACACGGACGGGTCGGGCTACGCGGTGCTCAGGACCTTCACCGGCAGCGATGCCAGGTATCCGGCAGGCCTGGTTTTGGCGGGCAGCACGCTCTATGGGACGGGCGGTGGCGGCAGTTCGGGTTGTGGCGTGATCTTCAAGGTGAACACGGACGGGTCGGGCTACGCGGTGCTCAAGAGCTTCACCGGCGGCGATGGGGCGAGTCCGTGTGCGGGCCTGGTCTTGGCGGGCAGCACGCTCTATGGGACGGCGTCCCAAGGCGGCAGTGCGGGCGATGGCGTGGTCTTCAAGGTGAACACGGACGGGTCGGGCTACGCGGTGCTCAAGAGCTTCACCGGCAGCGATGGGTCGGATCCGCAGGCGGGCCTGGTCTTGGCGGGCGGCACGCTCTATGGGACTACGGATGGTGGTGGGGACCTCTATGCTGGGGTGGTCTTTAGTTTGGCCTGCCTGTCCATAACAACGCCGCCCTTCACCCAGACGGCTGAGGCGGGGACCGCGGTGCGGTTCTGGGTGCAGGCCGCGACTCTGGGGCCGGGGCTGGCATATCAATGGTTCTTTGGCGGGACCAACGCCGTGGTCGGCGCCACCAACGCCTTCCTGGACCTGACCAGCGTCCAACCCGTCCAGGCGGGGGCTTACACGGTGGTGCTCACGAACCTGGGGTTGGCGGTGACCAGCGCCCCGGCCCTGCTGAGTGTTATCCCTCCAGTCGAGAGGAGACTCGTCCCCGCCGTCGGTTTGACGGGCGGCGCCGGCAGCTTTCTGCACCTTGAGTATGTCGACAGTCTGGGCGCCGCTGTGCCGCAGTGGTTATCCCTTACGAACGCGACCCTGAGCAGCGGACCGCAATTCTGCTTTGATCTTTCCCAGCCGCTGCCGGCGCAACGGTTTTTCCGCGCCTGGCAGACCAACGGGCCGAGGCCCGCGCTGGACATGAGCTTCGCCACAGAGATTCCCCTGACCGGGGCGATCGGCTCCTCGGTGCGCGTAGATTATATCAACGCCATCGGCCCGACCAACGCCTGGGTGACGCTGGACACCGTGCTCCTGACCAACACGACTCAACTTTACTTCGATGTCACCGCCTTTCGGCAGCCCACCCGGCTCTATCGCCTGGTAGCGTCCCCGTGACGCCCTGCCTGGTTTCAGCCGATCCTCCCCGCTTGACCGCTCCGTCCGCCTTTCCCATGCTGCGGCGGCGAACTCATGGCACTGGCGCAGAACATGGTTTCCGAGTTGCGGCGTCTGCTGGGCGCTCAAAACGTCCTCACCGCCAGGGAGGACCTGATCCCGTATTCCTTTGACGGCACGGCGGCGCGCCGGCAAATGCCTGGCGCCGTCGCCTTCCCTACCACCACCCAACAGGTTTCCGGCGTCCTCAAGCTGGCCCAACAATCGCGCACCGCCCTGGTCACCCGGGGCGCCGGCACCGGCCTGAGCGGCGGCAGCCTCCCCACCCCGGACTGCGTGGTCCTGTGCCTGGCCAAGATGGACCAACTCCTCGAACTGGACCGGGCCAACCTGACCATGCTCGTCGAGGCCGGGGTCACCACGGCGGCCGTGGCCGACGCCGCGGCGGCCGCGGGTTTGTTCTATCCGCCCGACCCCGGCTCCATGCAAAGCTCGACCATCGGCGGCAATGTGGCCGAGAACTCCGGCGGCCTGCGCGGCCTCAAATACGGCGTCACCCGCAATTACGTCATGGGCCTGGAGGTCGTGTTGCCGGACGGCGAAGTCCTTTGGACCGGGAACAAGTGCGTGAAGGACGTGGCCGGCTACTCGCTCCGAGACCTCTTCCTCGGTTCGGAAGGCACCCTCGGCGTCGTTACCAAGGTCCTGCTCAAGCTCATTCCCAGGCCCGCCGCCCAGAGCACGCTCCTCGCCGCTTTCTCCCGCATGGACCACGCCGCCCAGACCGCCTCCGACATCATTGCCGCGCCGATTATCCCCTGCACCCTCGAGTTCCTCGACCGCACTACCATCCAGTGCGTCGAGCAGTTCGCGCAGGTGGGCCTGCCCCTCGATTGCCAGGCCCTGCTTCTCATCCAGACCGATGGCCACCCTGCCGCTGTCGCCGAGGAAACCGCCACCATCGCCGAACTCGCCCGCAAGAACAGCGCCACGCTGGTGCGCGCGGCCAAGGATGAGGCCGAAGCCGCCAGCCTCGCCGCCGCCCGCCGCACCGCCTTTGCCGCCCTCGCCCGCGTCGCGCCTACGACCATCCTTGAGGACGCCACTGTGCCCCGCAGCGAACTGGCCAACATGATTCGGTTCATCCAGAGCGTGGCCGCCAAATACAGCCTGCGCATCGGCACCTTCGGCCACCTGGGCGACGGCAACCTCCACCCGACTTTCCTCACCAATGAGCGGGACCTCCAGGAAATGCGCCGCGTCGAAGACGCCTTCAAGGACATCTTCGGCGAAGCGATTCGCCTCGGCGGCACCATCACCGGCGAGCACGGCATCGGCGTCTCCAAGAAATCCTTCCTGCCGAAATTCGCCGGCGACGCCCAGATGCGCCTCCTCCGCAACCTCCGCCGCGCGCTCGACCCGAACGGAATCTTGAACCCGGGAAAGATGTTTGATTGAGCGGGAAATGGGGTGTTTCCTGCCTGCGCGACCATTCAATCATGTCCTCACCCGCCCTCAGCGCCCCGCGACATTCGCACCTCAAGGACCTCGACTACTCGGTCGTGCAGCAATGCCTGCATTGCGGATTGTGCCTGCCCGTTTGCCCGACCTACACGGCCACGAAAATCGAGCGCCACAGCCCCCGGGGGCGCATTTCCCTCATGCGCGCGATTGCCGATGACCGGCTCGAACCGACCAGGACCTTCGCCCAGGAAATGTACTTTTGCCTCGGCTGCCTCGCCTGCATGACCGCCTGCCCCGCCGGCGTCAACTACGCCCAACTCTTCGAGCACGCCCGCGCCGAGGCCGAAGCCGGCGGCGCCCTCAAGTCGCCCGGACGCGACCTGATTCGCGCTTTCGCCCTCCGCTGGCTGTTCATGGACTTACACCGCCTGCAACTGGCGGGCCGCCTCCTGCGGCTCTTCCAGCAACTTGGCCTCCAGGCCCTGGTGCGCCGCAGCGGGCTGTTGCGCCTCCTGCCCAGGCGCCTGCGCCAACTCGAGGCCCTGACCCCCGACATCCAGCCCCAGTTCTCCGCCGACCTGATCGCGCCCGTGACCCCTGCCCGCGGACCAAGCCAACATCGTGTCGCCCTGCTCACCGGCTGCGCCCAGGACTTGCTCTTCAGCGACATCAACCGCGACACGGCCGAGGTCCTCGCCCGCAACCGCTGCGAGGTCGTCACCCCGCCCGAACAACTCTGCTGCGGCTCACTCCACGCCCACAACGGCGAATCCGAGTTGGCCCGGCAGCTTGCCCGAAAGCAGATTGACCAGTTCCCCCCGGACCAGTTTGACGCCATCATCACCAATGCCGCCGGCTGCGGCTCCCACCTTAAGCACTACCACGAGCTCCTCGCCGACGACCCCATTTACCGCGACCGCGCCGCCCTCTGGGACAACAAGGTCAAGGACATCCACCAGTGGCTTGTCGAGATCGGCCTCGACCCGCCCCCCAACCGCGCCCCGCCCCAAGTGGTCACTTACCACGAGTCGTGCCACTTGGCGCACGGCCAGAAAATCGTCACCCAACCCCGCCGCCTCCTGGGCGCCATTCCCAATTTGCGGCTGGTCGAGTTGCCCGAAAGCTCCTGGTGTTGCGGCAGCGCCGGCGTCTACAACCTCCTCCAGCCCGCCATGGCCAATCAACTCCTGGAGCGCAAACTCAAGCACATCCAGTCCACCGGCGCCGCCATCGTGGCCACGGCCAACCCCGGCTGCCTGCTCCAGCTCATCAACGGCGCTAAACAGCAAGGACTCAACCTGCGCGTCGTCCATCCCGTTACCCTCCTGGCCGAGGCCTACCGACGCGCTGACTAAGCCGTGATTATGCGCCCGGGGCCGCCCCAGCGACGCCTCCAAACCGCCCGCTTCCGCTCACACTCGCGAGCAGGCCCGTTATTTGCGGCGCGAACCTTGAACTTGAAACAGCTTCCGGATTCAGCTTACCTGGCGGTGCGTATGATTAAGCCCTTTCGCCCCCCCTTCCTTCTATTGGCGTTGTTTGTTCTATTGGCACTGTTTGTTCTATTGGCATTTTTGTCGGCCCCGGCCCCGGCCTTCGCCGCGGACAACACTCCCCCGCATCACGACACCAGCGCCGGCTGGGTCAAATCCAGCGCCAACCCCGTGCTCGGCGGCAGCCTCGGAACCTGTTTCGACATCTCCGTCCTGCGGGAGGGCAGCGCCTACCGGCTCTGGTTTTCCTGGCGCCCCAGGAAAAGCATCGCCCTGGTCGAAGGCCCTGACGGCCTGCACTGGAGCCAGCCCCGCATCGTGCTCGGCCCAAACCCCCAGACCGATTGGGAGGCCGACCTCAACCGCCCCGCCGTGGTCAACGCGCCGGACGGCTACCATCTCTGGTACACCGCCCAGGCGCGCGGCCGCTCCTGCATCGGCCATGCCACCAGCCCCGATGGTGTCTCCTGGAAGCGCGCCCGCGATAAGCCCGTCCTCTCGCCCGACCAACCCTGGGAAAAGGTCGCCGTCATGTGCCCGGACGTCGCCTGGGACGACCACGCCAAGCTCTTCCGCCTCTGGTATTCCGCCGGCGAACAATACGAACCCGACGCCATCGGCTACGCCACCAGCCCCGACGGCAACGCCTGGACCAAGCGCCTCGACAATCCCATCTTCAAGGCCGGCCCCAGCAATTCCTGGGACCAATACAAAGTCACCGCCTGCCACGTCCTGCACCACGGCCGCTGGCACTATATGTTCTACATCGGCTTCCGCGACGTCGACCACGCCCAAATCGGCCTCGCCCGCTCCCGCGACGGCCTCACCCACTGGCAGCGCCACCCAGCCAATCCCATCATCGGCCCCACCCCCAACGCCTGGGACCACGATGCCTGTTACAAACCCTTTGCCCTCTTCGATGGCCGCCGCTGGCTCCTCTGGTACAACGGCCGCCACGGCCCCACCGAGCAAATCGGCCTCGCCACCCATGACGGCGAGAACCTGGGCTTCTAGCCGGGTCTCTTCTTGGCCCCGCCCATCCTGCGGGCTGAAAGCCCGCGCTGTGAAAGCCTTGGGTGAGGCGCACCGCGCCGCGCCCCAGGTCATGGCCCCAACAAACCTCACCGCCCTTACGGAGGGGGTTCGGAAATTCGACGTAAGTAGTTGCGTATTGACGAAACCCGTATTTTTTGTTCTTCTTTTACCGCAAGGCAGCAGCGGGCTGAGCCGGGCGCCGCCGGCGCCTTGCTTTTATTGGCGGGCGGCGTCCCTCGGGCGGCAAATGAATGTGCGCTGGCAAGGCACCGACCGGGCGACAACGGGGTTTGGGAAACTGACCAGGCTCCCGCTGCACAGGGAAATTGTGCGCCCGTTTGCCTTTGCCCCCCGGCGGTGCGCGACCCCGCCGGCCCATCCCCGAACCGGCAGGGGCGCGTTCCACCTGCCTGCCGGCGGGCAGGCCGCCTCTCTCAATTTGGGCCGTTCCGTTCCGACCCCCGGCCCTCAACTCTCAACCGTCAACTCTCAACCCTCAACCGAATTATGAAACCCATCGCAACTAATCTATCAGCGGGCCTGCTCCTGGCCGCCCTGGCAATGGCGGCGACGACTCAGGGTAAGGCCCAGGAATACACGTTCACCACGCTGGCCGGACCGCCGGAAGCGGGCCCGGGCGCCATTGACGGGACGGCCGGCGCGGCGCGGTTCAACAAGCCTTGCGGCGTGGCGGTCGACAGCGCGGGCAACGTCTATGTGGCGGATAGCTTCAACCACACGATTCGGAAGGTGACGCCGGGCGGCGTGGTGACGACGCTGGCGGGCCTGGCGGGAAGCTCGGGCAGCGCCGACGGCACAGGCAGCGCGGCCCGGTTCTACTATCCACAGGGCGTGGCGGCAGACACCGCGGGCAACGTGTATGTGGCGGACACCGAGAACTACACGCTTCGGAAGGTGACGCCGGGCGGCGTGGTGACGACGCTGGCGGGCTTGGCGGGAAGCTCGGGCAGCGAGGACGGCACGGGCAGCGCGGCGCGGTTTGGCGGCCCTCACGGTGGCCCCCCCGGCGTAGCGGTGGACAGCGCGGCCAACGTCTATGTGGCGGACTACTGGAACCACACGATTCGGAAGGTGACGCCGGCCGGGGCGGTGACGACGCTGGCGGGCAACGCCTCTCTCCTTGACCAGTATGGTAACCCAATTGGCGGTTATGCCGACGGCACAGGGAGCGCGGCGCGGTTCAACTATCCGTCCGGCGTAGCGGTGGACAACGCGGGCAACGTGTATGTCACGGACAGCTTCAACTGCACGGTTCGGAAGGTGACACCGGGCGGGGTGGTGACAACCCTGGCGGGCTTGGCAGGAAGCCGGGCGGGCAGCGCAGACGGCACGGGCAGCGCGGCGCGGTTCAACTATCCAGAGGGCGTGGCGGTGGACAGCGCGGCCAACGTCTATGTGGCGGACACCCATAACCAAATGATTCGGAAGGTGACGCCGGGCGGGGTGGTGACGACGCTGGCGGGAAACGCCTCGATCGTTAACCAGTGGGGTGACGCAATTGGTGGTTATGCCGACGGCACGGGCAGCGCGGCGCGGTTCGACTATCCAAACGGCCTAGCGGTGGACAGCGCGGGCAACGTCTATGTGGCGGACACCTCCAACCACACGATTCGGAAGGTGACGCCGGCCGGGGTGGTGACGACGCTGGCGGGCCAGGCGGGAGGCTCTGGCAGCGCGGACGGCACGGGCAGCGCGGCGCGGTTCAACTGGCTATCCGGCGTCGCGGCGGACAGCGCGGGCAACGTGTACGTCGCGGACTATGGCAACAACACGATTCGGAAGGTGACGCCGGGCGGGGTGGTGACGACGCTGGCGGGCCTGGCGGGAAGCTCGGGCAGCGCCGACGGCACAGGCAGCGCGGCGCGGTTCTACGCTCCATGGGGCGTGGCAGTGGACAGCGCGGGCAACGTGTACGTCGCGGACTATGGCAACTACACGATTCGGAAGGTGACGCCGGGCGGGGTGGTGACGACGCTGGCGGGCCTGGCGGGAAGCTCGGGCAGCGCCGACGGCACAGGCAGCGCGGCGCGGAGGGCGTGGCGCTGGACAGCGCGGCCAACGTGTATGTGGCGGACAGCGGCAATCACACGATTCGGAAGGTGACGCCGGGCGGGGTGGTGACGACGCTGGCGGGCCTGGCGGCGCGCTTCAACTGGCCTTGTGGCGTGGCGGTGGACAGCGCGGGCAACGTGTATGTGGCGGACAACTTGAACAACACGATTCGGAAGGTGACGCCGGGCGGGGAGGTGACGACGCTGGCAGGCCTGGCGGGAAGTTCGGGCGGCGCCGACGGCCCGGGCAGCGCGGCGCGGTTCGGCGGTCCATGCGGCTTGGCGGTGGACAGCGCGGGCAACGTCTATGTGGCGGACAGCGGGAACGACACGATTCGGAAGGTGACGGCAGGCGGGGAGGTGACGACGCTGGCGGGCCTGGCGGGAAGTTCGGGCAGCGCCGACAGCACGGCCAGCGCGGCGCGGTTCGCCTTGCCAGAGGGCCTGGCGGTGGACAGCGCGGGCAACGTGTATGTGGCGGACACCGGGAACAACACGATTCGGATTGGCGGTGTCGCCTGCCCGGATGCGCCGACGATTGACCTGGCTGTCGGGCCGGTGGGGGAATTGCGCCAACTGGACACCAGCCCGCAAACCGCCGTGGCCTGGCAGTGGCGCCTGATCCGGGACCCGGCCGCTTCAGCGGCTGCACTCTCGGCCGCGAATGTCCGCAATCCCACGTTCAGGCCCGAGGTCGCGGATTTGTATGTTTTCCGGCTTTCAGCCACCAACGCCGCCGGGGCGATCTGTATCCGCACGCTTGCCTTTACCGCGGTGGCGGCACCCCCGAGCATAACAACGCCGCCTCTGACCCAGACCGCTGAGATGGGGTCACTTGCCTTCTTCTCGGTGGAAGTCACGAACACTGTGCCGGGAGCAACTTACCAATGGTACTTTAACGGCGCCAACGCGCTGGGCGGCGCCACCAACTCTTACCTTGACCTGGCCAAAGTCCAACCGGCCCAGGCGGGGGCTTACACGGTGGTCGTGACGGATTCTTACGGGGCCGTGACCAGCGCGCCCGCCGTGCTGAGCGTGATCGCCGCGGTCGAGAGAAGGGTCGTCCCGGCCCTGAATCTGACGGGCGACCTGGGCAGCTTCCTGCACCTGGATTATGTCGATGCCTTCGGCCCTGGCGCACAGTGGCTGTCGCTGTCGAACTTTACGCTCACGAGCACGCCGCAGTTCTGTTTTGATCTTTCCGAGCCGCCGCCCGCGCAACGATTCTACCGCGCCTGGCAAACCAACGTGCCGAGTGTGAGGCCCGTGGTGGACCTGGGGTTCGCCACGGAGATCCCGCTGGCCGGGGGGATCGGCAGCTCGGTGCGGATTGATTATATCAATGCCATTGGCCCGACCGACGCCTGGGTGACGCTGGCCACCGTGACGCTGACGAACACGACGGAGCTTTACTTCGACCTGGGCGCGTTCCGGCAGCCGCCCCGGCTCTACCGGCTGGTCCCGGTCCCGTAGCGCGCCTTTCTTGACGGGCGGGTTGTTTTGGTCCGTGTATTCCGCCTATTCCGCGGTTTCCTCGGGGCCGTAGAGCGCCTTTTTCGCCTGAATCAGCCTCCCAAACTGGAAATAAACCACGTCCATGTCCGAGTGCCAGTTGGGATAATGGCCGAAGCCTGTCCGGGTTGCGGCGGTCAGCAAAACCGCACCGGGATGCCTTGTTTAGCGAGGAATCGTTTCACGTCGCCCACGGTATATTCGCCCAAGTGGAAGATGCCGGCGGCCAGCACGGCGTCGGCCTTGCCCTCGAGCAGCACGGCGGCCATGTGCTCGAGGTTGCCCGCGCCGCCGCTGGCCACCACGGGCACGCCGACCGCTTCGCTGATGCGCCGGGTGATGACCAGGTCAAAGCCGGCCCTGGTGCCGTCGGCATCGATGCTGTTGAGCACCACCTCGCCCGCCCCGAGCGCTACGGCGCGTTTGGCCCAGGCGACGGCCTCCAGGCCGGTCGCCTTGCGGCCGCCATGCGAAAAGACCTCCCAGCGGTCGGGCCCGACTTGCTTCGCGTCAATCGAGACGACCATGCACTGGCTCCCAAATTTCTCGGCCCCTGCCCGAATGAGGTCCGGGTTGGCCAGGGCCGCCGAGTTGATGCTGATCTTGTCCGCGCCCGCGCGCAGCATGGAATACATGTCTTCCACCGAACGAAGACCGCCCCCGACGGTCAGCGGCATGAAGCATTGGTCGGCGGCCCGTTCGATGACCTCCACCATCGTCGCGCGCCCATGCGCGCTGGCGGTGATGTCATAAAACACCATCTCGTCGGCCCCCTGCTCGTTGTAGCGCAGGGCCAACTCGACCGGGTCCCCGACATTGCGCAATTCGCCGGCCTCGGCCTTTCCAAACTGGACGCCGCGCGTAACCTGGCCCGCGTGCACGTCCAGGCACGGGATGACTCGCTTTGCGAGCATGCGGGAATATTGAACCGCTTTGCGGGGCGGCAGGCAATAACCATTGGCGCAGTGAGCGAGTGCTGAGTTTCGTGGCGGAGGGGACCCGGGCAGGGACGCCGGTTGCCCGGCGCCCCTGCCTCGATCACAGAAATGCGTAGGGATTGCCAATTCCGGTGTTGTGCTGGACGGGCTTTAGGCCAAACTCGTGGCGCAGGGCAGCTCGGGGGCGGTCCAGCGGGTCTGGCCTGCGGTTTGCTCAAGCATGGATAACGGGGCGCACCCCGACTCCGGTTCTTCATTTCACAGCGACATGGAAACAAAACGAGATCGAAAGGCCTGGCTCAGAGCCGGCGCGGCCGTGTGTGAACCGCCACCGAAACCAGTGCCAGAGCCGTGCCGCCTGGTGCTCCTCGGCCCGCCGGGGGTCGGCAAAGGCACCCAGGCCGAATTGCTCGCCGCCAAGCTGGGCGCCTGCCAGCTCTCCACCGGCGACCTCTTCCGCGCCGCCAAGGCCCTGGACGCCGACCAGCGCTCACCGGCCATGACCGCCGCCCTCGCCTACATGCGGCGCGGCCATTTGGTGCCCGATGACACGGTCCTGGCGCTGGTGGCCGAACGCGGGCGCTGCCTGCGTTGCCCAAGCGGCTTCCTGCTCGACGGTTTCCCGCGCACGCTGGCCCAGGCCGTGGCGCTCGACAACCTGCTCAAGCGCGACAATTTGAAACTCGACGCCGTGTTCAGCTACGAACTGCCCATCGAGAAAGTGGTCGCCCGCCTGGCTGGCCGGTGGTCCTGCCCCGGCTGCAAGGCCGTCTTCCACATCCAAACCCGCCCACCCAAGGCCGAGCGCATTTGCGACCATTGCGGCGGCGCCCTCTACCAGCGCGAAGACGACCGTCCTGAATCCATTCGCGTGCGGATGGAGGCCTACGAAAAGAGCACCGCGCCCCTGGCGGAGTATTATCGCAACCAGGGCCTGCTCATTCCCATCCTGGCCGAGGGCACGCCCGAAGCCATCTGCCAGCGGACCTTGCAGGCACTCAAGGCCAAGCGGGCCTGAGGCCTGGCTGTTCAGTTGCGGGGGGGAGAGAGAGCGCGGCCCGCCCGCCTTCGCCCTCTTGAAGCTGGACTGCGAAAATTGCGCAAAACGGCCAATACAACCAATACAGCCAAGGCTGCCAATGGAGCCTTTGCGCTTCGCCGCAAACTGTGCGATAACTCCCGCATGATACGCGATGAGACACGGCGGCGTCCGCGGGATGCAACCCACCATCCGACAGCCGCCGAAAACCGCAAATGCCTCCAAGACCACATTGTTTTTCCGCTTATTTCCACTTATTTCCAGTTATCGGCCCGGCGCCCCGTGCCCCCACGGCCGGTCCTATCCTTGTTCCCTCGGCTTTCCCAACGAAAGCCTTTGGTTCTTTGCGGCTCCGCTCCCAAAAAACAGGCCCGGCCCAAAAAACCGCGCCCCATCCTGGCGGCTGGGCTGGTCGCCTCCATCTCCCTGTGCTGGCTGGCAGGCGCCTGCGGGCAGGTGGACCTCTGGCTGACCGACCCGGATAAATCGGTCTTGTTTCAAAAGCAAAACCCCAGCCTGTCCTTCAGCAACCCCACCAACCCGCATCCGGTCATCGCGGTCGATGAGACCCAAAGCTTTCAAACCATCGACGGCTTCGGCTGCTGCCTGACGGGCGGCAGCGCCATGCTCCTGCTCCGCATGAGCGCCCCCGCCCGCGCCGCCTTGCTCAAGGAACTCTTTGCTGACGATGCCGCCAACATCGGCCTGAGCTACTTGCGGCTCAGCCTCGGGGCTTCGGACCTCAATGACCACGTCTTCTCTTACGACGATTTGCCTCCCGGCCAGACCGACCCGGGTATGGCCAAATTCAGCCTGGACCCGGATCGCGCGGATGTCATCCCGGTCCTCCGGGAGATCCTGGCCATTAATCCCGAGCTTAAGCTGCTCGCCTCGCCCTGGTCCCCGCCCCCCTGGATGAAGACCAACCACGACTCCAGGGGCGGCAGCTTGAAGCCGGAGTTTTACCCCGCCTATGCCAAGTACTTCGTCCGCTACATCCTGGGCCTCCGCGCCGAGGGCATCCGCATTGACGCCATCACCGTCCAGAACGAGCCGTTGCACCCGGGCAACAATCCCAGCCTCTTCATGCCGGCCCCGGAGCAGGCCGCCTTTATCAAGCTCCACCTCGGCCCCGCTTTCCGCGCCGCGGCCATTGACACCAGGATCATCGTCTATGACCACAACGCCGACCGGCCCGATTATCCCCTGGCCATCCTGAACGACCCCGCCGCCAGGCAATATGTCGATGGCTCGGCTTTTCATCTCTATGCCGGCGCCATTGAGACCCTGACCCAGGTGCATGACGCCTATCCGGACAAAAACCTCTACTTCACCGAGCAATGGGTCGGCGCCCCCGGCCATCTCAAAGGCGACCTGGATTGGCATGTCAAACACCTGGTTATCGGCGCCAGCCGCAACTGGTGCCGCACCGTGCTGGAGTGGAACCTCGCCGCCGACCCCAACCACGATCCCCATACCGACCGCGGGGGCTGCGACCGCTGCCTGGGCGCCCTCACCCTCGCCGGCGACCAGGTCACTCGCAATCCCGCCTACTACATCCTCGCCCACGCCGCCAAATTTGTCCGCCCAGGCTCGGTCCGCATTGCCTCCGCCGGCCCCCAAACTCTCCCCAATGTCGCTTTCAAGACGCCCGGCGCCCGAAGCGTCTTGATCGTCCTCAACGACAGCCAGGCCCCCCAGACCTTTAACGTCCGTTACCGGCGCCACCTGGCCACCTCGGCCTTGAATCCGGGAGCCGTCGGCACGTATGTGTGGTAAGCCTGCGAACCTCCGGCCCAAAGACATGACCAGCCGCCCACGCCCCAGCTTCACTTTGATCGAACTGCTCGTGGTCATTGCCATCATCGCACTCCTGGCCGCCATCCTCCTGCCCGCCTTGTCCCGGGCCAAGCTCACCGCCCAGGCCACCGCCTGCTCCAACAACCTCAGGCAGTTGGCCCTCGCCTGGCTGGTCTATGCCGACGACAATGCCGGGCTGCTCGTGAACAACTCCAGCACGGTCGACACGCGCGCTTATCGGCAAAGCTGGGTCAACAATATCCAGGATTGGGCCACCAGCCCCGAAAACACGAATCCCGCCTTTGTCCTCAGCGGCAAACTCGCGCCATATATCAACAACAACCTCCGCGTCTATAAGTGCCCGTCCGACCAATCCCCCGCCCAAAACGGGCCCCGGCTCCGCAGCCTCTCCCTCAACTCCCTGGTCGGCGATCCCCTCATCAAACCCAACCGCTTCAATCCCGCCTGGCTCCAGTTCCTCAAGGTGTCCGACTTCCCCCGCCCGGCCAACTTCTTCGTCTTCATCGAAGAACACCCCGACACCATTAACGACGGCTATTTCATGAATGTCTGGGACCAGATCAGATGGGGCAACCTGCCGGCTTCCTATCACCGTGGCGCGGCCAACATCTCCTGGGCCGACGGTCACCTGGAACGCCATCGCTGGATTCCCAACACCGTCCGGCCCCCCGTCCGGGGCGGCGCCGGCGGCGGATTTGTGCCCTCCCCGGCCACTGATTTCCTCTGGCTCCGCGAGCGGACCAGCCTCAAGCTCAACTGACGACTGCGCCCTGCGTCCGCAATTGCTCGCCTGGCGGCCCGGCCGGGCGCGGCCTGACACTGCCCCCGAGCGCGGGCGGAAGCCCTCCCCCCGATCTTCGGGTCAGGCAAGCCCGCAATATCCGCTTAATGCAAACCCAGGCGCGCCGTGTCTTCGCACAGTGCCTGCCACCTCCCATCCTCGAGATCGGGAAACGCCAGTCGCCGGGCGAGCGGGCGCGCGTCCCAGGACTGCACGAGGTCCTTCATCGCACCCGTGACCACGCTGCTGCCGTAATTGGATAGCACTGTCTGGCACAAGGCGGGCAGTTCAGCGGGTTGGATGATCGCCGCGGCAGTCGAGAGCAGCGTCAAGAGGTCATCCGCGTGTCGCACTTGCGCCGGCAAGGCATGGGTGTGGGCGGTCTCGAAATCAATCCAGACCGCCTGGCGGCGCTCCACATCCACCAGTACGTTCCGGATCGTTGCGTCCGCGTGACTGAATTGTCGGCGGCCGCCGCCCAGGGGATGTGGTGTGCGACAGGCATGCAGGCGGGCAAGCTCAATGGCCGCGAGCTGCAGGCCCATCCGGCCCTCGCCGCTCAGGCACGGGTCGCGCTGGAGCAGGTCCAGGAGGTTGCGCCCGGGCAATCGGGGAAGCAACAGCGCGCGCTTGCCGGATGCCGGCGCATGGCGCCCATGAAGGACGTCATACAGCAACTGTTCGTAGCCGAACCAGGCAGGCCCCGGCAACATCCGCATCATCAGTCCGAGCCGCGCCGCGTACCAGTTGGCCAGGAGCACCAGCATCGGCGCATAGGCCCGGCGCTGCTTTTTTAAATAATGCACGCCGTCGATTTCGAGGCGCGTTGTGGTGTTGAAAGGCACGCGCGCCAGGAGGCTGCCAACCCGGCCAAGCGGGCTCAATTCGCGTGTGGGCCGAGTCGGCATGCGCTTAGCGGCGCGGTTGGAAGGGCACCAGGCGGCACGTGATCCGGCTCAACGGCAGACACGGGAGATGCCGCTCCGCTCGCAAGGAGCCGGGCGCAAGCCCAGCGCGGCGCGCGATTTGCAGCAGGGCCTCGCGGGAAAGGTCCTCGCGTGAATGGAGAGGGCAGGGGACCGGGTTGATGACGCCAAAGAGCCGCGCGGCGTGGAACCCCAGGCGGGTGATGGCCTCGTTAACCCGGTGTAATCGGGGCCCGGCGCTTCCTTCGCAGACAGTCTGCACTACCACGATGCCTCCCCGGCAGACGCGCCGCGCCTCCTTGAGCAAGGCGACGGGATCGGGCGCATAGTGCAACACGTAAATCATGGTTACAGCGTCGAACCGCGCATCGGAAAACGGCAACCGGCGGCCATCGAACAGCGCCGGCCCCGGGCCCACCACACTGAAGTCCACCACGTCAACTTCCGATACGCGTCCCGGCCGAAGGCGGCGCAGGTACGCGCCGTTGTGGCCGGTTCCCGAGCCGATGTCCAGGATTTCCCCGGTCCCAGGCAGCAGCGGGGCGACGCGTGCCGCGAGCCCCCGCGCTCGCCAAGTCATCAGTCCATTGAGCAACCTCAGCGCCGGGTCGCTCGCGAAAGGTGTCCGGATAGCCATGGCGTCCGCTGCTGTGGAGCACGGCCCAGGCGTATTTGACGAACGTTTTTGCATAGCCATAGGGTTGTAAAGTCATGCGCCGGTTTGACGTCGTGGCGCTCAGGCTCCGATCATAGATCAATCGTTGGGGATAGCGGCGGTAGCATCCGGCCAGGATCGGCCATTCTTCCCCGATTTGGACGCGTTCATCGAACGGCCCGAGTTGGTCGAACAAGTCGCGCGTGCAGAACATGAAAGCGGGGAGGGCTTTGGCCCTGGCCAGCGGCAGCCTGCGCACCAGGTTCCAGAAGGCCCACCAGCAAGCTGAGGACC
This sequence comes from Verrucomicrobiota bacterium, assembly GCA_049518415.1. Classification (GTDB taxonomy): domain Bacteria; phylum Verrucomicrobiota; class Verrucomicrobiia; order Limisphaerales; family UBA8199; genus CAVQND01. The sequence goes on from JBEKRX010000064.1 coordinate 33,019, forward strand.
ACGTGTTCGAGTCTCCCGTCAGGGGAAAGATACCCGCCTTAAAACCGCGTAGGTTCACGAGGTCCGCTATCCGGCGCAATCCCGCCCGTGGAATTCGGGTGTCCGCATCCACGAAAACCAGGATGTTGCCCCGGGCGTGCCGCGCGCCAAGGTTGCGCGCGCAGGCGGCACCCAGGCGGCTGCACGGGACGCAGTTGACACCATAAGCCTGGGTGTAATGCCGCACAATTTCCAGCGTGTGGTCGGTGCTCCGGTTATCGACCACCAGCACCTGGACTGGGGATCGTGACAGGTGTTGCGGGCTCTGGGCTTCCAGTCCCTGAAGGTACGCCGCGCTGTCCAGGATCGCGGACACCGTGGCCCCCAGGCAAGCCGCCTCGTTGCGCGTGGGGATGATAACGGAGATGTCCTTGCGGCGGTTCATGGTACGGGAGTGGTTTCTCCGGGCGACCCTGGTTGCGCCAAACCGGCGACCTCGGCGAAGGTGGCCGGCGAAAATCCGTGCCGCAGAAAATGGTCTATTACCCTCAACCCTCGTGCCAGCAGGTTCCTGGACACGTCCCGAGGGTGCAGTGTGACGCACGGAATCGCTGCCCCCGCGTGCCGCCGCAGGTATCCGTAGAACTCCCCGGCGTACGCCAGCCAGGCAAAGCGCCCGCAATCCCACGAGTGTACGGCCAGGGGGATTCTGGTCGTGCCCCTCACCAATTGCGTCCATGTCACCAGCGCCGACAGGCCGAAACTGGCGGCCATGGCCGGCGTCACCGCCCCGGCGCACCAGGCCGGCGGAACGAACACCGATGCCGGACGGCGGAACACCGCGTGCAGTATGTCCTGGCCGCGCTGCAGACGCGCGCGCGCTTCCGACGGGGGCAGCCCGATGAACTCCAGGCAGTCCCCGCTCAGCAGCCACATGGGATGGAAGGCTCCCGGGCCACGGTGCGAATAGCCATGAAGCGCAATTTCCCGGCACTGTCCGCCTACCCGTGCCGCCAGCCCCGCTCCGCGATTTTCGGCAAAGGGAGCCGGAATTACCGCCGCCGAGATGGCCCTCCCCACTCGCGGCTCTAACTCCTTCAGGATGCGCGCTATCTCCTCGCCGGCCGCGGGCGCAACATCATGCAGAGATACTACGAATCTCCTGCCTGCGTTCATAAGTGTTCCGAGGGCCACCGAACGCCAGTGGAGGGAATGTGACTTTTCATTACAAAGTGACTGCCGCCGGGCACCCGCCGGTTTTTGAATTCAGTCTCTGAACTATTAGCGTTTTCCCGAGTCATTTTCTGTTCCAGGCCTGGGTCGCCTGCCCAGGACACATACTTTGTGACACAAAGTAATATGAACCGCAAGCCCAAAAAACCATCCGCCCGACAGAGTGTCGTGCCTCTTGGAGGAAGCCGAGCAGCTTTAATAACCCGAGACTCCGAATTCCGGAAACCGCTCCTGCGGTGCACCCGCCGTGGCTGACTCCGAACTTCGGATTTCGGATTGCCTTCGGGATTTCGAGCTTCGGGTTTCGGACTTGGCCCCGGATCGACTTTAGAGCACCCCTGCCGGCTTGCGGCAGGCCCCAACTCTTTGCTTGCCTTCCGCCAGCCAGGCGCGTAGAAGTCCAGGGAAAATCCAAACACTGATATGCGCTCAAAAACAATTCTCCTCCCCGGCCTCTCCTTGCTGGTGGCCGCCCTGGCCGCCAATTCGCTCCACGCCGAGACCAAAATCCCCGAGCAATGCAGGATCGGCGGCTTTTTCATCGGCTGCCAGGCCTACACCTTCAACCACTTCACCCTGTTTGAAGCCATCGAAAAAACCGCCCAGGCCGGCGGCTCCGTCATCGAGTTCTTTCCCGGCCAGAAACTCAGCAAAGACGAGCCGGATGTGGTGTGGGACCATAACGCCTCGCCCGAAACCATCCAGAAGGTCCAAGCCAAGCTCGCCCAGCACAAAGTCCAGGCCGTCAATTACGGCGTCGTCGACGTCCCCCGCGACGAGGCCCAAGCGCGCAAGCTCTTTGAATTTGCCAAGACCATCGGCCTGCGGGCCATCACCACCGAATCCGTCGACGCCATCGACACCATCGAGAAGATGGTCAAGGAATACGACATCCTGGTTGGCTTCCACAACCACCCCAAGCAGGCCGACAACCCCAACTACCGCATGTGGGACCCCAACTATGTCCTCTCCGTGGTCAAGGAGCGCGACCCCCGCATCGGCTCCTGCGCCGATACCGGCCACTGGCTCCGTTCCAATCTCAACCCCCTCGACTGCCTCCGCCTCCTCCAGGGCCGCATTATCAGCAGCCATCTCAAGGACCTCAACCAAATGGGCCCGGACGCCCATGACGTGCCCTTTGGCACGGGCGTCGCCGATATCCCCGCGCTCCTGGACGAACTCAAGCGCCAGGGCTTTGCCGGCAACCTCTCCATCGAATACGAATATCACTGGGAAAACTCCACCCCGGACGTGGCCCAATGCATCGGCTTTGTGCGCGGCTACGGCGCGGCCAGGAAGTAGCCGGAACGATTCAGTTGAACCGCTAATCTGCGCTAATAAACGCTAATAAAGACGGGCTTGAGGCAGGAGTCTGGCAGCTCCGGGCGTCCCGCCCTGCGGGACCACACAGTGAGCTGAACGTTGCGGTCAGGACAACGATCACAGGCCTCTTCTTAGCGTCCGTTAGCGTTTATTGGCAGTTTCTCCTTCGAATCGTTACGGCTTGGTGGACCGTTTCATAATCGGGACTGCGGGGCAGCGCTTCACCGGCCGGGCCTGCCGCCCCGGTTCAGGTCGTGCGCGGAATCTCCGGCCACTCGAAATCCGGCTCGACCTGCATCCGCTTGCCCGCCTCGAGCACGACCTCTCGCCCGCGCGCCCAGACCTGGTCGTTGAGCGCGAGTTGGAACACGATGTTGCCCTCGGGTTGGTTGGAAGACCAGACCCACGTGTGCCGGCCAACCCAGGTCAATTGCTCGCCTCGCTCCCAGCTCAGGCTCCCGCCTTTGCCGCGGATATACAGCGCGTCTCCTAACCCCAGCTCGGCCTTTGCTTCAACCACCGTACGCATATAGGAATCTCCTGGTCCAAACCTACACCAGGCCGGACCGGGGAGCCACGGCGGGCAGGTGACAGTTACGTTACAATATCCTCTTGTATTCTCTTAGCGCGGCGCAGCCGCAACCAAGAGCGAAGTGTAAATTCCTGCGTGGGCAGAGCAAGGTGAGCCTTCCCCTGCCGCGCTAAATGCGGCGCTCCGCGCCGAAGAATCAGGCCCCTCAAAAGGAAACATGCCAAGACATTCACGCAAAAACGTAGATGTCGCGGCCAAAGACTCTAACCTTCGCAGGTTACCAAAACAACCCGCCCGCCAAAAAAGGCGCTCTACGGGCCCGAGGAAACCGCGGAATACGCGGAATACGCGGACCAAAACAAGCCGCCCGTCAAAAAAGGCGCTCTACGGGACCGGGACCAGGCGGTAGAGCCGGGGCGACTGCCGGAACGCGCCCAGGTCGAAGTAAAGCTCCGTCGTGTTCGTTAGCGTCACGGTCGCCAGCGTCACCCAGGCGTCGGTCGGGCCAATGACATTGATATAATCAATCCGCACCGAACTGCCGATCGCCCCGGCCAGCGGGATTTCCGTAGCCAACCCCAGGTCCAACACGGGCCGCGCGCTCGGCACGTTGGTCTGCCAGGCGCGGTAGAATCGTTGCGCGGGCAGCGGCTCGGAAAGATCAAAACAGAGCTGCGCCGCGCCCTGGAGCGTAAAGTTCGATAGCGACAGCCACTGCGCGCCGGCGCCGAAGGCATTGACGTAGTCCAGGTGCAGGAAGCTGCCCACGTCCCCCGTCAGATTCAGGGCCGGAACGATCCTTGTCTCGACCGCGGCGATCACGCTCAGCACGGCGGGCGCGCTGGTCACGGCCCCGTAAATATCCGTCACGACCACCGTGTAAGCCCCCGCCTGGTCCGGTCGGACTTTGGCCAGGTCAAGGTAAGAGTTGGTGGCGCCGCCAAGGGCGTTCGTGCCGTTAAAGTACCATTGGTAAGTTGCTCCCGGCGGCGTGTTCGTGATTTCCACCGAGAAGACGGCAAGTGACCCCATCTCAGCGGTCTGGGTCGGGGGCGGCGTCAGGATGCTCGGAGGCGGCCACACCGCGGTAAAGGCCTGCGTGCGGATACACACCGCCCCGGCGGCGTTGGTCGCTTGGAGCCGGAAAACATACAAATCCGCGACATCGGGCGTGAACGTGGGATTGCGGACATTCGCGGCCGAGAGTGCAGCCGATGAAGCGGACGGGTCCCGGATCAGGCGCCACTGCCAGGCCACGGCGGTTTGCGGGCTGGTGTCCAGTTGACGCAATTGCCCGACCGGCCCGACAGCCAGGTCAATCGTGGGCGCATCCGGGCAGGCGACACCGCCAATCCGAATCGTGTCGTTCCCGGTGTCCGCCACATATAGGTTGCCAGTGCTGTCCACCGCCACGCCGCATGGCCAGTCGAAGCGCGCCGCGCTGCCCGTCCCGTCGGCGCTGCCAGAGCTTCCCGCCAGGCCCGCCAGGGTCGTCACCACCCCACCCGGCGTCACCTTCCGAATCGTGCAGTTGCCCTGGTCCGCCACATACACGTTGCCCGCGCTGTCCACCGCCACGCCAAGAGGGTGGTCGAACCGCGCCGCGCTGCCCGTGCCGCCGGCGCTGCCGTCGTATCCCGCCAGGCCTGCCAGGGTCGTCACCACCCCGCCCGGCGTCACCTTCCGAATCGTGTAGTTGTAGTAGTCCGCCGCATACACGTTGGCCGCGCTGTCCACGGCCAGGCCGAATGGCCCGTAGAACCGCGCCGCGCTGCCCGTGCCGTCAGCGCTGCCATAGCTTCCCGGCAGGCCCGCCAGCGTCGTCACCAGCCCGCCCGGCGTCACCTTCCGAATCGTGTGGTTGTCGGTATCTGCGACATATAGGTTGCCGGGGCTGTCCACCGCCACGTCGCGTGGATACTTGAACCGCGCCGCGCTGGCCGTGCCGTCGTCGCTGCCAGGGCTTCCCGCTAGGCCCGCCAGGGTCGTCACCACCCCGCCCGGCGTCACCTTCCGAATCGTGCAGTTGGAGGCATCCGCCACGTAGACGTTGCCCGCGCTGTCCACCGCCACGCCGAATGGCTGGTTGAACCGCGCCACGCTGCCCGTGCCGTCGTCGCTGCCATAGCTTCCCGCCAGGCCCGCCAGGGTCGTCACCACCCCGCCCGGCGTCACCTTGCGCATCGTGTGGTTGCCGCAGTCCGCCACATAGACGTTGCCCGCGCTGTCCACCGCCACGCCATAAGGCCAGTTGAACCGCGCCGCGCTGCCCGTGCCGTCGGCATAACCACCAATTGGGTTACCATATTGGTCAACCACAGAGGCGCCTCCCGCCAGCGTCGTCACCACCCCGCCCGGCGTCACCTTCCGAACCTTGTAGTTGGCGGTGTCCGCCACATACACGTTGCCCGCGCTGTCCACCGCTAGGCCACAAGGCCCGTCGAACCGCCCCGTGCTGCCTGTGCCGTCGACGCTGCCAATGCTGCCCGCCAGGCCCGCCAGCGTCGTGACCACCCCGACCGGCGTCACCTTCCGAATCGTGCAGTTGTCGGTGTCAGCCACATAGACGTTGCCCGCGCTGTCCACCGCCACGCCGGATGGGTAGAAGAACCGCGCCGCGCTCCCCGTGCCGTCCGCGGCGCTGCCACCGTCGCCCGCCAAGCCCGCCAGCGTCGTCACCACCCCGCCTGGCGTCACCTTCCGAATCGTACAGTTGCCCCGGTCCGCCACATACACGCTGCCCGCGCTGTCCACCGCTACGCCACAAGGCCCGTCGAACCGGGCCGCGCTGGCCGTACCGTCGGCACTGCCATAGCTTCCCGCCAGGCCCGCCAGCGTCGTCACCACCCCGCCCGGCGTCACCTTCCGAATCGTGCAGTTGGAGCAATCCGCCACATACACGTTGCCCGCGCTGTCCACCGCCACGCCGAATGGCCAGTTGAACCGCGCCGCGCTGCCCGTGCCGTCGTCGCTGCCCTGGCTTGTTGCCAAGCCCGCCAGGGTCGTTACCACCCCGCCCGGCGTCACCTTCCGAATCGTGTGGTTCTCGGAGTCCGCCACATACAGGTTGCCCGCGCTGTCCACCGCCAAGCCGGATGGAATCCAGAACCGCGCCGCGCTGCCCGTGCCGTCGGCCGAGCCATAGCTCCCCGCCAGGCCAGCCAGCGTCGTCACCACCCCGCCCGGCGTCACCTTCCGAATCGTGGAGTTCTCGGTATCCGCCACATAGACGTTACCCGCGCTGTCCACCGCCACGCCACAAGGCCAGAAGAACCGCGCCGCGCTGCCGGTGCCGTCAACGGCGCCAGGACTCTCGTCGGGTCCGGCCAGCGTGGTGAAGGTGTATTCCTGGGCTGTGGCCTGAGTCCTCGCCGCCACTGCCAGGGCGGCCAGGAGCAGGCCCGCTCGTAGATTAGTTGTCATGCGTTTCATAATTCGCTTGAGGGTTGAGCGTTGAGGGGCGAGGGGCGAGGGCCGGAACGGACCGGTCCAAATTGAGGGACGCGGTCCCGAGAAGTCGGGGTCTTATTGCACGCGGCCCTGCCGGTTCGGGGATGGGCCGGCGGGGTCGCGCACCGCCGGGGGGCAAAGGCAAACGGGCGCGCAATTTCCCTGTGCAGCGGGAGCCTGGTCGTTTTCCCAAACCCCGTTGTGCCCCGGTCTCTGCAATGCCCACCCGCGTTCATTTGCCGCCCGAGGGACGCCGCCCGCCAAGAAAAGCAAGGCGCAGGCCGAGCCTGGCTCAGCGCACTACTGCCTTGCGGTAAGAGGAGAACAAAAATGCGGGTTTTGTCAATACGTAACTGAAAGCAAGCCGCCCCCTCCCCGGCGGACGGGGAGAGGGCGGAGATGGGGTGCCTGGTTGGACCCGGTTCCCCGGGTCTTTCAGGAGAATGGTTTTACTCCGGATCCAGGACGACGCGGTAGAAGCCCTGGCTCCCGGTGATGGGAATCAGGACGTTCATCTCGTCACCGGTGCCGGCGAGGTCGAAAAAGACATCAAAGAAGCTCGACCTTAGGTCGGTGGCGGCCTGGACACGGTAGCGCCGGCCCACGATGGAAGGCCACCTAAGGCCGAAGCCGTTGGCCATCACGCCAGGCGGGTTATTAATAACCGGTTGCAGGGCGGCGTCCAGCGGCAACTGCAAAAAGTCCATCGTCGCGGCATTGCCTTGGGCGTCCGCCAGGTTGAGCAGGAACATCGCGTATTGCGCGCCGGGGGGAGCCTGCGGGAGGGGGACCCGCATCACGCCGCCGGGCATGATGGGCTCCGGCTGAATCGGCAGCGTCATGGAGGCAAGCGGCGTGCGCTGGAAGCCAGGATTCATTTCATCCAACGGCACCGGATCGGCATAGAACTCGACCATGCCGCCGGTAGGCGTCACCGGGCCGGCCACGAGGTTGTTGTTGAGGGTCAGCACGCTCCCGTTGCCCCAGGTGTGGTGGTTCACCTGGATGGGTGTGCCAATCACCGTGCCGCTCGACAGCCAACTCATCGACACAATGGTCAAGGAAGCGCCGCCCATTTCGAAACCCACGTGGGTGATGCCGCCGGCCGGCACCGTCTTGCCGGTCCATTGCACGACCGTGTTGCCCCCGGCAGAACTGGCCGCGAACACGGGCCACGCCGGCGAGTCGTCGTAGTGGAAGGTGATCTCATGCTCGCCCGCCACGACGATTTGAACCCCGTCAGCAGGCCGGTCGGTCAGGTTCTTGAGGTCTTTGTTGATGCCCACAATCGGGAAGCTCCTGAGGGCGAAGGAGAGGTCCAGGCTTTGGCCGGAGCGAGGATCGTAGAGGGCTTTCCAATCGCCCAGCGGGAGGTAGTCGGAGTTCAGATGGCCATAAACACCATCGTCGCTCCAGTGATTGGTGGAAGTCTTCCAGCCGAAGAGGAACTTGTTGGTGTCCGTAACGGCGCTCACCGCCAACCAATATGTCCGTTGGGCCCCCGGCCGGCCAGACTGCTTCCAGCAGGTTTGCCGCGGATAGAAGTCGTAGCGCCAAATTTGCGAGTCTTTCCCAAGAAAACCGCTCGCGCCGGGCAGGTCCGGGTCATAGAACTGCTCCTGAACATTGGTCAGGTACGGCTGATACTTGTAGCGTGGCACGGAGGTGCCGACCGTCTGGGGTGGGGAGAAGGTCGTGCTGCAAATGAGCTGCCCTGGCTGGCTGAAACTCGGGGTGCCCGTGATTGCCGGCACATCGGTGTAAAGGCTGAGCTGGAAGCTGGCGTTGGTGTCCACCTGGTCGTTGAGCCAGGAGCCCCAAAGGGTCACGCCGTTGATCGGGCCGGGAATGCGGCACCAGAAGTCATCTCCGAGGACCTTCGGCGCCGTCGCCCGCACGTCCAGACCATTGGCGGACGGGTCGGGCCATTGGATGAACTTGGGCCGCTGGTTAGGGTCGCAGGGCGGGCCGTTGTTAATCAGGAACGCCAGATCGAGGCTGATCAGGGCGGTCGGAATGGTCGGATCGTGCAGCGCCTGCCAATCCCCCACTGCCGTTCCCGCGGCGTTGAGGTGGCCATAGACAGCGTCGTCGCGCCAGTGATTGGTGGAGCTTTTCCACCCGAAGAACAGCGGCGGAGCCGTCTGGGCGTACGCCGAGAGCCAGTAAGTCACCGGATTGTTGGTGGAGCCTTGCTGGCAGAAGGGCGCCTTCGGATTAAAGCTATAGCCCCAAATCTTTGTCTCGCGTGATAACTGGCCGGTGGCGGGGTCGTAAAACTGCTCGGTGCCGTTGGTGTAAAACGTGGCATCATAGCCGCCGGGCACAAACGTCTCGGTCCACAGCAACTGGCCCGGGCGGCTGAAGGCGCCGGCGGAGGCAGTAGAGAAGGTGGGCGGCACGTCGCTCCAGATGCCCAGCACGAAGGTCGTCTTGGGGTCCGGCGTGGCATCGTCCTGCCAAGAGCCCCAGAGTTGGATGTTGGTGATGGACCCGCTGGCTGTGCAACGGAAATCGTCCGCCAGAATGTTTGGCAAAGTGTCCTTCACGTCGATCCCGTTGGACTGGTCGGGATACTGTACCCATTTGTTGGTGGACGGCGGCGGGGTGGGCGCCTCCCCAGGCGTGGTCAGCGCAAAGGCGAGGTCCAAACTTCTGCCTCCGGTCGTATTCAGCGGGTCGCGCAGTTCTTTCCAGTCCCCCATAGCCTGCCCACTCGCGGGGTCAAGGTGGCCAAAGACCGCGTCGTCGCCCCAATGGTTGGTGGCGGTTTTCCAGCCAAAGGTCTGGACATTGGCCCCGGCGGTCATGGACAGCCAATGAACGATCGGCGCCGTAGGCGAGCCCTGCTGAAAAAAGGGCTTGGTGGGATAGAAGTTGTACTGCCAAATCATCTTGTCGAGGCCCAGGATCGTGCCGTTCGGCGCGGGATCGGGATTCCAGAACTGCTCATTGGCGGTACGCCAGGCCTTGATGGCATACCCGCCGGCGCCAAAGCTCTCGCTCCAGAGCATCGAGCCGGGGTGGCTCGGTGTCACCCCCGTGGCATTCGTAACGGCCGGCACATCCGACCAGATACCCAGCGTGATGGGGAGCTGCGGGTTGATGGTGTCAACCAACCACGAGGCCCAAATGTGGATATCGGTTACCGGTCCGGTTGTAGTGCAAGCGAAGTCATCGGCCAGAATGATCGGCTGGGTGCCCGCAGCCCCTTGGGCAGCCAGCACGTCATAGCCCCTGGCCGTAGCATCCGGAAACTGCACCCATTTGGTCGCGTTGGTATTGGGCCAGTCAGCCAGCGCCGATGGGGCTGCCAGGACCAGCAGCAACGCGGCTGCTGGCGCAAAACGCAGCGGAACTCGTGCGGACGGTCTTTGTATGCTTGCAGGTGATTTCATAATTCTCCTCTCTTCGCTTGTTGATTATGCTTGCCCATCCCGGATGCCGGGTTGCGCCCGCGGCACAACCTGTGGTCCTTCTCGCGCTCCCGTGCGGCCATACTTCGGCCGCCGAGCTATGACCCATGAACCCGTCATACATGCGTTGGCCTTAATGTAACATTAAGTAACACTAAACGCCATTCCGGGTAAAGTCAAGCAAATAAACCGACATTTCGCTTCCGGGCTTACGCCGGCAGGCGCATGCCGGGCCAGGATAACCCAGCCCGACCTGCCGCCCGCAAGCCTTCAGGCGGCGCTCGGGTTGCGTCCCCGCAGAGCCCTATCCTCCGCTGAAGCACCCAGGAGAATAAACTTCTTGCCCAACCCCGTCAATCACCAAATTGAATGGGCACATTTTTTCCGCTCTTGATCGCACAGTCCTGTCCGGTTCTGATCGCACCACGACACCAACGCCGTGTCGCCCTGTCCTGCGAACCGATGGTTTGACCCCCTGCTCGGCGCGCAGCGCCGCTTTTAGGGCCTGCCGACCGGCAGCCAGGCAGGCGGCGGGGGCGGGCTCTCGTTGTCTCCGTGACCAAGGTCCCTTCCCCTGATTTTGACACAGGACGACAGCAGCGGCGCAGACCAATCCCCGGTTGCTCGGGCGGTTACGCCAGGCTCAGGGTCGCCATCCTCGGCTTGACCCCGGTCTGGCCGGCGGCATAATGGCCTTGATGATGTTAAGAACAACCACTTTCCTGCCAGTTCAGCTCAGCAACCCAAACCAATAGGAGTGATTGATTATGAAAACCCAGCCCACGCCGACACCCTTCTGCCCCCTGAGCCGCCGCAAATTCATCCATTCGACCGCCAAAGCCACCGCCGCGCTGGGCCTCTTGCAGGCCGCGCCCTATGTGGCGCGCGGCCGCGTCCTGGGCGCTAACGACCAGCTCGGCGTCGGCTTCATCGGGGTCGGCGGGCGCGGTTCCAGCCATATAGGCACCGTGCAGCGCCTGATTCAGGCCGGCGAGAAGCTCAAAATTGTGGCGGTTTGCGACGCCTACCGCTATCGCCTGGACGAAGCCGCCAAGCCTACCGGCGCCAAGGCTTACCTGAAGCACGTGGAGCTGCTGGCCGACCCGAATGTGGATGTCGTCTGCATCGCCACGCCCGACCGCCTCCACGTCCCGCAGGCGCTCGACGCCATCCGGGCGGGCAAGGATGTGTACTGTGAAAAGCCGATGGGGCACTGGTCCCAGTTCAGCCTGGCCAAACAATTCTATGCGCAAACCCTTGAACTCAAACGCGTCGTGCAGATCGGCAACCAAGGCAACTCCAGCGCCGCCTGGCAAAAGGTGCGCGAGTTGGTGCAGCAGGGGGCCATCGGCCGCGTGCAGCTCGTCACTGCCGGCTTCTACCGCTACGGCGATTGGGGCGAGCGCATGCCCATCCCGGACCGGGACGCCAAACCCGGACCGGACCTGGACTGGGAAGCGTTCCTGGGTGACGCGCCGAAAGTCCCTTTTACCGTGGACCGTTTCTTCAGTTGGCGCAAGTACCTCGACTATGCCGGCGGCCCTTGCACCGACTTGTTCCCGCACGTCTTCACGCCCTTTGTCAGCGCCCTCGGCCTCAAATTCCCCACCCGCGCCGTGGCCTCCGGCGGCATCTTCAAATACACCACTTACGATCGCGAAGTCCCCGACACCTTCAACATGTGCCTCGATTACCCGGAGAACCTCGCCATCGTCATCCCCTGCTCCCTGGCCAACGATTATCCCCCCGAGGCGGCCATCCGCGGCGACGAAGGCACGCTCACGCTCCAGAATCCCGCTGAATGGAACGTCGGTTTCGACAGCCTCACCGTCGTCCCCCGCAAAGGCGAACGGCGGGTCTTCCCGGCGGGGAAGATGGACACCACTCCCCTGCATTGGCAGAACTTCCTCCATTGCGTGCGGACCCGCGAAAAGCCCGTGAGCGATGTCGAGTTTGGCCTCCACGTGCAGGCGGCCCTGAACATGGCGATGCTCAGTCTCCTGAAGGAAAAGGTAGCGAAGTTTGACCTGGCCAAGCAGGAAATCGTCTTCAGCTAGAATCCCTCACCGGCGAAACTCGCTTTAATCAGCTCAAGTTCCGCTGCGATTGCAGAAGCGCGCTCAGCCAGCGCTCCTTTTAGGTGAATTGAGAATTGAGGATCGAAAAACGATCATTGGTTATTGAAGAAGCCCCGCGGATGAGGCCGCATGAACTTTCGGACTGCGGGCTCAATGACCAATGAGCAATACTCAATGCTCAATTCTCAATGAATCCCCCTTCCCTGAGAGGGATACCACTTCGCATGGGAATGAGGCTGTTGTTCGTTGGCTACGGCTTACGCGGCCATTTTCGGGGTAACCTCTCCGGGCGGGCTCGATTCCAGAAGTGGCCTGAGGCGCAGCCTCGCTAGACGTTCTCGACGGTTTGATTTTTCTGGGAAGCCAAAGCGGCCGTAAAGAGCCGGTGGCTCAAGGCGGCTTCCGCCAGCGTGGGGCAACCGGCAAAGCGTTTGGCGGGTACGCCCGCCACCAGTTCGTGGAGAAAGGCCGCCCACATCTGCAGAATGGCGTCGGGAAACCCGAACTCGAAGATCGGCCCGGTGATGGTCTGGAACGCCGTTTCGTGCCCGGTTTCGACGCAACCCCAGACCTGTTCACCGCCGGAATAGTCCAGCCATTCCAGGCGCTTGGGCTGGCGGGTGGAGAAGCGCGCGGAGGCCTTGGCGCCGAGCACCTCCAAGTACCAGGTGTTCTTTTGGCCCGGGGCCATCCGTTGGAATTTGAGGGTCATGGGGAAAGGCTGGCCGCTGCCGGGATCGGTCGCTTCGCACAAAAGCGTGGCATTGTCCCAGGTCCGGCACGGCGCCCGGCCGCCCTTGCCATCCGGCCTTTCTTGCACGATGTCCGACAAAACCGCCCGGACGTTTCGCGGGAACCACCCGGCGCGGAACGGCACCGTGCAGACATGCAGGCCAAGGTCGCCCATGACGCCGTACTCACCATTGAACTCGATCATGCGTTTCCAGTTGATGGGTTTGTTGGGATCCAGATCGCTGGAATGAAGGAACCCGGCGTTCACCTCGAGGATGCGGCCAAACAGGTTGCGCTCCAGGGCCTCGCCGATGCGCTGGACCGCCGGGAAAAACAGCCATTGCGAAGCGCCCCGGACAAACACCTTGGGGTGCTGCGCGGCGCATTCATGGATCGCTTGATGCGCAGCGAGATCGATGCCCACCGGTTTTTCAGCCATCAGATGTTTGCCCGCGGCAATGGCGGCGCAGCAAACCTCCCGGTGCAGGTGATGCGGCAACGCCATATAGACCGCCTCGACCTCGCCATTGGCCAGCAGTTCCCGGTAGTCGTGCGTGAACTGGCCAAGGCCGGGGAAATTCTGGCGGAACCAGTCGAAGGGGGCCGGGCTGCGGTTGCAGACCGCCACGATCTCCGGCCGGGCAGCCGGCTTCAACAGGTGGCACCAACGCGCGGCGGCGCTCGCAAACTCGCGGCCCATCAAGCCGCAACCGATAATGCCAAAGCGTATCGTTCTCATAATCATTTCCCCTTCGGTTTGCGGTCCAGGACCCCACGAATCAACCGGGCCGCGTTGTCGTGGAAAATGGATTCAATTTCTTTGCGCCCGGTGACGCCCAGTTCCTCGCACGCCTGTTTGATGGCGCACAGGTCTTCGTACATGAACAGGGTGTACCGGGCCTCGACCTCCGGCGCCTCGCGTTGCTGATTAAAGTGGAAGGGATGGCTGACTCGGTTGATGTAGCTGCGGCCGGAGTATTGGCGGCGTCCACGCATGTAGAGCACAGGATTGTCCGAGCCGTAAATGAGCCGTTGCGGACCCAAGTGCTGGAGGGCGAGGCGGTGGCAGGCGGGATTGAGGACGGCGGAGGTATCGAAGAACAGGCCCGGGTCCTCGGCGAATTGGGGCAAGGCCTCCAAGGCCTGGGGCTCGGTGTAGCAGCGGCCAAGGTGAGCGATCACCAGGGCGATATTGGGGTAACGGCGCCGGAGCTCGCGGATTTCCCGGAGGTTGTCCGGATGGCCAAGGCGGGCGGCTTTAGGCACGTGCAGGGTGACCCAGCCATGACCATCGTTCACTACTTCCAACTGGCGATGGGGCAGGAAGTCGAAAATGCTGGCCTCCAGATGCGCGTCCCGTGTTTCCCGGTTCAGGCTCAGCAAAGCGTAGTAAGGTTTTACCCCGATTACCCCTGGCGCGCGGAGCAGGGCGGCGATTTTGTCCGGTGACCATTGTGGCTGGATAACCGCCAGGCTGTGCCAGCCCCGCTTCGGGCATTCCTGCTCAAGGTAAGCATTGCCGGCGTCGAGGTCAAAATCCAGGTCGGGCATGCCGAAGGCCAGGCAAGACAACTCCCGGTTCGGGAACACCGTGCGGCAGCAGCGTTCCGCAGTCGGGGCGTCGATGGGTTCGCAGACTTCGTTGACCCAGTATTGTTTGCGCCTAGCCTCGGTCATGGGGGCCAAACGGTCTGCGGCCCGCGCCACGTGCAGGTGAGCGTCAATCAGGCGCCGGGGGAGCCATTGCTCCAGATGCTCATCCCAGAACGCGCGGTCCACGTCCGTGTAGTTCCAAACGAAATAGAGGGGCTGGTTCACGCGCCAATTCCCTGGGCCAGGGGCAGCGACGCCAGGTACTCACGGTATTGCGCCTGGTAAAAGGGGGCGTCCGTCCCGGGGTGGACGCGCCTGGGGGCAGGCATCATGGACTCGGCCAGTTCCGGCAGTGACTTCCCAGGCTCCAATAATCCCCGCGCGACAATGGCCGCCCCGACCAGGCTCGCCTCACTGCCGGCCCCGCAACGCAGCGGCAGGCCGGTGACATCCGCCAGCAGTTGCGGGGTCACGCGGCTGGCGGCCGCACCCCCGCCCATCACCAATTGCTCAATCACTTGACCGGTGTGGCGCACAAAATCCAGGTGGCGATTCAATTCCAAGGCCAGGCCCTCGACCACGGCGCGGATCAGGTGGGGAGCGCGATGGCACAGTTGGAGGCCGGACAGACGGCCTTTAACGGCTGGCGCCAGACCGGAAGCACCGAAGGGTGTCAGGAATGGCCAGAAACGGAGGCCTTCACTGCCTGGCGGAGATGATTCAAGAAGCTGGTCAATCCCATTTCCGTCCCGGCCGGCCAGGCCCGTCGTCTCCAAAGCCCAGGTCAAGGCCGAACCGCCGTTGACCATTGAAAGGATTTGACCCCAAAGACCATCTATAACGTGGTGGCACACGAAAGTATCATTATTGACCGGTACGGGCAGGCAGTTGCCCACCGCCAGCAGGACCCAGGCTGTGCCAGTGCCGACCATGACCGTGCCGGCCCGAACAGCGCCGGTCCCCAGCGCTGAGGCATATTGGTCATGAATGGCCGGGGAAACCGGGATGCCCGCCCGCAGGCCGGTCGTCTGCGCAATGGCCGGCGCCAGGCCGCCCGCCGTCTCCCGCGCCGACATGAGGGCCGGGAACTGTTTTACCTCCAGGCCAAGGCGCTCGAGCAGGTCAGGGTCATAAGTGCGGCTTTGAGGATTATAGAACAGCGTCAGAGCCGCCGAAGTGCCATCCTGGGCCGGCTGCCCACACAACCGGCAGACAATGCTATCGCCCACGAACCCGAGGCGATTCGGGGCATCAACCAGGCCGCACTGTTCCTTGCGCAGGCGCAGGACCTGGCCGATGCACAGCCAGGAACCCCCATGCACAATCCGCTCAAGGAACCACTCCCGCCCAAGCTCCGCATTCAGCGCCTCGTCAAAAGGCCGGCCGCGCTGGTCCAGCCAACTGATGACTCGTCCCAGAGGGTTGCCTTTGGCATCGAACACTTGCATCGCGCCCCCCTGGCTGGAGATGCCGATGGCCTTGATTTCCGAATCCTTGACCTGTTGCACGGCCTGCCGGATGGCGGTCAGGGTCGCGCCCCAGATTTCTTCCAGGTCCTGTTCCACGCCCCCATCGCGCAGGCGAAACAACTGCACCGGGCAGGAGCCGCGGGCCACCGCCCGCCCGGCGCGGTCCGTTACCAGCGCCTTCACGTTGGTCGTGCCAAGGTCCAGACCCAACAGCATAAATCAGAGTTCGATGTAATCCGCCCCGAGCAACCCTGCCGCCAGGCGCAAACGCCGCCGGGCATCGCCGAAACAGACCGCGTTATGGTGCGGGCCGCCGGCCTTGGCGTAAGCGGTGAGAAACTCGCGCACGTCGCCAGCCGGGTGCAGTTTGAAATGCGGCACACAGAAGCCCGGCAGCGGACCGTAATCGGCAATTCTCGCGGGCGCCGCAATGATGCGCCACTGTGCGCCCGGCCCCAGCGTCAGGGCCATGAACGTGGCGGGTCCGGGCTCAAAACTCGTTACCAGCGCCAGTTGACGGCCGCGCGTGCGGGTAATCTGCGTGGGCCGGGCGACCAGCGGCACTTTGCGGTCGCGCCGCGCCATGGCCACATTGGCTTCACCCATATGACTCATGAACAGACCGTTGCCGGCAAAATCGATGGTGAAGATTTCCGAAAAGCTGGCGGGCCCCTTCAGCCAATTAAAAAACGCCGTCGCCGCCGCCGCAATCAAATCACCCTCCCCGCCGAAGCCGATGCCTTCCGCCATCAGGCGACTGGCCGCCACGAAAGGCAGAGTGGAGGCGCGCTCATCCTCGCCGAAGGCCATGAACTGGTAGGTCAGCGCATTGAGACGGTGCTCGGTCACCAGGGCGCGCGCAGCCAACTCGGCGCGCGCCGTGCATGCCAGGTCCGCCGCCGTGAGGTCCGGCGCCACCTCATAACTGCCGCGGTAGGCCTCGATCAGTTCCGCCACCGCGGCGGCCGGGGCGGCAGCCGACCGCTCGAGGTAGTCCTCCAGGCTCAGGTGCCTCCAGGAACAGCCCAAAGTAGCCGCCAGATGCGTCGTATCCACCGCCAGGTCGCCCATGCCGGGAAACGGGCAGCCGAGCAGGCCGAGCCGGGCCTGGCGCAATTGGCGCACCGCCGCCGCGGCGGCAAAAAAGTCGCCCAGTTCAGCCAGGCCCGGCTCCTCGTCAGCGCGACTGGTGACATAGTGAAACGGGACGCGGGCGCGCAGGAGCACGTTGGCCAGGTCCTGCGTGCCGTGCACCCCGTGATTCTCCAGCATGGCGGCGACCGTGAACGACTGGTCCACGGCCGCCAGTTCCTGGGTGTTCCAGAGCACCAGCGGCAGGCGAGTTCGTTGCAGGGCGGGCAACGCGACCTGGCTGGGGGCATAAGTCAGCAACACCACCAGCAGCGCGTCCACGCCGGCAGCTTCATATTGTGTGAGGGCGCCCTCGAGGTCCTCGCGCCGGCAAACCGCGGCGCCGAAGAGCACCTCGGCATAGGGTTGCAGGGCGGGGAGGACCGCCTGGCGCACCCAGGTCTCACGCGACGCGCGCAGGCCCGGCGCCAGCGTTTCGTACAGCTCCAGGGTCAGGGCCGCCAGGCCGATTCTGGGGCGCCGGGCGATGTTCATCGCCTGCCTTTCCGGACGTGCCTGCTTCTGGATGCGTCACGCCTGACGAGTTTTCGGAAACTGTCGAGGACAAAATCCACGACGCTATCGTCGGCCAGGAGCCCCAACTTGGTCAGGATCGTGCTATGGCCTTCGTGGTAGGCATGCACCCGCGTCCAAAGCCCCGCTTCCAGCAACTGGCCCTGAAATTGTTTGGCCGCTGCCACGTGACGGAACTTCAGGCCCGTCAGATGGCCGCGGCCCTGCGCGCAAAGGAGCGGCCCCGGAAATTCGGCCGCCAGCCCCTGGAAGCCCTCCTGGATGCGCCTCCCGGTCTCTCGAATGCGGTCCGCCTGCTCCTGGATCATTTCCAGCGAGCAGAGCGCCACAAAAGCCGGCAGGGCCGCCGAACCATTGGTGCTGATGGCGTCATATTGCTCCAGCACGTCATGCCGTCCGCGCAGCAGGACGCCCGCCAGCGGATGGTAACCCGCGGTCATGCCCTTGCCCAAAACGACCAGGTCCGGTTGCAGCCCCAGCCGGCGATAGGCGAATATCTCCGGCTCCCAGAAACCGGTCTGGATTTCATCCAGGCACATGAGCGCCCCGGTTTCGCGGCATAATCGCTGCGCCAGCCGCAGGTATTCCGCCTCCAGGGCCAGGGCTTCGCGGTTCATCATGATGGGCTCCGCCCAAAACCCCGCCAGCCGGGCGCCGTGCTGGCGGAAGGCCGCTTCCAGGGCGTCTGCGTCGTTGGGCTCCAGCACCACGACTTCCAAGCGCGACAGCAGGCCCGGCCACATCCCGCGCAGGAACTGCGCCACCATGTCCGTGCCGTGGTAATTGCCCCTCAGCACCGCCACCACCGGCACGGCCGCGGCGCCGTGCTCGCGGGCGAAAACCTTGAGCTGAATCTTCAGCGCCGCCGCGCAGGCCACCGAACCCGTGCAGACCCCAAGCAACACCGTGTCCAGCGGAGCTTTTTCCCCGGGCGCATTGCCCAACTCGACCAACTGGTGGGCGAGCCGCTTTAAAGGCGCCTGCGGGATATTGGAATGGTTGTCCCAGACCACCCCGGCGCGGCTCGCCGCCGCCAGCGCGGCGCCCAGGCCGGGATGATTGTAGCCCCAGGCCATCTGGTAATGGCCGGCGGTGCAGTCCAGGAAAAGCCGCCGCTGCTCCGTCAAATAGAACAAGCCCCGGCCCACCAGAAAATCATCGCTCGCTCCCCTTTGCTTGCCACCGTAGGAAGCCGGCAGCGCAGATTTGTCGATCGGCGTGAAGGCCGGGATTCCGGCTATGGCCTGGCCCACGTGTCGGAGCAGTTGACCGGTGTCCCGCCGATCCAGAAAGCGCAGGCCGGCTCGCATCGCGGCCGAGATGTTCGGCCCTTCGGAACCAAGGACTCTGGCAAGTGACAAACGCCTGTTCATAGCGGCGGTTTAAGCTTCACAGTCTGGCCGCGCCGCGGCCCGGACCCCGGAACTGGAACCAGATTATATATGCATACAGCGCGGCCATCAGGACAATGAAAATGCACCACCACAGGAAGAGGTTGCGGAAGCCGCGGTTTCGCTCGTGCTCGCTCTCCGGGAGCTTGGCTACGGCCCAGGACCAAATCACCCCTTTGATCTTTTCGGCATCCGGCGGGGGCGTAAGCAGCGACACCACGACCAGCACGAGCATCGAGCTCAGCCACACGACAAAGGTCCGGTTCAGCCAGTTGTTAAAGGGCACGAGCCACGAGACATACTTGAAAAGGCAATCCTCAACCAGGACCGTATAGGGGAAGGCGAAGAGGAGCACGAACGTCGCTGCGAACGCCGTGGTACGACGCCATAACACCCCGAGCAGGAAAACGGCCGCAATGGGCGCCGCCACCCACGCCCCCACCTTCTGGATCGTATCAAACACCCCCAGGTTGCGCCGGGTAAACCACAGGGCCAGCACGGTGGCCACCACGAGGATGGCCAAGGCGCTGAGGCGCCCGACGCGGACCAGGTGCGCCTCCGATTTGCCCCGGCCCAGGAACGGCTTGTAAAGGTCCATCGTGAACACGGTGCTGCACGAGTTGAGCACCGAGCTGATATGGGACAACATGCCGCTGGCCAGGCCCGCCATGACGATCCCGCTCAGGCCCACCGGCACCAGTTCCCGCACCAGGGTGGGGAAGGCCTGGTCCTTGTCGCTCAAGTTCGGATACAACTTGAAGGCCACAATCCCCGGAATCACCACCAGCAGCGGCAAGAGGATTTTCATGAACCCGGCAAACACCACGCCCATCCGCGCGTCCCATTCGCTGCGCGCTCCCAGGCACCGCTGCACAATGAACTGGTTGGCGCAGTTGTACCAAATGCCGATGGAAACAAATAAGCTCCAGACACCAAACCAAGGGTAATCCTTGTCCGTGATGGGATAGATGATCTTGAACTTTTCCGGCGCGAAGAGCATGAGGTCATGCAGCCCCCCGGCTTGCCAGAGGCCGAGCACGGTCACCACCAATCCGCCGAGCAACATCACGATAAACTGGACGAAGTCCGTCCAGGCCACGGAGGCCAACCCGCCATAGATGGTGTAGCTGCCGGCCAGGACCGCCAGGCAGAGGATGGTCAGCCCCTCGTCGATGCCGAACATGCCCTTCAGGGCCTTGCCGCCCGCCAGCATCACCACGGCCATCTGGGCAATGATCCACAGGACCAGCGAACACACCGCATAGAGGTAGCGACAGGCCGGGTTGTAGCGCCGCTCCAGGAATTCCGGCATCGTGTAGAGGCCCCCACGGAGGTAGTAGGGAAGAAAAATCCAAATCAGCGCCGAGAACGTGAACCAGTTCCCCCACTCCCATTGCGCCACCACGAAACCCACGGCGTAGGCCACGCCAATCATCCCGATGAAGTGCTCGGTGCTGATGTTCGCCGCGATAATCGAGCCTCCGATCGCATACCAAGGCAGCCCCTCCCCCGCCAGAAAATAAGCCCGCGTGTCCGCCGTCTTGCGCCGCGCCACCCAGAACCCCAACCCGAGGTTGAACGCCAGGTAAAGGGCAAACAGGATGAAATCCAGCCGATGGCTCATGCACTTGGATGCGAGCGTAAGTCAGGCTGCCCCGGATGTTCGACCCGCAATTCCGGCTTGCCGACGACTCCTCTCATTATTCCAACGCGAATTGGAATTAACACCCCGCTCAAGCGGGGTGTTGCCGTTTGGCCCCTGCTACGGTCTCACCTTGGCCGTCGGCCCAGGCCGCCCCCGGGCAAATGGCGCAGCAGCAGCCCGCTTCCTCGGCTGCCTCAATATCCGCAATTGACTCGCCGCGCATAACCATAAGATACGAACCCGGCAGCAAGGTGGCAAGACGCTCCCTGGACCCAAATCTACTTCCAACGCGAATTGGAATAGGAAGGCAGGCCCGGCCAGTTTTTTGGCAAAAATGGCCAATGTGGCCAATGCAGCCAATGTAGCCAATGCAGTGTTCCGCCAGGCGGCATTGGGCGCATCATGACACTGCCCCCGAGCGCGGGCGGAAGCCCTCCCCCGTTCCCCCCTCCCATGCGCTCGGAGCGCATGGGAGGGGGGTGGGCGGTTTTTGCACTTTACCCAGGGCCCCGGCGCGCCGGGGTCCCGCCAGGGCGGGACGGGCCTTGCCCTGGGCTGGTATGTGTCCGCCCCTACAGGGCGGAAGAATGCCGCGCTGCGCGCGGGGGAGATGGAATTGGTGGCAGCGTCGGTATGCACCCCAGGACGGAAGGATGCCGCGCTGCGCGCGGGTGAAGTGGAATTGGTGGCAGTGTCAGGATGCGCCCCCAGCCACAAGACCATTTGCTTTTCACTTGCCTCATTAAAGCACCTCGTGGTATTCAGGGAGCACTATGAGGACCCGCTATCAGCGCTCTCTGGCCGTTGCCTTGGCTCTAATCGGCATGCTGGCCTTGCGGGGCGCTGCCACGGCCCAGAGCTGGCCGCCAGGCACGCTGGTGCTGACCGACGCCGATAATGGAACCGCCACCAACGCCGCCGTCGGGCGGGCGATCGGGGTCGATCTGCGCGGCAATTCCGGCACCGGCTACACATGGATGCTGGCCGGCGCCATCGGCGATTCGGTGGTGACCAACGGCCCAAGCACGTGGACCCCTGACCCGGGCGGCGGTGTTGGGCGCGGCGGCACGGTGAGCTTTCCTTTCCTGGCGGCAAAGCCGGGCGACACCACCCTGGTGTTTGTGTGTCGCCAGCCTTGGGAAGGAGGCGAGACGGCAAGCACTTATGCCGTCACCATCCACGTCACCGCCCCGCCACGGCTTTCCATCCAGTTGGTCGGCACGAATGTCTTCCTTTCGTGGCCGATCGCCGACAGCGACGGCTTCTACCCGGAGGGCGCCATGAGCCTGGCCCCGCCGCAGTGGGCCGCGCTCAATGTCCTGCCCCTGCCCCAAGGCACAAACTACACGGTCACGCTTGGGACCGGCGGCAGCGCCCTGTTCTTCCGGTTGCGCCAGTAGAAAATTGGCGCGACATCCAAACATCCGGTGGCGACGAAGGGGGGCAATTTGCGTTAGGAAATTGAGGGGGGTGTAGGTCAGACAGGGTCGTTGCAGGGCGGTAGGATGTCCTGCCATTCGAGAACCACGCAGGGAAGATCGGGCAAGTTTCCAGCGGGGTTTGTGTCGTGCGTGAATTTGAGGGGCGCGCGGTGATGGCGGTGAAGCGCGGGGCAGGGTTGCCGAGCTCGCCGGCCACTCTGCCGGCGTCGCCGGCTTGCGCCAACCGATATGAATTGCTCGCGCGCCAGAGGGAGCGATTCGGCGACGCTGGCGG
Organism: Verrucomicrobiota bacterium; assembly: GCA_049518415.1. Classification (GTDB taxonomy): domain Bacteria; phylum Verrucomicrobiota; class Verrucomicrobiia; order Limisphaerales; family UBA8199; genus CAVQND01. The sequence continues at coordinate 55,241 of JBEKRX010000064.1, forward strand.
CCGGCAGGCTTTTTGGTGCTTTCCGGCCCCGCAAGGGCTTCGCTGGCGGGCAACGGCGCGAAGTGGCGAATCGCTAATCTCAGGCAGGTCCCCGCCATGTCCAAAAGGGCGTCCCAAAACCGCGCCTAAGGATGGGCTAACGCACCCAAGACCAACAAAATGGGACCACGCCACATTTCATGCCAATCGAGAATTAATAGAGAACGGATAAAGGTTTTTGTCGCGGCCCAAGGCATCGGAACAGGCCGGGGACGTCGGTGCCGCGACAAAAACCTGGGTTGAACTCAATCCGCCGCGGGACGTCGGATTGTCCTTGGGTTTTGGAGCCGATTTGGCGTGGCGGTAAGCGGTCGGGGCAACGGAGGCAGGGGGCCGGGAGGAAAGCGGAGGGTTGCCCAGGAGCACCGTTGCCGGGGCGTAGGCGAGTTGGAAGAGCGGCGGAGGACAGAAGCTGGGTGTGGCCTTGGAGGTGTGGCAAGGCTTGGGCGGTCACCGCTCTGGGAGGGGGCTATTAGCATCGTTATGGGGCTCGGGTGCGCTGGGGCAGGAGTTGGCGCACCCAGAGCAGATGACCGGTTTTGCACTGGGGACATAGCAGGGGTGCAGGGTTGGCCGTTGGGGGCGCAGAGGCAGCGTCGAGTTGCAGGGGGACTTGGCCGGTCGTCGGGCCTTGGGGCCCTGGAGGAGCCAACAGGGCGTGGGCTTTTTGCAGGCTCTCTTTGGCCTGGGCGCTCCACAGGCCGTAGGAACGGACCTTGACGAAGCCTTTGGGCAGAACGTGCTGGAGGAAGCGGCGGATAAACTCTTCGGCACTCAGGCTCAGGCGTCGGGGTTGCTGAGTGCGGTTATCCCGGTAATGGAAGGTGACCTGGCCGGCCTCGAAGGCATCAAGGCGGCTGTTGGTGATGGCGGTGCGGAAGACGTAACGGCCCAGGTATTCCAAGACTTTCTGGCCGGAGCCGGCGTGCTGGCAATGGACCACCCACTTTTGTTCCCAGACTGATTGAGGCACCTGGTCCAGCAGCGCGAGTTTTTTGAGGCCGGCCCCGAATTTGCCTTGGAAGATTTTGCTCAGGGCAAATCCGGGAACCAGAAAGGCGGGATTGCGGGCAGGCACCCAGTGTTGGCCATCGGCCGAGAGGCCGCCGGCGCTGACCAGTAAATGGGCGTGCGGGTGGTAGAGCAGGGCTCGGGTCCAGGTGTGGAGCACCGCCAGGATGGCCAGTCGCCCCCCGACGTATTTGGGGTCCCACGCCAACTTCTGCAAGGCGGCGGCCGCGCTGCTCAAGAGCAGGCCGTAGATCGCCTTCTGGTGGCCATAGGCCAAGGCGCGCAGCCCGGAAGGCAGGGTGAAGGTCAGCAAATAGTAGTCGCAGGGCAAGAGCTGCTGCTGGTGTTGGTCCAGCCAGCGCTGGGTCTGCTCGGCGTGGCACTTGGGACAGTGGCGGTTGCGGCAGGAGTGATAGCGGTAGTGCGCGTAACCGCAGTGGTCACACTGATAGAGATGCCCGCCGCAAGCCGCCGTGCGGCAACGCACCAAATCCTCCAGGGCCTGGCGTTGACTGGGCAGCAGGCGATGGGTTTGGGCGTAAGCCGCACCGTGGCAGCGGAGAATGTCCGCCACCTCGAGCACGGCCTTTCAGAGCGCGTTGACCAGGTCGTTAATCGGGGCTTGGACCGATTGCTGCACCTGCGCCGTCAGGTGTGTGTAGAGGGCCGTGGTCGTGGGGGTGGCGTGGCCCAGGATGCTCTGGATGAGGCGCAGATTGACCCCGGCCTCCAGCAGATGGGTGGCGTAACTGTGGCGCAAGGTGTGGACGTGAGCGGCCTTGCCGATGCCGCTTTGGCGCAACGCCCGGCGGAAGGCCCATTGCAGGGTGCAGCACGGGACGGGGCCGCGGTCCTCCTGCGTGCTGCAGTGGGCTAGCCGGCCGCGTGAGGCCGGGAACAGCCATTGGGCCGAGCGGTGCGTGCGCCAGAGTTGGCGCAGCTCTTCGAGCGTCTTTTGGGGCAGCGGCACGTAACGGTCTTTGTTGCCCTTGCCGCGAATGTGCAGCAGCATCCGGGCGCTGTCGATTTGGGCTGGCTGCAGACAACGGCCTTCATTGAGGCGCAGGCCGCAGGCGTAAATCGTGGTCAGGCAAACCTGGTAGAGGGGCTTCCGCACACACCCCAGGACCTGTTTGACTTCCTCCCGGCTCAAGACGACGGGCAGTTTCTTTTCCGGGGGCGGACGTAGTAACTTCAAGCTGGTCCACCCTCGCTGGAGCGTGCTCTGGAAGAGGAACTTGATGCCGCACAGGGCGGTGGTGATGGTGGGGCGGGCCAGTTTTCGGTTGAGGGTCAGGTGGAGAAAGTACTGGCGCAACTCCTCCTCGGTGAGCTGGTCGGGCGATTTGGCGTAATGCTTGGCCAGGCCGGCCACGACGGCGACGTACCTGTTCTGGGTCTGGGCAGCCAAACCGTGCAGTTGCATATCCTGGAGGAATCGAGTACGTAGAGGCGACATGATTGTCCTTTCTGGAGAGGGTGGTTAATCATCTCCGCCAAGAGATGGATCTTCGTTTGAAGATCAGCCCTTTCCAGAAGGACAGTCTGCCACTAGACGGTGCGAGCAAACAAGCCGATCAGATGCCTTCCCTATCCGCGAAGCGGATTGAGTTCAACCGCGGAATACGCGGAATACGCGGAAAAGAAGGCGTTTCCCGCGTTTTCCGCTTATTCCGCGGTTTCTCAAAAAGAGTCTTAGGCGAGGATTTGGGGGCGTAACGGTGGGTTGACACAGGGTTAAAATCTGATGACTGATTTTATGCGAAAAAGGACCATCAGTGTCACGGACGCCGCGCGCAATTTCGCCGATTGCGTCAACCGCGTCCATTATCAAAACGTCACCTTTGTCCTGCTCAAGAATGGGTCGCCGGTCGCCCAGTTGGCGCCGGACAATGAGAAGGTCTGCGCTGGTCGTGACTTGGCCGAGGCGCTGGCCAAAAGCGAATTGGCTGAAGATGAAGCCGCCGCCTGGCATCGTGACCTGCAAGCCGCCCGCGAAACCCTCGGGAATTGCGTGAGAAAATAGCCAGAATTCAAAAGCAAATGTAGAAAAGTATAGATGCGACCCGAATGGCAGTTCGACCCGAATGGCAGTTCCGACTCTTGAAGTCGCAACGAACAAGCGTCCCCTGTGCGGAAAGTCGAGGAGTGGGGCGGGCGTCCCGGCGGCCGGCAGTGGGGCAGGCGTGTCGCCGGCCGGTAGTGGGGCAGGCGTCTCGCCTGCCTTCCGGGCGTCTCGCCCACGTATCGTGAATCCGCCGGCTCATGCTCCCCAAGGGCGGTCGAAAGGCAAATCCAAACCCTCTTAAGCGCGACGCAGGCCGTGGAGCAGGCGTGCGAGCAATTCCGCATCGCGCCCGGCGGCCACGAGCGGGCCAACCAATTGCAATTCCGCCTCCTGTACCTCGTTGAGCGTGCTCGCACTTCGCGGGTCGGAACTCAACCAGTGCAGCACGATCAGCAACCACCCTGGGCGCGAACCCCTGTAGCCCGATGTCGGGGAAACCTGAGCAGCCGCCGTGCCGCAGAACTTCACCGCCCGACTGGTGGCGATGACTATTTCATTGGCCCGGCAGAACAATGTGACTAGGATTGTGAATTCAGTCTCCTGACCCGCCTAGGGCCTTTACGTCCAAACAGTTGACTTCGCCATCGATCAATTGGAACAGTCTTCCTTCCTTGTTGAAAACGTATTCCGAACTACTTCCAATCTCTCCGCATGGCCACTCGGCGATAGGTTTCCAAGCGATCGTATCATAGATGATAACCGAAGACGGGTAAGTGTCGATGTTTGCGCCGAGCCGTTTTCCGTCCGGTGACCAACACATGGAGTAAGCCGAAGATGAAGCATAAGGAGTTCGCAAAGGAAACTCGTTTCTTTGACCACGTTGCCATGTATGAACAACCAGTTTCCTTTGCCCAAATGCGTACGATACAATCTTTTGGTTGTCTGGTGATATGGCCATGCAAGTTACCCCAGGTTCGGTAAAACGAAATACAGGTACATCCTTGTCAGTTTCCCATATTGTAAACGAATTGTCGCCGAAGCCAGCAACCAGCAGTCCGCCATTCCAAGAGGTCTGCAAGAATCTAGTACCGGTGGCATTTGTAGCCAGTGTGCCAAGCTTTGTCCCATCGGCCAGATTCAAGCGCTCAATTAAATATCCTTCAGCGATGAAGAGAGATTGGCCGCGATTACCCACGGCCAGCGTCCTCCCGCCAGCACGATAGGTATTCCCCCACGCCATTTGATTTATCTGCCAAAGCAGCTTTTGGTTCTGCCAGTCCACAGCAAACAGGAGGTCATGAACTGCCAAGATCACAATCTGGCCGTCAGGTGAAATGGCCGCAATACCCCAGGGATCATTAGCGTTCTCTTTCCAAGGGTAAGGAAGCTTATCCAGCGAACAGGCTCTAACAGGCGACTTCTCTTTCACACTCCACATTTGGAAGCCAGAATTGGCGCATATCGAAACGGCGAAGGAAGAATCCTTGGCAATAGCGAACGAGTTTGGAGCGTGCTGTGACATTCGATGCTTCCCATCCTCCGCACGAACACCCACAACCGGTATGAACCAAGCCAAATATGCGCCAGTCAACTCGTAAAGCATCTCTACGTCTGCCGGAACATTGGCTCGATCGTAAACGCGTTCAAACCACTGATTGCTTCGGATACCGCTTATCAAGATTTGCCGTTCGCTTGGCAAAGACATTTTTGATGAAGCGGGCAGGCTGTTGATCGCTGCCTCTAGCAAATGTCTGTTCGTGCTATCCAACGGAAATCCGGACGAAATACCGCTGCCTCCCTGAATCGCATAACCTACATCGCGTGCAGAGTGCACATTCCCAGACTGGCTTACACGGCAGAAATAGACTCCGTGATCGCTGAACCAATCCATTGCCAGCAAGGGAGCATTTGTAGCGCCCGCCTTGAACAGAGCTGCGTAACGATTCTGCTCTCTTACGTGTCTGCCCCGAGTGCCGCCGCTTAAAAGCGGCCAGTACTTTGCGGCTAGAACAAGCAGCACATAGAGCGCGATGACACTGAGAACGACTCCGATAAGCGCCTGAATCACCGCCGTAATGCCGGGCTTGATGTTCATGCCAGCAGAATCGTACGGTGCGGCTAATTATTCTGCAAGTCCTTTCGCAAAGAATCCTTGCGCGGTGAGATTCAATCCCACAAGTTGGGCGAGCCGCTCCTGCGGTAGTGCTCATCGGCGCAGGCAGCCTCCTTGAGTTTGCTCCCGTGGTCCTGGCCATCACGCCGGTCGGCCCGGCTGCGCGGGCGGCGCTGACCCCGACCACCACCTTTCCGGGGCAAACAGGGGAACGAGCCGATTGGCGCCGGTGGGCACCACCATCAACTGATAACCGTTTTCGGTTGAGTTTGCGTCGTCGGGCCAAGGGATGCCGCCATCGGTGAGGGTGAGGGGTGAGTCCTAGAAGAATGACAGTATCGGGCTTGAGTGGCGGCGGCGGCTGGGAGCGGGCTGGCTGGACCAGGGCCGGCACTTGGACGGAATTTTCTCGCTCGCCGGCGGGCGAGGAGTCATGCTGTGGGCCATGAACGACCCGCATGCCATCAGGGTGCTGCTCCGCAATGCGGAGGGCAAGTACCTGGCCGGCCCTGGCGTGCAAGGGGAGTTGACCGAAGACCGCGGCCGGGCCGCCGTTTTTGACTACCTGCGAGACCGGGTTGGCGAGCGGCTCGAGATGATGCAGGGCGTCCACGGGACCACCTGGAAGCCGGTGCTTGCGGATCCGCGCGAGGGCTACGAGGTCTGCGACCGCTGCGGCCAGCGGGTCATGTCTTTCAAGGCGTTTTTTGACGGCCGGCAGTTTCTCTGCCCCGCTTGCCGCAGCCACGCCGCCGAATGAATTCACTCCCCGGCCACGCAGAAGAGGTGGCGCTCGCCCCGGAGGAGAAGACGATTGCCCACGGGCACCGGCGAGGCGATGATTTGCTCCCCCAGGCGGTTTTCGGCCAGGAGCTCGAATCTGCCTGCCACTTGCGCCACGAAGACGACGCCGTCCTCGCGGGCGGCGTAGAGTTTGCCGGCGGCAATGGCCGGCGACGCATAGTAGCTGGCACTGGCCTTGGGCAAGGCCTGGCGCCACAGGGTCTTGCCCGTGGCCGGGTCGAGACACTCGACTTCGCCACGGTCACGCAACAGATAGAGGCGGCCCTCATATTCGGCCGGTGTGGGCACGAAGGTGCCGGTGTCTTCACGCTGCCAAAGGCAGTGGGTGGCGGTCACGTCGCCCGCGCCGCCAAGTTTGATGCCCTCGAGGCGGGGTTGGGCGCGGTCGGCCCGGCCGCTGGCGACCACCACCACTTCGCCGGCCACCACCGGTGAGGCAACCGTCGGCCAATGGCCCATGGCGCGAGGGTTGAAGCCGCCGCAGGACCACAGGAGCCGGCCATCGGCCGCAGCATGGGCGGTGACATGCTCGGCGCCCCAGACCAGGACGGCTTCCTTGTCCTGAAGCCCAATCACGATCGGGGTGGTGTAACTGTTATCGCCTTCCACCGGCGTTTCGTAATTGCGGGCCACCTTCCAGCGCAGCTTGCCGCTGGCCTTGTCGAAGGCGGCCAGCCACGACTCGCCGTGGTGCATGCGGGCGATCACCACCGTGTTGTCGGTCAACACCGGCGAGGTGCCCTGGTCCCAGAAAAGCGTCTCCCGGCCGAATCCCGCGACCAGGTTGGTTTGCCAACGGACCTTGCCGTCGAACCCCAAGGCGGCCAGGGCGCCGCTCTTGAAGTAAACGAAAAGGCCCTGGCCATCGGTGGCCGGGGAAGGATTGCTGCCGGAGCTGTTCAGGCGCTTGCCCGCCTGGCCCGGTCCCAGGGTTGTCTGCCACAGCGGCTTGCCTGCCCAGTCATACGCCAGCGCCGCGTCCAGACCCTCAACCGTGGCGGTAAGGAAAATCTGCTTCGCCCAAACGACGGGCGTCGAGCAACCCTTGCCCGGCAGCGGCGCTTGCCACAGGAGGTTCGTGGTGTCCCACTTCACCGGATAGCTCCCCTGGGCCGTGCTGCCGTTGTCGTGCGGACCGCGCCAGCGCGGCCAATTGGCCTGGTCCTCGGCCGCGGCCAGCGCGTGGGCCAGCCAGAGCGCGGCCGCCAGGGATAAAAGGCGCCCCCGGTCCAACCGCCGGTGTTTGGTGGAGAAGACGAGGTGTGTGTAGATATTGGCAAGCGATTGTGGCATGGCTTTGTGGTTTTGGCGCCCCTTCAGGGCGCGCTTGGTTTTGTAAACGGCTTCCCAGGGCATCGGCCTAACCCGCCGGGCCGCGGCCCCGGCGCGGCTGGCGGCCTCAGCCCTGGGCTGAGCTCTACCGGCCCGTCGGGCCGGAAACGCCGCCCATCCAATAACACGAACGGTACATCGCTTAGGGTTCATGCAAAAACAAGTTCCGAAGGCGAGGCGTAATTCCAACATTATTCTCTGGCACCCCTGCTGGGTGCAAGCGCCAGTCCCGATTCGGAATCGGGAGCCCGGTGGTCGTTCCCCCTTTACCCTGAACGACCACCGGCTACTTTCTACCAACCCTCCGGGTTGGAGAAAATCGGAATTTATTGTTGCACGAGCCCTTATCTCCGCAATCAAGCGCTAGTTTGTCGCTCGGGTGAAGCAATAGAGCGCCTTGGCGGTACGGATGTAAAGGCGTCCACGGTCGATGGCGGGTGTGGCGTAAATCTTCTCATGGAAGTTGTGCGAGGAAATGACTTTCCACTCCTTTTGGTTCGCGACCACGGTGATCACGCCTTGCTCACTGGCGAAATAGACTTTGCCATCGCCGGCGACGGGCGAGGCGTAGTAGTTGCCGGGGCCGGGCAGGCGCTCCGCCTGCAAGAGCTGGCCGCTGGCCGCGTCCAATTTGGTCACGGTCCCGCCATCCTTGACCAGCCACAAGATGCCCTGGTCCAGCAAGGGCGTGGCGACATAGGGGATGCCCCGCTGGTATTTCCAAATGAGGTCGCGGTCACCCAGTTCGCCCTTGCCAGAGGGTTTGAGCGCAAGCAAAGCGTTCTGCGCCCGGCGAAACACCGCGGCATGCCGCTCCCATTCCTTCTGGTCGAGGTCGCCGCTCTGGTCCAGGTCCATCCGAAAGAATCGTTCCAGGACTTCCGGGTCATCAATCTCATCGCGACTGAGGCGACCATCCTTGTTCTTATCCCACTTAGCCAGAGCCACGGGCCAGGGATCGAGCGCCACCCGGTTGACTGGGTCGCCGCCCGGCGCCCAGGAAGCCATATACACAAGCTCCCCGAACGGCACGGGGGCCGGAATGACGATGCGAGCCAGTCCGTGAGTCCACCACAGTATCCCGCCGGTGGCGGGGTCATAGCCAGCCAAGTCGAGCGCGCCGGCCACCAGCAGTTCAGGCCGTCCGGCGCGGGTCCAAATCGCCGGGGTCGAGTAGCTGCGAACCGCGTCCGGGCGCGGGACTTTCCAGACGGTCCGGCCGGTAAGCCGGTCCAAGGCGAGCAGGAAGCTTTGGGTGTCGTGATCCTGGCAGAGCACGACCTTGTCCTCGATCAGGACGGGGGAACTGCCGGCGCCATACTCATCTTGAAATGGTCCCAGGGCGTGTTCCCAGAGGGTGTGGCCTTGGAAATCGTAACAGACCAAGCCATAACTCCCGAAGAAAACGTACAGTCTCGCACTGTCACAAGCCGGGGTGGATACCGCGGCACTCCCCATCTGCGGATGAAAGGTTTCGATCCGGGCGGCGGGCACCACCCTTTTCCACAGGCCTTCCCCCTTGACCGAATCCAAGGCCACCGTGGCCAGTTCCTTGGATTCGCTCCGGAAGGTCGTCAGAAACACCCTGCCGTTGCACACGATCGGACTCGATTGCCCAGGAGCCAGGGGCGCCCTCCAGAGCAGGGCGCCGGGCTCCTCCAAGTTGGCCGGCAACGGTCCGGAGGCGGGTTCTGCCACCCCCAGATCGGAACGAAAGTATTTCACTCCGGGTTTGGCCTGGCCCTCCTCCGCGGCGGCCAACGCGTTGGCCAGCCAGAGCGCAGCCACCACGGATAGGAGGCGCCTTCGATGGAACGGCCGCACGATGTCCGAGAGTCTCATGTGTGCCATTCAACACAGGCACGGCAGGAATAACAAGTTCATAGCGCCGGCCAAAAAGTATCCCGACCTCCCGTTGCCCATGAAATCCGAAACCCAACGGTCGCCTGCCGGCCGCGCCGCCGGAGCAGGCCGCGGCGGGGGTCGAGTGGAGTGGAGGCGCGCCCAGTTTAGGCCGACGGCTTCCGTTGTTTCTGCTCTTTCGAGCATCGTGGCAAACAACCGCCAGGCCATGCCGAACGTTTCCTCCACCCCCTC
>JBEKRX010000065.1:0-38669 GCA_049518415.1 Verrucomicrobiota bacterium
GGTCCGCACTATCGTCCTTGCGGCTGCGAGAGCGAGTTGCGGTGAAGAGCCCAGTGCGGGAATACTGCACGCTGGGATCTGTGGGAGGGGCGCCGGGCAACCGGCGTCCCTATCCCGATCCCCTGGCCGACCCCTTCCTGGCCTCCTGCCAGCGTCACCCGCGCGTCCTCTCCCGGTTTCCGGCAAAGGCCATTGGCTCCATTGGCTCCATTGGCTGCATTGGCTGGATTGGCATTTTTTCTCCCAATTCCGTGCCATTCCGGCTACTGGCGCGGGCGTCTCGCCCGCGAACCTCCCATCCGCTCCAAGCGCATTGGAGGCCTTCCGCCCGCCCTCGGGGGCAGCGCCACGATGCGCCCCCAACTGGTGGTGGCCGGAGAAAAGGCTTGAGTCGGATGGGGCGCCAGGTAGGTTGGCGCGCCATGAAAGTGGAATTTTACGGGCACGTTCGTCAGTATCACAATATCAAAACGGAAATACACAGGAATATCCGGAGGGTTTTGAAGAGCGGCCAGTATGTGATTGGGCCGATGCTCGAGCAGTTCGAAGATGAGCTGGCGGCCTACCACGGCACCAAGTACGCCATTGGGGTGGGCAACGGCACGGACGCCATCTGGTTGGCGCTGACGGCCCTGGGCATCGGCCCCGGCGACGAAGTCATCACGCACCCGAACACGTTTTTTGCGACCGCCGAGGCCATCTGGATCGCCGGGGCGACGGCGGTGTTCGTGGACTGCGACCCGGTGACCAAGTGCATCGACGTGGCCCGGAGCGAGGCGGCCATCACGCCCAGGACCAAGGCCATCGTGCCCGTTCACCTCTACGGCCAGTGCGCCGACATGAAGGCGATTCGCCGGCTGGCCGAGCAGCACAAGCTGTATCTGGTGGAAGACAATGCCCAGGGGATCGGCGCCTGGGGCGACGGCTTCAAGATCGGCGAATTGAGCGAGGCGGCCACGACGAGCTTCATCATCCAGAAGAACCTCGGCACCTTCGGGGACGGCGGCGCCATCCTGACCAACAACGAGAGCATCGACGCGGCCGTCCGCAAGCTGCGCAACCACGGCTCGAACGCGCGCAACGTCCACAGTTTCGGCTTCAACAGCCGGCTGGACGACCTGCACGCGGGCATCCTGAGCGCCAAGCTCAAGCACCTCGATGCCTGGAACGACCAGCGCCGCAACTGGGCCGCCCGCTACACGGCCGGCCTGGCAGGGGCGAGGCATTTCACGCTGCCGGCCGAGCGCCCGGGTTATCGCCACGTGTACCACCTCTACGTCATCGAAACCAAGCAGCCCAAGGAGAGGGAAAGCCTGCTGAACTTCCTCCATGACAACGGGATTGACGCCAAGACGCACTACGCGCTGGCCATCCACCAGCAGGCCGGCTATCCGTGGGGCAAAGGCGCCCGCCTCGCCGGCTCACTGGCCAACGCTGAGCGGAATGCCGCCAGTTGCATCTCGCTGCCGATGTTCCCTGAACTGACCGAGCAGGAAGTGGATTACGTGGTCGCCAAGGCCCTGGAGTGGGACAAGGCGCAGAAAGGAGAAGCGATGGAGTGATGACCAGGTATTCGGTTCTGGTGGTCGGCCTGGGCAAGCGGGGGCTGCACCATGCCCTGGCCTTCCAAGCCAATCCCAGGTTCCAGGTCACCGGCATTTGCGACCTGGAGCCGGGGCGGTTGGCCGCGGCCGCGGCCAGGCTGGGCCATCCGCAAACGGGGGCGGATGCGGGCGCGCTGGCCAAGGCGGTGAAGCCGGACGTGTTTTGCTTCACGACGCTGCCGAACCTGCGCGCGCCGCTGATCAAGATTGGCCTCGAGTCGGGCGCGAAGCTGCTCGCCTTCGAGAAGCCGGTGGCCCTGACCAGCGCCGAGTTGCTCGGCATCCGCGACCTGATTGAGCGATCGGCCGTCAAGGCCGTAGTCAGCCACCAGCACCGCTACGGCGTCCACTATCGCAAGGTGCAGGAGCTCATCGCGGGCGGCGCCTTGGGGCGCGTCCACACGGTCTATGGGAGCGCCACCGGCTGGATGACGCACCTGCTCTCGCACCTGGTGGACTATACCTGCTGGTTCAACGATTACACGCGGGCGACGTGGGTCATGGCGCAGGCGGCCGGCCGCGGCAAGTTGAGCGACAACCATCCTTCGCCCGACTACATTGGCGGGTTCGTACAGTTCGCCAATGGCGTGCGGGGCATTTATGAATGCGGCGCCGGCGCCCCCGATCAACCCGAGGTGGCGAAGTGGTGGGGCAAGAACCGCATCGGGGCGCAGGGCACCGAGGGCTTTGCCGAGGTGCTCACCAGCGGCGGTTGGCGCGCGGTCACCAAGCGCGGCGGCTACCAGAGCGGCGAAGGCGCAATGAATTACGACCTCGACATGCCGCCCTACATCCAGGAAATGGCCGACTGGCTGGACGACCGCCGGAAGGTGCACCCCTGCAATTTCGAACGGGCCTTTCTGGGGGCGGAGATCCTGCTGGCCATGCAGCGCAGCGCCGCCCAAGGCGGCCAGGTGGCCCTGCCGCTGACGCAAGGGGCCGATGAACAGGCGCTGCTCAGAGCGAAGCTCGCTGACGGCCCGGTGCTGGTGTCCTGCGAACAAAATCGGAAAGAGTTTGGCTTGGGCTAACGCCAATGGAGGTCATCATCCAGCCGAACCGAGAAGCGGCGGCGCACCTGGTCGGGCGCGTCATCGCCCGCGAATTGCGCGCCAACCCGCACCTGGTGCTGGGCCTGGCGACTGGCAAGACGATGGAATGCGTTTACCGCCACCTCGTGCGCCTGCACCGGGATGAGCAGCTTGATTTCTCCCTTTGCACCACTTTCAACCTCGATGAATATGTAGGGCTGTTTCCGTCCGACCCCAACTCCTACCGGCACTACATGAATGAGCACCTGTTTCGGCACGTGAACATCGACCCGCGCAACACGCATCTGCCCAACGGCCTGGCCGAGGACCTGGAGGCGGAGTGCCGTCTCTACGAGGCGACCATCCGCCGCTTCGGGGGCATCGATCTCCAACTCCTGGGCATCGGCAAGGCCGGCCACATCGGCTTCAACGAGCCGCTCTCGGCGTTGCGCTCGCGCACGCGGGTCAAGGCGCTGACGCCCGCGACGCGCGAGCAGAACGCGCCCTTTTTCGGCGGGGAGGACAAGATGCCGCGCCGGGCGATCACCATGGGTGTGGGCACGATTATCGAGGCGCGCCGTTGCCTGCTGCTGGCCACCGGCGAGACCAAGGCCGGGGTGCTCGCCCAGGCGGTCGAAGGCCCCATCTCCAGCATGATCTCCGCCTCCGCCCTGCAACTGCACCCGCGCTGCACCGTAGTGGTCGACGAGGCCGCGGCCAGCCAACTGGCCGAGAAGGCTTACTACCGCTGGATCTTCGAAAACGAGCCGGAATGGGAGGAATACCAGTGAGATCGGGATGGGGTGAGAAGGGTACCGGTCCAATAATCTGATTCTGCTGAAAAACCCCTTGTGATCAAAAAGCGACGGTGAAAAAGACCGTCTGACCGCTGAAGCTTCAGTTATCAGTTCCTATCGGTTTTCAATCTGCGGCTGGTGCGTGGGCTCGCCAGACCAGGCGCAGGCCCTCCAGGGTCAGGAGGGGAGCCACGGCGGTGATTTCGGGCAGTTTGGCGGCGATGAGTTCGGCGTAACCGCCGGTGGCGACGACCGGGAGGCGGCGGGCTTTGAGCTCGCGTCGCAACTCGAAAATCAACCCGCGCACCAGCCCGCGATAGCCGTGCACCGCGCCCAGGAGCATGGCCTGCTCGGTGCTCTTGCCGATGGCGCCGGCGATTTCGCGGATGCGGATGCGCGGCAGCAGCGCCGTTTTCTCGTGGAGGTAATCGGTCATGGCCGCCAGGCCCGGGGCGATAATGCCGCCCACGTAATTGCCGGCCCGGTCCACGACATCAAAGGTGACCGCCGTCCCGAAATCCACGACCACCGCCGGCGCGCCGAAGGCGTGTTTGACGGCGACGGCGTTGGCGAGGCGGTCGGGACCGATGGTTTCGGGTTTTGGATAATCGAGGCCGACGCCGCGCACGGTTTTCGCGGTGAGTTGGAGGCAGGGCAGATGCCAGCGCCGTTTGGCCGCGCGGTGGACGAGCGGCGAGACGCGCGGCACCACGCTGCAAAAGGCGGCGGCCTCCAGGCGCGCACGCCCGGCAAAGGCCGCGATGAGCTCCTCGGCGGTTCCGTCAGACCAGGCGGCCGTCGGGATGAGGGCCTGTTTGAGCACGCGCCTCGCATTGGCCAAGCCCAAGTGCGTGTGGGTGTTGCCTATGTCAAGAAGCAGGAGCATGGCCAATTGTCAATTGCCGATTGGCAATTGGCAACTGGCAATTCATTTTTCCAGCGCCACATCACCGCCGATGATGCGTTCGAGGTGGCCGTGTTCGGTGCGGAGCAGGAGGGCGCCATCTTCGCCCAGGGCCTCGGCGCGGCCGCGGATTTGGCGTTCGCCCACGCGGATGACGACGTGGCGGCCAATCGTGCCGCAGTGCTTTTCCCACTCGTCGGCGATGTCCGCGAAGCGGCCGGCGGCCAGGCGCGCGTAATCGAGGTCCAGTTCGCGCAGGATGGCCACGGCGAGCTGGGGGCGGGAGACCGGTTTGCCCAGTTGGGCTTTGAGGGAGGTGGCCAGGTGGCGCCAGGCGGCCGGGAAAGAGGCGGAGCTCAAATTGACATCCACCCCGATGCCGAGGATGACGTATTTGACGTGGTCCAGCTCAGCGTTGAGCTCGGTCAGAATGCCGGCGGCTTTCCGGCCGTGAACCAGGATGTCGTTGGGCCATTTGATTTCCGGCTCCAGCCCGGTCTGGGAATGAATCGCGCGGCGCAGGGCCGTGGCGGACGCCACCGTGAGGCGGGTGGCCTCCAGCGGTCGCAGATCGGGCCGGAGCAGGACCGAAAACCAGAGTCCTTCTTGGGGGGGCGACAGCCACTGGCGCCCGAGGCGCCCGCGGCCGCGGGTTTGGGACTCGGCAAAGACGACCACGCCCTCCTTCACGCCGTCGCGGGCGAGCTTCTCGACCACGTCGTTGGTCGAGGTGGTTTCCTGGAAGACGCGGATGTCGCGTCCGATCACCCGGCTTGGGCCGAGGCGGGAGAGGAGGTCGTCGGCGTGCAAGAGGTCTGGGGCGCTGAGCAGCCGGTAGCCGAGGTGCGGGCTGGCCTCGATGTCGTAGCCCAGGGAGCGGAGTTCCTCGATGCGGGCCCAAATCGCCGCGCGGCTCACGCCCAGGTTCTGGGAAAGCTCGGTGCCCGACACCGAGCCGCCGGCGGCGCCGCGCAAGGCCTTGAGGATTTGCACATCGAGGTTCATGGCGCCGGCGGGCCGGGCTCGAAATCCAGGCCGATGTCGACCGCGCGGGCCGAGTGGGTCAGGGCGCCGACGGAGACGAAGTCCACGCCGCTTTCCGCGATGGCGCGCACCGTGGCGAGGCTCACGCCGCCGCTGGCTTCCGTGGGCCGGCGGCCGCCGCATTTCTGCACCGCCAGGCGCAATTGGGCGGCGTCCATGTTGTCGAGCAGGATGCAGTCGGCGCCCGCCGCCAGCGCCTGGTCCACCTGCTCGAGCGTGTCGGCCTCGACTTCCACTTTGAGCTGCGGATAGGCCGCCCGCGCCCGTTGCACGGCGGCGGCAATCGGGTTGGGCCAGGCGTGCCTCAGGGTGGCCAGGTGGTTGTCCTTGATGAGCACCAGGTCAAAAAGGCCGAGGCGATGATTGCGCCCGCCGCCGCAAGTCACCGCGTATTTTTCCAGGCGCCGCCAGCCCGGGGTGGTCTTGCGGGTGTCCAGGATTTGCGCGCGCGTGCCCTGGACCGCCTTGACGAACTGGGCGGTCAGGGTGGCAATGCCGGAGAGCCGCTGGACGAAGTTCAGGGCCACGCGCTCGGCGCCCAGGAGCGCGCGGGCCGGCCCGGCCACCTCCAGCAGCGTTTGGCCGGCCGCCACGCGCTCTCCGTCCTGGGCGGCGCGGGTGAGGCGGACTTGGGGCGCGACTTCGAGAAAGGCCGCCTCGGCCAGGGCCAGCCCGGCAACCACCAGCGGTTCGCGCGCCCGCATCACCGCGCTGGCCCTGGCCTCTGGCGGCACGGTCGCCAGGCTCGTGGCATCGCCGCTGCCGGTGTCCTCGGCCAGCGCCAGTTGCACCGCGCGGCGAATCTCTTCAGCAGTCAACGGTTCCATCGGCGGCAAGATGGCGCAAGGAGCGAAAAAGCAAAGGGCAAAAGCGAGCGGACCGCAACTCGTGCGCCGCAGAGCTCAACTCTTTTTTGCCCGCATCAATTCCTGGATCTCGTCCGCTTCAATCGGGATATCGGCCATGAGATCGATATTGCCGCCTTCCTGGACGAGGATGTCGTTTTCGAGGCGGACGGCGAGGCCTTCTTGGCGGAGGTAGATGGCGGGTTCGACGGTGAGGACCCAGCCGGGCTGGATAGGTTCGGTGGTGTGGCCGAGGTCATGCACGTCGAGGCCGAGGGGGTGGCCGACGCCGTGCATGAAGTACTTCTTGAGGGCGGGTTTGTCGGGGTCTTGCTTGCGGATAGCGGAGGGCTTGAGCAGGCCGAGGCCGAGCAGTTCCTCCTGCATGAAGGCCTCGGCGTCCTTTTGCCATTGCTTGGGCAATTTGCCGGGCGTGGCGGCCTTGCAGGCGGCGCGCAAGACGCGCAGCACGGCGCTATAGACTTGGCGTTGGCGGCGGGTGAAGCGGCCGTTGACGGGGAGGGTGCGGGTAAGGTCGGAGTTGTAATTGGCGTAGTGGGCGGCCACGTCGAGCAGGAGCAAGTCGCCCTGGCGGCAAGGCTGGTCATTGGCCAGGTAGTGCAGGACGCAGGCATTCTGGCCGCTGGCAATGATCGGCGAATAGGCGAAGCCGCCGCCGCGCCGGATGAATTCGTGGGCGAATTCGGCCTCGACCTGGGTCTCGGTCACGCCCGGCTTGACGAAGCGGCAAACCCTGAGGAAGCCGGCCTTGGTGATGGCGCAAGCCTGTCGGATCAGGTCCAGTTCAAAGTCGGATTTGACGACGCGCAACCGGTGCATGAGCCGGGCCAGGCGCTGATAATCGTGCAGGGGATAACGCGCCTGGGTGTCCTTCACGAAGCGCGCGTCGCGGGTTTCGACCTCGATGACGGCGCGCTTGTGTTCGTTGGTGTTGAGATAGACGTGTTCGCACTCGCACATCAGGCGGTGGAAGAGCGGGCGGAATTCAGCGAGCCACTCGACCCGCTTGATGCCGGAGCGCTTACTGGCCTCCTCCTTCGTGAGCTTGCGGCCCTCCCAGGTGGCAATGAGTTCATTGGTCTCACGGAGGAAGAGCACCTCCCGCATGTTCTCCTCATGCGCCTCGGGATAGAGGAGCAGGACGGTTTCTTCCTGCTCGATGCCGGTGAGGTAAAACAGGTCGGAGTTCGGGCGCAGCACCAGCGTGCCGTCGGCGTTGGTCGGCAGGATGTCGTTGGCGTTGACCACCGCCAGCGAGTTGGGCAGCAGGAGCTGGCTGAGGTTCGCGCGGTGGTTGATGAACATTTGAGGATTCAGGGGACGGTAACGCATGGGTAGGGGTCGGTCTGCCGGTTGGGGGAGGGTGTTAAGTCCGAAGTCCGAAGTTCTAAAAAGTCTGGTGTTCGGTGCGGGTGATGATCTCGTCTTGGAGTTCGGCGGCCAGGTCGCAGAAGTAGTCGCTATAGCCGGCCACGCGGACGATGAGGTCGCGGTGCGCTTCGGGGTTGGCCTGGGCCTGGCGCAGGGTGTCGGCGGTGACGACGTTGAACTGGACATGGTGCCCGTCCATTTTGAAGTAGCTGCGGACGAGGTGAGCCCATTTGTCGAGGCCATCTTCGCCGGCCACCAGGGCGGGGGTGAATTTCAGGTTGAGCAACGTCCCGCCGGTCTTGACCTGGTCCATTTTGGCGGCGCTCTTGAGGACGGCGGTGGGGCCGTGGCGGTCGGCGCCCTGCACGGGGCTGATGCCCTCGGAGACCGGCAGGCCGGCTTTGCGGCCGTCGGGCATGGCGCCGACGACGCTGCCGAAATAGATGTGGCAGGTAGTGGGCAGCATTTCGATGCGGTAGCGCCCGCCGCGCGCGTCGGGCCGGCCGTCCACTTCCTCGAAACAGGCGTTGAAGACCTTGCGCATGAGGTCGTCGGCGTAATCGTCGTCGTTGCCGTACTTGTGGGCGCCGTTGAGGAGGCGCTGGCGGAGCACTTCCTGGCCGGCAAAGTCCTGGTCGAGGATGGAGACCAACCGGGCGAGCGCAAGGGCTGGGGAGCACCCGCCGCTGGCCTGTGGCCTTGGGCGTCCCGCCGCGCCTTCGTCAACCGCAGTCTGGTGGTTGGCGGCCGCCGGCGGCTCGCCGGACGCGGCAGGCGGGCCAAAGCTCAGCTCTTTGATGGCACTGAGGCAGTCGGTGATGCTGCCCAGGCCGACCATTTGGAGGAAGGTGTTGTTGTAACGGGCGCCGCCGGCGTTGTAGTCGCGCCCTTTGGCGATGCAATCATCGATCAGCACGCTCAGGAACGGGGCGGGCATGTCGTCGGCGTACATCCGCTCGATGAGCCGGCTGCCGCGGATTTTGACTTGGATGAAATGGCGCAGTTGCCGGCGGAAGGCGGCGAAGAAGCTTTCAAAGTCCTGGAAGGAATCGGGTTCGCCGCTCCGGGGCCCCAGTGGCTGGCCGGTCCGGGGGTCGCGCCCGTTATGCAAGGTCAGTTCGAGGACTTTGACGAGGTTGAAGTAGCCGGTGAGGATGTAGGCTTCTTTGCCGAAGGCGCCGACCTCGACGCAGCCGCTGCAGCCGCCGGCGCGGGCGTCTTCCAGGGTCTTGCCCTGGCGCAGTTGTTCTGCGACCACCGTGTCGGCGTTGAAGATGGAGGGGAAGCCGTAGCCGCGGCTCACGACGCGCAAGGCGTGTTTGAGGAAGGCGTCGGGGCTCTTGCGGGAGAGTTGGATGTTGCTGCCGGGCTGGAGCAGGTGCATCTCCTCGACAATGTCGAGCAGGAGATGGGAGAGGACGTTGGCGCCCTCCGCGCCGTCGCGCCGCAGGCCCCCGAGGTTGAGGTTGGCAAAGTCGGTGTAAGTGCCGCTCTCGGCGGCGGTGACGCCGACCTTGGGCGGGGCGGGATGGTTGTTGAATTTGATGAAGAAGCATTCGAGCAACTCGCGGGCGGAGTCGGGGGTGAGCGCGCCCTCGGTCAGGCCCTGCTGGTAGAAGGGCAGCAAGTGCTGATCCAGGTGGCCGGGGTTGAAGGAATCCCAGCCGTTCAACTCGGTGATGACGGCCAGGTGGCAGAACCAGTAGCACTGCAGGGCCTCGTGGAAATCGCGGGGGGCGCGGGCCGGGACGTGCGCGCAGACGGCGGCGATTTTGAGCAGTTCGGCGCGGCGTTGGGGGCGGGTTTCCCGGCCGGCCAGTTCGCGGGCCAGGGCGGCGTGGCGCTCGGCGAAGAGGATGACGGCCTCGCACGAAATATCAAAGGACTTGAGCGTCTCGCGTTTCTCGTAGGCTTCCTGGTCATTGAGGAAATCGAGCCTGGCCAGGGAGTCGGCGATGTCCCTTTGGAAGTCGCGCAGGCCCTTGGCATAGATCTTGTCATCCAGGACCGTGTGGCCGGGCGCGCGCTGCTCCATGAACTCGGTGAACAGCCCGGCCTGGTAGGCCGCCTGCCATTCGGGCGGCAGTTCGGCGAACATCCGGTCGCGCAGCGAGCGGCCGCGCCAGTAGGGGATGACGGTCTGCTGGTAAAGCTGGAGCGTGTCGGCCTCCACCCGGTACCAGGTCTTGGGGCGGGAGTTGAGGATGCGGAGGTCCTCGAGGCTATGGCAGGTCAGCTCGGGGAACGTGGGCGCCGCTTTTGGGCGCGGTCCGCGCTCGCCGACGATGAGTTCGTCTTCGCCGAGGTAAATGGTCTTGTGCTGGCAGAGGTGCCGGAAGGCCAGCGCCCGCATGACGGGGGCCGAGTAGCGGCCCTCGTTGGCCTGGTAGAATTCGGTCACGAGCCTGGCGCGTTCGCCCGAGATGGACGGGGGCGTGTCGAGGCTCTGGCGGCGAAGTCTGGCGGTGCGGTCGTTCATAAGTTCAGTTCCCAAGCCGGAGTGACATAATAGAACTTAGCGCGGCGCAGCCGCAACCAAAACCAGGTAGTCATCCGCCCACCTTGGCCGCCAGGCCGAGGCCTTGGAAGATGGCCAGGGCGTTGGCCAGGGCCAGGGCGGAGGGCGGCTGGACTTCGGGCACGGGGCTGGCCCGGCCGAGGCCATGGAGTTTTTGCAGGCCGGTCCGGTGGAAGGGCAGCAGGTTGACCTGCCGCACGCCGGGGATCGCGGCGGCGAAACGGGCAGCGGCGTGCAGGCCGGCCTCATCGTCACTGATGCCTGGGATGACGGGCACCCGCACCCAGATTTGGCCGTGCACCCGGCCGAGGGCCCGGAGGTTCTCGAGGATCAGGTCGTTTGGCCCGCCAGTGTAGTGTTGGTGCTTGGCGGCGTCGATGAATTTCAGGTCGTAGAGGAACAGGTCGGCCAGGGGCGCGATGGCCAGGAGGTGTTCGGTGGGGGCCAGGCCGCAGGTGTCCACGGCGGTGCGCAGGCCCCGGGCGCGGCAGGCCTCCAGGCTGGCGCGGAGGAACTCGAATTGGAGCAGCGGTTCGCCCCCGGAGAAAGTGACGCCGCCGCCCGATTCGTCGTAAAAGACCCGGTCTTGCCAGAGGGCCTCCACGACCTCCGGCACGCTCATTTGCTCACCGACCATCCGGCGGGCGCCGGCGGGGCAGGCGGCCACGCAAGCCCCGCACAACAGGCACCGCTCATGGCGGGCCGGCAGCGCACCCTCGCCGGGGAGCGTGGTGCCAAAGGGGCAGGCCAGCCGGCATTCCCGGCAGCCCACACAGCGGCCCTCCAGGAGGATGATTTCACGGCGGGGCGAGATGCCCTCCGGGTTGTGGCACCAGGCGCACCGGAGGGGACAGCCCTTGAGGAAAACGGTCGTGCGAATCCCCGGCCCGTCCTGGACCGAGTACTTCTGGATATTGAAAACCAGACCGTTTTGCATGATCAACCGCTGCTGCACCAGAGTCTAACACACCAGGCCCGCAGTTCAATCGCACGGCGGCGTGGAGTGCCGGCTGCGGATTGCCCAGTGCGCAGTTGGGACGGGCCGCCTGGGCCTGGAACCGAAGAAGCCCCTGTGCCCAGGAAGGTTTGCGCTGCCGCGGCCAACCCCAATTCCCATCAAAGGATCAAATCGCGAGGCTTGACGCCCGGCGCCGCGAAAACTACGTTGTTTGCCGCCGGACCGGTGGTCGTAGCTCAGCCTGGTTAGAGCCCCAGATTGTGGATCTGGCTGTCGCGGGTTCGAATCCCGTCGACCACCCCATCCCGGTAAAGGGAGAACCGGTGTTGTGAATTTGGCCATAATCTTGCCGCCTGCGGCAGAGATATCGCTAACCCGCTGGCCTCCTCAGCAGAATCTGCGGGTAGCCGAATGGGCCATGCAGATGCAAGCGCCTGATTCACAACCAGAAAAGGACTCAGTCCAAATACTCCCGGCGAAGGGTGCTGATGAGCCGCTCGATAAACGGATGCGAGCGAGGCACGTAAGGCACGGTGCCGATGGGCTCGATTTCCAGGATCCGCAAATTGGCTTGCCGCCGCTGGAACTCAAACAAGGGATCGTGGTCCAAACTCAGTCGCACCGGAAACCCATGGCCGGCAATGGCCTGGTTGAACATGCGGCAGAGGGCGACTCCGTCGACGGCGCCCGCTTGCACCCCAAAGCCAATGATTTTCCGCGTAAACTGATCCATCACGACCAGGATCCAATGCGTCTTGAGGAGGATCGATTCAACCCGAAACAGGTCCAAGCTCCAAAGGCTGTCTTTGGCCTGCCCAAGCAACGTGAGCCAGGACGGACCATCCGCGGCATCCTCGGGTCGCTAATGTGCCGCCAGGACCCGCCGGACCACGTCCTTGTCGATCTCAATACCGAAAGTTTTAGCCAACTGCTGCGCCATCCGTGGACAGCCAAAACGCGGGTTGCGTTGCTTGAGTTCAAGGATGGCTCGGATCAGTTCCGATGCTGGTCCCTTGGGACCGGGCTTGCTCCGCCAACCTGCCGAGTACAAGCCCCGATATTTGTGTGCTTTGAGGGCCGTATGAAATGCGAGTAGGGTCGAGGGTTTGAGAATAAGGGCGTTGCGCAAAAGCCGGCGCGGGTTCAGAAACAACAACCAGAACCCCAAAAGCAGCCGCTGGGAGACATAGAGGTTGGGCGCTCGCTTCCGGGAGCGATTAATAATCAGGAGCTGGTGTTTCAGGAGGAGGTTTTCGGCGACGACCGCCTTGAGCCCGCCAGACCCAAGGAGGGTAGCGAGCGTGGTCAACAAATGTGCCAGGAGCACGAGCGAGTTTTTCATGGCTCGAGCTTTGGTGTTGGGTCAATAAGAGCGGAACCATTCAGCGGGTGCGGCTCAGGGCCATCCAGTCCTGGCCCTGGCCACGACTGGTGAACTCGCCGTCCCGGCACGTTAACGGATGTGCATCCCGTAATTCTTTCGAAATGATGACCGCCTCCCGCGATGCCAGCCCACGCGCCCGGTATCGCTCGAACAGTCGGTCCGGCATCACTTCAAAATAGGACACCAGTCTCCGGCCTTTCGGTGTGTCGATGCTCACGGCGATGTCCGAACAGGTCTGTTTGCCGACGTGGCAACCCAGCACTTGGCCGGCAGCCACTTTGCCGCCTTGCCGCAGTTCCTTATCCAGTTTCACGTGGAAGATGATGAACGTAAACGCAGGACATTTGTCCGCCTGGATCTCCATCTTATTTCCTGCCCATTCCTCCTCGGTCCTCAGAACCACGCCGGTCACGGGCGAGAAGATTTTCACGCCGGACCAATCGATGTCCTCGCCCGGCTTGAAGTAGTGCTTCATGCTGCGGCAGGATTCGAAGCCGTCGGAGTAATCATGGCCCGCCGCCGACCGGAATTTCGAGATGCCGGCGATTTTCGCCAGCTCGATGTAATCCGCCTCCACCAATTCCGGGAGGTCGTGCGGATTTGAGTCGAACAACTCGCCTGAAGCCGCAGGGCCGTTGGTGGCTGCGACGGATTCGGCGTCAGCAAACGGATCCCCGATCAGCATTTCCTGAAACTCGCGCAACAGCGATGGATTGCCTTGAACGTCGCGGTCCTGTTGCTGTAAGCGCAGAAAATGAGCCCGGCCCAGATAGCCCCCGGCATAGAGGTGCCGCAGCAGCGGCGTGGCCCGCTCGTCGGTGACACGGTCGTGCACCGAGCCCATGGCCGCCACAAAGCCGGATTGCCCACAGACCAGGTTCACGAGCACGTTCCGCTCAGGCGCCACCTTCGTGTCCGCCGCGGTGTTCGATCCCGGCTGGGCGAAGCCGCCCACCGAGCAGCCATTCAGGAGTGCGATCAGGCCCCCGTTGCGCAGGTCCCTCCCCTGTTCCCAGGACACCAGCGAAAGCTCGGGGTTGGAATGTACGTTCCACCACACCACTCTTCGGCGGGATTCGGCCATGTGCCGGAGGAAAACCTCGCCGGACTGCCAGCCCTCATCCATCCACGGCAGAGTCCGCGCGTAGGCGAGAAAGCCTTCCAGGGAGCTGCATTTCTCCAGGTTCACCCGCTGGTAACCGGCCGGGTTGTTCTTGAAAGCGCCCGGGCCTTTTTCGTTGATGGCGTAAAACTCGATCTGCGCGGCCCCAACCGCATCCCAAGCCGGCTTGGCGCGCTCCAGCAGTCCCAGGTCGTTGGACACCAGGTAGAGTCCGCGCCCGTAAGCCACCTCGCCTTTGTGGAAGGCAGTCGCTTTCTTGAAGAAGCGCTCGAGTTGGCCTGCCCATCCCGCGTAGTTGTTCTTCCCTGGGTCCGCAAAGCCGACGGGCAGGAACGCTGCCCAAAGCTCCGGCCCAAGGCCGGGACCTTCGGCCAGGTCGTCGAAATCGTGGGGCGGGACCGTCAGCGCGTCCACGCCGACGATTTTGGGCCAGCTCTCGGCCGGAGCCCCGTGGCCTTTCAGCATCGTCCCGGGCGCCACTCGCTGGGTGACCGTCATATCCAGGTCTTCGAAAAACCGCGGCCACAGGCGGACCGAGTGGATGTCCGCCCGCGGCAGGAAGAAGGACGGCAGCTTGATATTGCCGACGAACAAGACCCCTTCCAATTCCGGCTTGGCAGCGTGCCAACTCTGCAGCGCGGCGCGCACTTGCTCAGGGCGCTGGTCGTCCAGGGCCAGGATCGGAAGCAACGCGATGCCAAATCGCCGCCGCCGGGCGGCAGCCTCCAGATAATCCTCCAGCGTGGGAGCAATCAGCTCGTACAGGCGGGCATCCACGATGGCTGCGGCGCGTGTGCCGTCGCGAATGAGGTTAACCGCCGACGCCAGCGAACACGCCCCTGTTGGCGGTGTGAAGAAGTCGCTTCTCTCTCGTGATTGCGAGGCGGCGCGGTTGGTCTTTTCACTTAAAGAAAGCTGCCGTGTGCCAAGGCTGTCATCCGCGCCGCCCACCGCCGGAACGAGAAAGACCAGCAGTGCTGCATGCAACGACAGCCAGAAGTAAGCGCCTGGTCCGGTTGTTTTCATCGCGGCGAACATATCCGCGGAGGAAGGTTATCAAGTTTGCCGAAGAAAACACTTCTATCCTTGCCCTTTGCTCCGCGGCTGGCACAAGCTGCCGCCATGAACCTGGATGGACGCGCGACTGAATCGCGGGCTCGAGCTGGAGGACTGACGCTTATTGGTACCAGATGGAACCGCATGTGCCCTTCGCGCCGTTGCCGCCGGTCGAGCAGCGGATTCCCAAGACGATATGGACGGGTGGAGCCGGTCAGGACCCGAAAATGAAGTAATTCTGAGGAAAGACCGTCTCCGACTGGAGACACCCCGCGCCAGCGGAAACACAGGACCTGAACCATTGATATTCTTGCGCGCCGCCTAATCCTGCGCCATGCGCTGCAGCAACGCCTGGCCGGCGCTCCGCTTCTCCTTCCGCTCAGGGACCGCCGGTTTGTAGTTGGCGTTGGGCGAGGGCATCTGGGCATCAACGCTCTGCCGCCAGCGGTGCAGCAACTCGCGCAACTCCGCTGCTTTTCCGAGTCTTGTGTTCGCCAAGTCGCGGGTTTCGCCCAGGTCCTCTTTCAAGTTGTAGAGTTCGGCGCGCATGTCCTCGTAGAACTCGATGAGCTTCCAGTCTCCGGCGCGCACGGTGCCGGAAGGGCGAACGGTATTGCCGCTCCAATAATGCGGGTAGTGCCAATAGAGGGCGTCGCGGTCGAGGGAGCCCGATTGCTTGAGCAGCGGCACCAGGCTCAAGCCATCCACCGGGCCTGGCAATTTCACGCCGGCTATCTCCAGCAGCGTCGGGAAGAAATCTATGCTGCACACCGGAACGCTGCACATACTGGCGGGTTTGGTCGCGCCGGGCCACTTGATGATTAAGGGTTCGCGGATGCCGCCCTCGTACGGGTGCCCCTTGCCGGCGCGCAGCGGCGCGTTGGAGGTCGCCTGGGGCCAAAGGCCGCCGTTGTCCGACATGAAAACAACCACCGTACGCTCTTCGAGTCCGAGTGCCTGCAGCTTGCGCAAGAGTCGCCCGACGCTATCGTCCACGCTCTCGATCATAGCGGCATACACGGGGTTCTTCTGTCCCCCGGAAGGACGCTTGGCCCTGTACTTCGCCAGCAGCGCCGGTTTCGCCTCCAACGGCATGTGCACGGCGTAATGAGCGAAATAGAGGAAGAACGGCCTTTCCTTGTTCGCCTCGATGAATTTCTCTGCCGCCTCGGTCAGGCGGTCGGTCAAGTATTCGCCTTCCTGGCCGCCAGCCTTGAGGCCGGGGACGGTGTGCGTTTTGCCTTCGTATGGCCAAAAGTAAGAGGCGGGATGGCCAATGTCGCCGCCGGCGATGTTCAGGTCGAATCCCTGGTGCTCCGGGTAATATTTGGGGCCGCCGAGATGCCACTTGCCGATGCTGGCGGTCACATAACCGGCTGACTTGAGCGCCTTGGCGAGGGTGACTTCCTCCAGGGGCAGGAACTGGCGCCAGGGCGGAACGCGCAGGGCGTGGGTCGGCTCGTCGCCCTCGCCGGGGATCCAATCGGTCAGGTGGAGCCGCACCGGGTATTTGCCGGTCATGATGCTGGCGCGGGTGGGCGAACAGACCGGGCAGGCGGCGTAGGCCTCGGTGAACCGCATTCCTTGCGTGGCGAGACGGTCGATGTGGGGTGTTTCGTAATACTGGCTGCCAAAGCAGCCGACATCCGCCCAGCCCAGGTCATCCACCAGGATGAACACGAAATCAGGCCGTGCTGCCGGCCCTGTTGACGCCCCGAAGGCGCAAAGCCCGGCGAGGGTCGAAACCGCTGCGGTCAACTCAACAACGGCTTTGGGGAGTGTCTTCATCGTTCAACGAGCTTATGCTTGAATCGCAAGAGAGGAAATGAAAAGTAACCGACCTTGCCGCCATCCAGAAGCTCAACGACCGGCCGCTGGCACGGACCAGCTTTACCGATGCGGTTGACCTGGCGCGCAAAGGACTGGAATCGGCCGACTACCAATTTGCGGTGTATGCCTACATCGTCCGGGCCGTCAATAAACTCGGCGTCGAGAGCGGCCCGTCGCCTTATGCGCTGACCCTTCCTTCCGAACCTCTGAACGTGCTTTGCCGCGAACAGGGCGAGAGCGCCGAACTGAGGTGGGACGCCAACCCCGAAACCGGCATCCGGGGCTATCGCCTTTACGAATTGAAAGGCACTTGGGAAATCGTGCCCGTCAACGACACGCCCATTCGCGGAACCAGCTTCACCCGCCGCGTGGGCCGCGGCGAGACCACGCGTTTCTGGGTGACGGCGGTGGACGCGCTGGGCCAGGAAGGCCAGCCGTCCTCGCCCGCCTGGTTCAACCACAGCTACCGCGGCTTCCGAGGCAAGTCCGCCGCCGCTCTCCTCGCGGGTTCTCACCACACCCGCCACTTTGAGCATGGTCACGCCATTCTGCGAAGCCCGCCTGCACCCTGAAGGGGGTCTGGCTTCCTTGACCGAGCGGCCTACCGGCCAGCCGTGGTTGAAGCCCGGCCAGCGCAGCGGCTTTTTTGCCGGCACGATTGATGGAGAGGACCGCGAGTCCAAAGGACAGTGGTTGTTGCCAGCAGCCCCGGACGATGCGCCCGCCGTCACCGCACGTGAAGACGGCGCCATCGGCGCGATCCCTTACACCTTCGAACTCACATTCCATGCCGAGACGCCCCGGCTTGATTGCCGCGCGAGGTTCCATTTTGCGGGACAAAAGCTGGGCTGTGTGAGCACGGACCAGCGCGACGGCGCCTCAGGCTTCGTCCACGAACAGAAGCTCCGGTTCAAGCTCTTCCCGGCGCCCGGAGCAGGCACACTCGACGCCGAAGTGCGCCTGTTCGACGCCGGTTCGGAAAATGTCCTTCTTTCCGCCCTTTACCCCGAAGGGGGGCGCATCCTGGCGCGGCTTCACGAGTACCAAGGGCGCGCCGGCGAAGCGACCATGGCGGCCGCCAACGGCACAGCCCGACTTGTGGAGGTTGACTTGTTGGGAGGCAACGCGCGCCTGGTCGCCAACCCCCTGACGTTCCGGCCGTGGCAGATTCGAACCGTGCGAATCGAATCTGGCCGGTAATCTGTCCGCATTGGAATGACGGCGCCATCGGTGGAATGCAACTCGGACGACATCACACGCACGGGCGCACCCCGGCCAATACTGCCAATATGGAGCGTGTTTTCATTCGCTGTGGATTGTCGCACGCATTTTCGTGATTTTTCTTTCACTCCCCAGGCTGGGTCAACTCGACAAACTCGACGGCGCCGGGTCCCAGTTCTACCTGGACTGAACCTGGGTTGTCATGCCTCCTGAGGGAACGCCATTCCCTGGCGGACTGGCAGGTCATGCGCGGTTTCAAGCGGACCCGCGCAACGGCCGTTGCGTCGGTAACCAAAGGCCGGTCAGGTCTCTTGATCACTCCCCGATTGTTGATGAGTTCGACGACCCACCCGTTCGGAGTCCGGTTGATCTGGTACTGAACGGGGTCACGCGAGATCTCGACCGGAAGATATTGCTGTACCACGTTCCGCAGCCGGTCGTTCGAGATGGCGGTCGGCCGGCCGGTGACGGGGTTGGTCCACGATTCGAGCACCTCGACCTCGCCTTGGCGTGCCAGGCGCCCGAACTCCGCACCCAACGCTTGGCGGTGGCGAGGCGACATGAGGACGCGGCTGCCTCGGCGAAGCGCCTTCTCCAATTCGCCCATAAAGGCGTTGTCAAAGTCGATATCCCCGGCCAGCAGGACCACGGCGTAGGTTGCAAGGATTTCCGGCGGCACACTGGTGAGCAGGACGTCGAAAACCTCCCCATATGGTGTCGGCCGCAGGTAACTGAACTCCGGATTGTTGGGGAACGGGTTAGTGTGAATGTGATCGCTGCCCGGGAACAATTGGAAGTCGAACAAATCCCGGGCCTCCCGGTCGCCGGCAGTGGGCTCGAGCAATGCCCCACGGTCTGTCCATATAGGCGTTATAGCCGGCCAGATGATCCAGGACTATGGCCACCGGGGTGTAGGGCACACCCCGGTCGTGCCGCCGCATGAAGTCGAAGACCTCGACCGCCTTGCGGCCATGCGAAGTCAGCGTCCAGGGCGCCTCGGGTTTTTCAAAAAAGCTCGCGATGCTGTTCTCGGGCGTGACCATGGCGGCTCCGGCAAACCAGCCGTGCAGCCACATCCGCTCGTAGAAGCTGAGCGAGTGGCCCGCATCCAGGCCGCGGGCGCCGCTGCCCTCCTTCCGCAGCGGGCCACTGGTGGTGCAGGCCCCGGCAAACCAGGGGCTCACCTGGACCGACCAGGGCTTCTGCCATTGCCGGGACGCACCACGAGCAAACGCCAGTTTCGACTGGGTGAAGGCAATGTTCTCGCCCACCTCCAACCCGATGCAACGCGCGCCCCATTCCCCGGCATACGCCTCATAGTGCGAATGCCCCGTCACGCTGATCACACGTCCCAGCAGATCGTGCTGCCGGCTCAGGAAGTAATCCCGGACTACGTCGTAACATTCCTTGCGGCTGGCGGGGCGGGGGTCGTAGCCGGCCAGGCCCCTGGGTTTCATCAGGTGTTTGAACGCGTCAAATTCCTTGCCATAGACATCACGCCACCAGGACTCATTCGGGGCCAGGTTGTGGAAGTAATAGCCCCACTCGCCCAGTTGCACCGCAGTGAAGAGGCCCGCCCGATCCATGGCCGCCAGGCACGCCTCGTTCTCGGCTCCCAGCACGGCGCGACCGCCTTTGATTTGCATTTCGCCGCCGGAATAACAGATAACCGGCCAGCCTACCGTGGCGAGGTAGTCGAAAATGGGTCCGGAGTTCGGGCCCGTGCCCGGCCCGGGATCAAAACCGTTTCCGATCTTCTGATCGCGC
Source organism: Verrucomicrobiota bacterium (assembly GCA_049518415.1). Classification (GTDB taxonomy): domain Bacteria; phylum Verrucomicrobiota; class Verrucomicrobiia; order Limisphaerales; family UBA8199; genus CAVQND01. The sequence continues at coordinate 19,475 of JBEKRX010000065.1, forward strand.
ATGACGCCGACCAACTGCCGGAGCGGTTCCAATTCGCCCGGAGCGCCATACATGCTGGAAATAAACTCGTGCTGGCCGGGCAGCAGACGGGCCTGTTGAGCACCGCCGGCCAGGGTCCGAAAGTCCGGAAACGAAGAGACTTTGACCGGACCTCTTGCATCGGCAGCGTGCAAGTCGACGATAGACGCCAGCGCCAACCAGAGGAGAAAGAGTCTTTTCATATTTGAAGAGGAGAAACATTCAACGGGCGCCGCTCAGGGCGATCCAGTCCGAGCCATGGCCACGGCTGGTGAACTTGCCGTCCTGGTCCGGTTGTCTTCATCAAGGGCTGCCCTTCAGTGTGCGGTTGTCCCTTCGGCCAGGCCCTATCCATGCGTAGGGAGAGCGGCAAAGATGTCTGTAGACGCGCCGGCCTGCCCCTGCGGCATGCCATCTTCGTCAACCCGCTCATCCAAGATCCTGCTGAACTGAACCGTCTCGCCGGCGCCATAAAAAACCTCCGCCTGTCTCTTGATATTCAGGCGGGTGTCGCATCTCAACACTCAGCAATCGCCTAACCTCGTGCCACTCCGCCTGACCGCTCTTCCGGGACTGGCGGCGCCACGGGCCTCAAGCACAGGAGGCCCTTCAGGCGTTCGCGGTAGAACGCGTTGGCGAAGGACAGAATCAGGAACGGCAACACCACAGCGAAGCTCAGCCGAACCAGTCCCCCCACGTCTTGACACCAGACCTCGATCTGGTGTCTGTCGATTGCGTAGCCGAGACGGAGCGCGTCAATCATTAACCAGAGCATAATGATTGACAGCCAGACAGGGAGCAGTAAGACCAACACCCACAAACAAAGGACGAAGGGACGATAGCCCCGCTGGCAGAGCAGCCCCACCAGGGTCAAGGCTGCGGCAATGGCCAGGGAGGTGGCGACTGCAAACTCCCCGGCCGGCCAGGCGAGGCCATCCCGGTTCCCCAGGTGCCCGATCAGCATGATGAAGGAACTGGACCCAAGCAGCACCAGGACGAACCCAAGAAAAGTGACAAGCCGGTGGCGACGCCCGAGGTAAGTCGAAACCAGCCAGGCCGCCGCCAGGCCGAAGGCGATGGCGACAACCAGCTCCTGGAGGATCCCCAACTCCCTGGAAGGCCAGAAAGCCGGGGCGGAAATCAGCATGATGGAGAAACTGGACCCAAGCAGCACCAGGACGAACCCAAGGAAAGTGACAAACCGGCCGCGACGCCTGATGTGATTCAAAACCAACCAGGCCACCGCCAGGCCGAAGGCGATGGCGACAACCAGTTTCTGGAAGATCCCCAACTCATCGGAAGGCCAGGAAGCCAGGGCGGAAGGCACGATGCCGCTCAACCCAGCTACACCGCAGAGTGGCGCCCATATCCACCAGGCCTGCGCGGTGCGGTTGGCCTTGAGCAGCAGCAGAAGCAAGACCCCCAGCCACGGCAGGAGCACCGGCAGGGGATTGGCCGCCGTCCAGCGATAGAAGACAGGCGGCCCCTCATTATCACCCAGGCCGCCGAGGTCGGCCATCCCGGCGATTCTCAGCTCGCCGGCGCTGCTCAAAGGTACTCGCCATGAGTACGAGCAGGTGCCCCCTCAGCCAGGTTCGAACTTGCCGCAATAAATCTTCTTCCCGGCACGATAAACGGCAAATCCCGGATCGGTGTGAGGGCCCCGCGCTTCGTAAACCTCGCCTCCGGCCCCAAGCAAACGGTAATCGAGCACCAGGGAGTTGCCGCGCCGCTTGACCAGGACAGTGTTGGTCAGCGGACCGCCCGCGTTGAGCACCGCTTCGCCTCCGGCCTTGATGGTGGGCGCGCACGGCGAGATCGGAGGCAGCCCGAAGCGGTCCGAGAGGCGGCTGGCCTCGGTCTCGCCGTGTTTGAGGCTGACGTCGCCATTGGTGTAACTGCCGACGGGGATCATCACCACCGGCTCGGGCGCATCCAGAATGACAGTCAAGGGTTGGCTGCTGTCTCGAGTCAGGACGAGGCGCTGAATGAATTTGCCCGTCAATCTGAGCTGCCCAAGTTCCGCGGGCTGCGGCTTGAAGTCGAGCCGGTACTTCGGTTGGTTGTCTTGCTGGATAAAGGCGCAATCGACGTGGAAGGTTTGGCCCGCAAAAAAGAGGTCTCGGGAAAAGCCGAGCAGGTCCAGGGGACCGGCTTGCGCGGGGTGAGCCTGGTTCCAGGCGGACCAGGGTCTCAAGAGCAGGGCGGCCCCGTTAGCGGCCCCGATGCGGCCCTGAAGGCTGTCGATCAGCCCCACTTGCCAATCCTGTCCCTCGAAGGCGAGCTTTCCTTCCCACAAGTAACGGCGATTCACGGACACGCTGGGCTGGTTGGTTTTGCCGAAGTCGAAGAACCACAGATCCAGCAGGGCCGGGTGGTGGCCCATCAAGGTCTTGAAAGTCAGACGGACGTTATTGAAGCCAATGGAGGAGCTGAAAGAAAAGCGCGGTTGGCACGAATACACCCCGCCGGGGTCGTCGGTCAGGTCCTGGTTCCGGTTCAGGTCCAGGTAGAGTTTGCCTTGGGCGAGGTCCACGATGAACGCGACAAATTGGTCGCTGCTGTCGCCGAACTTGAGCGTCCCGCGCACCACCTTCCGCCGGCCGAAGTCCGGCTCTTTCCGGAAGAGCGTGGATTGATAGACGACGGGGATATCCTCGTGGAGCGAGAAGTTGGCTGAGTCCAGTTCCCGGCATTCGAGATAGACGGAACGCGTGGAAGTGGCCGAGGCGGTGGGGGTGGACAAATCCTGCGCGCCGGCTGCCGAGCCGGTTCCGCCGAGCCAAAGCAGCGCGGCCAACACGAAAACCGCCAGTTCGATCCGACCGAGCCCGTCGCTCATGCGCCAAGTTCCCTTCTGTAAGTGACTCTCGTGCGTGTTTGGACACCGACGAGGCAAATTCGTTTCACGAAATCCATACTCTGGTCCTTGGCGGCCGCCGAGGATTGGCCATGCCGCCCCGGCCCGTTCGCACTTGCTGGGCCTCCTTGGGAATGGGGCTTCACAACTGGACTTTCGGAAAGGTACCAGTGTCTCCAACCGGCGACATTCCGGAGTGTCCACCCGCCTGGGCTTCATCATTCAGTAACCGAGCGCTTGCTTCACGGAATTGCGGCTGAGCTTCCAGGTTTCGCGTAGAAGCCGGGTCCGTTGGAAATCCTTTTCGTGCGCCAACTCGATCACCGCGTCGCCTTCAAAGCCGATCTCGTGCAACGCCCGGCCAATGGCGGCGAAATCCGTGTCGCCTTCCCCCAGGGCTTCCGACCAACGGCCGTCCTGCTTCTGGTCGCGCAGGTGCATAAAGACAATCTGCTTGCCAAACTGGCGGATGAACCACACCGGGTCCACCCCCGCCCGCACCAGCCAATTCAGGTCCGGCCCGAGCTTGACCTCGGGTATGCGGGCCAAGGTCCCTTTGAGGTCGTACAGGTTATCGGCGACTTCGTAGGTGTGGTTGTGGAGGTTGAGGACCACGCCCTGCCTTTGGCACAAAGCGATGAGCTTGCGCAAGAGTTCCGCCTGGTCGTCGAGTTGCTGCTCAGTCTTGCCTTTTGGCGCCGGCCCAACTGACGTGCCAAGGGTGCGTCCGCCCAGTTTGGCCAGGCGGGGAACAATCAACTCCGCATCCTCGAGGACCGCCTGGTGCTGGGCGCGATCCCACATGGCGCCGCCAAAGGACATGCCAATGACGGACAGATGGTGTTTCCGGGACAGTTCGCCAATCCGTTCCACCGCCTCCTTGGGGCGCAACGCCGTGTGCATCAGTTCGATCCCGTCCAGACCGGCATAACTCATATCCTCAAAGATGGCAGGCAGAACGGGAGTGATGTCGTAATTGGGTTGAGTGGCTGCGTAAACCCACGGATGTCCGCCTACCACCACCTTCTTCCCGGTTGAGGTGCCGCTTTTGGCCTCCGCCGCCCTAACGAGCTTTGGGTTCAACACGATCAGCGAAATGGCCGAGGCCCCCGCCCTGGCCAGAAAATGCCGCCGCGTGATGGTATTGGTCGGATTGGCTGTCTCTGCTGGTTGGTTATTGTTCATACGCGAATTGAATTGCTCATGGTTGTCTTTGATTTCCCAGGAGGATCATGCTGACGGGAGCCATAGGCTTGGTCGTGATGTTGAACGTGCCCCGCTCCGAGATGGCGAGCGGAGGGCCAGTGATCTCGCCGCGCAAGTTGCACGGCTGGGCTGTGCGAGCATCCATTCCGGAGGGCAACTGGACCGTGTATGCGCCCGGCTCGCCAATCTGCTCCCAAAGCCGCAACAGCGTCCCTCCGCCATACGGATTGCGGCCGAAGGCGGTGAGGAGCAACCCGCGCCGTGCCGAGGCAGCGGCCGCCGCCGTCCCGGCCTGGGCTGCGGCTCCGGCCTTGGTGATGGCCAGGCCCGTCGCGAGCGCCGGCAGCTTGCCCGGCCCAGCCTCAGACACAGCGGCCAGACAATCCACGCGCGCTTCCCAGGAGTTGCCAATGAGCGACTCGTCACTGGATTCGGTTTCGTCGGTCGCCCAGAGACGGACCCGGGACGACCACGACCCTTCGATCCACTGGCGGAAATTGGTCGAATACACGTTGTCGAACAACAACACAAACACGTCAGGTTTGTGGGCCACGAAATCACGCGTATAACGCCATAAACCCGGGTGCTCGAGGCTTACCAACTGCGCGTCGATAGGGCAGATGCCCAGGCCGCCTCCTGCCGCGGCCCTCACCAGCAGACCGCCGTTGAGGCAGAAAATCTCATGGTTCGAACCCCGTACCAGGTCTTTGGCGGGGTCAACGATGCTGCCCAAGCGAGCCAAACGAAAACTCGGATCGCCGGCGCGCAGAGGGAAACAGAGCCATCCTCCCTCGGGCCAGGGATCGGGCGTCTTGTTGGTGATCGACCACTCCAAGTCCAGCCAAGGTTGGCCGGCGTAAAGCGTCACCCGCAACTGCGTGGCATCGGGGATTATGCCGCGGGGAGCGGCTTTGAGCACGGCCGTGACCCAGACTGCATTGCTCCGAATCTCCAGCGTCGCCTCGGCGGCTGTGGCCGCACAATAAGGATATTGTGTTGCCGGCGGCAATTTGGGCTTGCCGTGGCTGATCATCTCGCCCGAAGTGGGGGACGTAACGTAGGCGCTGGTGAATCTGGCCGCCTGGTCCGCATCGAATCTCTCGTACAGGTACTGCCCCAGCGCGTAGGGTGACTGGGTATTGACCAGTTCACGGCCACCTTTTTTGCAGATAACCGAACCAATGCCGCACCGTGCCGGATCGAGTGTTACTCGGAAGAACTCGTTCTCGAGGTAATTCGTTTTGGCGACGGCGGCGATTTCCCCTCGCGCCGGGCGGTCCAACACCGCGAAAGTCCTGTATCCAAGCGGCGGCAGCCCCCTGGCGACGAACTGGAGCCGTCCTCGGTCCAGGGCGCAGGCGACAACTTCCTGACTGGCCACATCCATCAAAGCGGGCGCGCTGCCGCTCCACGGCGCCTGGACTGCGCCGTCGCGAGGCCAAGGCAGGGGATTAAACACCACGACGCGCCGTCCCGCCACGTTCACTGATGCCGCCAAACTGGCCATCCGTTCCTCAATCGCCCGATCTACGAGCGCGGCTGCTTTGCGTGCATAGGCTCCCTTCTGGTCGAATCCCTCCAGCAGAAATTTATAATCGCCTGCGGCGAGTTTCTTTTTCCACTCGTCCCCGTAAGCGTAACCGGCATAGCGCGGAACATCCGGCCCCCAAGTGTGCTCCCCGAATAGCAGCGTGTTTTCATAAGCCTCGCGGACAGCCGCGGCAGCGGAGCCGGTGGAAGCGCCCCAGACCTCCAGCAAAGTGTCCAGTGCTTCCAAGGCCGCAATCCGCGGCCGCGTCGTATGAGCCAATTGGGTCTCAATCGGCATCGAGCCAATCCCATGAATCCACGTGTCGGGCAGGTCGCCCCGAATGATCGGCAGTTCCGGGTTCTCTCGCAGGATCTCTTCCGCAAAGTCTGACATCTGGCCAAAGCGGACGCGCACGCCCGGCAGGTCCTGCTTGGCCCGGGCAAACAGGCGCTCGACTTCCTGGGTATTGGGCGGGCCGTGATTGTCGCCCGTCATCCACATGCAGAGCCAGGTCTTGTGCGGCCAGTCGCGCGGCGGGCACAGCTCTGAGCCGTAGGCCGCCGAGCACATGGTCAACACCCGCGACCCGTCAGGACCTTCCCACCAGTAGAGCAAGGGCACCTCGGGGTGCGAACAGCCCTCATTACAGCCGAGGTGGAAGAACTTGACCCCCGCCTGCGCCAGGATCGTGGCGGTCACCCGGGTATGAGAAGTAACATCGGTCATCTTGGCGGCAGTCGGCAGCGGTTGTCCGGCCAGTCTCGCCAGCTCGACGGAATACCTGAGCCCGCGCGTGAGGTCCTCCAGGTCCAGCGATTCGGTGTGCGTCGTGAATGCCAGGGCGTGCGGGACCAACCGGCCCGCGCGCATCGCGGCCAGGAACTGGTCGCGCCGCTCGGGCGTTTGCCCCGGCCACAAAATCTGGGCCATGGGCCAGCCGGCCAAGGTCCAGGAAAACCGCTGGTCTGCCGGCAGGAAACGGCTCTCTTCGACCAGCTTCAGGGCCTGATCGGCTATCGTCGTCCGGTATCGATCCACGACCTTGCTGGCCAAATCGGTGTAGCCGATGTCGAAGTGGGTCTTGGAAACGATGATCACCTCTTCGAGCCTTGGCCAGGGCGAGCTCGCCTGCCCCCGCGCTGCTGCTCCCAGCAACAGAAACCCACACAGCCCAAGGAGGGCGCATCCGAGCCGAAACCATCCGGCAACCCGCCGACCGAACTGAATCGCCCAATTCGGCTTGTCCCGGCGATTCAACAATGGGCCTGAGAATCGGGGCCCGTGATTCCGCCGTATCGAGGAGTTCATGACTTCGGCTCTCCTTACGAAGCTCGTGATGGGAATCAAATATGGGAGGGTCTCTGTCATAAAGCTAGGTTGGCCCCTTGGCGCCGGCGAGCCAACAGAGAATTACTTCCGGCCTGTTTCATGTGACGAGAAAGTCGCGCCAAACACATCTCGCACGGCTTCCAGGTACTTCAGCCCGTTCACCGCGTCCGGCTCGAGGTAACTGCCTTCGGTCTTCCCAATGTCGCATCTTGAAGGAAAACGATTTCACTGGTGTTGGGCTGAGGGAGGCCGAGCGTCAGCCCCGCCTTCATCAAGCTCTCGCCACCCATTTGCATCGGAGAAAAGGAGCCATCCGCGCACCAGAGCCAATACCGGGCCGGCGGCTCCAGGCCCTTGAGCCGTATCGTGTGCGTGGCGGCGGGGCTGTCGGGGCGGAATACATAGACAGCTCCCTTCCGGGACACCGGGTCAAAGTACTCGACGCCATCCCAAATCTTGCCCGTTGGACGGGGAAAGATGTGATAAAGGTTGGCGGTTCGCACCAGGGGCCGAATCATGGTCTTATACGTATTGACCGCCTCCTTGATAAGGGCCTTTTGCGAAGCGGTCCATGCCGGCCCGCCGTTGCGGCCATTGGGGGCGTCCGGGTGCCAGTAGGCGGCGCCCATCGAAGCGGAACGAAATTCATAGACCGAGCCGGACGCCTGCCACTCCGCCCAGGAGCCGCACAAGGCGGCAATCTGCATGGGATGGAGGGCAAAGGACGAATCATAAAACGACTGCCGGGCGTCCAGCGGGTAGTACCGGTCCTGGTTCTGAATTTTCATGCAGCGTCTCAAAATGCCGTAGTCCTTGAGGCGCCCGCCACCAGAGCAATTCTCGTAGGAGAAATTCGTGATGGAAGCATAGAGCGAATCGAGCACTTGGTAATAGCCTTTGGTCTGCCAGTAACCGGCATCCTCGGCATAATGAGCGCGGGTGCCCGGGCCATGACCGCCCGTCTGCAGGACATTCCCATCCGTGCCATCCGAACGAAAGAAATCAATGCGAAACTGGTCATACAGGTATCGGGCGTCGTCCTGGCGGTGCTTGATCCCCTCGATGGTGGTCATGGGAGGATTGCAGTTCCAATAAAGGCCGAAGCGCATCCCTTTGTCGTGCGCGTAATTCCTGGCGGCCAACATGCCCGAAGGCCAGTCCGCCCCGTCGCCCACCGGCGGATGGGGCTTATGGGTGGTGTCGCCCTGCCACCAGCCAACGTCCAGCACCACCTCCTCAAAGCCCAGTGGGGCGATTTCATCGATGAGGGGATAGTACTTGGTTTCGGTGGAATCCCAGCTTCCCTGGCCTTTGCCGGTGGCGGCGAAGGCGTTCCATTCCACCTTGGGATATGCCGGGTCGTCCCGAAGAATGGATGGCATGGAGTAGTTGAACAGGTATTTGCGCAGGCTGTTGCCGGCATCGTCCAGGTCTCCCTGGTATGCGCCGATGAAACCCGGCGGCACCTCAAAAGTCTCCCCGGGTTCCAGGTCGGTCCTGAAATCGTCGCCGTTTCCAGCCTTGATGGCAGCGCCGCCTGGAGCACGGTGGGTGGCGATGGCGATGCGCCCAATGCTCCACTCCCAGCCGATATAGACGCCATGCCCGCCCTGGGCGTCAACAATCGTGAGCGGTATGAAGTCCTGATCCTCGCTGAAGCGAAGCAGCTTCTGGTAGCCTGCGGCGAGTTGGTCGTGGTAAATGCCGGTTCTGTCAGGCAGGCTTCCATCGTCATTGATGTACCAGACGCTGGTGTCCTCCCCTGGACCGGCCACCTGGACATCCAGGCTTTCCTGTTCGTAAAAGGTGACCTTCCAGGCAGCATGATTCTTGATAGACATCGTGTGGCGCACCGGGCCAGGCCCGCCGCGCGCCTGCCAGACCGAGGTCAATTCCAAGGCAGGGTCCGCATTGGTGAAGGTAATCGTTACCCTCGAGCCGTTGACGTGGTCCTCTGCTCCCTGCTTGAAGCCCCACTTCAACATGTGCCGATCGCCGCCAATGTCCGCATGACTGACCAGCGGAAATGGAGACGGGACGGCCGTCCAGTTCCAACCGGCCGGACTGACCAGCCTGCACAGATACAGCTTCTGATCGGAGCGGACGCCAACGGCCAATGTAGTGTCTGCTGTTCTCAGGGTCCATTGCTCCAGCCACTGGCCGGAATCCTCTTTCGATGAATCCACAGGTTGCTCCGACGCCCTGCCGGTGGACGTCAACGCTGGGGTAAGCACGATGTTTCGGTAGGCGATGCCACCGTGGTCGCCTTGCAGGTAGATCGGTCCTGGCAGTTCCTCATGGCTGTCGAAAGCTCCTCCCGTGATGCCCGGGATTTCCTGACGGTTGATGATGGTTTGGCCGTTCTGGATGACCGTGACGAACCGGCCGACCAGCGTGATGTCGAACGCTTGCCAGACGCCTGGACGTCGCGGCTGCTCCGGAGCCGGCGCCAGGAAGCCATAGACCGCACCCATGTGATGACTGGGCGGCTCCTGGAGGGAATCATCTTCCACTTGCACCTCATACCGGCCGCGCAAATAGATACCGCTGTTGGCGTTGGTGGGGCAATTGACCTCGAGGTGCAGTTCGAAGTCCTGGAATTCCCCATCCGTGGCGATGTTCGAGCCGGCGGACTTGTTGATCAGGCAGCCGTTCTCCACCACCCAACTCGTCGCCTTCGCCGGATTGTCGAACCTCCACCCGCTGAAATCCCGCCCATTGAACAGCGTGATCGGCTCAGCCCACTTGACACTGGCTGGCGGCTTGAGCGGGGGGGCACGTCTGCCAGTCCAGGTCCAGTCAGTTCCGTTGGGGCCCCGGGCCGAGCCTGCCAGGGTCTCGCCGGTCAGCTTCCCGTCGAAGACCAGGTCATTCCGGCTGTCCTCTTCCTGCTTGGGGGAAACGAACCGAATCTGGTCTCCCTGGACGACGACCTTGGGTAACGGGCGAGCGTTTCCCCAGCGGCCCACAAAATTGGCTTTCCAAACTCCCTGGTCCACCTTCAACTCCAACCAGGACGGAAGCGGTTTGCGGTTCGCATCTTGGATCGTGAGGTCCCAACGTCCGACCAATGCCTCGGCAGGAGTCGCTCCGATCAGCCGGTCCGCGGCAATCGCGCTGCCCAAGGCCAACAGCAACCGCAGCCAATGGGTCGGCGAGGGTGCGTGGAAGCCTCTTGATGCAGATTTCATGAGTGGGAGCCTATCAAAGGCGGGCGTCTTGGCAATCTTCGGGCAGCTTATCACGCTTCGGATTGCTGGGGAAGAGGGCTGGCGGAGACCTCGATCTGCCCAGTGCTCATTTTCAAGGCTCGCTCAACCGCACCAGGATTACCGCGTTTGAGGGCAGGTCCAATCGCAGCACGTCACTCTCGGGGTTGAGCGCGAGGTGGTCTGCCTCGTCCACGCTATGCGCCTCATCGACGAGGTATATTTCGGCGCGGACCGGTCCAACCCAGGGCACATTCCGCAAAGCAACCGCGAGCGTTTTTCGCTCCCCCTTGAAGTTGGCGGCCAAGACGGCGGCCCTCTTCTTGTCGGCTGCCAATCCGGCACAGCCGACGATGCCTTGCCCCGGCGAACCCTCACAGGCCACCCGGTCTGGCAGGACAGCCAGTTGGTTGAAGGCCTTGAAGGCATAGAATACTCTGGTGGGAATCCCGAACTGCCCGAACATGCTCCAGGCCGAAGTGTCGGCGGTATAAAAGCACACCACGTCGACCGGGCTGTCCTGGAGCCGTATGAGTACTGTGGCGCAGAAAGCCGCTCCCTCCGCGCGGCAGGAACGCGCAAACCACTCCGGCACGGTTGCATACTCTTTGGGCTCGCTCGGCCTGAGCCCGGCCCAGGTGGTCAAATAGCGCCACTCGTTGAGGTGGCTTTCGGTGGTCTGAAAGCCGTATTCATCCAGGAGCCTTCGGGCGGTGGCGGCATCACGGGCCAGCGATTCAGGAACTCCATAGTAGGCGTGCCAGGAGAGAAAATCCAAGGGCAGACGCCGGTCCCGGCACCAGGCCAGAAACGGCCTGACCAATTCACTGTTGATGTGCGTGGCCGCCGGACCGCCGACTTTGAGCGAGGGATCATGGGCCTTGACGGCCTTGGCGGCAGTCTCATAGAGCTCAAAATACTGCTGCCGCGTGCCGGTCCACATCGGGCTGATTTCCGGCTCGTTCCAGATCTCCCAATACTTGATGTCGTGGTGAAATCCCTTGGCCCAGCCCTCGTTGTAATGGCGGATGATGTTGACGCAGACCCTGGCCCATTTCTGGAAGTCCTCAGGCGGGTGATTGTGGTAGTGGGTCCAGGGCTCGATACTCTCACCCAGGCGGTAGATAATCCGGGATTTGTTTCGGACGATCGCGGCGAGATAGTCGTCAGTTTTCGCGAAACTGTAGTTTTTGGGATCGTCCGCGTCAGCCGTGAAGAGCGGGAAAATCGTCGAGACATCCACGGCGTCCGGGCAGGGCCAGTGGACGTCGTGAAGGCGCGCGTAGGGGAAGCCGGCCTCGGCATGGTAGCCTTCCAGCTTGGCGTTCTCGCCGTAGGCGAAGGGTCCGTTGCACACCCCGTGGAGCGGTTTGATTCTCCCCACGGGCTTTGCAAAATCGACCGTTAAATCAGCGGCGGACGCCGTGCTGGCCATCCAGCCGCCAAGGAGAAAGTCCAGCAGTAACGCTCTGTTCATAATCATTTCGTTTTCTGGTGCTGAGACGGTTCGTCAGTAATCCCAGGGGCGAGCTCCAGACCCTCAGGCGACTACTTGAGCGCCTTCCGAAGATACGGCTCCAACCCAAGAGCATTGAAGTAGAATCCCAGGGAGTTGCAATGCACTCCATCAACCAACCCGCCGGTCTGGTCCCGGCTGAGCATCTTGAGCCCATCCACGAACCCGATCCAGCGATCCCCGGCTTTGCGCCGCTTCTCAACGAACTCCCTGGCCGAGAGACGCTTGGCCGACTGTTCGCGGGCCACGTCACCCCCGCTTTCCTCTGACGGGAAGTAGAACGGGCTCGTTACCAGGATGGGCAGCCGAGGCCACTTCTTGCGCAGGATGTCCACGAATACAGGGAGTGCGGCGGCGTATTGATTCGCCGATGGGTTGCCCCAAAAATCGAGCACGATGCAGGACGGGTCCAACTCGCAGATCGCCTCGGCCAAAGCCGGTTCGCCAAGCCCGTTCCCGCTGAAGCCCAGGTTCACAAAATCAGCGTCGAGTTTCCGCTCGAGGATCGCCTGGCAGGAGCCGCCCGGATTGGACGCGCACCCGCCCTGGGTAATGCTCGAACCGTAATACACGATCGGCTTCGCAAGGGCGTAAGGCCTGGCCGGCTCCAGGCGCGCCTCGGCGTCCAGGCTCAACTCCTGTATCGTCACGGCTTTGTAGAGCGGTAGATACAGGGTGATGTCCCGCATCTTGCGCTCCCGGCCAACTCGCCATTCCTTGGCGATCTTGCCGGCGGCGTCGGGCCAGGCGCTACCCAGGTAGTCGCGACCGACGTACAAGTCAAAGCCGTTCTCTCCCACGCTCGCCATGTGATGCATGTTGGAGAAGTGAGGATTTTCCCCGACCAATCCAATCGTTGTGGAATCCGTTCGGAAGCGGAGCCTGCCTCCGCTGGGGTCCTGGGCCAGGTCCCAGACCGGCGGACGAAACCGGTCTCTTAACCGCGACGGCAGGCGGCGTAGCGCGGGTTTGTCCTCACCAAACCAGGGCAGCCCGCACACCTCCAGGCGCGCGTCTGGAAAGGCGATGCGCTGGCGCGCTGCCACCGACTCGGCCGCCGCGGGCCGACAGGCTGTCGCCACCAACACCAGGGAAAGCACTTTGAGCAGAGGAGAAGACGATAATTTCATAGGGTGAAACTGGAGAGAAAGGATCAAGAACAATTTGTCGTCGCAGGGCGGCCGCGATGCGCCTTGGGGGGGGCCGCATCGGATCGTAGGAATGGGTGTGGGTGTCGATCATGGGCAATTGAGGGAGGGCGATTTGTCCTTTCCATGGTGGCCATCCTTTGCTCAGGGGAGAGGCACTTCGACCGTCAGTTTGCCTGTTGCGGAGGCTTGATCTCGACGAGCAATACTTCGTCCGGGACCTCCAACCTCACTTCGCTCGACCTCGCGATCCGTTCCGTGGGCGCGGCAGAGGTGTTGGGCCGAAAGAGCCGAATCTCGGGTGCGGTCCAGGGTAACTTCAAGGTGACCGGCTGCAGTGACACCTCCAGGTCACGACGCGCCTTTGCCTCGTACGAAAGGGCTTCCTGGAAGAGCGCCAGCCAGAACGTGCCGTCCCCCTTCCGCAGCAGCGTGTGGTGCAGGTTGTTGGTCGCTCCTGAAAGTTGGAATGCCAGCGAGCCGCCTTGGGCAGCCGGCCCAGGATCAGCCAGCAGGTGGAGCAGGTTCTTGAGCGCGTCAGTAATGTCGAAGCTAAACCCGTCATAGCCGCCGCGGTGCCTGCCGAGTTCCTGGCCGTTGACGGACACTTTGGCCTCCCAATCAACCGCCCCGAAATGCAGCAGCACCCTCTTGGAATCCCAGGCCTTCGGCACCTCCAATGTGCGCCGGTAAGTTAGCCGGTCGCTGTGTTTCATCACGCCTGACAGTGCCGACTCGACCGGGTACGGCACGAGGATCTTCGCCTCGGTGCCGTCGGCGAGCTTGAGGTCCCAGAGGCCGTTCAGGTTCAGCCAGTCTTTGCGGACCATTTGCATTCGCGGATATTCCGGGAGCGCGTTGTTGGGGGAGACATCCTTGGCCCAGCGCGTCTTCAACGGGCCTTGGCACGGTTGCCAGTCTTGAGCGTCAGCGCACGCCGTGTTGATTACAGCTCCGAGGATTACCAGTTGTGCTTTCATTTGGGTTTCTCTGCTAACAGTTCACTCAGATGTGAGATCAACGAAATTCAATAACAGCCACTTCATAGACATTTATTCGAGGGACACTGAAGGAAATGCAATCAGATCGCTGCTCGAAAGCCAATTCTATGCTCTGCGCGTGCTCCGGGTCCGTCAACCTCACTGCCTGTGCGGTTTTCCCTGGCGGCAGCAGGAGATTTATCCCGGCATTGGTGACCGGGGCGTCGGAGCGATAATTGACCAGATGCACCAGCCGGCGCCCAGCCTGCTCCGTAAGCTCGGCACACAAGCCAGGCGGCGCCTCCACACAAAGCGAGAGCCGGCCGCCACAGGCCTGCCGGACCGCGGCAACACAATCGCCTGATTCCCGGAACCGGGCCACCCGGGCGGAGGGCAGATCCGGCAGGACGGGTTTGGACCTGGGCCTGAGCCACTCATCATGGGTTGCCAGTGGCCCGATGATGCACAGGCGCCCGCCTGAAGCCACATAGTTCCTCAGCCGTTTGATCTCTGGATCGGACAGGGCGATGCACCCCGCCAGAACCAGGACCCGATAGCGATGCAGCTCCGTCATTTGCTGATCGTAGATAATCTGGAAGGGGACGCGATTCTCGATCAGGGCCTGTTCCGCGTCACCGGCAAGCTGCGCCCACTTCGGCCCGGCATAGACCTGCGAGGCAAAGCTGCGGAGAATGGCCACATCGGCCACGGCCTGGGCGTTGCGAAAGAGGTCGCGGCGGCTCGTGAAAAACCGGATGTAGGGCGCGAGGTTCGTGGAGACAGGTCGCTCCGACCCCGGTTTGGCGACCAACTCCCCGTACTCGAACCAGCAGACGCAGCCCAGGCAGTCCAGGTTGAAGGCCATCGCTTCTGCGGCTGCCAAAGGCGTAGTGGTGTAGGCAAACGCCAGATTGCCCAAGGACCGCCCCAGTTTGAAGGTACGGATGCGGGTGCGCAGGACGCCGTCCCGGTAGCCCGGAGTCACTTCCTCGTCCCAGAAGGCCTCGCCGCCGGTGAGCAATCTCCCATGGTCCACCGGCGGCTGGATGCGGCAGCCGGGTCCGCCCGGATTGCACTCGACCAGAATGTCTTTTCGCTGGGTGCGGGCATATCGAGCCAGGTCGTGATAGGAATCCGCCAGTGACTGGCAGCAGAAGTCCAGCCAGGCGCGCTTTTGAAGATTATCCCCGGAATCGGCATTGGGCGGAAAAACGCGGTTCAGGTCCCCGCTGCCCATGATTCGAAGTTCCCTTGAGGTGAAGGCCTTTCCGAGGTACTTGCGAAACCGCTGGACCGAGCAGGCGTCAAAACCGGGACCGACGTTGTAGTTGTCAAAGTGGATGAGATCCGCGCGGACCTCGCGGACGGCAAAACGAACAAGCCCCTTATAGAACGACTGGGCGTCAGGGTGGTTGCGGTTCCAGAAATACCGATACTGGGCTGATTCATAAACGACGGGCTTCCCACTCTGGTCCAGGACCACCCAGTCTCTGGCTTCCGGATGCTCGTGGTAGAAGAGCTCCCAGCCAAAGGCGCCGCTGAAACTGTACACCCCCACATGCAGACCGCCGTCATGGCAGAGTTGCGCGAACCGGACGGCGTCAGCCATGCCCTGGCGCTCCGCCCCCAGCCCGAATCCCTTGTAGGCGTGCGTCATCACGAAATTGACGCCCAGGGCTTTGAGCTGAGCGACCATTTCCGGGCTGTGTTCGCGGGCGTACGCGGCAAGTTGTTCCGGCGTCGGCTCGTAGCCATGGCTCCCGTCCCGGCGAACGCGAAATAACAGCGGCTCCCAACTGCCCGCCATTACAATGCCGTCCCTCTGCAGCCACGCCGGCCGTTTGGCCGGTGGCAAGGTCAGCGTCTTGGAGTATCCGGATGCGACCAGGGCCGCGCCCAGCAGGACGGCGGCTCCAATCCGCGCCCAAGATGACTTCACGGATAACACAAAGTTGGCCTTGGGTTTCACTCTCTTTTCTCGCGCATGGCGAGCCGTCTCAGGTCGGGCGGCTCCTCAACTTTGACTCGGTCGGGCGGAAGCAAGCGCAGCAGGTCGGCGAGATCGTACGAGCGCAGGACCCCGTGAACGGCGTTGACCAGTTGCCCGGGAGCCGCCGGGTAGCGGACCACGTCCATCCAGGAACTCAGCGCGCCGACCAGCTTGGGATTGAGCGGCGTGCGCTCCGGAAACCCGCCCAACTCGCCAACGAAAACTGCATGCAACTGCTCCTGCCAGGCCTTGATCTCCCCTGGAGTCTTGACCTGCTCGAAAGCGACTTGCCGTTGTTCGCGGGCTGCGTAGGCTTGTTGCTTGAGCCAGGCACTGAGCATCTGGCGAGGTTCCTGGTTGGTGTTCTCCGATGGCAACACAACCAGCTCCTCAGCGAGGCACGAAGCCGAAAGGAGCGGGAGCACGACCAGGACATGTATCCTCAGCATAGAAAGCATGATAAGACCGTCTCGGGTCCGATTTGCGCACATGGACAGGTTCATTTTGCCGAGCCCGGCGCCGCAGCCGGCGGATTGGCCTCCAGAACCAGGAGCCAATCACCGTCGCCATCGGCGTTGTTGCCCGGCGGTATGAAGTACGGTTGGCCGGAATCGGGGAAAGGAGAACCTTCGATCCGGGAGAACGTTCCGCGGCTCGGATCGTACCACCGCGCGGTGACCGGTCCCCTGAGTTGTGAAAGATCGATTCTTAGCGGGCGCAACGAAGGCATGTACGCGATGGCCAGCCGTCCGTCCGGCGTCCGGCCGGCGGTGACATAGTCGCTGGTCATCACGTAATGGTTGCCTTCATGCGACGAGCCGTCGAACGTCCCATACCCGGCGACCACCAGCTTGTGCTGTTGATCCGGGACCAAGTCGAACCAGGCGCGCGGCTCGAAGACGGCTTTGAACCACGCCATCTGGACCGCCCCGGTGGAATCCAGCGCCCCCTTCCATTTGTCGGCGAACGGCCAGATCGGCCCGCTGCCATAAACTTGGCCGGCGGCGCCGGCCAGAATCGACCAATACTCCTGGCGGCGCAAAACCGCAGGTGTGGCGCGCTGCTCGAATTCGTAGTCCGACTCGATCAGGATTACGGGCAGGAAGTTGGGCCGGTTGTATTCCTTGAGCACCTCCGCGTAGGTTGGATAATAGGTGTACGCGCAGCTAAGGCTGATGACCGGTTCCCATTTCGGGTCGTCCAGCGAACCGCTCACCTCGTAATTGAGTTCGACGGTTTGCAGATGGTCCGGGTCGGCCTCGCGAATGCCTTTGGCCACGGCCAGGGCCGCTTCGTCGTTCTTAGGGTCGCGCCAACTCTGAAAATCGTTGCCGCTCATCCAGAGAAGGTTGGGAAACCGCTTGTACCGTTGGCCGAGATAACGGCCGAACGCGCGGCATTTCTCCGGGCCGTTCGCCACGAGGATTTTGAGGTGGTCGATGGTCTCGGCAGGATCGAGAATCACCAGCAGACCGTGATTTTGGGCCAGGCTCATCATCCGGTCGCAACGGGCGAAGTAGGCCTCGTTGGGAGCGGACAGGTCGTCGGTTGCGGTGAAGGGAAGGATGCCGTCATAGGTCGCCCCGTCTTTGCGCCCGCCGGTGCCCGGGCGGCAGAGGAGATTGATCCAGGCCGCGTTGAACCCGTGCGCCACCCTGTTCGAGAAGTAGAGGTCGGCGTCGGCTTCGGTGAGTTTGACCATCAGGGCTTGCGGAGCGTCGCCCGCGACGAGGAACGGCGTGCCTTTTGAATCGACCAGGTACCGTCCGTTGGCGCTCTTCTTGAGCGGATAGGCTGGAGGAGGCTGGACCCTGTTGCCGCTCGAGAGGTCCGCGCTCCGCGCCCGAGGCGGAAGGCACAGCCCGGCTGCCAGAGCGGCGGCGACGGCGATGGGAGCGGTTTTCAGGAGGGTTTTCATGGCTGACGGAATAAAGGTTGACCTGGTTTTGTTTACTTGTAATCAGCCGGCGGGCGGGATGCAAAGAGGGCCGAGGACAAACAGGAACCCAGAACAGACGAAGATACTGTATTTCATAGAAATCTCATGGGCTGCAACGCGTGTTCCTTCGGACGATGAGGCCCTGTCCGAGATGAGGTCAAGTCGAAACAGCATTTGGTAGTGCGGGAGGCTTGAGGGGTAACGGAGCGTTGGTCCAGCGATATTCGCTCGCACCGTTTAGCGGGAGGCGCCAACGCGAGCGCCCGCGGCCACCGGCGTGACTTCCGGGGCGGCGCCTCCAGTGCATCGCACGCTGCCGGGCTGAGCGAACCGTTGCCGGTTTAATTCGAGCGTGAAATTGCGGTCGCGCGGCCAGGTCTTCAGGCGCCAGACGTCCCCTTCGCGGCGCAACAATACGCTGCCGTCGGTGCGCCCGTCGCCAAAGTCCACCACCTGATTGGAGTTGTTCAAATGCGGAGTGTGCCAGGCTGTCGGGCTGAACGTGGGCGAATTGGTTTCGGCGCTGAAGGTAATCGCAGTGCCCGCCTTGGCCAGATGAAGCACTCCAAGATGGATCGCGGCGGTCCCCTCGTCCACTCCCTGGGGATGCACCCGGCTGCCGTCGCCCGCGGCGTCGTACAAGCCGATCAGCCAATCATAGTTGCCGTCGGGCAGATCGCCGGGAAGAGCCACATTCCAAGCTCCGTCACTGATTGACTGGCCGGCCTGCCATCGCGACGCCGGTGCCGAGACCGCATGGTCCTGCTGCGCGCGGATGAGGCCCTTGGTGCAGAAATGAACGAAACAAACGTAGTTCTTCCGCGGGGACATTAGGCGGCGGATCCTTGGCCATGTCGCCCGCCGTGAGGACAGCCAAAGGCACTTCGCGCACAGGACCCGACCTTCGAAGCTCCGCCGCACTCTCCTCAGAGGCCTCGCAGTCGCCATATTTTGTGGCCACGAAGGAATTGCGTGACCGTAGCGATGGCTTGGTAAGCCAGCGCAGCCAATACCAGCGGAAGCGCCAACACGACCACGCCGATCACGAGGCGCTTAACCCATCGCCAGATGGACCAAGAGACGCATTGCATACTCTGCGACTACTCCGCTGCAAAGACGCGGAATGAGTGAGCTGGAACCGCCACCTCGAATGAGGTGCCGCCGCCGCCAAATCCGCCGCGACCGCCCCGGCCACCGCGGCCCTCGGACCCCGCGAGGGTCTGGCCGGTCAACAGGTCATGCAGACGGGCGGCGCGGACGACCGAGACGCGCGTGCGCACAGGCTGGGGCTGGAAGTTCTGAACGATAAATGTGCGGTTGTCGTAGGCAAAGAGGCTGACATGATCGGGGGCGTCGAGGCTGACGAACACGTCCCGGCCCAAAAGCGCGCGGATCTGATTGAGGACGCTCTGGGGCAGGCGGTAGAGATCGGCGAAATCATCGGGAATGGCCAACACACAGAACGTGCC
>JBEKRX010000066.1:0-38270 GCA_049518415.1 Verrucomicrobiota bacterium
GCCCCCCCCGGATTTGGAATCAAGGCAAAGCCTGCCCAGGTCGGTCCAGCCAGCCCGTTGAATTGTGCCCCCCCCGGATTTGGAATCAAGGCAAAGCCAATTCGCCATGAACGAGTGCGCCAATTACATTGTGCCCCCCCCGGATTTGGAATCAAGGCAAAGCGTATCCGGGCGGGCACAGTTGCTACTTCCGATTGTGCCCCCCCCGGATTTGGAATCAAGGCAAAGCAGCAAGGCCACGGTGGTTGCGGCCCTACCGATTTTGCACCCCCCGGCTTTTTCCGCACAAGAGACGCTTGTTACTTGCGACTTCAAGAGCATAAACACCCGTAAAATGTCCCAATACAGCCAATACAGCCAATGGAGCATTTGGTATCCCGCCCAAAACGCGCTATAACCTTCACCCGGTGAATGCCAAACTGACAGCGCCGCTTCGGTTCGCGCTCGGCCAGGAACCGGTTCCTGCCTGTTTCCACGCGTGCGCCAGCGGTTTTTTCAGTTATTTCCACTTATTTCCACTTAACGGCCCGTGGCCTCAAGGACGGCAAGCGGGAATCAAGGCGCGGCTCATCGGGAGGCCTGGGCGGCCTCATCCAATCCCAAAATAAGGCCCCCAAACACCGCCAACGGAGAGATTGCCCAGAGAGTTGCCACATTCACCTGGCCAATGGTCAACTCAACACGCGGCAGGATCACAAATGTAAACACGCAAGGCCAAATCAACACCGGAAGGACACTTGCAAATTGAACGCAAGTTCGGACTCGTTTGTCGGGAATAATCGGCAGGAAGCGATGGATATACAATCCGCTGAACGGCGACAACACCGTCAGCGCGACCGCCGCCAACCCGAGCCACTGTTCGGTCGCATTCATGCCGCTCCACGGTTTGGGCACATTCAGCGCGAACGGCGCCAGATAGGCCAAAACCGTGAAAACAATACAGAGGAGCTTTAGCTTCCGCTCCCGCGTTTCCTCCGGCTCCACCATTTTTGCGAACTCCGCTTCCAGTGCCTCGGCCTGCCCGATCCGCTGGACCGCGGCCTCGAAAGCTTGCTGCGCGCTCAATCCCGCCCGGACCTGCTGCTCCATGTCCTCGCGCAGATGACTTTCCAGTTCGTCCATCGGC
Source organism: Verrucomicrobiota bacterium (assembly GCA_049518415.1). Lineage (GTDB taxonomy): Bacteria > Verrucomicrobiota > Verrucomicrobiia > Limisphaerales > UBA8199 > CAVQND01. Next base: position 1,127 of record JBEKRX010000066.1, read on the forward strand.
ACGGGAGTTTTGATGCCGGCGACCAGCATTTGCCGCCGCCATTCTGCGATTGCCTGTTCAAGATTAAACATGTTGTCCTTTCCATAGACCGCTGAGAACCGAAGAAATCACGGTCCATTGTTCGCGTTTTTCCTTGAGGGCCTGGTGGCCGCCCTTTTTGATTGAATAGTATTTGCGCTTGCGCCCGTTCTCGATTTCCACCCAGCGCGATTTGATCCAGCCATTGTCTTCCATCCGATGCAACACCGGGTAGAGCATCCCGTCGGTCCACTTTATTTTGTCCCCGGAGAGCCGCTTGACCTCCTGAATCAGCTCGTATCCGTAGCTTTCGCCCTTGGAGAGCAGGGAGAGAATTATTGGTTCGGTCGAAGCGGCAACCAGTTCTTTTTCAATCATGTCCCCAATATACATTGCCGCGCTATGTATGTCAAGCGGGAAAATTCGCCTCGAAAAAACACCCGGACAATGCCCAGCCACAAAGTTGAAAAGAGCCTTGTTCCTGCAAAAAATACGAAACACCCTGTCGGCTCGGCCTTATTCAGCACCCGGCAAAATACCCTAACTCCCGCAAGGAAACGTAATCTCGCGGCCGTTCCTGGGTGGCGCGGCCGAGAACCACGTGGTCGAGCACGTCGATCTTCAGGAGTTGCCCGGCGCGGACCAGGTCCCGCGTGACCTTGATGTCGGCCTCGGACGGGGTCGGGTCGCCGCTGGGATGGTTGTGCATGAGCACGACCGCGGCGGCGTTGGCGGCGATGGCGGACTTAAAGACATCGCGCGGGTGAACCAGGATGGTGTCGAGCGTGCCCCGGGAGACCTCCTCGACCCGGATCAGCCGGCGGCGGGTGTTGAGCAGCAGGATTTGGAAGGTCTCGACCTCGCGGAGGCGGTTGTCCTCGCGCATGAGGTTGGCGACGGCCTCGGGGGTGTCCAGCAACGGGGCGTCGTCGCGGAGTTCCTCGGCCATTTTGCGGGCCAGGGCGAAGGCGGCCGCCAGCGTCACCGCCTTGTCGCGGCCGATGCCTTTGACGGTCTGCAACTCCTCCAGGGAGGCCAGGGCCAGGGAGCGCAGGGAGCCGTATTTGCCGATCAACTGTCTTCCGATATCCAGCGCGTTGGCGCCTTTCAGCCCCGTCCGCAGCAGGATGGCAATCAACTCAGCCTGGCTCAGGGCGTCCGGGCCGTGGGCCGCCAGCCGCTCGCGCGGCCGCTCGCTGGCAGGCTGGTCCTTGAGCCGCAGGCTGTTCATGCGCCGGACTATATCGCCCGCCACAGCAAAAGCACGAAGAATAGCGGCACTGGCAGTTTGGCATTCACCGGGCGATAGTCATAGCGCGTTTTGGGCGGGGCGCCAAATGGTCCATTGGCTCTATTGGCTCTATTGGCTGTATTGGGAATTTTGGCGGTGTTTTTGCTCCTGAAGTCCCCAGAAACAAGCGGCTGGCCTGCTTGGCAGCTTGCCTGGTTGGGGTAACCTGTACGTGGATTGAGCAATCTCGGTCGGCGGGCATCTGCTGAGCTATCTCGGGGGATGCCCGTTTTGGTATTACGAGGCGGTGTCACGGGAAAATGTTCCATCCGCCGCCAGCGCTTCAGCGCTTCAACGTTTCAACGCTTGGACGGTCTTAACCTCTGGCGCCCTCTGCAATTCGCGGACGAGGAAGGGGGCGAATTCTTCGTGGAGGTGGGGTGGGATGCGGGCTTTGAAGCGGGCGGTCTGGCCGTTGTAGTTGCGTTCGACGATCTGGCCCACCTCGTGCAACCGGGCGATGACGCCGGCCTGGTCGTGGGGCACCGAGAGTTCCATGAACTCGCGGATGGGGCGCAACTGGCTCCCCAGCTCCGCGAGCAGGGCGGAAATGCCCTCGCCGCTGGTGGCGCAGACGGCGACGCCATGGGGGTAACGCTCCAGGAAGCGCGTGAGCGCGTCCAGGCTGCCGTTGAGCTGGTCGATTTTGTTGAAGACCATGAGCGTCGGCTTGCCCGCGGCGCCGATTTCGCTCAGCACGGCATCGACAGACTGGATTTGCGCCTCCGCCTGCGGGTGGCTGATGTCCACCACGTGCACCAGGAGGTCGGCCTGGACGACTTCCTCGAGGGTCGCTTTGAAGGCCTCGACCAGGCCGTGGGGGAGTTTGCGGATGAAACCCACGGTGTCGGTCAGGAGCACGTTTTGGTTGGTCGGCAGGCGCAGCCGGCGAGTGGTCGGGTCGAGGGTGGCGAACAATTTGTTTTCGGCCAGGACCTCGGCGCCGGTGAGGGTGTTGAGCAGGGTGGATTTGCCGGCGTTGGTGTAGCCGACTATCGAGGCCAGGGCCCAGTGATTGCGCTGGCGGGCGTGGCGCTGGGTGGCCCGCTGGCGGCGCACGACCTCCAGTTCGCGCTCCAGGCGGGCGATGCGGTCCTGCACCCGGCGGCGGTCGGTCTCCAACTGGGTCTCGCCCTCGCCGCCGCGCATGCCGATGCCGCCGGTTTGGCGGGACAAGTGGCCCCAAAACCGGGTCAGGCGGGGCAGCAGGTGCTGGAGCTGGGCCAGCTCGATTTGGAGTTTGCCCTCGCGGGTGTGGGCGCGCTGGGCGAAGATGTCCAGGATCAATGAGGTCCGGTCCAGGACCTTGCACTGGAAGACCTTTTCCAGGTTGCGGCTTTGGGCGGGAGTCAGCTCGTCGTCGAAGATGACCGTGTCGACCTCCGCCCGCCGGCAGTGGGCGGCCCATTCATCGGCTTTGCCTTTGCCGATGAAGGTGGTGGCGCACGGGGCGGCCATTTTCTGGACGCCGTCGCCGACCACCTGGCCCCCGGCGGTCGTGGCCAGTTCGGAAAGCTCCTCCAATGAATCGCGGATCTCCCAACCGCTGCGGGATTTGAGTTCTACGCCGACGAGAAAAACTCGTTCAGTTCTCCGGTTCCGGGTCTCGATGAGTGCTTTCAATTCGGTGCGTCTGTCGGTTCGCTTTCTTTTTGCTGATTTCTATAACAAAATAACATCTTTCTCAGGTGAAGAAAAGGGAAAAGTCGTCGCCGCGAGCCGGCGCACCCAAAGACGACTTTGTCACTGGCCCTGGTCCCCGCAGTGGCCCGAGGCGCGCCTTCATTCCAGTCCGCGCTCGAACAGGTCGTCTTCGTCCAGGCCCAGGTAGTGGCCCAGTTCGTGGAGGTAGGTCGTGTGGACTTCCTCGCAGAAGAGCTCCGCCTCGCCTTCGGCCTGGTCCCACAGGTTTTGGAGGAACAGGATGATCTGCGGGGGCAGCGGCAGGGTGGCGCTCTGCTCCCAGGCGAACTCCGGGCCGACAAACAGGCCGAGGGTGTCGGGTTCGATGCCGTCGCGGCACTGGGCCGCATTGGGCCGGCGCTCGAAGGTCACCGGCAAGGCCTGCGCCCGCTCCCGCAACGGTGCCGGGAGCGCCGCCAGCGTGGCCTCCACTTCCGCCACCGCCAGCCCGCGCACCCTGTTCCAGTCAATTTGCATCCTCAAAAATCTTACCGCACTTGCTGCAGCCCCACAGGGTCGAGACGATCTGTCATTAACGCCCTGACTTTGGCCCGGCGCAGCCGCGCGGCACACTGCCTGAGCCCTTTCAACGGCTTCTCGCTCTCGACCTGCCCAGGCTCAACCCCGTCAACCGAAAACCAACCGGCAGACGATGACGGAGGCCACGACGGCGACGAAGTCGGCGGTGAGTCCCGCCAGCACGGCGTAGCGGGTCTTGCTGACGGCCACAGACCCGAAATAGACCGCCAGGACGTAAAAAGTGGTTTCCGTGCTGCCGTAAATCGTGCCGCCCATGCGCGCGACCAGGCTGTCCGGACCATATTGTTTGACCAGTTCGGCCAACACTCCCAGCGTGCCGCTCCCGCTCAACGGACGCATCAGGACCAGCGGCAGCAACTCCGGCGGAAACCCCAGCGCCAACAACACCGGCCCCAGGTAATGGCTCACCAGGTCAATGCCGCCCGCCGCGCGGAACATGCCAATCGCGACCAGGATCGCCACCAGGTAGGGAATGATGCGAATGGCCACTTCGAATCCCTCCTTCGCGCCCGCCACGAACTCCTCGTACACTTTCACGCCTCGCAACGCCGCATACAACGGGAAGGCGGAGAGCAGGAACGGGATCGCCAGTTTCGAGAGCGCATCCACGACGCGGACGAACCCGGTCTGTTTCGCCGCCTCCGGCAGGGCCAGGCGCGCGAAGAGGTAAAGGAAGAAGAGCCCAAAAAGCAGCAGGAGGGCCAGGCCCCACCACCGGAGCGGCTGCAAGGCTTGGGCCTCTTTGACCACGGGTTGATCGCCATTGGCCCGGGCGGCGCTCGTCGCCGCGGCCGCCGCCACCGGGCGCCCGGGCGCGGGCGGCAGGCGGAAGCAGGGCAGGCGCTGGAGCGACTTGGCCGCCGCCACGGCGGCGACCGCGCCGCAGGCGGTCGCCAGGATCGAGGTGCCGACAATCGCCGTCGGATTGGTGGAATGGTTGGCTGCCAGGATGGCGATGGCCGTGGCCGGGATAAGCTGGACGGAGCTGGTGTTGATGGCCAGAAAGGTGCACATGGCGTTGGTCGCGGTGCCGGGAAGCCGGTTGAGGGTCTCGAGGTCCCGCATGGCGCGCAGGCCCAGCGGTGTGGCGGCATTGCCCAGGCCCAGCACGTTGGCGGCGATGTTCATGACCATCGAGCCCATGGCCGGATGGTCCCCCGGCACGTCCGGGAAAAGCCAGCGCAGGCCAGGGCGCAACCCCCGGGCCAACAGCGCCACCAACCCCGCCCGCTCCGCCACCCGCATCACGCCCAGCCACAGCGCCAGGATGCCCGCCAGCGGCAACGCCGTGTTGATCACCGCATACTCGGCCATCTTGAAGGCGGCGTCGGACACCTCCTTGAGTCCGTCGTGGCAGCCACCGATGATGACCGCCAGCACAATCAGCCCCAGCCAGATGTAGTTGAGCATTGGCTCCAGGTTGTACGTTCCACGGCGGATTTGACAGGTTAAAGGAGTTAAATAGCTTAAGTAACTTGCGCCCACGCACCAGGGGCCCTCCGCGCGGCACAGCCCCAACCATCGGAGCGCCGAGGCCTCGTCCGCGGGGTGCCACGGAACCGGAAGGCGCGACATTTTCTGACTTTTTGCTGGCCATCGGCCCGACAGGGCCTTATCCTCAGGCCGCAATTCCGTAACGAAAGGCCGCGTATGGATGTCATATTTAACTGTCCCAAATGCGAACAGGAGTTGGCGGTCGACAGCTCGGGCGCCGGCAGCGAAATCAACTGCCCTTCCTGCGGTGAGTCCATCACCATCCCCGAACCCGAAACGGTGGTCCCCCGGCCCGGCCTGGAGACCCCCACCGGCGCCCCGCGCATCGAGCCGCGCACGGTCAATCCCATTGCCTCCTCGGCGGCGGCAAAGGTGGCGATGCACTTGCGCGTGCCCACCCACAAGACGACCGAGAGCCTGATTGCCAAGCCGCCGGCCCCGCTGGAGGCCGCCGCCAAGGACACCGAGAAAAAGATGCGGACCAAGACCATCCGTCACATTGACTGCATCGAGGTGGGCCACGACAAGTTCGATGAAATTGTGACCACATTCCTGAACAGGGTCGGCGAGACCAACATCATCAGCATCAATACGCTCGCCTTCACTTACCTGGACATCGGCACGCAGAAGCTGCTGACGGACTACGGCCTGCTGATCGTCTATCGCGGGTAGTTCCCGCCTCCCGGCCGCCGCCCCAGTTCGCCTCCGATAGTCATATCTGCTCGCCGGCTGCGCTGCTTTCGACCTTGGGCTTTCAGGCTTCCTTCGGACTTCGGACTTCGGACTTCGGACTTTTCACCTTGGGCGCTGCTTGACTTGGCCAAGGCGGGTGGCTACCGTGTCCCCATGAACCGTCGGCTGGTCAGTTGGTCGTGGTTGGTTGCGCTCGGCCTTTTGGCTTTTCCGTTCCGCGCGCCCGCCCCGCTGGTCTATCGTCCCGGCGAAGGCTGGACCTATGAGCCGGTCGGGGGCGAAGGCAAGTGGGTGCGGGCGCGGGCCAAGGACCAGTTGGAAGTCGCCCAGGGGGCTTTCGACCAGAAGGATTACAGTCTGGCGCTCAAGGCGGCGAGGCGGGTAGTGCGGGCGTGGGCGTTGTCGGATTACGCGCCGGCGGCGCAATACCTGGTCGGCCGCTGTTATGAGGCCAGGGGCCAGACGGAGAAGGCCTTCAACGAGTACCAGAGACTCCTGGACAAACAGCCCAAGATCGCCAGCTACCAGGAGATTCTGCGGCGGCAGTTTCAGATTGCCAATCTCTACCTGGCCGGCAAATGGTTCCGGCTCTGGGGCTACATTCCGCGGCCCCCTTCGGCGGCCCGCACCGCCGAGATGTACGAAAAAATCGTCAAGAACGGCCCTTACAGCGACGTGGCTCCCGAGGCGCAACTCAACCTCGGCGCGGCGCGCGAGAAACAAAAGGACTTCCCAGCGGCGGCCAAGGCCTTTGAAGTGGCTGCCGACCGCTATCACGACCAGCCCAAGATCGCCGCCGAGGCCCTTTACCGCGAGGGCGTGGCCTACAACAAACAGGCCCTCAAAGCCGATTACGACCAAAGCACCGCCGGCCAGGCCATCGCGGCCTTTAGCGACTTCCTGACGCTCTATCCGAACGATGCGCGCGTGTCGCAGGCCACCAATGCCATCGCCTCGCTGAAAAGGGAACAGGCGCGCGGGTTTCTCCAAATCGCCAAGTTTTATGAGCAAGCCAGGTTCTATCCCCAAGCCGCCCGGTGGAAAGGGGCCCGGACCTACTACAATGAGGCGAAGAACCTGGACCCCAGTTCTGCTTATGCCGAGCAGGCCCGCCAGCGGATCGATGCCCTGAACAAGCTCCTGAGAGAGACCAACCAATGACCCGGCCTTTGCCTTCCGCGCGGAGCCTGGCAGAGCGGCGAGCCATACTCCTGGCTTGCCTGGCGGGCCTGCTCCTGAGCGGCTGCGCCGGTTACCGCCTGGGCCCCACCAACGGCCTGGCCCCCGGCGAAAAGTCCATCCAGCTCCGGCCCTTTTCCAACCTGACCCTCGAGCCCCGCCTCACCGACGCCCTCACCGCCCAGCTCCGCCGCGAGTTTCAGCGGGACGGCACTTTTCGGCTCGCCTCGCACGAGGACGGCGATGTCGTGGTCAGCGGGGCGATCACCCGCTACAATCGCCACGAAATGAGCCTGTCGCCGGCCGATACCCTCACCGTGCGAGATTACCGCCTGAGCCTCACCGCCCAGGTGACCGCCCGCGAGCGCGCCACCGGCAAGACCCTCCTCGACCAATCCGTCACCGGCTATGCCCTCGTCCGCGTCGGCGCTGACTTGACCAGCACCGAGCGCCAGGCTCTGCCCCGCCTGGCGGGGGACCTGGCCAAGAACATCACCGCCCTGCTGGTGGACGGAAGCTGGTAAGGGCGCCTCTCACTCGCATGAATTCAATTCTGAAAACCGGCGCCTTCGGCCTCCTGGCCGTGGCCCTGGCCGGCCTGCCGGTCCGGCTCCCGGCCCAAACCAACGAAATACCCGCGGTGGTAAGGAAATCCGCCGGTGAGAAAAAACAAGCCGCCGCCAGGAGACAAGCCGCTGGTCCTTTCCATGGCAAATTGGCTGCCGTGGACAAGGTCAACAAGACCATTACGGTCGGCAAGCGGACGTTCCAGGTCACTTCCGAAACGAAGATCGCCCAGGGCGGAAAACCGGCGCTATTGGAGGACGGCGTGGTGGGCGGGCTTGTCAGCGGCGGCTTCAAGACCGCCGAAGACGGGAAACTCATTGCCACCAAGGTGAACCTTGGCCCAAAAGTCGCGGCCAAGAAGGCCCAAACCAAGGCCCAGCCCAAGGAGTAAGGGCAAGAAGGTTCCCATCGCGCGGAAGCACAATGGCCTGCGCCACGCCTTTTGCGCCTATCCCCTGGCCCTGCGCGGCAACGAAAAGGCCACCGCCCTCCGGGCCGGCAACACCCCGCAGATGCTATTCGCCCACTGCCGAGGGCTGGCCACGCAGCGAGAGGGCGAAGCGTGGTTCGCCATGGAACGCTGGAAACGATACCAACAGACGAGAACATAACATGGCACTGACACGGGACTACAAAGAAACGGTGGTGGCGCGGATTCAACGCGACCGCAAATTTGCGCGTGCCTTGTACGCCGAAGCCGTGGGCGCGCTGCTTGCTGGCGAAACCACCGAAGGGCTTTCCATGCTGCGCGACTTGGTGCACGCCGGAATCACCTTCAAAGAACTGGCGCGGCAGACTGGCCTGGGCGAGAAGACGCTGCACCGAATGCTCAATCGCAACGGCAACCCCACCGCGCGCAACCTGGGTGTGATCATGCGGAGTATCGCGGAGGACTTGCGCGTCAAACCGCGTGTGGAAGTGACCGTGTGCCGGCGAGCAGGAAGCCTTGGCCGGCTGGCTCAGCCCCTGCCGTGACGCCACCGGGCCGATATGGAGCAAAAGCCCTGACGCCCTGGCAGAATAAACGCAAGCCGCTCCCCCGGGCGGAATGGGACTTTCGGGAAGTGCCGGAGGATGAGGCCCTCTTTTGCCTCTACCACGAATACGGCCGCAATTCAGATGCCTTCATAAAACGGGTGGAAACTTGGCGCCTGCCAGAAACTGACTTGCGCCCGTTATCGGCGCCACCAACTGGTCTTGCTCTTGGAGGCCTTGGTCGAGGGGGGCTGGGTGGAGTGCTGGATGAGCCACTGGCTGCGGGCCAACTCCAGCGCCATCCGGAACTCGTCGTAACTGAGGAACCGGGCGGCGGGGTTTTTAGCCAGCACCCGCACCAGGGTGTCGCTGGTCGGCTGGGTGATCTCCGGCACCACCAGATTTGGCGGTGTCAGGGGAGTGTGGACGTGGGCCGCGACCAGTTCTTCGACGGTGGGCGCCTCGAAGGGCACGTGGCCGGTGAGGGCGTGGTAGAGCGTGCAGCCGAGGCTGTACATGTCGGAAAGGGCGGTCTCGGGTTCCCGTTTGATTTTCTCGGGCGCGACATAGTAAGGGGTGCCCTCGGTGACGGTGGGCGATTCGGGCTGGGCATCGGGGCTGCGGGCCAGGCCGAAATCGACCAGCTTGGGTTCGTTGTCGGCGTTGAAGAGGATGTTGCCCGGTTTGATATCGCGGTGGAGGAGGTTGTGCTTGAGGGCCAGGTCGAGCGCCGAGGCGATTTTGATCCCGATGTCGAGCACCTCCAACTCGCCCAGGCGCTGCTGTTTCTCGATGCGCGTGTCGAGGCTCCCGCGGTCGGCCAGTTCCATCACCAGGTAACGCTCGCCTTCGAACTCATCGAAGGTGTAAATGTGAATGATGTTCGTATGGTTCAACGAGGCGCAGGCGCGCGCCTCACGGAGGAAACTCTCCAGCGCCACCGGGTCGTTCCCCAATTCCTTGCGCATCAGCTTCACCGCCACCAGGCGCTGCAGGACGATGTCGAAGGCGCGATAGACCTTGCCGTGCCCGCCCGAGGCGATCTTGCTGCGCAGCTCGAACTGCCGCACTTGCATCGGCATCATGATAGGATGCCCGCATTTGGGGCACGGTACGGTACCCAGCGGCGGGAGGTCGCCCGGGATGAAGGCCTTGCTCTCACACCCGGCGCAGGTGACCATCTTCAAAGGTTTCTCACTTGTACTCATTTCACTGCCCTCCATAGTAGCACCAGCCGTGCCCGCCACAAGCCCGGAGGCAAGACCGGCCAGCGCGCGCGGCTCGCCTGGAAACGCCAATTATTTGTATCATTTCTACTGCGCCATGTCAAAGCAGAACTTATTTCTCCAGCAGCCTTGGCCGGCCGCTTGACACTGCCCCCGGCCGGCAGCAGGGCAGGCCTCCGGGTTGGCCAAAGGCAGTGCGGCAAGGTGAAACCCCCAAGCCGGAGGCTGGCCGGGACTGGCGCAAGCCGGAAGCTTGCCCTTCCACGCTTCAACGCTCCAAGGCCTCACCCCCGCCAAGGGCGAGCGCCGCTTCATAATCCGCCGGGCAGTCAATGTCCAGGTCCAGTCCCGGGTCCGCCAACTCGCAAGTGGCCGCCTGGCAGGGGCTGAGGAAGGCCCTTAGATTTGCCGCCTTGGACCGCCCAAGGTCCAGGAAGACGGCCTTTGGCAGGAGCACGGGATGACGCCGCCGGCCCGCGCGGGCCGGTTGGCAAACCCGCCCCGGGTGAGCGGCGCTGAACTCGAGCATGGCCCGCAAGGTCGCCTGGCGGACATGGGGTTGGTCACCGAGCACAATCGCAAAGTGGGTCAGCGCCGCGGGCCACCCCGGCCATTGTGCGGCGCACTGGATCGAACTGAACATGCCCCGCTCGGGCGCCGGATTAAAAATGCGATCCGCCCCTGGAAAACCGAGCCGGTCCAGTTCCCCCTGGATGGCTTGGTCCCCGGCCGCGCAAACGATGGCGAGGTGGCCCGCCCCGGCCAGGCGCCATTGCGCCACCAGGTGGCCGAGCACCGAAGTGCCCTGCCAGGCCAGCAGCAGTTTGGGCCGCCCCATCCGCCGGGACTGCCCGGCGGCGAGCAAGACCGCCCCCACTGAGAACGGCGATGACATAATCAGCGGTTACATGAAGTCACCTGGTCTTAAACTCCCAAAACAGGACGCGGGCGTAGCCGTAGGCAATCAACTCGCTGGTGACGACCCTGAAGCCCTGGCTGGAGCGCCACCAATGGCGCTCGTCGTAATCGTGGGGCGGGAAGGCCACAACCCCCACCGCCACGCCTTTGCCCAGCGCCCGCTGATACAAGAGCCGGGACCGGCGCGCGTGGGCTCCGACGGTCAAGAGATTAACCTGCGCCGGCGACATCCCGTGCGCGCGCCACCATTGCTTGAGAGCGACTGCCGAGGCGTAAGTCCGGCCCTGCCGCACGGCCGCCGCCGGCGCCGCCTGCACCAGGTTGCTGTTCAACCCCAGCTTGAGCAGCGTGGCCGCGCCCAGGTCGGCATAAGTCTTGTACTTGGACAGCGCCCCGCCCGACTCGATCGGGCCGCCGGTGACGAAGACTCTGTCGTAATGAGCGCGGTTGAATTCAGCTACACCCCCTTCGAGCACAAAGTCCGGCGCCCAACCCTCGAGCACCAGCACTCCCCCAGGCCTCGGCTGGCTGAGGGCCAGGAACGGATGCGCCCCTCGCGCCGCCAAAATCAGCAATAGCACCGAGCTGAAAAACAGCGGCAGCCAACCGCGCCAGGTCGGCCTCAGGCATGACCGGCGGCGCCACAGACCCCAGCAAGCTCGCTGCTTTTCCATAACTGTTCTGCTGCGGGTTGATATACCTCAAGCTCAAGAGCGCGTCGAGCACAGCGCCGCGGCGGGGTAGAGCTCACCATTTTCGGGTAGCGCTTTCCTTCCTGGCGGCGCTCCCCCCCTCACCCCTTCCCTGAGCGCCCCGCTGGCTCGCCGGCAACGCGGACCAACTCCGTTCTTACCGCCGCACCTTTGCCCAGTGGCAGGAACTCGGGCTGGACCGCCATTCGGCCGTCGCCGACCCGCTCTTCCTCGCTGCTGCCGCCCACGATTTCAGGCTCCCCCCGCAACTCGCCCGCCCTTCCACTCGGCTTCCGGCCCATCGATCTTGCCCAGGCCGGCCTCTACGGTGCCGCGGCGTGGGCCGGCCAGGTCCGCCATGCCAACTGCCCGCCCACCCAGCTCCCGCCTCCACCGGCCCCAAGCCCCGCAGGACGGCACAGCATGGCCCCGGAACTCCTGACCCCGCGGCCTTGAGGCCAAATGCTCTCGGGGCCAGGATGAAGTCGTCCGGGTTGCCGCTCCATTGACGCCCTGAACTTGCGCCGGAATCAGTGACCAAAAACAATCGCGCGGGTTCGCCCGGGTCTGGTCACGGACTCTTGATCCAGCGTTCCCAGTCCGTGAGGAAGAGCTGATAAGGGAAATAATCGGCCCGGGCCTTGCGCAAGGGGAAGCTGGGAGGTTCTTCCCGCAGGAGCACGGTCTGGGCGATGAAATTGCCCCAACTCTCTCTCGCCTGGACCCATTGGGAAACAAATTTGCTATCCATGCTCTCCGCCGTGAGATAGAGGGCGTGGACTGGCTTGAGAAAATCGTTTATGGCAAAGAAGTCCTCGTGCAGACCGCGGTCTTTGGCGTCGGGCACCGCCCGCAGGGTGAACCAGACACACTGGCGCCGGCCATACCAGGCGACGGCCCAGGGGATGTCGCTCATCATGAGTTCGCCTTCTTTCATGTAACCGCTGAACTTCTGGATGTCCGGCGGCCAGTAGGGCGGATAAGCCACCGGCTGGGGCCTTGGGGGCAGGAAAACCAGGAGCAGCGGCAGGCAGGCAATCAGGCCGAAGAGGCCCACCACGGCATAGCGGAGTTGCAGCACGGGCAGTTGGACCTGGTCGAGCAACAGATAGAACAGGCCGAGGCCGTAAACCAGGACCAATGGGGCCAGCAACACCAGGAGGTTCTCGGAGTTGATCTCCGGTGAGCCCTCCGAGAGCTGGGTGCGGCCCAGGGCCTGGACAATCCACAACACCGGCAGGCACATCAGCAGAAAGTAGCGCAGCCGCCGGGTGGAGGGATTGCGAAAGCTCACCAGCAGGCCAACCAGAAAGAAGGCGGTGACCCAGGTGCCGCCGAGCCTGGGCAGGTCGCCGCGAATGATTTCGCGGGAGTTGGTTATCAGCTTGACCCAGAAGGGCCTCAAGAAAAACCGGGAAAAGTCAGGCTCCAAGGAGCGCGGCAGGCGGTTCTCCGGGAACAGCGCCGTGCCTTCCATGACGGCGTAACCGGCGGTGCCGAAGGTGGTGCCGCTCACCGAATAGTTGCGGACCAGCCACGGCCCCATGACCGCCGCAAACGCGGCCAGGGCGGTCAGCGTCACGATGACTCGCCGCGGCGGGCTGGAAAACAGGACCAGGAAAGCCGCCACGGGCAGGATCAGCCAGCCAAAACTGTAGCGGGTCAGCCCGCCCAGGCCGGCCAAGGCGCCGAGGGCCGCCGCCAGCACGATAATGCCGTTCTGCCCCCACTTGGGTGCGCGCGACTCCTCCTCCAGCAGCACCAGGCACCAGGCCAGCCCCGTGAAAATGAGCAACAGCAGGATCGTCGAAAGCCCAGACACGGAAAACCGCCAGTACAACTCGCTGCCGAGCAGCAACACCGCCGACAGCCAGGCGACGGGCGCATCGAACAGGCGCCGGGCCAGAAAGAAGACCGCCACCACCAGCCCCAGGAACAAGAGTTGGTTGAAGAGGGTGATGAGGAAATCCGGCTCATAGCGCCAGAACACGCCGTTATAGGTCCAAAAGGCCTTATTGGAAACCGGGTAATGGAAGGGCAGTACTTTCATCAGCCCGGCCAGCAGGAGGGGATAGACCGGCGGGTTGGCGAGGTCGGGGTGCATCCCCTTGAGCCGGGCGGGGTCCGGGGCCTTGCCCGGCTCGGGGGCCTGGGCCTGCTGCTGCTGGTGCCGCTTGACCAGGTAGATGCTAAAAGGGCGAATAAAGAGGGTGGTGTAGCCTTTGCCCTCGGCCAGGTTGCGGCCCACCTGGGCGGCGTCCATGGCTTCCGGGGTGGCCATGTTCTTGAAGGCGCGCCAGTCGTAAAGGAAGGTGAGCGTGGCCAGGGCCAACACGGCCAGGCCGATGCGCAAGTAACGGTGGCCGCCGCCGACCTCCAATTGATGAATCAGGTCTTGTGGTAACGGAATCCGCATGCTCAGAATCCCTCGAGGTGGTAGGCGTGAAATTTGCGGTGCAGGGTGCGCCGGCTCATCCCCAGTTTCTTGGCGGCCAGGCTACGGTTGTCATTGGCCTCTTTGAGCGCGCGGATGATGAGTTCCTTTTCCGCCTCTTTCACCGTCAGCTCGCCCCGCGCCAGCAGTTTCTGCGTCTCCGCCCGCCCCGGCGGGCCGGCCCCGCCCTGGCGCACCGAAGGCGGCAGGTCGCGGGCGGCGATGCGCTCGCCCCGGCACAGGACCACGGCGTGTTCGATGGCGGTGCGCAGCTCGCGCACGTTGCCCGGCCAGGCGTAGCGGAGCAGCGACTCCAGGGCCTCGGCGGTGAAGTTGTTGACCGGCTTCTCATTCTCGCGGGCGAACTCCCGGAGGAAGGCCTGGGCCAGCAACGGCAGGTCTTCCGGCCGCTCCCGCAAGGGCGGCAGCCAGATCTCCACCACCCGCAACCGGAAGAACAGGTCCTCCCGGAACACACCGGCCTTGACCAATTCCTCGAGCTTCTTATTAGTGGCCGCCACCAGGCGGATGTCGGCGGTCAGCGTCTTGTTCGAGCCGACCCGCTCGAAGGTCCGCTCGCCCAGGAATCGCAAGAGCTTGATCTGGGTCGAGGCGTCGATTTCGCCCAGCTCGTCCAGGAACAAAGTGCCGCCCTGGGCTTGCTCGAAACGGCCAATCCGCCGCTCGTGGGCGCCGGTGAAGGCGCCTTTCTCGTGGCCGAACAACTCGCTTTCCAGCAAGGTGGGCGACAGGGCCGCGCAATGCACCGTGACCAGCGGTTGTTGGGCGCGGGGGCTGAGTTGATGGAGGGCTTGGGCAATGCGCTCCTTGCCGGTCCCGCTTTCGCCCTGCAACAGCACCGTGGCCCGCGTGGGGGCCACTTGCCGCACCATGTCGAGCACCTCCCGCATCGCCGGCGATTCGCCAATGATGTTTTCGAGGCCAAACTTCGCATCAAGCTGCTGGCGCAACGAGACATTCTCCGCTTCCAGGTTGCGCTGCCGCAGGGCGCGCGCAATGCGCATCTCCAACTCGTCAATCTGCAGCCGGCCTTTGGCAATGTAATCGTCCGCCCCGCGTTTCATGGCCTCCACCGCCAGTTCTTCCGACCCGTAAGCGGTCATGAGAATGCATATCGGCGGCCGCGCCAGCGACTTGGCCCGGACGATGAGCTTCATGCCGTCCTCGTGCGGCAGGCGGAAATCCGTCAGCAGCACGTCGAAATGCTCCCCCTCCAGGAGTTCCAGCGCCATCCGCGCATCTTCGGCCTGATAGACGTCGTAACGGTCCTCCAGTGCCGCCCGGAGTCCGTCCCGCTGCGTCTTCTCGTCATCGACTATCAATAGCGTCGGTGTCATTTGCGGCCGGTCGGCAAACAACCGGCTCCAGCATCGAGCATAGACACGCGGCGGGGGTTAAACAACTGGCAATTAATCATGCATCGGGGCCTCCAGCAGGCGGGGCTTGCGCTCGTGCAAGGGCAGCCAGAGGCGGAAGGTGGTGCCGCGGCCGACCTGGCTCTCCAGTTCGATCCGCCCGCCATGCGCCCGCACGATGCGCTGGACAATCATCAAACCCAGGCCGGAACCTCGCTTCTTGGTGGTGTAAAACGGTTCGAAGATGCGGTTGAGCTGTTCCTGCGGAATTCCGCCCCCGGTATCGGCCACGCTCACCCAAACCCCGTCCGCCCCTTCCCAGGTTTGCAGCGACAGGGTGCCGCCCCGGGTCATCGCCTGCATGGCGTTGCGAATGAGGTTGACCAGGACCTGCTGAATCTGCGTGGGGTCGATCGGCGTCGCGGGCAATTGCCGAGCCAGCCGGGTCTTGACGTTCAAACCCCGGTTGTCCAGTTCGGGCTGCAGCAGTCCCAGGGTTTTGTGCACCGCTTCGTTGAGCCCCGCCGGCCGCAACTGCGGCGCCGTCGGCCGCAGGGCCTGCAGGAACTGGGTGACGATGCCATCCAGGCGGTTGATTTCGCCCTTGGCCACACTGAGGAACTGCTCCAGGCGGCCCGCGATTTCACCGGCCTCGTTTTCCACCGCCGGAGACCGCGGACGCTGGCGCGAGCGCGGGCCTGGGGCGGGGCCTGGGGCCGGCCCGCTCGCGAAGGCGCTCTTGAGCTTTTTGACCTCCCGCTCCATGAGCTGGAGATGGATGTGCAACGTGTTGAGCGGATTGCCGATTTCGTGAGCCACGCTGGCGGCCAGCAGCGTGAGGGCCTGGATGCGCTCGCTCTCGATGGCCTCGGCGGTCTGCTGCCGCGCCTCCGTGGCATCGTGCAGAATGAGCGCCACGCCGGCGCTCCCGGCGCCCTGGCCATCGAGCGGGGCGGCATAGAGCCGGAGAAAACGCGGGCGCGGATACAGCACCTCGAATTCATGGCGCACGCCCCCCTGGCCCCCGGCCAGGTCGAAGCGGACGATCTTCTCCCAATCGAGTTCCGGGATGTGGTTGGTCACCGGCTGGCCCTCGACATTGGGCTGCAAGCCCAGCAGCCGGGTCACGGCCTGGTTGAAATAAAGAATCCGCCCGGCCTCATCCACCACCAGCACCCCGTCCTGGATCGTATTGAAAAGCGTCTCCAGAAAACTGCGCTCGCGCGCCAGGCGCTGGATGACCGTCTGCAGCCCCTCCGTATCCAGCCGCCCGACGCGGCCCAACACCTTGTCCAGAAAGCTCGATTTGCCCGCCATAAATAGTCACAGCCTTGCCTGGTTACAGGCGTTGCCTGGTTACAAAACTCGCTTGCCTATACGCGGCATACGGGCCTGGATGGGGCAGGAATGCCCTGGTTGATTTCTTTGGTTATTGAGCAATGCCCGCAGATCACGCCGAATGGACTTTCGGACTGCGGACTCAGACTGCGGACTCAATGACCAAGAACCAATACTCAATACTCAACTCTCAATTAATCCCCCATCCCTTACAGGGACACCACTTCGCACGAACATGACGCATTTGTCGATTTGCAGCGGGTTACGCGGCTGTTTTCGGGGTAAACCCAATCCTGGAACCCATCCAACCATGTAACCACGCCACCTTAGGACCAGCATAACCACGGGGCGCTAGCGTGGTCTGCCGTAGCGCTTTTGATATTGGGCCGCGGCGGCGGCGTTTGCCGGGTTGGGCGTCGACCCGGGCACGGGGGTGACCGGGACAACTTGAGTGCCCGGTTCAGGGATGACGAGCGTGGCCTTGAATTGTCCAGCCACGACCGTCTTGTCGGCATCCGGCAGCGCCAGGAAGATCTTGCCCGGAATGACGCCGTCATTTATCTGGCCCAACTCGAGTTTCAGGGCATAATTGGCGGAGAACTTTTGCTGCGTGGGGGCATACCTCGGGTTCGTCTTCCATAGTTTGACGACCTGCGACACGGCGGCATCCCTGGCCTCCGGAGAAACCGTAAACGTCTGGTTGGTGGGGCCTTCGGCGGGCTTGAGATGGAGAAAGACGCATATGGCGCGGTCGGGCGAAAGGCCCGCCCCCTGGCGCAAGGTCAGGGCGTAGTAACCGAGACCCTTATCGAGCCGCGCGCTGTCGGAGACGAAATTGGTGCCGGCGATGACGCCGTTGACCTTGCTGTCGGGGATCTTTGCCTGCGTCACGTCCAGCGTATAAACCGGGGCCACGACCGGCAAGGCCTTGTCGGGGGCCGGCGTGGCCGCGGCGCCACTGGCCGCCGCGCCCTCACCGGCGGGGGCGGTCGGGCGTGGCCTGCGCGCGCCGGGGCCAGGAGCGGAGGAACCGCCCTGGAGGGTTTCGGCCACATCCAGGGTCGCGTTCATTTCGCCCACTGGGCCGCCGACCTGGCCAGCGTCGGATTTCTTCCGGGCCGCGGCCGGTTTGGCGAGCGATTCATCCTGCGCCCCGCCCAGGAGACCGAAATGGTCGGCGGCGAAATAGCCTCCGCCCACCAGCACAATCAGGGTCCCGCCGATGACCGCGAACTTGGCCAGCGGGTTCTTTTTCTTCACGACTGGCCGCTGGAAGGCCCTTTGTGGCACGCCGGTGGCGCTGACGGACCGCGCGACCTGGGTTCTGCCGGCGGAAAGCCTCGGCGCCGCGCCAGGGGGCGGTCGCACCACCTGGCCACTGGCGATGGCCGGCGCGGCCTCCAATTGCGGCACGGCCATTTCGCCCTGGCAAGTGGGGCAGTTGATCTGGTGCCCGCACCAGAGTTGGTCGCATTGGATTTCCTGTTGGCAATGCGGGCAGGTGAACTTGATGTCAGCCATAATCTTACTTGGTTGCACGCCGGTCTTGAATCGGCCCGGGCCGCGAGGCTCAGTGCGCCGCGTGCTCACCCCCTATTTACAGCACTCCCAACCCTGGGAGTCAAGCGCGATGCAACAGAAGCTTGACCGCGACCGGGAAAATGAATTTCATAGCGGGTGAACTAGTCTCACGGTTGAGAATTAGATGTCCGGTTGCCGGCTAAAGCGTATGAAAATAATGAATACTGTCCTTGCAAGCAAACTGCTCTTTGCCACGGTCCTGTGCGCCTTCGGGTTGGCCTCCCCGGCCCAGGCTGCGCCCAAGAAGGTCCTGGTCGTGACCGTCACCCTGGGGTTTCGCCACAGTTCCATCCCCACCGCCGAGAAGGTCCTGGCCCAGTTGGCCCAGGAGAGTGAGGCCTTTACCGTGGACTATGCGCGCGTCGAGCCGAACGACCCGCAATTCAAGGACGCGGACGGCAAAGTTGACCGGGCCAAAGTCAATGAGGCCATCAAGAATGTGCTGGCCGAGAAGATGAGTCCGGCGGCCCTCAAGCAATACGACGCGGTCATTTTTGCCAACACCACGGGCGACCTGCCGCTGCCCGACAACCAGGCCTTGCTGGATTGGATTAAGTCCGGCAAAGGCTTTGTCGGCATGCACTCGGCCGCGGACACCTTCCACGGGTTCGCACCGTACATCGATATGCTCGGCGGCGAATTCAAGGCCCACGGCGCCCAAGTGCAGGTCGACGCCATCAACCAGGACCAGGAATGCCCCATCTGCCGGCACCTGCCGGCCAATTGGGAGGTCTTCGACGAGATCTATCAATTCAAGAACTTCGAGCGCGCCAAGGTCCACGGCTTGCTGACCCTCGACAAGCATCCCAATGACAAGACGCCCGGCGATTACCCGGTTTCCTGGTGCAAGGAGTATGGGAAAGGACGCGTGTTCTACACCTCGCTGGGCCATCGCGAAGACGTCTGGGACCCCAACTGGACGGACCGCAAGAATTCCAAAGAAGTGGCCGAGGCTTACCAGAAGCACATCCTCAACGGGATCAGGTGGGCGTTGGGCCTCGAGAAATTCGACGCCCGGCCCCAGAAAGGCCCCGTGGAGTGAACCCAGCGCGCAGTGCGGAACGCGGAATGCGGAATGGGATTGCCAATGAACGAGAACGAAACCAACGCGCCGGACTTTAACCGGCGCGATTTTCTGAAGGGCGGGTCGGTCGCCACCCTGATGACCATGTTGGGCGGGGTGGAATTGCTCGCCCAAACCAACGCCGAGCCCGCCGCCGCCCAGAGCGCCGCCGCCGGGCCGAAGGTGAAGGTTGCGCTCGTCGGCCTGGGCCTGTGGGGACGGGAGATTCTCAACACCCTGGCCCGCGTGCCGCAAGCCGAACTGGCCGCCATTTGCGACACCTACCCGGCGGCGATCAAGCGCTGCGCCAGGGACTTTCCGAACGTGCCCTCGATGGGTGATGGCCAGACGATCCTCGCTAACCAGGACATTCCCGCCGTCGTCATCGCCACGCCTACGCACCGGCACAAGGACCTCGTGCTGGCCGCCTTGAAGGCGGGCAAGCACGTCTATTGCGAGGCGCCCCTGGCACACACGATGGAAGACGCGCGGGCCATTGCCCTCGCCGCCAAGGCCGCCAGGCAGTCCGTCTTCCAGGCCGGCTTGCAGGCGCGCTCGGACCCGCAACAGTATTTCGTGCTCAAGTTCATCCGTGCCGGCAACGTCGGCCAGGCGGTCTTGGCCCGCGCCCAGTGGCACAAGAAGACTAGCTGGCACGTCCAGTCCGCCAATGCCGAGCGCGAGAAGGAATTGAACTGGCGGCTGGACAAGTCGATTTCGCTCGGGTTGGTGGGCGAGGTTGGGTGCCACGCCATTGACCAGACCGCCTGGTTCCTGAACGCCAAACCCAGGGCGGTCAGCGGCTTCGGCTCGCTCCTGGTTTGGAGCGACGATGGCCGGGATGTGCCTGACACCGTGCAGGCCGCCTTTGAGTTCCCCGGGGGCGTCCGGCTGATTTACGACGCCACCCTGGGCAACTCGTTTGATGGCGCTTACGAAATGCTCTACGGCGCCAACGCCGCCGTCATGTTCCGCGAGGGCAAGGCCTGGATGTTTAAAGAGGTCGACTCCCCACTGTTCGGTTGGGAGGTCTATGCGGGCAAAGACCAGTTCTACAAGGAGACCGGCATTACTTTGGTGGTCGATGCCAGCAAACCCAAGCCCCCGGCCGGCCAGGTGGAGGACCCCATCACCTCCACGCCCCTGTTCTTCGCCCTCCAGAACTTTGTCCGCAACGCCATTGATGTGAGCCAGGCCAAGAAGTCATACCTTGAGGCCTACGGCGACGCAGACCCGGAGGGGCTCAACGAGCATCTTGCCAAAGAGGTCCAGCGCCGGCCGGCGGCGGGTTACCTCGAGGGCTTCCAGGCCGCCGTCACGGTCATCAAGGCCAACGAGGCCATCCTCAGCGGCCAACGCGTCCTCATCCAACCTGAGCTGTATGAATTGAGTTGATGGGTCTAACGTCAATACACTACAAAATCAAATGCCAACATGAAGACACGAACACTAATCGCGGGAACCGTCGCCCTGTTAATGGCGACCGCCCTGGCGGCCCCGGCGGCCGACCAGATGACCGCCTACTCGTCCAGCCGGGGCAGCAAGATTCGGATCGAAGGCACGGCCAATATTATTCACCCGACCTGGCAGGTCGAGAGTCCCTTCATCGCCGGCATGCTCGAGGTCGGCCCCGGTTTTCCCACCGAACCCGGCCAGGCCCTCACGCCCGGCAAAGTCGAGGCCCGCGCCACCAACGTGTTTGTCCAGGTCCGCTCCCTCAAGAGCGTCGAAAGCAACGGCAAGCTCTATAGCGACAAGATGGACGAAATCATGTACGAGCACCTCAAGGTGGACAAGTACCCTGCCATCCGCTACCGCCTCACCGAACTGACCCTCAAGGAAGCGCCCAAGTCCAAGGACGCCCCGTACGTGCTTGACTCCAAGGGCGAACTGGCCGTGGCCGGCATCACCAACACCATCTCCATGCCCGTCAATGTCCTGCCGCTCGACAACAAGAAGCTCAAGATTACCGGCTCGGTCACTTTGAAAATGTCCGATTACAAGGTCGGGCCCGTCGAGCCAAAACTCCTCGGCATCGGCATCATCAAGACCGGCGACGAGGTCAAGATTCCCTTCGAGTGGATGCTGATGCAAAGGCCCCTCCCCGGGGCTGCCGCCACCAAGTAGCCGCTCAGCCTATCGGCCGCGTCCCGACACTGCCAGCAATTCTACTCTGCCCGCGCGCAGCCGAGCACTGCCGCCACGCAGCAGGCCGGAGCCGCCCCACTGGCCCCGGCGCGGCCAGTTTTTTGGACAAAATGGCCAATGTGGGCAATGCAACCAATGCAGCCAATGCACCTCGCCAATCAAGCCAATGTGGCCAACGCAGCCGATGTGTGCAATGTGGCCAATGCAGCCAATGGGGCTAATGGGGTGTTGCGGCAGGCGGCGGCATTTGGTGCGGGCGGCAATGACTTCGCCTGCCGGCTAAAATCCGTCAACCAGGTTCCGCACCCGAAGGCCCAAAGCCCTGGCGATTTTCACCAGATTATCCACGGACGGGGATTCCTTCCCCCTTTCAACCCGGCTAATAAACACCGTGGAGAGGTCGGCTTTCTCCGCCAACTTCTCCTGGCTGAGTCCCGCCTCTTTGCGAGCGGCGCGAATTGCCTCACCCAAAAGGCGGCGGTGCTTCTGAATGGCGAGCATCACCGCCCAAGAAGCAGGAATCACGAAAAGCCGCCATGTCGTTAACGACTAGTCTCTTGGCGGATTTCGCGTAATGCCTCAGCGAAGGCGGGTAGGGCGCGCACTCCGTGCGCGCCGGGCAATTGCGAGCTGCGACGGCGCGCACGGAGTGCGCGCCCTACCTGGTTCGGCTCGCCCGGCCCGCCGTCACTGACCGGTTGCGATTTCGCTTGCATTCCTTTGGGAAAAGGTTCAAAAAGGGAGCCGTCACTGAAAGTCCGTATTGTTGCCGGGGAAAGGCTGGGAAGCCATGAGCACTATGACCCCCCTTGAGGGGACAACCTGCCCGAGGACGATGGCCACGGGTTTAAGAACCGCCTGCGCGAGGAGGTTGCTGCCGTTGCTGCTTCTGTTGACGCTCCCCACTGTGGTGCAAGCCCAATTCAATTACGCGACCAATAACGGCGCGATCACCATCACGGGATACACCGGTCCCGGCGGGTCGGTGACCATTCCCGGCACGATCAGCGGCCTGCCCGTCACCAGCATCGGGGACAACGCGTTCTACGCTTGCTCAAGCCTGACCAGCGTGACGATCCTCAGCAGCGTCACCAGCATCGGCGTCCAAGCGTTCTGTTTCTGCGGCAGCCTGGCCGACGTCACGATCCCCAACAGCGTGACCAACATCGGGGACGACGCATTCTGGGGGTGCACCAGGCTGACCAGCGTGACGATCCCCACCAGCGTCACCAGCATCGAGGACGGTGCGTTCGGGAACTGCGCCCTCCTCACCAGTGTCACGATTCCCGAAGGCGTCACGAGAGTCGGGGTCTCGGCGTTCGTATTGTGCATCGCCCTGACAAGCGTCACGATCCCCAACAGCGTGACCAACATCCGAGACGAGGCATTCGACGGCTGCACCAGCCTGACCAGCGTCACGATAGGCGGCAGCGTCGCCAGCATCGGGGACTACGCGTTCGCTGGCTGCACCAACCTGGCCAGCGTCACGATCCCAAACAGCGTGACCAGCATCGGGGGCAATGCGTTCAAGAACTGCGTTAGCCTGACCAGCGTTTATTTCCGTGGTAACGCCCCAGGTGTTGGTTGGTATGTGTTTCTCGGTGACACCAGTGCGACCGTCTATTACCTCCCAGGCACCACGGGGTGGGGCACGACGTTTGCCGGTCTCCAAGCCCTGCCCTGGACCCCGCCGATGCCAGGCTACACTTACACGACCACCAACGGCACGGTCACCATCACGAAATACACGGGTTTTGGCGGGGCGGTGGCCATCCCCAGCAGCACGACCAATGGCCTGCCGGTCACTGGCATCGGGAACGAGGCGTTCGAACTCTGCACGAATCTGACCAGCATCGCCATCCCCAACAGCGTCACCAGCATCGGAGACTGGGCGTTTTTGGACTGCACCAGCCTGACCAGCGTCACGATAGGCAGCAGCGTCGCCAGCATCGGGGACTACGCGTTCGCTGGCTGCACCAGCCTGACCAACGTCACGATCCCAAACAGCGTGACCAGCATCGGGGAAGCGGTGTTCTTTGACTGCACCAGCCTGGCCAACGTCACGATAGGCAACAGCGTCACCAACATCGGGGACAGTGCGTTCCTCGACTGCAGCAGCCTGACCAGAGTGACGATCCCCAAGAGCGTCACCGGCATCCGGGACTATACGTTCGATTTCTGCTCCACCTTGACCAGCGTGACGATAGGCGACAGCGTCACCAGCATCGGGGTCAAGGCGTTCTATGACTGCATAGCCCTGAAGGGAGTCTATTTTCAGGGCAACTCTCCCACCTGTGATTCGTCTGCGCTCGACGGTGACAACGACACGACAATCTATTATTTGCCAGGCACCACGGGGTGGGGCACGACGTTTGGCGGTCGTCCGGCCTTTCTGTGGGACGCGGTGTCGCAGGCGGCATACACGACGACTAACGGCACGGTCATTATCATGGGATACACCGGTCCCGGCGGGTGGGTGACCATCCCCGGCACGATCAGCGGCCTGCCCGTCACCAGCATCGGGAAGGCGGCGTTCAATGATTGCATGAGCCTGACGAGCGTCACGATTCCCAACAGCGTCACCAGCATCCAGAAGTGGGCGTTCGACGGCTGCACCCACCTGACCACCGTCACGATAGGCAGCAGCGTTACCAACGTCGGAGACTACGCGTTCTACGGCTGCACGAGCGTGACCAGCCTGACAATCCCGAACAGCGTCACGAGCATCGGAGATTATGCGTTCTACGGCTGCACCAGCCTGACCAACGCCACGATTCCCAACAGCGTTACGAGCACCGGGTACGGGGCGTTCGGCGGCTGCACCAGCCTGACGAGCGTGACAATCGCGAACGGCGTCACCAGCATCGGGGACAATGCATTCCAGGGGTGTACCAGGCTGACCAGCGTGACGATCCCCACCAGCGTCACGAGCATCGGAGACTATGCGTTCTACGGCTGCACGAGCCTGACCAGCCTGACAATCCCGAACAGCGTCACGAGCATCGGAGACTATGCGTTCTACGGCTGCACCAGCCTGACCAACGTCACGATTCCCAACAGCGCCACGAACATCGGGTACGGGGCGTTCGGCGGGTGCACCAGCCTGACGAGCGTGACAATGAGCAGGAGCGTTACCAACATCGGAGACTACGCGTTCTACGGCTGCACCAGCCTCACAGCGATAACCGTAGATGCGCTTAATTCGATCTACAGCAGTGTGGGTGGTGTCTTGTTCAACAAAAGCCAGACCACGCTCATCGAGTGCCCGGAGGGCAAGGCCGGGGGGTACACGATTCCGAGCAGTGTCACCAGCATCGGAGACAACGCGTTCGCTGGCTGCACAAGCCTGACAAGTGTGGCGATCCCCGCCAACGTCACCAGCATCGGGGCCTTGGTGTACGGAACAAACACGTTCGGCTACGGGTTCAGCGGCTGCACCAGCCTCACAGCGATAACCGTAGATGCGCTTAATTCGATCTACAGCAGTGTGGGTGGTGTCTTGTTCAACAAAAGCCGGACCACGCTCATCGGGTACCCGGAGGGCAAGGCCGGCGGGTACACGATTCCGAGCAGTGTCACCGGCATCCAGAAGTGGGCGTTCGAATCCTGTACCAACCTGACCAGCATCACGATGGACAACAGCGTCACCAATATCGGACTCAAGGCGTTCCTTGACTGCACCAGCCTGACGAGCGTGACAATCGCCAACGGCGTCACGAGCATCGGAGACTGGGCGTTCGGCGGTTGCACCAGCTTGACCAACGTCACGATTCCCAACAGCGTCACGAGCATCGGGTACGGGGCATTCGCTGGCTGCACGAGCCTCACCGGGGCCTATTTCCTGGGGCATGCACCATGCACTGATTCGTCTCTGTTCAGCGGCAACACCAACGCGACCGTCTATTACTTGCCCGGCACCACGGGCTGGGGCGCGACGTTTGCCGGCCATCCGACGGCGCTCGTCCCTCCGCCCGCCATCACGCTGCAACCGCAAAGCCAGGCGGTGGATGCCGGGGGAAATGCAGCCTTCACTGTCGGTGCCAAAGGCGCGCCGCCCGTCGGCGACCTCACCTACCAGTGGCTCTTTAACGGCGGGACAATCGCCGGGGCGACGACGAATGTTTACGTAATCAACAACGTTGAGCCGGGAGCCGCGGGCGGCTATTCCGTGGTCGTCAGCAACGCTGCTGGCTCGGTGACAAGCGCCGTGGCGGCGCTGACGGTTCAGGTTCCACGCGCCGCGACCGCAACGGCAACCGTGGTGAATAACTTTGTCGTGGGAGCCACCATTAGCGACGGAGGGTTCGGCTATACGAACACCCCCGCCGTGAGAATCGTTGGTGGTGGCGGCAACGGAGCGCAGGCCGTTGCCGTGGTGACCAATGGGAGGGTCATCGCGGTCAACATCCTCAACACGGGCTACGGTTACACGAACACGCCGGTAATCGTCATCGCGCCGCCGTTCATTCCGCAGGCGACGATGGGCATTGCGGCGATGTCGATGTTGAGATTCGCCAGCCTTGCCGTCGATACCAATTACCAGTTTCAGTGCTTCTCTGGGGGCACATGGCTCAACGTCGGCGCGGCTTTTAACGCCGTCAGCTCCACCTTTACGCAGTACGTCTCGGGAACGGCTTCGGCAAACAGCTATCGTCTGGCTGCCACGCCGGTCCCCAGCCAAGCGTACGCCACGCCGCAAGTGGTCAATGGCTTCGTGGTTGGGGCCACGGTGACCAGCGGGGGCTCGGGATACACCGCCAACCCCCTCGTGACGATCGTCGGCGAAGGCGGTGGCAGCAACGCCACGGCCATCGCCACGGTGAGCAGCGGGGTCGTCACCGGGATTACGATAACGAGTACAGGCTTCGGTTACACCAATCCGCCCATCATCACCATCGCCCCGCCTCCGGCAAACGCTTTTTCGCCGAGTGTGACTCAGGCGATGGAATTGGACTTGGGAGGTCTTTCGCCCTACGACAATTACCGACTGGAGTTCACCCCGGAGGCCGGAGGGGCCTGGAGTAATCTCGGCATTCCGTTCACGCCCACATCGGCGACAGGCACCCAGTGTGTCAATGTCAGCGGTAATGCTGGGTTCTTCCGCGTGAGATACGTCCCGTAGCAGACCGGCCGAGAAGCCACCCTCAGCGCGGGGAGAGGGGGCCTATCCCCCATTCCCTGACTGTTATTGATAGGCGCTGGGTGGATAAGATTCAGCATGGGAGGGGTCAAGGAGCATCTTCCTGTCAAAATGCTCAAGCAGCCCAAATTCCACTACCAGTGCCTTGAATGTTTCACCCTGGGCGCTGAGGCAGTTGTAAAAGAGCAGGAGGAGTTCTTGTACAGAAAGCTGCGCTCGAACTAAATCTGAATAGCGCCTCTTATGCTCAGTCGAGCAATCACTATCGGCAATAAATCGGAGCACCTGATATAGGGTCCGGAAATAATGGCCCAGGACCGGCTGGTACTCAGTATAAACCGCTGAATAACACGCCAGCGCCGAAGTCACATCTTTGCCTTGGGCCGTAGTGAGCGTGTGCTCATCAAATCGCTTCTTCAAAAGTTCGGCCAACGTTAGGAAGCAAACCCTGCCTGAAATATCCTTTTCGACAGCCTGCATACCCGGAGCAATGGTGCGGCGTTTAAGGTGAAGGTTTTCGGCAATCGCATTTTGAAAATGCAGAAGCTGGAAAAACGAGCTTTCGAAGCTTTGTTGCTTGATGCTGTCCTGCTGCAGTTGGAATTGCTCTCTTTGGCTTTGCAGTTCCGCAGCCTGCTGCATTAGTTGCATTCTTTGGGCGAGAAGCGTAGCATAGATAAACATCACCCCTGAAAGTGCCCATAGAGATGCCACCGAGCCTTGGAGGTAACTCCCATAATCACCGAGGTTTTTGAGGCTATACCAAGGTTGCTCCTCTAGCATTGCACGGACACCGCAGCCGGCAGCCAGAAAACCGAATACCACGAAGACCCAAGCCGCAATCGTGAATACTTTGATGCGGCAGTCGGATTTGGCCATTTCCTCGACACAGTATTCCCGCGTACGGGCGCGAATCTTGGATTCAACGCCCCTTTGGAAAGATTCCAGTTTGGTTGTCATGAAGTTAGATTCGCATAACCATCGGCGTTATTAGGCTGCCCCAAGAAAAACGTCCATCGCGTAAATGACCCGTGTATCAGAATTGAGAGGTCGGTTATTCCGCCTGGCGTAGGCGGTGAGTTTGTCAGCATCAACATACACCTTGTGAACAGTAACCGAGTCGGACTCGGACTTCTTCGCGGTTTCGTTCGCCGCTCTGAGCCAGATCTCGTAGGAAGCGAACATGGTATCAGGATCTTCGCATATGGCTATGGTCTTAGACCACTCAGCGGGAGTGAACCACGGCATGACGTTAGGATGGGTGCTCATAAAAGTTTCAGTCGGCCTAACAGTATTTATTGTCGCAATCTCAAAGATCTGGGGCAAACCGGATTCCCGATGATCTTTTCTGAATTTACTCTAAAATCGCGTTTCAAAGCCAGGAAAAATGAATTGCATGGTGAAATTGTTTTGCTCAAAACCTCTTTCACAAAGGCGGCGACCTCTTCCTGCTGCTCGCTGACGACGGGGCCAATGGTCCGAAGTGTGTCGTCGCCTTCCAGGCTGGTGAGCTTCACCCGTTGGGTAGCGCGGCCCGCTTCCCGGATGTCCTTGACGAAGATGCGCAGCATCTGTCCGCCCGCGGTGATCAACGTGATTTCGTCGGCCTCATGCACCGTCAGCGCGCCCACCAGGGCGCCGGTTTTTTCGTTGGCCTTCATGGTAATGATGCCCTTGCCGCCCGTGATCCCTCAATTGCCTGGAAGGCGTTTCGTGGCCTCGCCGCTGCTGTCCAGACCCCCTTTCCCGATGCTTCTAAAGCAAGAGAATCGGTATCAAATAAACCAGGCCAGAGAAGCACGCCGGCGTCCCGCCGCGGCGGGACCGCACCCTGGCGGAACACCGGATTGGCCACATTGGCCGGATTGGCCACACTCGCTGGATTGGCCGCATTGGCCGGACTGGCCACACGCCCCGGCCTGCCGGAACACCCCGTTGGCCACACTGGCTGCGTTGGCCACATTCGCTGGATTGGCCACATTGGCTGGGTTGGCCCCGTGCCCCACTTGGCGCAGCACCCCATCGGCCGCATTGGCTGCATTGGCCACATTGGCCATTTTGACCGAAAAACTCGCCGCGCCGCGGCCGGCGAGAACAAGGAAGGCCTTTCCTAAAACTGCCGTTCGTATTCGGCCGGCGACTTTGGCTCGCGCCGCTCGCGGGGCAGCCAATACGTGGGCGCCTGCCGGTCCAGCTTGCGCCGCAGGAAATCCTTGCCCAGGCACGAGGCCACCCAACCCACTGGCGTTACGACCAGGAAAAAGAACGCCGTCAGAATGACCTGCGAGACCACCAAACCCAGCGCCAGCGCCAGGGCCATCCAGCCGATATACACCGGCCGCAATACCTTTGGCCGCGCCAGCCCCAACGCCACCAGCACCAGCCCCGGGGCCAGGAAACAGGCAAAAGGCCCCTTGCCGCGCGCCCACATGGCCAGGCCCAGCGCCGCAAAGACCCCGCCCACCAGCAGGCCGAAGTTGCGCAATTCCCGCCCGCCCGTCTTGAGCCCTCTGAGTTCCTCCCGGCTCATCTCAGTCCAGTTCATATTCCTTAAGCCAGTCAAGGTCCTTGTCGAGCGGCTTTTGGCCGGTTTTTTCCAGCAAAAAATTGCCCAGCACCAGGTAATCCATATTGGTGCGCATGAAACAGAGATAGGCGTCTTCGGGCGTGCAGACGATCGGCTCCCCGCGCACGTTGAACGACGTGTTAATGATGACCGGGCAGCCGGATTTGTACGCGAACTGCTTGATCATTCGATAATAGAGCGGGTGATCCGCCTCGGCAATCGTCTGGACGCGCGCCGAGTAATCCACGTGCGTCACGGCCGGGATGGTCGAGCGCAGGGTCAGCAGTTTCTCCAGCCCGAAACGTCTCTGTTCGGCCTCGGTCAGCTCGCGCCGCTGCCGCTGGGCCACGGGCGCCACCAGCAGCATGTACGGACTTTCCCGGTCCAGGTCGAAATACTCCGACACCCGCTCCCGCAACACGGTCGGCGCAAAGGGCCGAAAGCTTTCCCGGAACTTGATCTTGAGGTTCATCACCTCCTGCATCTTCGGCGAGCGGGCATCGCCGAGGATCGAGCGCGCCCCCAGCGCGCGCGGGCCGAACTCCATCCGCCCCTGGAACCAGCCGATCACCTTTTCGGCCTGGATCAGCTCAGCGACTCGCCCCGGCAGCTCGGCATCGCTCAGTTCGACGAAAGGCGCCTGGCGCTCGGCCAGGAACCGGCGAATCTCTTCCTTCGCAAAGCTCGGCCCCAGGTATGAGCCCCGTTGCGAGTCGCGCTGGCCGTCGGCCTGGCGCGGGCGCCCGAGATAGTGGTGCCAGGCCAGCAACGCCGCCCCCAGCGCGCCGCCCGCGTCCCCCGCCGCCGGCTGGATCCAAATGCTGTCGAACAGGCCCTCCCGCAAAATCCGCCCGTTGGCCACGCAGTTCAGCGCCACGCCGCCCGCCAGACACAGGTGCTTCTGGCCCGTCTCCCGCCGCGCGTGCCGCGCCAGGCGCAACATGATTTCCTCGGTCACGTCCTGGATCGAGCGGGCCAGGTCCATGTCCCGCTGCGTCAGCCGCGATTCGGGCTTCCGGGGCGGGCCGCCGAAGAGCCGCTCGAACCGGGCGTTGGTCATGGTCAGGCCCACCCCGTAGTTGAAATAGCGCATGTTCAAGCGGAACGAGCCGTCCGCCTTGAGGTCCACCAACTCCCGGAGGATCAGGTCCACGTACTTCGGCTCGCCGTAGGGGGCCAGGCCCATGAGCTTGTATTCGCCGGCATTGACCTTGAAGCCCGTGAAGTAAGTGAACGCCGAGTAGAGCAGCCCCAGCGAATGCGGGAACTGCAATTCGCTCCACAGTTCCACCCGGTGGCCGCGGCCCACTCCGTAGCTCGTCGTCGTCCACTCCCCCACACCGTCCACGGTCAGAAACGCCGCCTCGCAAAACGGCGACGGGAAAAAGGCGGCGGCGGCGTGCGATTCGTGGTGTTCGGGGAAGATGAGCTTGCCGGCGTAGCCCAGTTCCTTGCCGATGAGTTCCTTCATCCAGATGCGTTCCCGCACCCAGAGCGGAATCGCCATCAGAAACGAGCGCAGCCCGGCCGGCGCGTAGGCCAGGTAGGTGTGCAAAATGCGGTCGAACTTCAGGAAAGGCTTTTCGTAGAACGCCACCAGGTCGAGGTCGCTGGTCTGGATGCCCCCCTCGCGCAGGCAATACTCCGCCGCCTGTTTGGGGAAGGCGGCGTCGTGCTTCTTGCGCGTGAACCGCTCCTCCTGGGCGGCCGCCACCACCGCGCCGTCCCGAACCAGGCACGCGGCGCTGTCGTGATAATAAGCGGAAATGCCGAGGATGTGTCTGGGGGCGCTCATGGCGCGGGGGGCGGCGGCTGCGGTGGCCGCCGGGGAGTGATAAACCTGGCCAACAGACGCAACTCCAGTGGCATAGCCTATTCTCTAAAGCAGGCGCTTGCGTCAGGCAAGCGCAAACCACGCAAAACTGCCGAAGATGCTATGGCCATCCGAGCAGGCCCAGCCGTATTTTGGGCAAAAGCTGCGCGCCACTTCCTTCTCCGCCAGGCCTGCTCCCAGGTCGTTGGTTCCTGCCCTGCGATGGGCGCCCACCAACCCGAGGTTGGGGTTGGGCAAATCCTGGTCGCGGTTGGCCTTGAACGCCGGCAGCCAGGCGCCAAATCCGTCGAATACCTCGGCTGGTTGGCCGCTGGCGAGCCGAAAGCCGAACGCAGTTCAAACCCGGTCGCACCAGATAGCGGCATAACCGGGGGCGGCCTCATGCGAGTGGCGAATCGCAAATTGGTGGGCCGGGAGCCACTCCCGGCAAGCCGCGTCCACTGCCGGCCCGTGGGTTTCGACCAACAGGCGCCTGATGTGCGGGGCCTCTTCGCCCATCCCTTTGAGGACCTCCAACTCTGCTCCTTCGACATCGATTTTCAAAAAGTCGGGCGGGGGGAGCCTCTTTTGGGCCACCAGATCGGCAATGGAAAACACCGGGACCTCGAGCTCTTTTTTCAGCGAACCCTCCTTCGGCCTCGGCTGGTCTCGCAGCCGCCCGCCCCGCGAGTCGCTTTCGCTGAACTCAAAGATGGCCGTGCCGCTGCGAGAACCAATCGCCCAGGGAAAGGCCTCGGCCCGCGGCAAACTCCGATAATTGAGGCGGCAGACCTCAAGATTCGTTGGCAGGGGTTCGAAGCCATAGAACCTGGCCTTGGGATAGCGGGTCGCATAAAATAGAGACGCCATCCCGATGTTGGCGCCGATGTCATAAATGACTTCCGGGTCCAGGGGCGGCAGTTCCGGCGGAATGAGCACATGGCGCGACGAGAAGAATTCCACAAATGTGCTCATGTCCAGTCCGTTGTCGCGGACATGCACCCGGCAGGAGCCATGCTCCGCCGTCTTGGTTGAGAAACAGAGAATCCGCTCCGCCGAATACCTCGTCCACCCGCGCCAGACCAGGGAAGGCTTGAGGCCCGCGTGGTAAAACAAACGTACGCGCTCCCTCAGCGAATTGCCGCGCCGGAGGGCAAAACCAAGCATCAGCTTTTGCCAGGCAGCTCGCTCAGACAGGCGCCGGACACTTGTGTTAGTCATGGGGACACGGAGTATCACGCGGCCTGCGCGAGCCTTACCACGCCCATTTGCCGGCGTCAACTGCATTCTGCGAAGCCCTTCAGCCCGCAATCTAACGCCGTCCTCGCCAGCCCGCCGATAACCGGCGCGCCGGCTCTGGACACCCAAACCGGGCTCGACGGAGAAGCGACCGCTAGGCATACCGGCGCTGCGCGACCGGACGAAGCAGGCTCTGAGTAGTTACGTATTGACGAAACCCGCATTTCTTGTTCTCCTCTTACTGCAAGGCAGTGGTGCGCTGAGCCAGGCGCCGCGTGCGCCTCGCTTTTCTTGGCGGGCGGCGTCCCTGCGGCGGCAAATGAACGTGCGCTGGCAATGCACCGACCGGGCCACAACGCGGTTTGGGAAACTGACTAGGCTCCCAATGCACGGGGGAAGTGCGCACCCGTTTGCCTGTGCCCCCCGGCGCGGCGCGACCGCGCCGGCCGATCCCCGAACCGGCAGGGGCGCGTGCCATAAGATCCCGACTT
Source organism: Verrucomicrobiota bacterium (assembly GCA_049518415.1). Lineage (GTDB taxonomy): Bacteria > Verrucomicrobiota > Verrucomicrobiia > Limisphaerales > UBA8199 > CAVQND01. The sequence continues at coordinate 33,592 of JBEKRX010000066.1, forward strand.
GTGGGGACCGCGTCCCTCAATTTGGGCCGGTCCGTTCCTACCGTCGCCCCTCAACTCTCGACCATCGAGCCTCAACCGAATTATGGAACGCATCACAACTAACCTATTAGCGGGCCTGCTCCTGGCCGCCCTAGCCATGGCGACGATGACTCGGGCTAAGGCCCAGGAATACACGTTCACCACGCTGGCCGGACCGCCGGAAGCCGGCCTGCGCGCCGTTGACGGCACAGGCAGTGTGGCGCGGTTCTGGCGGCCGTCCGGGGTGGCGGTGGACAGCGCGGGCAACATTTATGTGGCGGACTCCGACAACCACACGATTCGGAAGGTGACGCCGGGCGGGGCGGTGACGACGCTGGCGGGTCTGGCGGGAAGCTCTGGCAGCGCCGACGGCACGGGCAGCGCGGCGCGGTTCCAGTGCCCAGAGGGCGTGGCGGCAGACAGCGCGGGCAACGTGTATGTGGCGGATACCTATAACTGCACGATTCGGAAGGTGACGCCGGGCGGGGTGGTGACGACGCTGGCGGGTCTGGCGGGAAGCTCTGGCAGCGCCGACGGCACTGGCAGCGCGGCGCGGTTCAACGAGCCACCCGGCGTGGCGGTGGACAGCGCGGGCAACGTTTATGTGGCGGACCAGAGTAACTCCACGATTCGGCAGGTGACGCCGGACGGGGTGGTGACGACGCTGGCGGGCCTGGCGGGAAGCCCGGGCAGCGACGACGGCACGGCCAGCGCGGCGCGGTTCTACGCCCCGACCGGCGTGGCAGTGGACAGCGCGGGCAACGTGTACGTGGCGGACTATGGCAACCACACGATTCGGAAGGTGACACCGGGCGGGGTGGTGACGACGCTGGCGGGCCTGGCGGCAAGCTCTGGCAGCGCCGACGGCACGGGCGGCGCGGCGCGGTTCTACTGGCCAGAGGGCGTGGCGGCAGACAGCGCGGGGAACCTGTATGTGGCGGACAGCTTCAACCACACGATTCGGCAGGTGACGCCGGGCGGGGTGGTGACGACGCTGGCGGGCCTGGCGGCAAGCTCTGGCAGCGCCGACGGGACGGGCAGCGCGGCGCGGTTCGACTGGCCGCTCGGCGTGGCGGTGGACAGCGCGGGCACCGTGTTTGTGGCGGACACCTGCAACTACACGATTCGGCAGGTGACGCCGGGCGGGGTGGTAACGACGCTGGCGGGCCTGGCGGGAAGCTCTGGCAGCACCGACGGCACGGGCAGCGCGGCGCGCTTTGGGGGGGCCCTTTACAGTGGCCCCGGCGGCGTGGCGGTGGACAGTGCGGGCACCGTGTTTGTGGCGGACACCTGCAACTACACGATTCGGCAGGTGACGCCGGGCGGGGTGGTGACGACGCTGGCGGGTCTGGCGGGAAGCTGGGGCAGCGGCGACGGCACGGGCAGTGCAGCGCGCTTCGAGTGGCCTCATGGCGTGGCGGTGGACAGCGCGGGCAACGTGTACGTGGCGGACACCCTGAACTCCACGATTCGGAGGGTGACGCCGGGCGGGGTGGTGACGACCCTGGCGGGCCTGGCGGGAAGCGAGGGCAGCGGCGACGGCACGGGCTGCGCGGCGCGGTTCAGCTTGCCTTATGGCTTGGCGGTGGACAGCGCGGCCAACGTGTATGTGGCGGACACCTACAACTGCACGATTCGGAAGGTGACGCCGGGCGGGGTGGTGACGACCCTGGCGGGCCTGGCGGGAAGTTCGGGCAGTGCCGACGGCACGGGCAGCGCGGCGCGGTTCTGCTATCCGGACGGCGTGGCGGTGGACGGCGCGGCCAACGTGTATGTGGCGGACTGTCTCAACCACACGATTCGGAAGGTGACGCCGGGCGGGGTGGTGACGACGCTGGCGGGCCTGGCGGGAAGCTCTGGCAGCGCCGACGGCACGCGCAGCGGGGCGCGCTTCTACTATCCGCAGGGCGTGGCAGTGGACAGCGCCGGCAACGCGTATGTGGCGGACACCGGGAACAACACGATTCGGATTGGCGGTGTCGCCTGTCCGGATGCGCCCACGATTGACCTGGCTGCCGGGCCGGTCGGGCAATTGCGCCAACTGGACACCAGGCCACAAACCGCCGTCGCTTGGCAGTGGAGCGTCATCCGCTGCCCCGCCGACTCGGTGGCCTCGCTCTCGGCCGCGAATGTCCGCAATCCCACGTTCACGCCCGATGTGGCGGATTTGTATGTTTTCCGGCTTGAAGCGGCCGACGCCGCCGGGGCGGTGTGTATCCGCAGGCTGGCCTTTACCGCGGGGCCGCCTCCGAGCATCCTGACGCCGCCCTTGACCCAGACCGCTGAGATGGGGTCAGTTGCCCGCTTGTGGGTGGAAGTCACGAACACTGTGCCGGGAGCAACTTACCAATGGTACCTTAACGGCACCAACGCGCTGGGCGGCGCCACCAACTCTTACCTTGAGCTGGCTAAAGTCCAACCGGCCCAGGCGGGGGCTTACACGGTGGTCGTCACGAATCTCTACGGGGCCGTGACCAGCGCGCCCGCCCTGCTGAGCGTGATCGCCCCGGTCGAGACAAGGATCGTTGCGGCCCTGAATCTGACGGGCGACGTGGGCAGCTTCCTGCACCTGGATTATCTCAATGCCTTCGGCCCTGGCGCACAGTGGCTGTCGCTCTCGAACTTTACGCTCACGAGCGCGCCGCAGCTCTGTTTTGATCTTTCCGGGCCGCTGCCCGCGCAACGATTCTACCGCGCCTGGCAGACCAACGTGCCGAGCGCGAGGCCCGTGCTGGACCTGGGGTTCGCCACGGAGATCGCGCTAGCCGGGCCGATCGGCAGCTCGGTGCGGATTGATTATATCAATGTCTTTGGCCCGACCGACGCCTGGGTGACGCTGGCCACGGTGACGCTGACGAACACGACGGAGCTTTACTTCGACCTGAGCGCGTTCCGGCAGGCGCCCCGGCTCTACCGGGTGGTCCCGGTCCCGTAGAGTGCCTTTTTTGGCGGGCGGGTTGTTTTGTCTGGAACACGGCTCCTGCAGCTGCGCTTAGCCTCGCAGAAAAACCACTGACTGGAGACCCGAATGCGGGAAATCCGCCTGTCCGGTTCGGAGGGAGGGGTGGCGCTAAGCCGCCATCCCTACCCCTATCGGCCGCGCCGGTATGAAACACCCGGGCTAAGGGCAGGAGCTCCTGGCTCCCGCCTGCTTCACGGACCGATGGCGGCGCGGTAGAAGCGCCGGGGCCGGCTGGCGGCCTCCGGATCGGTAACCGAGAAGGGCATCGCAGGGGGATTGGTGGTATAGAGCAGCGTCCAATCATGCAGATCGGTTGAGGCCCAGACGGTATAGTTGCGGTCCGGAGGGCCATGAACCATCAAAACCGGCCGGCCGTCGCGCCAGGCGAGTTGCTTGAGGCCCAGCGCAGTCGGCAGCGCGACCCTGACCCAGAACTGCTGAGTGGCGCTCATCTCGGGTGTGCCCGTGTCGGCGGCCTTAAGGGTAATCGCTACGGCTAGCGGGGCGTCGGCGAGAGCCGGCCGCCAGGTAAAAACCCCGCTCTGCGCGTCCACAGTGGCGCCGGTGGGGGCGCTCAGCAGGCTGAAGTTAAGCCGATCGGGGGGCGAATACGGATCGATGGCGAGGTTGGTGATGGTCAGGAGGCAGCCAGCGACGGTTTCCTGGTCGGGTATAGCCGCGAGCTGCGGGTAAGTGACGAGCGGCGGGCTGTTGGTGCTGCTCAGCCCCCAACCCCCGATGAAGACACAGGCGCCGTAGGGCGCAAGGAAGCGGGCATAGGCCGTGGGCAATTTGGCGATGTCCGGCGGGATGGGGATGGCAAACGCGTCGCTGGTATGGGCCGGAAAGGGAACCGCGAGCCAGTCGGTACGGTCGGCGCTGAACTCGAGCTGGGCCCTGGCATCCAGGTCGGCAATCAAGCACAGAAAATGTGTCGCCTGGTTGGCGTGCCGCCCGAGCGGCAACTGCCATTGTATTTCGGTGGGATAAGCGTACCAGTCAATCGCGTCCAACGAGCTGGGGTCGCCCGTGTTGGTTGCCAGCAGCACCTCCGGGGCCGGGCTGGCGCTCTTCAAACGCCGCCAAAGCAGTCCCTTGACGTCGGTGAAAGCGGGCACGTACGCGCACGGGTGTCGCCAACTCGAGCGCGCCCCCGGAAACGACCCGTTCATATAGATGGGGTCGAAACTGGCCGTGTCATAGTGGTAATAGACTGCTCCCACGATGCCGTTGCTCAGGCAGAGGACCTCGAAGCCCCCGCCGGGGGTGAGCCCGCCGCACATATTGGTGTTGGCAGTGCCCACCGTGAGCGCCCCGACGTTGCTGAGGCCGACGTTGTAAACCTCTTCCCACTCGCCATGGGTGTGGCCGGCGAGCGCCCACCAACGCGCCGGCCAGTTGGCGAACAAGTCGCCGAGCATCGCGCCCATGCCGCGGTAAATGGCGGGGCTGACGAAGGGCGGAATATGCTCGACCACGGCAACGGTTTGGGTGGGGGCTGTGGCCGCCAACTGCTGCCCCAGCCAGGCCCGCTGCGAGTCACTCGGTTCGTCGTAGTTGCCCGAGTTCAAGAGCAGAAAACGGACCCCGGCCAGATCAAAGGACTGGTAAGGCAGCGTCTGCCCAAACATCCGGCACCACAATTCCGCATTGGTCTCATAAGGACCCTGGTCGTGATTGCCCGGCACGCAGACAAGGT
>JBEKRX010000067.1:0-42872 GCA_049518415.1 Verrucomicrobiota bacterium
TAGAGGGGGTGGAGGAAACGTTCGGCATGGCCTGGCGGTTGTTTGCCACGATGCTCGAAAGAGCAGAAACAACGGAAGCCGTCGGCCTAAACTGGGCGCGCCTCCACTCCACTCGACCCCCTAGGAATGTGGCGCAACGGCTTGGCATTGACGACCGCCCCGCCCGGTGCAAGACTGCCGCTAATCGTGGTCCTGAGCTATGAAAGTCGGCCTTTTCGGAAGCGGTTTCGTCCGCCGCCTTCTCACCCCGGTCCTCGGCGGCAGTGCCCCATTGGCCCCTGGTCTCTGGGCCGCGCTGTTGGGACCATGCCTGTCCGTAGCCCCAACTGAGGCCGCCTCCGTGCTCCTGGCCGGGGCCGCCCGCCGCGAGATCACCCCGGCGAGCCAAATGGCGAGCTGGGTCGATTTCAAGCCGTTCGACAAGGTTATCGATCCCCTCTTCGTCCGCGCCCTGGTGTTATCGGACGGCAGCAACCGCGTGGCCTTACTTTCCTGCGATCTGACCGACACCCGCGAAACCATGACCGCGAACCTGCGGCAGGCCATTGAGCAAGCCACCGGCATCCCCGCCGCCAACATCCTCATCAATGCCTCCCATACCCACTCCGCGCCCCTAAGCCCCCTGCTGGGAGACCCGTGGCTGTCCGCCAAGCGGAGAGACTTCGCCAGGGTGGAGGCCGGGGCCTTTTTCAAGCCCTGGTCCAGCCGGCTTTCCAGCAACTGCGTGGAAGCCGTGCGCGAGGCCAAGGCCGCCCTCCGCCCGGCGTCTCTCGCCATCGGGCGCGCGCTGGTCCCCGAGGTCCTGTTCAACCGCCGCCCGGTCCGGCCCGATGGCCGCGTGGAAACCGTCTTTGAGCCGCCCGACCCGTTCAGTCTGGCCGCGGGTTTGAAATTCGGTCCGCTGGATCCCACGTTGACCGTCCTGGCCCTCAAAGACGGCCAGGGCAACAACCTCGATACTATATTCAGCCTCCCCTGTCATGCCGTGTGCGTTTATCCAAAACAAAGAGGCCTCTCGGCTGATTGGCCCGGCGCCGCCGCAGCCCAATTGCAGGAAGCCCTCGGCGGGCAGGCGCAGTTCCTCCAAGGCTGCGCCGGCGACATTGTGCCCGCCCGGCGCGGCCTGGCGGCCGCCCGGGAGATTGGCCAACTGGTCGGCCGCCGCGCCCTGTCAGCCTACACCAACAGCCTCCGCCTGCCGCCCGCCCCATTGCATTGCCGGCGGTTTCCCCTGGACCTGCCGCTGAACCAGGCCGCCCGCCGCGAACTGCAGCAACTGGTGGTCAAAACAGAAATCCAAATTATCGCCTGCGGCCCCGTGGCGATCGTGGCTTTGCCCGGCGAACCCTTGATCGAACTGGCCATGCAGATCCAGGACCGCTCGCCGTTCCCGCACACGCTCGTCTTGGGCTACTCCAACGGCAATGGCGTGGAATACGTCGGTATGCCCGGCGAAAAGCGGCGGGGTGGTTACGAAATGACCGAGGCGGTCGGAGCGGGAGCCGATGACTGCGGCGCGCTCCTGCTCAACGCCGCCATCCAGCAGCTCCGCGAACTTGCCCAATCCCTCCCCGCCTCCGGCGCCCTCCCCGGCCCACGCTCGCCCCCTTGACCACAGAACCCTCTGGCGGCCGCGGGCGGTGCTTCCTGGCCTTGAGCCGGCGGCGCTAACAGGGTGAGAGTTTATTCCAATTCGCGCCAGGGGACGGCGCCAGCTTGGTCGGGATTCATGCCCCGCGTCCCTGCCGACTCGCCTGGGCCAGCGCCGCGCCAAGAAAGGCTAAAGCCGCTTTTTCAGCAGTTCAATGAACTGCTTCATGGCCGGGGACAGCACTTTGTGTTTCTTGTAAATCAGCCCTAAAGGCCGGACACAGGCCGCCTCCTCCAGGGCTACGACCGCCAAGGTCCGCTCTTTGGCCTCCTGCTGGATCGTTGTCTCCGGCACAATCGCAACGCCGGAATCGATCTCCACCGCTCGTTTGATGGTCTCCACGTTGTCGAATTCCATGACTGCTTGCACGGCCACGCCGCGCTCTCGGAAGGCCTTGTCCAGTGCTTTCTGCGTCGGTATGTCCTTCTCATAGCCGACGAACTTCTGACCGCCGAGGGCCTTGAGCGAGATGGTCTTGAGTTTGGCAAAAGGATGTTGCGGATGACAAATCAGGACCAGCGCGTCTTTTCGCAGCGGGACGTTTTCCAGTCTGGCGTCGCGGGTCGGATAGGCCACCAGGCCGAGGTCCACCACGTTGCCCAGCACGTCCTCATAAACCTGGTTGGCACGGCGGTATTCCACATGCACGTTCACGCTGGGAAAGTCTTTCAGGAACCGCTTGATGTATGGGGGCAGCTCATGCAGCCCAACACTATAGACCGTCGACAAGCGAATGGTGCCGGAGATGACGTCCTTTAAGCCCTGCAACTTGCTGTGCAGGGCGTCATAGGCCTGCAGCATCTCTTTGCCATAATCGTAAACCACCTGCCCTTCGGGCGTGAGCCGGAAATTCTTCCTGCTCCGCTCGACCAGCAGCCCTTTAAACTGCTTTTCCATCGCGCTGATGGTCTGGCTGACGGCGGATTGCGTCACTTCATTGATCTGGGCGGCTTTGGTGAAGCTTTGGGTTTCAGTCAAGTCGCAGAAAACTTTCAGGCTTTCAATTTGCACGAGCCATCTTAATCCACAGAAATAACCTTGCGTCAATCACAATTCCCGAGCGCGTGCAGCATTGCCGTTTGGAACGCGGCCTGGTAGAGTGCGGGCACTGAACTGCCAATCCATGCAACCCGAGCCAAATCCCAGTCCGGCCGGCAGCCGCCAGGTCAGGACCTTATGCCACGCCTCGCTGCCAGAGAATCATCGCCGCGCGCGAGCATTTCAGACTAATGCGGCCTGGGCAAGGGCGGTGCTGGCCGGCGGCGTTTTAGCGGCCTTTGCGGCGGGCGCCGGCGGGGCGGCCGTGAAGGTGTCGGAGCGCGAAGAGGTGATCCCGACTTACCTGGCCGGCGAGCCGGAGCCGAACCCGATGTTCTACTTCGGCCGCAATTCGCAGGGAGCCGAGGGGCGGGTCTATCCCTATCCGCTTTACGACGGGCTCACGAACGTGAAGTCGAACAAGGTGTACCGGCTGGTCTATCTGGAGAACGAGTATGTGCGGCTGGGCATTTTGCCGGCGATCGGCGGGCGTTTGTTCGAGGCGGTGGACAAGAGCAACGGTTACAATTTCGTCTATCGCCAGCACGTCATCAAGCCGGCCTTGATTGGCCTGATTGGGGCCTGGATATCGGGCGGCATCGAATGGAACATCCCGCATCATCATCGGGCGACCACGTTTCTGCCGGTGCAATACCGCATTGAGCAGGGGGCGGACGGGAGCAAGACGGTGTGGGTGGGGGAGTTGGAGTTGCGGCAGCGGATGTGCTGGGCGGTCGGCTACACGTTGCGCCCCGGGCGGTCCTGGCTGGAGTGCTCGGTGCGGATTGTCAACCGCACGCCGTTGGCCAATACGATGCTTTGCTTTGCGAACGTGGCGGTGCACGTCAATGAGCATTACCAGGTGATCTATCCGCCGCACACGCAGTTCGTCACTTACCACGCCAAGAACCAATTCACCACCTGGCCCGTGGCCACCACCCGCTACAGCGGGGCCGACTTCACCCGCGGCGTGGAGGTGAGCTGGTACTCGAACCATTGGGCCGCCAATTCCATGTTCGCCTGGAATTACGAAGACGATTTCTTTGCCGGCTATGACCACGGCCAGGAGGCGGGCGTCATCAGCGTGGCCGACCACCACGTGGTTCCCGGCAAGAAGTTCTGGACCTGGGGCAACGGCCCGCGCGGGCGGATGTGGGACAAGATTCTGACCGATGACGACGGCCCCTACATCGAACTGATGGTCGGGGCTTACTCGGACAACCAGCCCGATTACAGTTGGCTGCAACCGGGAGAAACCAAGTCGTTTCAGCTCTACTGGTATCCTTTCCGCGACATCAAGGGTGTGAAGCACGCCAACCTCGAGGGCGCGGTGAACCTCGAAGTCGGCACGAACGGCACGGCCACCCTTGGGTTCTGCACGACCGCCGCGCACCGCGCGGCCACGGTCTCCCTCCAGGCCGGCGGCCGGGTCCTGCTCAAGGAAGACATTGCCATCAGCCCCGGCCAGCCTTACGTCAAGCAGGTGCCTGTCCCAGCGGGCGTGGAGGAGCATGACCTGTGCGCCTCGCTCGCCGCCAACGGCAGGGTGCTGGTGGCCTATTCGCCGGTCCGCTTGGCGCCGGCCACCATGCCCAAGCCCTACAGCCCGCCGCCGCCGCCCAGGGACTTGAACACGGTCGAAGAGCTCTACCTGGCCGGCCAGCGCCTCGAGCAGTTCCATAACCCCTCGCTCAAGCCCGAACCGTACTGGGAAGAGGCCCTGCGTCGCGACCCCGGTGACGCGCGGGTCAATACCGTCTTCGGCATCCGGAAGCTGAGGCAGGCCAGGTTTACGGAAGCGGAGGCGCATTTCCGCAAGGCCCTGGAACGGCTGACGGCCAATTACACCAGCCCCAGGGACGGCGAACCCTTTTACTACCTGGGCGCGGCCTTGAAGGCCCAGGACCGGCTCAGCGAGGCCTGCGACGCATTCTACAAGGCGACCTGGAGCGAGGCCTGGCGGGCGCCGGCCTGCTACTCGCTGGCGGAGCTGGCCACGATGCGCGGCGACCTCCCCGCGGCGCTCGACCTGGTGAATCGTGCCCTCGAGGCGAACGCGCTGGACTTGCGCGCGCTCAGCCTCAAGGCCGCTTTGTTGCGCCACACCGGCCAAACCAAGCGGGCGCTCGCCATCCTGGACTACGCCGCGCGCCAAACCGACCCGCTCGATGTGGGGCTGCTGGCCGAGCGCTGGCTGGCGCAAGGCGGGAAAGCCGCCGCCGAGTTGGCTGAGACCCTGCGCCGCCACCCGGCCACCGGTCTGGAGGCGGCCGCCGGCTATGCGGACGCCGGCCTGTGGCAGGATGGCGCTGCTCTCCTGCGGTTCATGGTCCAGACCGCCAAAGACCAAACGCGCCTTTCGCCGCTGGTCTATTACTACCTGGGGCAATTCGCCGAGCGCCTGGGCGACGCCCCCCAGGCCGCCGAAGACCGTCGTTTGGCGATGACCCTGCCGCCGGACTATGTGTTCCCATTCCAATGGGAGGCCATCGCGGTGTTGCGGCGGGCGAGCGCGCTCAACCCGAGCGACGCCCGCGCGCCCTACTACCTGGGCAATCTCCTCTACGACTGGCAGCCTGAGGAAGCGGTGAAACTGTGGGAGAAATCCGCCGCCCTCGACCCGTCTTTCCCGATCGTTCACCGCAACCTGGCGGTGGCCTACACGCATCAAAAGCCCACCAATGACACTGCCCGCGCCATCGCGCAGCTCGAGCAGGCTGTCTCCGGCCCCGTGAAGTACGCCCGGCATTTCGCCGAGTTGGATGAGCTCTACGCTGCCGCCGGCACGCCGCCCGAAAAGCGACTGGCCCTGCTTCAGCAGAACCACGCCGTCGTGGCGCAACACGACGATGCCTTGTCCCGGGAAATCGGTTTGCAGGTGTTTGCGGGCCAGTGCGACGAGGCGCTCCGGCTCATGACCGGGCGGAAATTTGCGGTCTGGGAGGGGGGCACGCTCGAGGTGGCCGAGCATTGGGTGAACGCCCATTTGTTGCGCGGCCGCAAGGCCCTGGCTGCCGGCCAGTTCGCCGCCGCCCTGGCGGATTTCCAGGCCGCTCGAACCATCCCCGACAACCTGCCCAGTGATCAGGAGGGCGCCGCGCGCAACGCCGAACTGGCTTATTGGCTGGGCGCCGCCTGGGAAGGGACGGGCGACCTGGCGAAAGCGCGGCAGTTTTGGCAGGAAGCGTCGGAAGGCCCGCCGGCGGGCGCGCGCCGCCGAGGGGAAGGCCGGTTCTCGGAGCGGCAGGCCCAAGTTTATTTCCAGGCGCTGGCCAGGCGGAAGCTGGGCCAGGGCGCCGAGGCGGAGACGGCGCTGCGCAGCCTCCTGGAAGCAGCCGACCAGGCCCTCGAGCAGGGCGACTCCTCCGAAGGCTCCCGCCGGCGCCAGTCACCGGGCGCCAGGACGGCCCTCGCCCATTATCTGCGGGGCCTGGGCCAACTTGGCCTGGGCGAAAAGCAGAAGGCCAGCCAGCAATTCGCTCAAGCACTGGAGGCCGCGCCCGATTTGCTGGGGGCCAAAGTGGAGCTCGGGCTGATGCAGTGAGCGCGCGGCGGGGGCCCGAGTGCCGAGTGCCGAGGGTCGAGGGTTCTCACTGCGCCCGCGCCCGGTAGAACCGGCATGGGGAGTTCGGCGGGGCGGGGTCGCGGAAGTAAAACGGGCTGGCGCCGACGGTGTTGGTGGCCAGCTCCGTCCAGTTCAGCAGGTCGGTCGAGGTCTCCACGACGACGACCTGGCCGGCGCTGCCGCTGACATTGAAGCCGAAGTAGTTCGAGCGGACACCGAAGCTCCCATCGTTCAGCAGGATGCTCGGAGGCGCCGGCCCCGCGTAAGCGGTAAAGGCGAGCGTGCCGATACTACGCACCGCCCCGGCGGCGTCGGCCGCTTCCAGCCGGAAAACATACAAATCCGCGACATCGGGCGTGAACGTGGGATTGCGGACATTCGCGGCGGAGAGCGAGGCCGATGAAGCGGCCGGGTCCCGGGTCAGGCGCCACTGCCAGGCCACGGCGGTTTGCGGGCTGGTGTCCAGTTGGCGCAATTGCCCCACCGGCCCAACAGCCAGGTCAATCGTGGGCGCATCCGGGCAGGCGACACCGCCAATCCGAATCGTGTTGTTCCCGCTGTCCGCCATATACAGGCTGCCCGCGCTGTCCACCGCCACGCCGGATGGACCGTTGAACCGCGCCGCGCTGGCCGTGCCGTCGGCGGTGCCAGAGGTTCCCGCCAGGCCCGCCAGCGTCGTCACCACCCCGCCCGGCGTCACCTTCCGAATCGTGTGGTTGCCGGTGTCTGTCACATACACGTTGCCCGCGCTGTCCACCGCCACGCCGGATGGACCGTTGAACCGCGCCGCGCTGGCCGTGCCGTCGGCGGTGCCCCAGTTTCCCGTCAGGCCCGCCAGCGTCGTCACCATCCCGCCCGGCGTCACCTTCCGAATCGTGTTGTTCCCGGAGTCCGCCACATACACGTTGCCCGCGCTGTCCACCGCTACGCCCTGAGGCAAGGTGAACCGCGCCGCGCTGCCCGTGCCGTCGGCGCTGCCAGGGCTTCCCGCCAGGCCCGCCAGCGTCGTGACCACCCCATCCGGCGTCACCTTCCGAATCGTGTGGTTATAGCAGTCCGCCACGAACAGGTCGGCCGCGCTGTCCACCGCGACGCCATAAGGCCAGTTGAACCGCGCCGCGCTGCCCGTGCCGTCGGCGCTGCCAGAGGTTCCCGCCAGGCCCGCCAGCGTCGTCACGACCCCGCCCGGCGTCACCTTCCGAATCGTGTGGTTCCAGGAGTCCGCCACATAGAGGTTGCCCGCGCTGTCTGCCGCCACGCCCTCTGGCCGGTAGAACCGCGCCGCACCGCCCGTGCCGTCGGCATAACCACCAATTGGGTCACCCCACTGGTCAAAGAGAGCCTTTCCCGCCAGCGTCGTCACCACCCGGGCTGGCGTCACCTTCCGAATCGTGTGGTTGCCGGTGTCTGTCACATACACGTTGCCCGCGCTGTCCACCGCCACGCCGGTCGGGGTGTTGAACCGCGCCGCGCCGCCCGTGCCGTCGGCGCTGCCCGAACCTCCCGCCAGGCCCGTCAGCGTCGTCACCACCCCGCCCGGCGTCACCTTCCGAATGGTGTTGTTGTCCCACTCCCCCACATAGACGTTGCCCGCGCTGTCCACCGCCACGCCGCCTGGCACGTTGAACCGCGCCGCGCTGCCCGTGCCGTCGGCGCTGCCTGGGCTTCCCGCCAGGCCCGCCAGGGTCGTCACCACCCCGCCCGGCGTCACCTTCCCAATCGTGTAGTCCTCGGTGTCCGCCACGTAGACGTTGGCCGCGCTGTCCACCGCCACGCCACAAGGCCAGGCGAAGCCCGCCGCTAGGGTCGTGACCAGCCCGCCCGGCGTCACCTTCCGAATCGTGTTGTTGAACGTGTCCGCCACATAGACGTTGCCCGCATTGTCCACTGCCACGCCCTTCGGATAGTAGAACTGCGCCGCGCCGCCCGTGCCGTCGGCGCTGCCCGTGCCCCAGCCCGCCAGCGTCGTCACCAGCCCGCCCGGCGTGACCTTCCGAATCCTGCTGTTGCCGCTGTCCGCCACATAGACGTTGCCCGCGCTGTCCACCGCCACGCCAGTGGGGCCGCCGTAAGGGGGCCGCCCAAACCGCGCCGCGCTGCCCGTGCCGTCGGCGCTGCCCGAGTTTCCCGCCAGGCCCGCCAGGGTCGTCACCACCCCGCCCGGCGTCACCTTCCGAATCGTGTTGTTGCTGGAGTCCGCCACATAGACGTTGCCCGCGCTGTCCACCGCCACGCCGGTCGGGGTGTTGAACCGCGCCGCGCCGCCCGTGCCGTCGGCGCTGCCTGAGCTTCCCGCCAAGCCCGCCAGCGTCGTCACCACGCCGCCCGGCGTCACCTTCCGAATCGTGCAGTTATACCAGTCCGCCACATACACGTTGCCGGCGCTGTCCACCGCCACGCCCCCTGGATAGTAGAACCGCGCGGCGCTGCCCGTGCCGTCAATGGCGCCCGGGCCGGCTTCCGGCGGTCCGGCCAGGGTGGTGAAGGTGTATTCCTGGGCTGTGGCCCGAGTGGTCGCCATGGCCAGGCCAGCCAGGACCAGGCCCGCTAATAGCTCAGTTGTCATGCGTTTCATAATTCGGTCGAAGGTTGAGGGTTGAAAGTTGAAAGTCGAGGAGCGAGCGTTGAGGGTCGAGGGTCGGAACGGACCGGCCCAAATTGAGAGACGCGGCCTGCCTGTCGGCAGGCAGGTGGAACGCGCCCCTGGCGGTTCGGGGATGGGCTGGCGCGGTCGCGCAGCGCCGGGGGGCAAAGGCAAACGGGCGCGCAATTCCCCTGTGCAGCGGGAGCCTGGTCAGTTTCCCAAACCCCGTTGTCGCCCGGTCGGTGCCTTGCCAGCGCACGTTCATCTGCCGCCCGAGGGACGCCGCCCGCGAAGAAAAGCAAGGCGCAGGCCGAGCCTGGCTCAGCGCACTACTGCCTTGCGGTAAGAGGGGAAGAAAAAATGCGGGTTTCGTCAATACCGCCTCGGCCGGAGAACGGGGCACTGCTCAGCGCGAGCCGGCCCTTGCCAACTCGACACCGAACAGTGCCCCCAACTCCCCCGCAATGGCTCAGCCGCGCTTTACCAGAGCTTCGTCTCGGCGAACCGTAGCTTGTGTGCAACCCAACAACAACTCGTATTGCACAATTCCCTGACAGCATCTTAAGTGCCAGGGAGCCTAACGCATGAATTCACCTGATTCTGACGGTCTGCTCTCTTGGCCATGCGCGAATTTCACGCATTTTGCGTCATTTTCACGCTCACGCCTCCTCTCCGCCTGGGCCGTGCCTCCGGTTGGATTTATTCCAATTCGCGTTCAAGATGGCGCTAATTCGCTTGTCCTTTGGGCCTTAGTGTCATCTTGAACGCTCGTTGGAATTAACCTTGTCCAAGCAGAGCCGGTCTTGGCCGCAAGGAGCCGCGGCGGCCAGCGGCCCCAATACAGAATATTAGGCAGGCCGAAATCGGCTTGTGGCCATCCGATTGGGCTTTGCGGGGCGACCAGGTGGGATTAGACTCGGCCTCAGAATGCCGGAACGAAAGGACTTGTATGAAGACACAAGTTGGTTTGGATCGGTGCCTGACGTTCATCAGTTGCCAGTTGCGGCCGGCGGGCAAGCCGCCGTTGGCCCAGGACGACGTCCAGCGGCGGGCGGTGACCATTTCCCGTCAGACCGGCTCCGGCGGGCACGTCGTGGCGGAGAAACTGGCCGCCTACCTGCAAGCGCACGCGCCCAATGAGGCGTGTCCCTGGACGGTGTTTGATCGGAACCTGGTCGAGAAGGTGCTCGAGGACCATCACCTGCCCAAGCGCCTGGCGCAGTTCATGCCGGAGGACCGCATCTCAGAAATCGCCGACACGATGCACGAACTCTTCGGCCTGCACCCGCCCTCCTGGACGCTGGTGCGCAACACGGCCGACACGGTCCTGCACCTGGCCGAGTTGGGCAACGTCATCCTGATCGGCCGGGGCGCGAACATTATCACCAGCAAGCTGGATTATATGTTTCACGTGCGGCTGGTGGGGTCCTTTGAAAGGCGGGTCGCGTATATCCAGCAACTGGAGCGCCTGAGCCCCAAGCAGGCGCGCGAATTCGTGCGCCGGGAGGATCGCGGGCGCCAGCGTTACCTCAAGAAGTACTTCCATAAGGACATCGATGATCCGCTGCTCTATCACCTGATCCTCAATACCGATCTTGTGCCCCACTGGGAGGCGGCGCTAATCATTGGCCAGGCGGTGATCCGCCAGGAGTTTGTGGCCGGCAGGCCAACCAGAGGAGCGGCATAGTGGCATAGCTGCCTGGTTACATGGCGTTGAGGCGTTGAAGCCTTAAATGACTTGAATAAGCCAAATAAGTTGACCGAGTTATCCTGCGGGCGGGCCTAGAGGGCGCTTTGGTCACTCGCCGCTCGACCCTCGGCCCTCGCCCCGCCAAAGATCATTTTCAGTAGAGCGATTGCGTCTGGCCGGTTAGCCTGTAGCCGTGCGCCGCCGTAGGAAATTCCGGTTGCCCAATTCGAGCCAAGGGCCGACGAGAGTTCTTTATTGGATTCTCGCGGTCGCGGCGCTCGGCTTGCTTGGCTGGATTTGGTGGCAGGCGGCTCTGAAGTCAGGAGCCAGGAGTCAGGAGCCGGGAGGGGAGGCTAAAGTCCAAAGTCAAGAGTCCGCCGTCCGCCCTCCGCCGTCCGCGGGCCAGAGCCCGCAAGCTCCAGGGCCGAGTCCGCCGGCTGCGGGTCAGGCTCGGGAGGCTGCGGTCAGCGGGCCGGAGCTGGCCGGCGGGAGGCCGGCGCCCAGTAATCGATGGGCGGGGATTATGGCGGAGTATGCGGCCCTGAAGGCGGGTTTGAAGCGGCCAACCAACTCCGCTGGGCCTGGGGCGGTTCCCCTGCCCCTGGAGACCGAGGTCCAACCGGGCCAGCCCGAAGGATTTCCACGCCCGGTCCAGGATGTATTCGAAGCGCAACTGGCTTTGGACCGGCAAGGGATTTCCGCCGGCTCGCTCGATGGCCGGCTCGGTCCGCAGACTCGGGTGGCGTTGCGTGCATTTCAAGAGCGGGAGCGCTTGCCGGCGACGGGGGAGTTGGACCTGGCTACCAGGAGGCCACTACTGCTGACCGCCCCGGCTTGCACGACTTACACCGTCACCGCCGGGGATTTGGCCCGGTTGCAGCCCTTAAGCTCAACCTGGCTCGGCAAGTCGCAGCAGAGCGCGCTGGACTACGAGACGCTCCTCGAATTGGTCGCCGAGAAAGGCCATGCGCATCCGAACCTGATTCGGCGGCTCAACCCGGACCTCAACTGGGCCAACGTCCCGGCCGGCACGGTCGTGCAACTGCCGGCTGCGGCCGGTCTCGAGGCCCCCGGCAAGGCGGCCTCCGTGACCATCCGCCTGGCGGAGAAAGTCCTCGAGGCCTTCGACGCCAACTCGCGGCTGGTGGCGCATTTCCCCTGCAGTATTGCGCGGCAGGTCGAGAAACGGCCCGTCGGCGCCTTGCACGTCGCCGTCATCGCGCCGAGTCCCAACTACACGTTCGACCCGGAGCTCTTCGCCGAGTCTGCTGAAGCCCGGCAATTGAATACCAAGCTGGTGCTGCCGCCCGGGCCGAACAATCCGGTCGGCGTCGTCTGGATCGGCCTGGACAAGCCCGGCTACGGCATCCACGGCACGCCCAGCCCGGAGCAAGTCGGCCGGACCGAATCCCACGGCTGCTTCCGGTTGGCAAACTGGAACGCCGAATACCTGGCCAAGCTCGTCTGGGTGGGGATGCCGGTGGAGGTGGTCAAATGAGCCCTTAGGTTCCGCCGCGGGGCCAGAACCGGAGCCAGAAGCGTTGGGGGGACTGGATGAGGATTTCGCGCAGGAGTTCCTCCATGCTGGCCGCCTCGGGCTCCTCCAGGCGCCGCGCGAAGCCCAGGGTGAGGAGGAAGGCCAGGGAGGTGGCGGCAAAGAAGACCGTGTAACGGCCCCAGACCAGGCCCAGCCAGGTTGGGGCGTGAGCGCCGACGGCGTCGATGAGCAATCCCCAACCGATGGGCGCCAGGCCCAGGGTGACGTTGCCGATGACTGAGTAGAGCGCGAAGAAGTGGTTGCGTCCCAGGACGGGGATGACCGCCATGGCGAGGCGGGTGTTGGACATTTGCACCAGCGCAGCCAGCAGGCCCATCAGCCCTTGCAGCACCAGCACCAGCGACAGTCTCACCGGCAAGAGGCGGCCGGAAAGGGTCATCCAGCCGGCCAGCACCGCCACCCAGGCGGAGAAGCAGAAGGCCAGCACCGGTTTGCTGCCCAGCCGGTCCAGGCGCGAGCCCAGCAACCACAGGCTGCACAGCCCGCCCAGGAACGCCACCGAGGTGACCAGCAGGATTTTGCATTCGGACAGGCCCGCCTCGGTTTTCAGAAAGGCCACCGTGAAGGCCGTCATGCCGCCGTAGGCGACGGAGTAGCCGACCAGGGTGACGAGCAGCTTGCGGAACGGTGGGTGAACCACCATTGCCAGCCAGGGGACCGGGCCTTGGGAAGTGCGGACTTCCTCGGGCATTGCGACGTCGGGAATACGTTTGAGAAAGCTCAGGCTGACGGCCCCCATGGTGGCGCTGAAGCCGAAGAGGATAGCGAATTGCCAGGGCCGGGAGGGGCCGGCCAGGCAGGCGGCGGCGATGAGGAACGTGACGAAGCTGGCGAGGTTCTGAACGGCGGCATCGCGGGCCAGGTACTTGCCCCGGAGCCGGGCGGGGACCAGGGCGGTAATCCAGGGCAGCCAGGCGCAACTGGAGATGCCGCGCGACAGATTGAAGCAGAACAGGAGCATAAGCATGAGCGCCAGCAGGGTCTTGGCCTCCAGGAAACCCCCACTCAGCGGCACCAGGGCCATCCCGAAGATGAACATGACGCGCGTGCCCCAGCCGGCATAGACGAAGCGTCTAAAGCCCAGGCGCGGGATGTAACTGGCGGCCGGGATTTGAAAAATCACCAGCAGCGGCATCATGCCGGCGATGATCCCCAGCACGGTGGCGCTGGCGCCCAGCGTTTTGGCGTAGAGCACCATGGGGCTGTTCAGCACCACCTGGTAGGAGAAGGCATTGAACGTGGAAAAAAGGTACGCGTTGTGCAGGCCCGGCGGAAAAGAGACCGGTTCCGCCGGCGCCCGCAACGTGTCCGTTTGGTTTTCAGGCATACTGCAAAGGCCGGGCCGTTTACACTCCGCACAGTCACGAATTGTGCTCTTGGAGCGCGTCAACTCCGCCGCCTCAAAATCGCCCCCGTGTGGCCAGGGGCCAGTGACACAAGCGCAATCGATGCCCGCAAGCAGCATCCGGTCCCGGTTGAAAGTATCCCGATACGGCCTCGCTCTCAAATCCGAAATCCCCCGGCTCAAGGCCGAAAGGGCCCCCCGTTGCCGGCTGGCAATCCCGATTCCCCGGCTCCGGCAGCGCCGCCGCCGCCGGGACCTCACTTGGGCCATTCGGTCAAGGTGGGCTTGGCCCGGAAACGCACATCGCCAAAAAAGACCACCTGCCGCTGGGGCACCAGGAGGTTGATTGGGCGGCGCACGCTGAAACCGGTCTTGCCGGCGAAGGCGACGGCTTGCAGGGCCTCCCAGCATGTCAGGTTCCAGGCCGCAAGGCTGTGGCGGTAAAAGTGCCAGGAGTCCTCCGAATAGCGCCAGGGGCGGACATCGAGCTTGAGCGTCTTTTTCAGGATCGGCTGGATGGACTCCCAATCCTGGTCGAAATACAGCACGCGCGACCGGAACGGGGTGGCCTTGAGTTTGTCAACTGTGGGTTGGTGCTCGATTTGGATTTCGAGGTCCAGCGGGTCCTCATCCGAGTGCAGCAGCAGGAACGGCGCTTGAAACGTGGCGCGGATCAGGGTCTGGTTGGTGAGCGCGCTCACCGCGTCCAGGAGCGTGGGGGCGGCCTGCGTGAGCCTCGCTTTGGCCCGGCGAAACATGTAGAATTCATCCGTGGCCCCGGGCATGAAGACAAGGGCCTTGACCACCTGGTTGGAGCCGAAGGCGCCCAGCAGGAGTGGCACGCAATTCAGCCGGTCCAGTTGCGTCACATTCGTGCCGAGCGGCATTTGGCTCAGCGCCGCCGCCCACGATTCCTGGCCGCCCAGCGCCCAGCGCCCGAGGCAAAACAAAAGGCAGACCGCCAGCCAGACCTTGACCCGCTCCCCCGAGGCGCACCCCCGGCGCCCGGGCGCCACGGCGCTTGAAATCACCCGCCAGTCTCCAAGTTCGCCCGGGCACGCCCTCGTCCCCATGTAACTCCTGCGGCCTTTGTGACCCTTGTAACGCCTGCAACTCATGTCACGCATGTAACTGAAGCTACAGACTGCGCCGCCCGCGGCCTGGGGCCAAGCCCCAATTCGCGCCCGGAATTGGCTCGCTTGCAGGCTCCGGCGGCACGATACTGCGGACGTTCGATCACACACGAAACGAGCAACCTTCAAACATTTTGGCTTATGAGTGAAATCCAATATCGCGGGCGGCGCGCGCGCGCCCTGGATAACGGCAAGCTGGCGATTATTGTGACCGTCGAAGGCGGCCACATTGCCGCCGTCATCGACCAGGCAACCGGGCTCAACCCGCTCTGGGCGCCGCCCTGGCCAACCATGGAGCCCTCCCAGTACGACCCCGCCAAACACCCGCAGTACGGCGGCGATTCGGAAAGCAAGCTGTTGGCGGGCATCCTCGGCCACAACCTCTGCCTGGACACCTTTGGCGGCCCCTCGGCGGCCGAAGCCGCCGCCGGGATGACCGTCCATGGCGAAGCCCCGGTCGCGGCTTACGACCTCGCCGTCGAGGGCGATACCCTCATTCAGAGCGCCACCCTCGAGGCCGCCCGGCTCCGGTTCGTCCGCCGCATCCATCTGCTCGCCGCGGCGCGGGTGGCCACGATCACGGAAACGGTCGAGAATCTTTCTCCGTTCGACCGTCCGATCGCCTGGACCGAGCACGTCACGCTCGGGCCGCCGTTCCTGGAAAAAGGCCGCACCCAGTTCCGCGCCAGTGCCACCAAATCCAAAGTCATCGAGCAGGACTTCGCCGGGGGCAAGGGCTACATGCGGACCGGCGCGCAATTCGACTGGCCCCTGGTTCCCTGCCTGGACGGCAGCCGCGAGGACCTGCGCCTGTTCACCAACCGGCCGGCCTCCGGGGCCTTCTCCACACACCTGATGGACCCGGCCCGCGAAGACGCCTGGTTTGCCGCCTGGAGTCCCACCCACCGCCTGGCTTTCGGCTACGTCTGGAAGCAGAAGGACTTTCCCTGGCTCGGCATTTGGGAAGAGAACTACTCCCGCGCCTCCGGGCCGTGGAACGGCGCCACGCTCACGCGCGGCCTGGAATTCGGCGTGTCGCCGTTTCCCGAATCGCGCCGCGCCATGCTCGAGCGCGGGGCTTTGTTCGGCGTGCCCGGCTGCCGCTGGGTGCCCGCCCGGCAGCAGGTCACCGTTCAATACCGCTTGTTTCTGCTCCCGGCGGGCTCGGTGCCGGAGTCCGCGCCCTAAGGGCTTGACCGGCAGAACTCGCCGTAATCAGCTCAAGTTTCGCTGCGATTGCAGGAGTGCGCTGAGCCAGCGCTTCTTTTAGGTGAATTGAAAATTGAGCATCGAAAAACGGTCGTTGGTTATTGAAGAATGCCCGCGGATGACGCTGCATGAGCTTTCGGACTGCCGACTCAATGACCAATAAGCAATACTCAATACTCAATACCCAATGAATCCCGATTCGGAATCCCGATTCCGAATCGGGATTCCACAGGTGGTCTGAGGCGCAGCCTCGCTAAGCACGTTCTACGCGGCCACGACTTTGACGGCCCGCCTCTGGGCCGCCCGTTTGCGCTTGGTTTCATCCAGGATTTTCTTGCGCAGGCGCAGGTTTTTCGGCGTGGCTTCCAGGAACTCGTCCTGGCCGATGTACTCGAGGGCGCGTTCGAGGGACAGCTTGAGGGCCGGCTCCAACTGGATGCCTTTGCCGTCGCCCACCGAGCGCATGTTCGTGAGGTGTTTGGCCTTGCAGGGATTGACCGGGATATCGTTTTCGCGGGCGTTTTCGCCGACGATCATGCCTTTGTAGATTTTGTCGCCCGGCTCGATCAGGAGCCGCCCGCGCTCCTGGATCATGTTCAAGGCGTAGGCGGTGGCGTCGCCGGCCTCCATGCTGACCAGGGAACCGTTCTTGTGGGCGACGATTTCACCGCGGTGGGGGCCGTATTCGTGGAACAAGTGGCTCAGGACGCCCAGGCCGCGAGTCTGGTTCAGGAGGTCGGTCTCGAAGCCGATCAGGCCGCGCATCGGGATCAAGGCCTCCAGGCTGACCTGGTCGCCGTGGTGATTGAGGCTGCTGATCTCGGCTTTGCGGCCGGCCAGGTTCTCCATTATGACGCCCATCGTGTCCTTGGGGATTTCCAGGAACAGCCGTTCGATCGGTTCCAGGAGCTTGCCGTCCTTGTCCTTGCGATAAATCACCTCGGGGCGGGAGACCAGGACTTCGTAGCCTTCCCGGCGCATCTGCTCGACCAGGATGGCGATTTGCATCTCGCCGCGCCCGCTGACGCGGAAGAGGTTCGGCGCGTCGGTCTGTTCGATGCGCAAGGCGACGTTGGTGCGGACTTCTTTGACGAGCCGTTCCCAGATATGGCGGGCGGTGACGAGCTGGCCGTCCAGGCCCGCCAGGGGCCCGTCATTGACGGCGAATTCCATCTGGATGGTGGGCGGGTCAATCGGCACGAAGGGCAGCGGGAGGCGGTCTTCGGCATCGGTAATGGTTTCGCCGATAAACACCTCTTCGAACCCGGTCAAGCCCACCACGTCGCCGGCATGGGCTTGGGGGATTTCGATGCGTTTGAGGCCCTCGAAATGGAAAATGGCGGTGATCTTGGCGGTGGTCCGGCGGCCATCGCCGTGGAGGCACACGCAAGTGTCGCCCGTCCTGACCCGGCCGCTGTAGATTTTGCCAAAGGCAATGCGCCCCAGGTAATCCGAGTAATCGAGGTTGGCCGCCAGGAGCTTGAAACCTTCCCCGGCATGGGCGCGCGGCGGGGGGATATGTTCGATGATCGCCTCGAAGAGCGGTTCCATGGTGCGGCTGGCGTCGCTCAACTCTCTCTTGGCGCAGCCGTCCTTGGCGCTGGCATAGACCACCGGGAAATCCAACTGCTCGTCCGTGGCGTGGAGGGAAACGAACAGGTCCCAGACCTCGTCCAGGACCTTGGTTGGATTGGCGTTTTCGCGGTCGATCTTGTTGATGACGACGATCGGCTTGGCCCCGGCCTCCAGCGCCTTGCGCAGAACGAAGCGGGTTTGGGCCTGGGGACCGTCGGCGGCGTCCACCACCAGCAGCACGCCATCGATCATGTTCATGATCCGCTCGACCTCCCCGCCGAAATCGGCATGGCCCGGGGTGTCCACGATGTTGACGTGGTAGTTCTTGTACTGGAAGGCGGCGTTCTTCGCCTTGATGGTGATGCCCTTTTCGCGTTCCAGGTCCAGGGAATCCATGATCCGCTCTTCGGTGGCGATGGCCTGGTTGGCGCGGAACGTGCCCGATTGCTTGAGCAGGCAGTCCACCAACGTCGTCTTGCCGTGATCGATGTGGGCGATAATCGCGATGTTGCGTATGTGCTGCATAGAAACTTCGGCAAACCGGCCCCATCCAGCCCCAGCTTTGAACGCCCGCCGCCCGGCGTCCCGTCACTGCGGGCGGCCGCCTCACCCACCCGTTTGCCTCGAACCCCCTAAGGTGCCCTTGTCACGGAAAACGTCAAGCCTCCGCTGACGGAAATTTTAGCTTGCAGGAAGGTTGATTAGGGCGACACTGGCGTTATGCACAGGCGGATTGCGAGTCGCTCCTGGCAACGGGAGCGGGCGGGATGGTTTTGGCGGGGCGGAGCGCACCCGGGTCTGCGGGCGCGCCGCTTTGGCCGACCGCCTGATGCTGCCTGTGGCGCGGCCCGCGAAGCGGCCGGCCGGTTTGCTCCCGCATGGGATCGGGCGGGGCCGGGGCCTCGGGGGCTGGCGCTGCGCCAAGACTGTGGAGACTCTTATGACTAAGCACAAATCAAGCCCCTTGCGAAGCACGGACCGGCGGGCGATCGTCGAGACGCTCGAGAAATCGCCGTTCCTGCGCCACAATTTCACGGTGGATTTTGATGACCTGAAAGACCCGGCGGCGCTGGTTCAGGTTTGCTATTTGGCCAACCACGACTATTCGTTCAAGATTCTGTGCTATTTGCCCGACCACGACAATTTGTTCAAGTTCTGGAAGGCCGCAGGCAACCGGACCGAGCCGCGCTATGTTACGATGGAATGTCCTGGCAAGGAGTTGGGCGAGGCCATTCAGTATGAGCGGAAAGGTTTTCCGGAATGCCTGGCCGCCTTGGAAAGCTGGATGCAGCGCATCATGGAGGATTGCCGGCACGCCTCTCCCTTATTCGACGATTTGCAGGCCTTCAGAGAGGCCTTCCAGCAAGAGCTCGCCCAGCACCTGAGTGATGCCCGGGCACACGCCGCCTTGGCCGGGACGCCGGACCTCCAGGCCAGCTTGGAGGCCTTGGCCCACCGGCTCGAAAAGATCGAACAGCAATCTGCGATTCAGGCGGAAAAGTTGGAGCAGTTCAACACCAAGTTGAGCGAATTCGCCAAGGAGACCAATGGGACCCGCAACGAATCGTGGTTCAAGCCCACCGGCACCAAGGTTGTGGAGTAGGAAACTTTCTCGCCTTTTCGGCCTTGCTCCCGGCGGCAGTTGCGCCATAATTCGCGCCATGGGAAACGAGACCTTGCTGCAATTGGATTTGCCCGGCATCAAGAAGCTCAAAAGCGGTAAAGTCCGGGAAATCTTCGATCTCGGCGACCGCCTGCTCTTGGTGGCGACCGACCGGATTTCGGCCTTCGACTGCATCATGCCCAACGGCATTCCGCGCAAGGGCGAAGTGCTGACCCAAATCTCGTACTTCTGGTTCGCCCAGACCGCCGCCTTCCAACCCAACCACCTCGTTTGGCGCGGCGACACCCCCTTGCCGGAGGACCTCCGGCCCTTTGCCGCCCAACTGGCGGGCCGCAGCATGCTCGTCAGCAAAGCCGCGCCCCTGGCCATCGAATGCGTCGTGCGCGGCTACCTCGCCGGCTCCGGCTGGAAGGAATACCGCGCCCGCCAAACCGTCTGCGGCCTCAAACTACCCCCGGGCTTGAAGGAATCCTCCGAACTGCCCGAGCCCATCTTCACCCCCGCGACCAAGGCCGAGACCGGGCATGACGACAACATCTCCTTCGAGCGGTCGGCGCGCCTGGTGGGGGCGGACCTGGCGGAGCGCGCGCGGGCGGCCAGCCTCAGGCTCTATCAGTTCGCCCGGGACTTTGCCCGCCAACGCGGCATCATCATCGCCGATACTAAATTCGAGTTCGGCCTCCGCCAGGGCGAACTCATCCTGATTGACGAACTCCTGACCCCCGATTCCTCCCGGTTCTGGCCGGCCGACCAGTATCAGCCGGGCAAAAGCCAGCCCAGTTTTGACAAGCAATTCGTGCGCGATTACCTCGAAACGTTGGACTGGAACAAGACCCCGCCCGCCCCGGCCTTGCCGCCGGACGTGGTCGCCAAGACCCAGGCAAAGTATTTGGAAGCTTACCAGCGGCTCACGGGCCACCCGCTCTGATCCGCCGGCGCGTTCCGCGGCAATCGGGACCCGCCCCTTGGCTTTCCCTTGCCCCGCGCGGACGCGGCCGCCGCGCTCCGCCCTGGCTCAGGGTTGGTTCGGGGTGCGGAAGACCACGAACTGAAGCCGCTGGAAGTCGAGGTGCGTGTTCGGCGGGCCCGCCCACGACGTGTCCAGATACTGGTCGTGATTCAGGGTCCGCCAGCGCCACCGCTCCGCGTGACCATCGGCGAAACCCAGGACACAGGACTGCCCGTGCCGGACCGTGGGTGAATTCTGCCAATTGCCTGGTTCATTAGGGCCGCCGTTCACCGCAAAATAGCCGTCATCGAGCGTTTCGATGCTCTCATCGATGAAGGTCAACGCTTCCGCGGGACAGGGGCGGATGATGTCGGTGATTTTCCTGTATTGCGGGTAATCGGCACCCAGGACCCACGTGGTGTCGCCCACGCCGTATTTTGAGGCATCGGTGGCAGTGGCGCCGCCCATCCGGCCCTCGAGGGAATAGTTGCGCGCCAGTCTCACCGTCTTCATGTACGAGGGCGCGGGCGGTAGAATCGGCCCGCCTGTGGCCGTCGGGCACTGGTACACGCCTATGTTCGGGTTGTAGGGGAAGAGCAGGCCGGCCTTGATCTCGTTCACATTGGTCGCGCCCGGGAGGTCATGCACGCTGCCCAGGAGGCCGTTGATCCAGGCCCGCGGATCCCCAAGCCAATTGGGCACGAGCACCTCCCGGTAGTCGCCGGCGTACATGACCCAGGCGATGCTGAGTTGGTGCAGGTTGCTCACGCACTGGGCGCTCTGGGCCTTGAGCCTGGCTTTGCTCAAGGCCGGCAAGAGCATCGCCGCCAGAATCGCAATGATGGCAATCACCACCAGCAACTCGATCAAGGTAAAAGCTCCCCGGCCGCTCGACGCGGCTGCCTTGCAGCTTGGATTCAGGCTCTGTCGTTTCATAGTCTTGCAACTTCATCCTGCTCCTGACCAAAGACCCCTCGCGCGGTCTCACGCTGAACCGGCAACTGGCTGTACAGCATCATCTCAGGTTAACGACGGAAAAGCAAGCCGGAAAAAGACCAAAAAACAAAAAATGAGGCCTTGACAGCCTCGCCGGATTTCGGTTCTATTACTGTCCCTTTGGCTGGAAACTTTATGTACGCAGTAATGGAAACGGGCAGCAAGCAGTATCGCGTGACCGCCGGCGATACCCTGCAAGTGGAGCGCCTGGCCGTCGAGGCCGGCCAACCGGTGACTTTTGACCGTGTCCTGCTGGTCAATAACGACGGCCACCTCTCAGTCGGTTCGCCCACGGTGGCCAGCGCCACCGTTCTGGCCGACGTCCTCGAGCACATCCGCGGCGACAAGAAAATCGCCTTCAAGATGAAACGCCGCAAAGGCTATCATAAAACCATCGGGCACCGTCAGGAACTGACGGTGGTCAAAATCAAAGAAATCAAGATTCAATGACTTTAGCCCCCGCGCTCCAGGGCCGGCCACGTGGCCTCCCTGGCTCCGGGGCAAGGCAAGTAAATTCAGCTCTTATGGCACACAAGAAAGGTCAAGGCAGCGTCCGTAACGGCCGCGACAGCGCCAGCAAGCGCCTGGGCGTCAAGCGCTTCGGCGGCCAGTTCGTCACCGCCGGCTCCATCCTCGTCCGGCAGCGCGGCACCAAATTCATCGCCGGCCACAATGTCGGCACCGGCCGCGACTGGACGCTCTTCGCCCTGGCGGACGGCAAGGTGGCTTTCGACAAAGACCGCCACCGCGTGAACATCGTGGCTCAACCCGCTCTGGCCGGCACTTAGCCGGACAGGCCATTGTCCGGCGGCGGGGCCATCGGCCTCGCCGTTTTCGTCGGAAGAAGTCGAGTGGTGCAGTGAAGCGCGGAATGGCCTGCCGGAGTGCTGGAGGATTGGGATGTTGAGACGGCCCTCCGCCTGCATTTCCCAGCACCCCGACACTCCATTCCCCAGCCGCTCCATCACTCCAATCCGTCCGGTGCCCATGTTTATCGACGAGGTCAAAGTCTATGCCCGTGCCGGCCACGGCGGCAAAGGTTGCGTGGCCTTTCAGCGGGAAAAGTTCCGGCCCAAAGGCGGCCCCAGCGGCGGCAACGGCGGGCGTGGGGGCGACGTGGTCCTGGAGGCGGACCACGACCTGAATAACCTGATCGCGCAGTACTATCAGCCCCGCCTGCTCGCTCAGGACGGCCGCATGGGCCTGGGCAAAGGGATGGATGGCCATGCCGGCCAAGACCTCACCCTGAAGGTCCCTTGCGGCACGCTCGTGTGGAAACTGGACCCGGAAACGGCGCTCGCCCATTTCAGTGCCGCCGGGCCGCCGCAGACTCGCCCGGCGCTGCCCGCCGCCCGGAGCGGGGAGTTGGTGGCCGACCTCACGGAGCACGGGCAACGGTTTGTCCTGTGTGGCGGCGGACGGGGCGGGTTGGGCAATCGCAACTTCGCCACGGCCTCCCGCCAGGCGCCCCGCTTCGCCCAACCGGGCGAGCCGGGTCAAGAGGGTGAGTTCCTCTTCGAACTGCGCATCATCGCCCAGGTCGGCCTCGTGGGCTATCCCAACGCCGGCAAATCCACCCTGCTGACGGCCATTTCGCGCGCGCGCCCCAGGATTGCGCCCTATCCCTTCACGACCCTGCACCCGCAGATCGGCATCGTGGAGTATCCTGATTTTCATCGGCTGACGGTCTGCGACGTGCCGGGCCTGATCGAAGGAGCGCATCGCAACGTGGGCCTCGGCCATGCCTTCCTGCGCCATGTCCAGCGCTGCCCTCTCCTGGTCCTGCTGCTCGACATGGCCGGCGCCGACGGCCGCGCGCCCTGGGAGGATTACCAGCACCTGCTCACCGAACTGGCGCTTTACGACCCCGCCCTGGTCCGCAAGCCGCGCCTGGTCGTGGCCAACAAAATGGACGAACCGGCCGCTGCCGAGAACCTCAGGAAATTCAAACGCCGCATCCCCAAAACCGGTGTCCTGCCGATTGCCGCCGCCTTTGGCCAGGGCACTGAGACCTTCAAGCAAACCATTCGCCAGGCGGTGGAACAGAACCGTTGAACCTCAAAAAAGCGCGAACTGACATGGGTGCACTTCGAGAAAAGCCTGTAAATCCGACACTTTACTTTCGCCGCCTGATCGCGCAACTTAGCAGGACATGTTGCGATTAGGGATGCATTCATTTTTGACGGGGCTGCTGGTGTTGCTGGCGGGTCCGGCGCTGCTCCGGGCGGCGGCGGGCGGCCAGACACCGGATTTCAGCGAAGTGTATGACGCCATTCGCGCGCACCTGGCGGGCGCAAGCGAGGCCGACTTGAACCGCGCCGCCGTCCAGGGCCTGGTTTCCGCCCTGGCCCCAAAGGTCTCGCTCCTGACCAGCCCCAGCGACGGCCCGGAAACCGGGGCCGGCCCACCGCTGGTCAGCAAGTCCAGTCTTTTCGATGATGCCCTCGCTTACGTGCGCGTCGAGCGCGTCGGCCCGGGCCTGGCCGAGGCCGTGCGCAGCGCCTGCCAACAACTGGCCGGCACCAACCAACTCAAAGGCCTGGTCCTGGACCTGCGCTACGCCGACGGCAGCGATTATGCCGCCGCGGCCGCCACCGCGGACTTGTTCCTGAAAAAGGAACGTCCGCTCTTGAACTGGGGCGCCGGCATGGCCCAATCCAAACCCAAGAATGATGCCCTCACCGCGCCCGTCGCCGCCCTGGTAAATCGGCACACCGCCAGGGCCGCCGAGGCCCTGGCGGCCGTGGTGCGTGAAACCGCTGTCGGGCTCATCCTGGGCAGCCAGACCGCCGGGCAAGCCATGGTAGCACAGGAATATCCCTTAAAGAACGGCGACCGCCTGCGCATCGCCACGGGGCCAATTCAACTGGGCGACGGTTCGCCTATGTCCGGTGGCGTCAAACCCGACCTCGCGGTCGAGGTTAATCCGCTGGACGAGCGCGCCTACTATGCCGATGCATACAAGGGGATGCCGCCGACCAACCATCTGGCCGCCGCGCTGGGCCTGACCAACCAGTTCAACGGCACCAACTCCCCGCCCCGGCCGCGCTACAACGAGGCCCAACTGGTACGGGAGCGCCGGGAAGGTCTGACCCCAGACGCCGAGCCCCCGCCCCCGCGGAACCACCAGCCGGAAAAGCCCCTCGTCCGCGACCCGGTCCTGGCCCGCGCCCTTGATTTGCTCAAGGGTCTGGCGCTTGTCCGCCAGGCCCGCTCCTGATTTTCCGCCTTGACGATTAGCCGGCGGGCACCCAAGTTTGAGGCGCCTGATGCAGCGATGAAGACCATCCTCTTTGTGTGCACCGGCAACGTTTGCCGCAGTCCCATGGCCGAGGGCCTGTTCCGCCAGGCGACCCGGGGACGGGGCGATTACCGGGTGACTTCCGCTGGGTTGGGCGCCCTGGAAGGGCAGCCCCCAAGCCCTTACGCGGTGCAGGCAATCCACGAATTGGGCATCGATATCTCCGGCCTCCGCAGCCGCGGCCTCAGCCCCGATCTCGTCCAGGAGGCCGACTATATCTTCGCCATGACCCATAGCCATATCGATACCGTCACCCTGCTCTACCCCCAGGCGGCGGAGAAGACCTTCTTGCTCCGCGAGTTCGATGAAACGCTCGAGCTCTTTGAGAAGGATATCAGCGATCCTATCGGCGGCTCCTACGACGTCTATCTCAACTGCCGTGACCAAATCGAGCAAGGCATTGCCTCCCTGCTCCGGTTCATCGAGCCGGCCGAAACGCCGGGCGCCCTGCCGGGCGCCAGGACCGCCACCGTCGCCATTGCGTCCGACCACGCCGGCTACGAACTCAAGGAAATCCTCAAGCTCCACCTCGAGAAGCGCGGCCTCAGCGTGACCGATTACGGAGTCCCTTCGCCAGACCCGGCCGATTACTCGGATTACGCCCAGGCGGTGGCGCAAGCCGTGGCCCTGCACAAGGCCGACTTTGGGGTGCTGGTTTCCTTGACCGGCATCGGCATGAGCATCACCGCAAACAAAATCCCGGGCATTCGCGCCGCCCTGGCCGCCGACGAAGAGACCGCCGCCCTGGCCCGCCAGCACAACCATGCCAACGTCCTCTGCCTGCCCGCCAGGACCACCCCGCCCGACCACGCCCGCAAAATCCTCGACACGTTCCTCAATACCCCCTGTGAAGGCGGACGCCCTGAGCGCCGCGTCAGCAAAATGGAAATCCAAATCATCCCCACCGACCTGCGCCTCCGCGCCGTTGACCCTGAGGTGGCACAGGCCATCGAACACGAGCGCCGGCGCCAGCAGGAAAACATCGAACTGATTGCCAGCGAGAACTTCGCCAGCCCCGCCGTCATGGAAGCCCAAGGCTCTGTCCTCACCAATAAATACGCCGAGGGCTACCCCAGGAAACGCTGGTACGGCGGCTGCGAATACGTCGATCTCGTCGAGCAACTCGCCATCGACCGCGCCAGGAAGCTCTTTGGCGCCGAACACGCCAATGTCCAGCCCCATTCGGGCAGCGGCGCCAACATGGCCGTCTATTTCGCCATGCTCAAGCCCGGCGACAAAATGCTCACCATGGACCTCTCCCACGGCGGCCATCTTACCCACGGCCACAAGGCCAACTTCTCCGGCAAGTTCTTCCAGATCGTCCACTACGGCGTCCGCAAGGAAGACGAGCGCATGGACTGCGAGCAACTCGCCCAGTTGGCCCGCGCCCACCTGCCCAAGATGATCACCGTCGGCGCCAGCGCCTACCCGCGCCTCATTGATTTCGAGCGCCTGGGCCACATCGCCCGCGAGGTCGGCGCCTTCCTCCTCGCCGACATCGCCCACGTCGCCGGCCTGGTCGTCACCGGCCTCCACCCCAGCCCCTTCCCCCACGCCGATTTCGTCACCTCCACCACCCACAAGACCCTGCGCGGCCCGCGCGGCGGCCTGGTCCTCTGCAAGGAAAAGTTCGCCAAGGAAATCGATGCCCAGACCTTCCCCGGCATCCAGGGCGGCCCCTTGATGCACGTCATCGCCGCCAAGGCCGTCTGCTTCCAGGAGGCCCTCCTGCCCTCCTTCAAAACCTACCAGGAGCAAATCCTGCGCAATGCCCGCGCCTTGGCCGAGGGCCTCCGCCGCAACGGCTTCCGCCTCGTCAGCGGCGGCACCGATAATCACCTCTTGCTTGTCGATGTCGGCGCCCGCGGCCTCACCGGCAAGGAATGCCAGACCGCCCTCGATCAAGCCGCCATCACCGTCAATAAAAACACCATCCCCTTTGAAACCCGCTCCCCTTTCCAGGCCAGCGGCATCCGCCTGGGCACCCCGGCCGTCACCACCCGCGGCATGAAAGAACCCGAAATGGCCGCCATTGCCGACATGATTTCCGAGGTCTTGCTCGACCTCAATAACCTCGAGACCATCGCCAAAGTCCGCCAGCGCGTGCGCGAACTTACCGCCCGCTTCCCCCTGCCTTATTGAATTAGTCGCGGCTCCTGCTGGGGCCACGCCCCGGCCCAGCCATCCTGCCTTCCGTGTCCGTCCGTGTTCGTCCGTGTCAGTCCGTGCCCGCTGGCGCCGGGGCCGAAGCCGGGGCCGGACCCGGCGCTGGAGCTGCCGCCGGCTCCGGGGCCAAGGCTGGCGCTGCGGCCGCAGGCTCGGCCGGCGCTGGAGCTGCCGCCGGCTCCGGGGCCAAGGCTGGTGTTGCGGCCGCAGGCTCGGCCGGCGCTGGAGCTGCCGCCGGCTCCGGGGCCAAGCCTGGCGCTGGGGCCGCAGGCTCGGCCAGCGCTGGAGCTGCCGCCGGCTCCGGGGCCAAGCCTGGCGCTACGGCCTCAGGCTGGACCGGCGCTGGAGCCGCCACCGGCTCCGGGGCCAAGGCTGGCGCTACGGCCTCAGGCTGGACCGGCGCTGGAGCCGCCACCGGCTCCGGGGCCAAGGCCGGCGCTGGGGCCGCAGGCTGGGCCAGCTCTGGGGCTGGAGTTGAGGCTGAGGGTGGAGCCGGCGCTGGGACCGCAGGCTGGGCCAGCTCTGGTCCTGAGCCTGGGGCTGGGGCTTGGGCTGGCGCTTTGCCCTTCACTTTGACCTTGCCGGCCTGTTTCTTGCGTTTGATCTGGCGCTGCCGCCGCTTTCGCTTCTCAACTTTGTTGTATTGCCTGCTCATATCCGTCTTTACTTGGCCGATCTTTTGCGATTGTTTAGCGCACTATGATGATTTCCTGGAATCGATTCAATGTCTATTGGCTCTTGGCCTTGCCGTTGACACTGATCTGCGCCTGCCGGAGTGCCGAAAGCAAGTCCAATAAGGCGCTGAGCACTCTCCGCCTCTTCCTCGAAGTCAACCCGGACGGCACCGGCCGCAATCGACCGGTGCCGATCTACCGCGACAAACCGTTTATGGTCAACGTCGAGACCGAGCCTTTCCTGACTGAAGCCAACGTATCCGAGGCGAGGGTCATTGAGGCCGTGGGCGGCTTTGCCATGCGCATCCGCCTTGACCGGCGGGGCTCCTGGCTCTTCGAACAATATACTGTCGCCAACCGCGGCAAGCGCTATGCCATCTTCAGCCAGTTCCACAGCCCGCTCGACCCCAAGTCCAACCAAGCCCGCTGGCTCGGCGCCCCCGTCATCTCCGCCCGCGTCTCCGATGGCGTGCTGGTCTTCACCCCCGATGCCAGCCGTGAAGAGGCCTCCCAAATCGTCCGCGGCCTGAACCACGTCGCCAGGAAAAACGCAAACACCCCGGACAAGCAATCCCTGAAGTAGGACAGCAAACACAATTGCCAATTGCTTTCCCAGAACGGAATGCGATTCCCAATTCCCAATTGCCAATCCCCGATCCCCCTTGGACAACGGGCGCCTGGTGGAAACTGGCCGGCTGGGGGGGAAATTGGGAATTGGAAATTGGAAATGTGAAATCCGACTCCCAGGCACAGACCCCGACGCGTGCGGCTGAAGGTGGGTTGCACCGGCGGTTCGGCCTGCTTCAGGCCACGGCTTTGAACATGTCCACGATGATCGGCATCGGCCCGTTCATCACCATTGCCCCGTTGATGGCCGCCATGGGCGGGCCCCAGGCGCTCCTGGGCTGGCTCGCCGGCTTGGCCATCGCCAGCGCCGACGGCTTGGTCTGGAGCGAATTGGGCGCCGCGATGCCCGGCTCTGGCGGCTCTTATGTTTACCTCCGCGACGGCTTCGGTCCTCAGGGGCTGGGGCGGGCGATGGCCTTTCTGTTCGTCTGGCAGTTCCTGCTCAGCGGCCCGCTCGAGATCGCCTCGGGCTACATCGGCTTTGCCCAGTACGCCCGCTACCTCTGGCCGGCGATGACCCAAAGCCAGGGGCGGCTGCTCATCGCGGGCTTGGGCCTGTTGATTGTGGCGCTGCTCTACCGCCGGAGCGCCGCGGTGGGCCGGCTCACGGTCGGGTTGTGGGTTGGGTCCCTGCTCACCGTCGGCCTGGTGGTCGCGAGCGGCCCGTTCCATTTCAACCCGAAGCTCGCCTTCGATTTCCCGCCCCAGGCCTTCAGCCTCTCCCTGGGCTTCTTCCTGGGCCTGGGCACGGCCGCCCGCGTGGCCATGTATGATTATCTCGGCTACTATGACATCTGCTACATCGGCGACGAGGTGAAAGACCCCGGCCGCATCATTCCGCGTTCCATCCTCATCAGCCTCCTGGCAGTCGCCGTCATTTACCTGCTCATGAACCTGGCCATCATCGGCCTCATCCCCTGGCGGGAATTTGTCCCTCCCCCAGGCACGCCCCTGGCCGACCCGCCGCCGCCGGTGGTCTCGTGGTTTATCGAGAGGCTTTACGGCCCCGGGGTGGCCAAGGTCTTCACCGTCATGGTGCTCTGGACCGCCTTTGCCAGCGTCTTCGGGTTGGTCCTGGGTTATTCGCGGATTCCGTTTGCGGCGGCGCGCGATGGCAACTTCTTCAGCCTCTTTGGACGCGTGCATCCCCGGAAGGATTTCCCCCACGTTTCATTGCTCTTGATCGGCGGTCTGGCCATTGTCTGCAGCCTCCTCCCGCTCCTGACGGTCATCAACGCCCTGTTGACCATGCGCATCCTGGTGCAGTTCATCGGCCAGGTTGGCGCCCTCATCTGGCTGCGCCGCACTTCGCCCCACCTCGAACGCCCTTTCCGCATCTGGCTCTATCCGCTCCCGGCCCTGCTCGCCCTGGCGGGCTGGATTTTCCTGCTCGCCACCACGGACCGCAACACGCTCCTCTGGGGCCTCGCCACCCTCGCGGCGGGTGTCCTGCTCTATCTTGCCTGGTCGTGGCGCACCGGGCGGTGGCCCTTTCTATCGAAACGCTCCCTCGCAAAAAAATCCCTTTAGTCCTGTTAATCCTGTCAATCCTGTCAAAATTCGGAAAAATCAGCCAATACAGCCAATACAGCCAATGGAGCATTTGGCTTCCCACCCAAAATGTGCCAAAACTATCACCCGGTGAATGCCGTACTGTCAGTGCCCTTTCGGTTCGCGCTCGGCCAGGAACCACTTCCTGCCCGTTCCAACGCGCGCGGCAGCCGCTTTTTCACATATTTCCACTTATTTCCACTTAACCGCCAGTTACCCCATTGACTCATGGCCAGAAAACCTCGATCTGACATCACCTTGAATCGGCTCTCCCCCGCTCAGCAAGCCGCAGTCGCCCAATACGCCGCCCAGCATACCCTCCTTGAAACCCTCCAATGGCTCAAAACCGGCAGCCCGCTCCGGGGCGGCGCCCTCCCACCCCTCACCCTCTCCATGCCCGCCTTGTCCCGTTGGCTCTCCGGCCATCGCCTCCGCCAACAGTTGCTCTTCAACGACCAAACCCTCCAATGGTCACTCCAACATTCCCTCTCTGGCAGCCCGCATTGCACCCCGGACCAGCTCCGCGCCGCCGGCCATCGCTTCTTTACCGCCATCGCCTTTCAGCGCCAGGACGCCAAGCTCTGGCTTACCTCACAGCACCTCGACTTGGCCCGCCAGAAACTCGAACTCGAGCGAAAAAAACTCGACCAATTGCTCGCCTCAAGGCAAGAGGCCGGCCTCCACGCCCTGGCCTCGGCCTTCCGCGCCAACCCCAAAGCCCTCAAGCTCTTCCAGGCCGCGCGCAACCTCCTCCTCAGCCCGACCACTCCTTCCCCCACCCCTCTCAAACCCCCGCCCCGCCAATCTCCATCAAACCAACAACAAAACTAACCCGCACTTTAACTCCGCCTCCTTTTGCTCTATGAAAACAAGAAGACCCTCATTCAACGCACAGTTCCTGTTCCGCCACGCGAAGTCTCTCTTGCTTAGCCTGGCTCCGTGCCTGGTGGTCCCGGCAATGGCCGCCCAGGGCAGACCTGCCGCCCCCGACGTTGTTCCCACCCAGGACGGCGAGTTGAAGATTCACCCGATCAATCATGCCACTCTGGTCCTGCAATGGAACGGCAAGACCATTTACAACGACCCGGTTGGCGGCGCCAAGGCCTTTGAGGGCTTGCCCGCCCCGGACCTGATTCTGATTACGGACATTCACGCAGATCACTTCAACCAGCCAACCCTCACCGCGATTGCGCGCCCGGGCACCTGCCTGGTGGCGCCCCCGGCGGTCGCCGACCAATTGCCGGCCGACCTGCGCGCGCGCACGACCGTCCTGGCCAACTCCCAGACCCAGGAACTCTTCGGCATCCGCATCGAAGCTGTTCCAGCCTACAATTTGACGCCCGACCGCCTCCAATACCATCCCAAGGGCCGCGGCAACGGCTATCTCCTCACCCTGGGCGGCAAGCGGGTCTATCTCAGCGGCGATACGGAGGACATCCCCGAAATGCTCGCCTTGAAAGCTATCGATGTGGCCTTTCTCTGCATGAACCTCCCCTACACCATGAGCGTCGAGCAGGCCGCCCGCGCCGTCCGCGCCTTCAAGCCCAAGATCGTTTATCCCTGCCACTATCGCGGCTCCGACCTCGAGCAATTCAAGCGCCTGGTCGGCGCCGACGCCGGTATCGAGGTGCGCCTGAGGGATTGGTACGGGGGCAGGAAGTAGGCTCGACGCGTGAGGTGTAAAGGGTAAAACGTAAAGACGAGCCGCGCTGGGGCGCCCCAGCCCTCGACGCCCCCGCCGCCCGCCCCGCGTCCCCTCACAACTGCTTCATCGCACCATCCATCGCCGTGAAGAGCTGCCCCATCGTCGCCTCGGTCTCGTCCCCCATGTTCGAGATGCGGAAGGTGGTCCCCTTGATCTTCCCGTAGCCGCCATCGATAAGGAAGCCCTGCTCCCTCACCAGCTTTTGGAGTTTCGGCACGTCCACCACGCGGTCGCCGGCCCTGGCGCCGTTGTTGATGCAGGTGAGCGTCAAGGATTCGAAGCCCGGTTCCGGGAACAGCGTGAAGCCGTGTTTGGCCGCCCAATCGCGGCTCATCTGGTTGGTCCGGCGATGCCGCGCATAGCGGGCTTCCAGGCCCTCCCCAAAGATGTCCTCGAGCTTGGACGCCAGGGCATAGACGTGGCCGATGCTCGGCGTGCTCGGGGTCATGCTCTGCTCGGCGTTCTTCTGGAACTCGACAAAGTCAAAGTAATAGCCCCGGTCTTTGCTCGTGGCGGCTTTGCTCAGGGCGGCGGGCGAGCAAACGAAAACGGCCGTGCCCGGCGGCAGGGCGAACGCCTTTTGCGTGCCAGCCAGCAGCACATCAATGCCCAACTCGTCGAACTTGAGCGGCACCGCCGTCATCGAACTCACCGAATCCACGATGAACATCACCTCCGGGTATTTTGGTTTGAGGGCGGCGATTTCGGCGACGGGGCTCATCACGCCCGTGGAAGTCTCGTTGTGAATGACCGTCAGCGCGTCGAATTGGCCCGTGGCCAGCTTCTGCTCGATGGCCGCGGCCCGGATGGGCGACCCCCAGGGGACCTGCAGCGCCTCGGCCGCTTTGCCGCAGCGTTTCGACACGTCATACCATTTGTCCGAGAAGGCGCCGCACATGCAATTGAGCACCTTCTTGCCCACCAGGTTGCGAATGGCCCCTTCCATCACCCCCCAGGCCGAAGAGGTGCTGATATAGACCAGTTGCCGGGTGTAAAGCAGTTGCTGAAGTTGCGGCTGAATCTTGGCGTAGAGGTCTTTGAACCCCTGGCCGCGATGCCCTATCATCGGCGAGCAAAACGCCCGAAATGTCTTTTCACTCACCTCAACCGGTCCCGGAATGTGCAGCTTCACGTGTGCCATAAAGTGCAGGAATCTTTCACGAGCGCAGCCGGAAGGCAAGGACTTTCCAAATCCCGATGAGCATTTCTACGAGCAACTCTGGCTCAAGAGCAAGCAACTTGGCTGCCGGCTGGAAAACCTCCGGGAGGCCGCCCGCCCAGTTTGAGCGCCCCCTTCAAGAACTGGCCGGCAGGCCTCTCGCCCGCCTCGGTTTCGAGGGCGAGACGCCCTCATGGCAGGCGGGACGCCTGCCCCACTACTTCGCGCAAGACGCCCTGATGGCAGGCGAGAGGCCTGCCCCATTATTTCACATAGCCGTGCTGGCGAAACCACTCGACCGCCTCGGCCAGGGCTTGTTTGGGCGAGGTCTGCGGCAGGCCGAGTTCGAGGATGGCTTTGGCCGGGTCGAAGAACATCTTGTATCTGGCCATGCGCACGCCCGCCAGGGGCGCTCTGGGCGGTCTGCCCGTGAGGCCTGAAATGGTCTCGCTCACGTGCGCCGCCACCAGGGCGACGAAATAAGGGATGCGGTATTTGGGCGCGGGCACGCCACTAATCTCTTCCAAGACCGCGAAGGCCTCTCTCATCGTCCAATTGCCTTGGGCATGGCCCAGGATGTAGCGTTCGCCGAGGCGCCCTTTCTCGGCGGCCAGGATATGGCCGGCCGCGACATCGCGCACATGCACAAAGTTCAGGCCGGTTTCCAGGTAAGCCGGCATCTGACGGTTGAGGAAATCCACAATCACTTTCCCGGTGGGGGTGGGCTTCCCGTCGCGCGGGCCAACCGGCGTGCTGGGGTTGACGATGATGACGGGCAAGCCCTGCCGGGCCAGCGCGAGGGCGGCCTGTTCGCCCTGCCATTTCGAGAGCTTGTAGTGGTTGCGCATCTGCGCCGCCGAGACCGGCGTCGCCTCATTGGAGGGAATGACCTCCGCGCGGCCGGGCTTGGGCAAACCGACGCAGCCGACGGTGCTGGTATAGACGATGGGGGCGCAGCCGGCGCCGGCGGCGGCTTCGATGACGTTGCGGGTGCCGGCGACGTTGGCGGCGTACATGGGCCGGTAATCGCGCAGCCACAGATGATAGCTGGCGGCCACGTGGAAACACCACTCGCAACCGCGCATGGCCGCCCGCAGCCGGGCCGGGTCGGCCAAGTCGCCTTCGACCGGCTCGAATTCGGCGCCGCGCAGGCCGCGGCAATCGCTGCCGGGCCGGAGCAGGGCCTTGACGCGATGGCCGCGGGCGACCAGTTCGTGGACCAGGTTGGCGCCCACAAAACCCGAGGCTCCGGTAACGAAGCATTTCATAGCTGCTTGCCGCTGGGCGGCGCGGGCGGATCGGCGGAGGGTTGGCCCGCGCGCAGAGCCAATCCGCCCAGCCCGCCCACGTGCTGATGGGCGCAAAGATAGGGCGGTTCGGGGAAGCAGGAAATGAAAAAGCACGCCCCCAGCGGCAGCGGGCTGAGGCCGGTTCAAGAAGGCGCCGGGCCGGTTTCCAAAACCCGGCGGAGGAAAACTGTATCGGAAATCTTGTTCCGAACAGGCAGAAATTCGGGCTTCCGGGGTTTTTGAGGCTGGGCTTTGACGTTGCAGTTTGTGGCGAATGATCGCATGTGAGGAGCATTTGAAATTCGATTGGGGGCCGTGGCATTCGAGGGTTTGGAGGCTGGCAAGCGATAAGGGCAAAACTCCCCGGCAAGAGGGTCTCGCTCAGAAGGAAGGGAAGTGATCGGTTAATTCGCCTTCCGGGAGCGCAATGTTTTTCATGCCGCGATAATAGTTGCAAAAAGGTATTGACAATATTGGACTTGCACTGGTATCGGCACTGGTATCGGTTCAAAGTCGGCAGTTCAGCAATCCAAAAAACGAAAGGCACAGCGATATGGCACCAAAGAAAGAAGCGACGCGAGAACAAGGAACATCAATATCACGAACGGTCCAAGGCGGAACGGTGACAATTGAAATTGGAAGTTCCGGGGCAGATGCCCCGGCGGCTCCGTCAATCTCGGAAGCGGTTCAAACGGGAGGATCAATTGAGGAAGCGACGGCACCGGCGACGAAGGAAGATATTCTTCCACGTGCTGCTCCTCAAGAGGCTTTGGAGGACATGACGGCGCTGGAACGGCTCGAATATGCGGAGCGGATCATAAAGGACGTTCTCCCGGAGTTGATCGAGGAAAAGGCACGTATCGAGAAAGAGCTTGCCAGGATCAGCGACGCAATTGCCCGCAACAATCCGCCAGGGTGAGCCGGGGCGCCGGGGATGGCGCCAGGGCAGTAGAAACCGAAAACATCCGGGGCGGAGAAAGTTCCATTGGTCGGGTTTGATTCTTCCGCCAAAGACCTGCCTGCCCGCAGGGTTCGAGCTGGCGGAGGGCAGGTACCAGGATGCTGGGAAGGCGCAAGGCAGTTGACCCCATAAGCGAAGAAACCGCCTGGGGATTTCCAACTGGTTCTTTTTCGTACCGGCATGTGGCTACTTCCAACTAGCTCGTTTGCGGAGCAGGGGTGGTGATGGATCGATCTGTGGGGTGTCTGCCAGACGAATAGAGAGTGGAACCCCTACCATATAGCAATCACAGCCAACGTCGATGCCTGCCTTTTTCGTTACCAGCGTTCGAGTGAAAGGCATAGTGTGGTTTGTTTGGAACTCCCAGTGTATCCCGTCCAGTGCCTTAACGCGGCGGAGCCGCAACCAAGAGCGAAGCGTCAATTCCTGAGTGGGAAGAGCAACGTGGGCCTTCCCCCGCCGCGTTAAATGCGGCGCTCCGCGCCGAAGAATCAGGCCCCTCCAAATGTTGCGACCAAAGACTCTAACGGTTATCTTATGTGCAGAAAGGCAGTCCTGAAAACGGATTAACGCTATGCGATTTGTCGAGTACCTCGCTTCCGACATTGGGGATAAAGTAGCTAGATGCAGGGATAAGCCATTTCGGGGGAACAAGAAATGAGAAATCATACTTGAGCAGCAGTGGGGCCTGGGCCGATTCAAGGACGCGGAGCGGGCTTGTCGAGGCGCTGGCCAGCCGCTACTCTACACGCATGAATTCGCTTCGATTCCTGGTTCTCGCGGCGTGGTTGTGCTCCCAGGCCGCTTCCGCCTGGGGCGGGGCGGCGTCCTCGCTGACGGGCGAAGAGCAATCCTGGCTGAGCCAGGCGCGCCGGGCCGAGCGCGCCGGCTGGATTTACCTGCACGTCCAGGGCGGGCCCCGCCAACGCGGGTTCGAGCGGGGCTACCTGCTGGCCAGGGAAATCAACGACGCCCTGCGCACGAGCCGGGTGGTCTGGGAACACCGCAGCGCCATGGAATGGCCGTGGCTGGTGCGCCGGGCCGCCG
Source organism: Verrucomicrobiota bacterium (assembly GCA_049518415.1). Lineage (GTDB taxonomy): Bacteria > Verrucomicrobiota > Verrucomicrobiia > Limisphaerales > UBA8199 > CAVQND01. The sequence continues at coordinate 35,398 of JBEKRX010000067.1, forward strand.
CCATGTTCCTGCCGAAGCTCGACCCGGAGAACCTGGCCGAGCTGGACGGCATGGCCCAAGGCTTGCGCGCCGCCGGCTCTCCGGCCTCGCGGGAGGAGTTGATTGCCTACAACGGCATCATCGAGCTGAGCGGCTACTGGTGGCCCGCTGAATTCAAGCGCATCAACGAGTCCCCCGCGGCCCTGCCGCCGCCACCACGGCAGTCGTGCAGCTCCTTTATTGCCACCGGCAGCCTGACCGCCGATGGCAATGTCGTCCTGGGCCACAATACCATGCAGGGTTATGAGGATGTTCTCCCCAGGGTCGTTGAGGACATCCTGCCCTCCCACGGGCATCGCATTCTCTGGCAGACCTGCCCGGGCTGGATTCACAGCGGCACCGATTTCTTCGTCACCGACGCCGGCTTGGTTGGCTCCGAAACGACGATCGGAGGCTTCGAGGGGTTCGACACCAACGGCGTGCCGGAGTTCGTCCGCATGCGGCACGCGACCCAGGAAGCCAACTCCATCGACCAATGGTGCGACCTCATGAGCCAGGGCAACAACGGCGGCTACGCCAACGCCTGGCTCCTGGGCGATCTGCACTCGAAGGAAATCGCCCGGCTGGAACTCGGCCTCAAGCATGTCCGCTTGGCCAGGAAGCGCGACGGTTTCTTCGCCGGCTCCAACGTGGCCGAAGACCTCAAGCTCCTGCGCTTTGAAACCACCGTGGATGAGACTGACATCCGGGCTTCCTCGGTCGCCCGGCGCCTGCGTTGGAAACAGTTGCTCGATGGCCGCCCCGGCAAAATCGACCTCGCCGTGGCCAAACGCTTCGAAGCCGATCATTTCGACACTTTCCGGGGCAAGCGCTGGCCCAGCGCCCGCACCCTCTGCGGACATTTCGACCTCGATCCCGAGCCGGAAAAGTCCTGGCTCGGCGTGCCCTATGCTTGCGCGGGAACGGTTGACGCCAAGGTGCTCGACGCCGCCATGGCCGGCCAAATGTCCTTTGCCGCCCGCTGGGGCTCGGCTTGCGGCACCCCCTTCCGCGCCCGCAAATTCCTGGCCGCTCATCCCCAATTTGACTGGATGAAAGACATCCTCACGGACCGCCCCGCCCAGCCCTGGACCCAGTTCCGCGCCGGAGAATAAAACCCAACGCCCGCCCTTTTCGCCTTTGCGCGCCCGCCCTCAAGGACTATCAATTACCCAAACACGGCATCGCTATGAAAAACATGGTTTGTCTTTTCGCGCTGGTTGGGCTGTTGCAGTTTGCCCCGGCCGCCACTGTGGCGGCGGCCGACTCCGTTGTCTATGAAGGCAAAAGCGGCCCCGGCCACGGCAAGCACATCGTCTTCCTCTCTGGCGACGAAGAGTACCGCTCCGAGGAGGCGCTACCCATGATGGCGAAGCTCCTCGCCGAGCGGCATGGCTTCAAATGCACCGTGCTCTTCGCCATCAACCCCGCCACCGGCGCCATCGAACCCACCATCCTCGACAATATCCCCGGCCTGGACGCGCTCGACTCCGCCGACTTGTGTTTCATGGCCCTGCGTTTCCGCGAGTTGCCCGACGCCCAGATGAAACACTTCGTGGATTACCTCAACGCCGGCAAGCCAATCATCGCCTTGCGCACCAGCACGCACGCCTTCCAGTACAACCGCGACAAGCAAAGTCCTTACGCCAAGTTCGATTGGCGCAGCCGCGACTGGCCCGGCGGGTTCGGCCAGCAGGTGCTCGGCGAGACCTGGGTGGACCACCACGGCAAGCACGGCGTCGAAAGCACCCGCGGCCTCATCAACCAGGCCTTCAAGGACCATCCCATCTTGCGCGGCGTAACCGACATCTGGTGCCCGACTGATGTCTATGCCGTGGCCCATCTGCCTGCCGACGCCAAAGTGCTGGTCCGCGGCCAGGTGCTCGCCGGCATGAAGCCCAGCGACCCGCCCGTGGATGGCCCGAAAAACGACCCGCTGATGCCGCTCGTCTGGTTGCGCGATTACACCGGCGAGTCCGGCAAGACCTCGAAGATCCTCACCACCACCATGGGCGCCGCGGTGGACCTCCAAAGCGAAGGCCTGCGCCGCTTGCTCGTCAATGCCTGCTATTGGAGCCTCGGCCTGGAAGACCACCTCCCGGCCAAAGCCAATGTGGATTATGTCGGCGCATACGAACCCGGCTGGTTTGGCTATGGCAAGTTTAAGCCGGGCGTCAAACCCGATGACTTGGCCTTGAAGCCTTGAGGCGTGTCGCGCAGCCGTCTCGGCTGCGGGCTCAGGCGGCGTCTGGCCGCCGGGAGGAACAGGGGGCGCATCCTGACACTGCCCCCGAGCGCGGGCGGAAGCCCTCCCCCCTTCCCCCCTCCCATCCCGCCAAGGCGGGATGGGAGGGGGGTGATCGGTTTTTCCACTTGACCCAGGGCGGCGGCCCGTCCCGCCACGGCGGGACGGGCCTTGCCCTGGGCTGGTATGAGTGACGCCTTTGGCGTCGCGCCCCCGGGGGGCCTTGCGCGGGCTGGTATGTTTCGGCCTCTACAGGGCGGAAGAATGCCGCGCTGCGCGCGGTTGAAGTGGAATTGGTGGCAGTGCCGGGATGCGCCAGCGGGAACAGGGGGCGAGCGGCCCCGTGGACTCGCAGGCGCCGACGCCTGCGCGGCTCACCCAGGCCGATTGATGGGCGCCGGTTTGTTTGCCTGCAATCAGGATTGCCTTTCGGCAAACGTCAAGTCATGCTTGCTCCCGGATAGACAACCGACATAGCTCTTATGGCCTACCAGGAAAAAGAATTGCAGCGCATCTCGAAACAGTTCCAGATCTACGGCGAAATCCTCCACGCCGAGACCTTCAAGATCGGCCATATCAACGAGACCTATTCCGCCACCTACGACCAGGGCGGCACACGGGTCCGCTACATTCACCAGAAGATCAACAAGCACGTCTTTAAGAACCCCCCGGCGCTCATGCAGAACCTCATGCGGGTCACCGTGCATATCCGCAAGAAGCTCGAGGCCCAGAATGCCCAGGACATCACCCGCCGCTCCCTGATCCTCATCCCGACCCGGGAGGGCCACTCACATTTTCAGAGTGGCGACGGCGAGTATTGGCGCACGTTTGTGTTTGTGGAAGGGGCGCAGACCTTCGAAGCCGTGCAGACCGCCCAGCAGGCCTTCGAGGCGGGCCGCGCCTTCGGCGAGTTTCAGCTTCACCTGGTGGATGTGCCGGGCGAGCGGCTCTTCGAGACCATCCCGGATTTCCACCACACGCGCAAACGCTTTGCCGCCTTGCAGGAGGCCGTCTCCAAGGACCACTTCAACCGGGCCAGGGAGGCCAAGCCCGAAATCGCCTTCGCTTTGAAGCACGAAGACGTGGTCGATGTAATCCTCGACGCCATGGACAAAGGCCGCATCCCCGAGCGCATCACGCACAACGACACGAAATTCAACAACGTCATGCTCGACACCGCCACCGGCAAGGCGGTGTGCGTGATCGACCTGGACACCGTCATGCCCGGCTGCGCCCTTTACGATTTCGGCGACATGGTCCGCACCACCACCAGCCCGACGCTCGAAGACGAACCCGATCTCTCGAAGGTCAAGCTGCAGATTTCCATGTTCAAGAAACTGGCCGAAGGCTACCTTTCCACCGCCGGCCAGTTCCTCACCAAGCCGGAGAAGTTGCTCATCCCCTTTTCCGGCAAACTCATCACCCTCGAAATCGGCCTCCGTTTCCTTACCGATTACCTCAGCGGCGACACCTACTTCCGCATCCATCGTCCCGCCCACAACCTCGACCGCTGCCGCACCCAATTCAAACTCGTCGAGTCCATCGAGCGGCACGAGGACGCCATGCTCAAGTGTGTCGAGCAGTTGTAGTGCAAGCGCTGAAGCCTTCGCCCCAAGTGCAGGGCGTAAAATGGGCAGCAGGGAAGGCACGGGCGCATTCTGACACTGCCCCCGAGCGCGGGCGGAAGCCCTCCCCCCTTCCCCCCTCCCATGCGCTCGGAGCGCATGGGAGGGGGGTGATCGGTTTTTCCACTTAACCCAGGGCCCCGGCGCGCCGGGGTCCTGCCAAGGCGGGACGGGCCTTGCCCGGGCTGGTATGTTTCCGCCCCTACAGGGCGTAAGAATGCCGCGCTGCGCGCGGGTGAGGTGGAATTGGTGGCAGTGTCGGGTGCGCCCGGAAGGCACTTCGCTCCTTCAAGGCCTGCGCGCTGCCACGCGCCCCCGCCCGTACTTACGGGCCGTTGCCCTGGCCGCTCGGCAGCTCAATAGCCGATAGGCAATAGGCGATAGCCGAGCCGTACTTACGGGCCGTTGCCCTGGTCGCTCGGCAGCCGCAAGGGGGCGTCGAGCGGCCGGAGCTCTGGAATGTCTTTGCCAGCCGCGCCGCCCCCCAACTTGACGAACCGTTCGCCGGCCGGGCGGACGCGGCTCTGGAAGCTGGCGGCGGCCTCGTTGAAGGCGGTGTTGGCGCGTTCGAGCCCGCCGCGGAGCTTGTCCAGGTGTTCGCCAAACTTGGCCACCCGGGCATAGAGTTCCTGCGCCGCTTCGGCGATCTCCTGGGCGTGTTCGGTCTGGTCATGTTGTTGCCAGGTCAGGCTCACCACGCGCAGCAAGCCGATGAGCGAGGCCGGCGTGGCCAGCAGAATCCGCTTGCTCGCCGCCCAGACAATCAAATCCCGGTCGCCTTCCAGGGCGGCGCTGAACAGCGATTCCGCCGGCAGGAAGAGCACGACATAATCGAAGGCGTTTGGCAATTGACCGGCGTAATCCCGGTCGGCCAGCGACTTGATCGTGGCGCGCAGTTTGGCGGCGTGCGCCCCAAGGCACTGGGCTCGCGTGGCGGTGTCCGCCGACTCCAGGGCGCTCAGGAAATCCAGGTCCGGCACCTTGGCATCCACGATGATGACGCGCTCGCCGGGCAGCCGCACCAGCAGGTCCGGCTTGCCCTCCCCGGCCTGCGTCTGTTCGGTAAAGTCGCAGTGGGCGCTCATGCCCGCGGCTTCGATGACCCGGCGCAAGGTCTCCTCGCCCCAGCGGCCACGCGCCTGGTTGGACTTGAGGACGACGCGGAACTGCTGTGTTTCCTGGGCCAGGGTCAGGCTCGATTGCGAGAGGGTTTCGAGCTGCTTCTTCACCTCGCCCACCGTGCTGGCTTGGGCGCTTTCGGCTTGCTGCAAGCGTCTCTGGTAGGTCTCCAACTGCTGCTTGAGGGGCTCGACCAGGGTGGCGATGGCCTGTTGGCGCTGCGCCAGATCGCCTTTGGCGCTTTCCTGCAGTTTGCCCACCGTCTCGACAATCCGCTCGGTGAACTGCGGCTGGAGTTCGCGCAGGGCGTCCAGGCTCAAGCTCCGGAATGCCGCCCGCAGTTCCGCCATGGCCTGGCTCTGGGCCTCCCGCGCTTCGCGCAAGGCGTTTTCGTGGAACTGCTTCTCCCCGGCCACGAGCTTCTCCGCCGCCTGCGACTGCGCTTGCGCCTCAGCCTGCGCCCGCAGCGCGCCGGTCATTTCCTCGCGCAGCCGCGCCAGTTCGCTCTCCCGCTGGGCCGCCTGCTGCCGCAATTCGTTCGCCAGCCGATCATCCGGGGCGGGCGCGCGGCTGCGGCCCACCAGCAGGCCCCAGAGAAAGCCGAAGGCCGCCCCGATCACCAGACCGATGAGCACATAAACTGCCGCGGGCATGGGAATTAGTAGTGCGCGATTACTTCGATCTCGATGCCGGCCCCTTTGGGCAGCGCCCCCACCTCAATCGTCGAGCGGGCGGGGAAGTCCGCGGTGAAGTATTTCGCGTAGACTTCGTTCATCTCCGCGAAGTCGGCGAGGTTGGTGAGAAAGACACTGCTTTTCACCACGTTGGCAAAAGTGAGCCTCTGGTCTTCCAGGATCGCTTTGATGTTTTCCAACACCCGTTCGGTTTGGACTTTGATGTCGCCACTCACCAGGTTGCCGGTGGCTGGATCGATGGGGATTTGGCCGGCGCAGAAGAGCAGGGCGCCCACGCGGACCGCGTGGTTGTAAGGTCCCGCCGGGGCGGGTGACCCAGCGGGTCTAATGACCTTTTTCTTTGCCATAACTCGGTCCTCGCATCTTACCTCCCCAGCCCGCCGGGTCAAGCCGGCCTTAGACCCGCTAAGGCTTCATGCAAAAACAAGTTCCGAAGGCGAGGCGTAATTCCAACATTATTCTCTGGCACCCCTCCGGGGGAATGGCGCTTACTTAATGCCTAGAACCCTCTGGCGCAAGCATTTACGCCGGGGCGGGTGCGGCACGGTTTCAAACAGGACGCGGCGGCTCAAACGCTGCATTTCTTTCAGGGTGGCCTGCACCCGGCGCCATTCGGCAATGGCTGTTCGCAACCATTCAAACTGCTCCCGCGATAGCGCCACACTCAGCGTCTTGGCTTTGACCTTGCGCGTCCATTGATAGCAGGGGCCTCCCGCCCCCGGTCCGCGGTCTTGGACATAACCCTCGCTGATCCAGCCGGTGCGGGCTAAGCGGCGGCGCAATCGAGCGTATTGGGCCTCGGACTGGGCCCGGGTCGTCTTTTTTGAAGTTGGCATGAACAAAAGTCTAGCAGATCTGTCAATAGAGCGGTATATATACCGCCCTATGCACGATACACCCTGCTTCCCCGCTTGGGGCTTTCGCCTGGCCCGCTTGGGCTCCCGCACCGCCCACGCCTGCCGCCAGGTCCGCGCCTATACCCTCTGCCAACTGGAAAACTGCTTCTCCCCCTGGGTACCCCGGGAGTTCTTTCCCAAGGCCCCCGCGCACCAAAACAGCCGCGACCGCCACTACACCCGCTGGCGCTCCTTCTGGTGCACATGGTGTGGCAAGCCCTCAATCCCGACGCCTCGGGCCGCGAGGTCGTGCGCCAACTCCAAGCCCTCTTCCGCTTAGAAGAGGGCCCCCAGATCTCCCCCCGAGGACGGCGCCGCCTGCCGCGCCAAGGCCCGCCTGCCGCTCAGTGAATTCCCCAAGGTTTTGGCCGCCACCGCCCAGGCCGCCGCCGAGCAGAGCGTGTCCTTGGAGCGCGTCAGCTTCAAGGGTACTTTGGATGCCGTGCGGCAGTTTACGCACGCTTTGGCCCGTGCCCGTTCCAAACGCAAGCGCCAGGAGCTGTGGGGCGAACTACTGCAGACGCTGGCGACCGATTTGGTTCCCGAGCGCCCAGGCCGGCGCGAACCCCGCGCCGTCAAGCGCAAGAAAAACAAATACCCGCCACTGGACGCACCACGCCACCAGTTCCGGGATCACCCCAAACGAAACACCCGCCGGAAAACGGCGCGCTTACGCAAGCTCGGTCTTATGTAAGCGCCATTCCCCCTACAGGGCGGAAGAATGCCGCGCTACGCGCGGGTGAAGTGGAATTGGGGGCAGTGTCGGGATGCGGTGCAGCCTTCGGTCTTTGACATGCTTGCAGGTGAAAGTCCTGCCTCGGCAATGGATGGTTGGGCCGAGTAGTTATAGCAGACCCTGGCCCGGGGAGACCCTGGC